>NZ_JBIVXF010000019.1:0-202317 GCF_044769045.1 Streptomyces sp. NPDC090741 | reverse complement strand
GCCTTGGGGCGGGGCGCCGCCCACCGCCCCCGGGGGGGGTTTACCCCCGCGTGGGCACGGGCCGCCCCGGGGGGCCCCTATGAACTGGGGGGGCGGGGGGGGGGGGGCCCCCCGGGGGGGGCGCCCACGGCAAGACGGGGATGTCTCTGGCTGTCAGCCAGTGGTGCCGAAGACGGTCCTCAGGACCTGCTCGGCGTCCTTCATCGCGCCGGACCACAGGCGCATGCCTTTGATCTCGCCGGGCAGGAAGCTGCCCCACGCGCTGCTGGCGAAGCCCTTGCCCACGGCGAGCTCGCCGCTGCCGACGGAGGCCGTGTACGCCTTGGGCTGGGCCTGACCGACTGCGCCCACGTAGAGGGTGATCGTTCCGTCCTGGGCGTTGTGGACACCGGTCACCTGTACGCCCGTGTCGAGTGCTGCCAGGCTGTCGCTGACCACTGAGGTCCCGGAACCGTCGGCCGTGAGTCTGCCGAAGTGCCAGGTGCCTTCGACGACGGTCACGTTCTGGGCGGGGTCCTGCTCGGACGGCTGGTCACTGGCGCCGGTCTTCTCGAACCACAAACCCCAGGAAGAGCCGGTAGCTGTGCGCTGCCCGATAACCTGCGCCTTGTAGCCGATCGGCTTGTCGATCAGACGGGCGTTGTCGAGCTTCGCCTCTGCGGTCACCGTGAAGGAGCCGGTGTCGTCGACGACCGGGCCAGCAGTGACGGCCGCCTGAGTGCCGTCGAAGGACAGGGCTCCTTCCTTGACCTGCGTACCGGCGGTGGCCGTCAGGGCGCGGCCGTTGCCGGAGGTGTCGGCGAAGGCAGGGCCTGCCGTGGAGAGGTCCCAGGCTGCTGCCAAGTTCACGTGGGGCTTCGTCGTCACAGGGTCGATGAGCGAGGCGTCCTGCTTGATGGCGAGGTCAGTCAGCTCTTCTTGCCAGAGCTTGACTTCGTCGATCTGGCCCGCGAGGCAGTTGACCCAGTTGCCCCGCCACTTGA
Source organism: Streptomyces sp. NPDC090741 (assembly GCF_044769045.1). Classification (NCBI taxonomy): domain Bacteria; kingdom Bacillati; phylum Actinomycetota; class Actinomycetes; order Kitasatosporales; family Streptomycetaceae; genus Streptomyces; species Streptomyces sp. NPDC090741. The sequence continues at coordinate 201,334 of NZ_JBIVXF010000019.1, read as the reverse complement.
CGGTGCCGATGCTGAAGGTGTCGTTGGAAGCGATCGGGTTGGTCACGGTCATCTGGCCCTGGGGCTGGCCGTTGATGTACAGCCGGGCGATGTCGGTGGTGGCGTTGTAGGTGGCGGCCACGTGGGTCCAGACACCGGGCTGGGCGTTGTCCTTTCCGTATACCCATTGGGTGGTCAGGTCGCCGTCCACGGCGTCCTTCGTGCTCATGGACAGACCCCAGGGCTTGCCGGCTCGGGTGGAGAGGGTGAAGCCGCTCATGTACTGGCCGCTCTCGCCCATCAGCGAGTAGTTCCGGTCGCTGTTGTCGAGGCGAACCCAGCCGGCCGCGGAGAACGAGGTCTGGGTGTCGAGCACCGGCTTCCCGAAGGCCGCATTGGCGTACCCGTCGCTGCCGTTGAGCTTGAGCGCCCGATCGTGGTGCCCTGTCGGGGTCTCGAGCCAGCCCCGCCGGCCGGTCCCGCTGCGCTGGGCACTCGGGGAGAGGTCCGCGTTCTGCTGGAGGGCCGGGTTGGTGGTGGAGACGTCGATGGCCGGGCCGGAGGCCTCATCGAACGTGTAGGCGACGACGGGTCCGTCTCCCGGACCAACCATGAAGTCGACGATGTTCGTGTTGCCCCAGCGGCCCACGGAGTCCTTGGCCTTCACGCTCAGCCGCATGGTCCCTGCCAGGGGTGGGGTGATGGAGACCGTCGGCTTCGCACCGGCGACCTCGGTCCAGGCGGTGTCCGTGGTCAGCTTGTACTGGTAGGCCGTGTTGGTGTCACCGCTTCCGGGCCCGAAGGTGAACGATCCGGCGGTACCGGGCTTCCCTGCTGCCACGCACTTGGTGCTGGTGCAGAGGCTGTACGGGCCACCGAAGGTGATCCCCGGCGCCTTCGGGGCACTGGAGTCCACCTTGAAGTAGCAGTCCCCGCTCGGCGCGCTGTCCCGTACCTGTCCGTCCGCGAACGACTTGGTCCACGTCCGGAAGCGGTACAGGGCGCCATCCGTCAGTGTGTCAGGAGGGTCGCTGATGACCGTGACGTTGTCCCCGACGTATCCCGAGCTCGGCCGCTCGATGAAGTCGGAATCTCCCGCGTTGGCCTTGACCGGCTTCCAGACGAAAGTACCGGCGCCGCCGGATTGGACGCTTTCCCACTTCTCGGTCTGCATCGCGATCCGAAGGGAAGCGCCGGGCTCGCCGCCCCACACCGTCTCCGTGATCGCGGTCATGGAAGGCGTCGGGTCCGAGACGATCGACGGATTGGCCGGGTCACCCGAGCAGATCTCACCATTGCCCGCGACGAGGCCCACGTAGATCGGAGTGTTGGGCTTGCCGATGTAGTCGACGGACAGGACCGCGTCGTTGCGGAACCGCTTCCACGCGGTGGCGTCCGACTCGTCCTCCGCGCGCAGTTCCAGGTTCAGCCGGTTGTACCTGCCGTTGGCGAAGTCGCGGACGGTGGGTGTGAGGTTCTCATCCGGTTCGTCGGGAAGATTGTCCGAGAATTCAACCGGAGCAGCGGGTGAGTTCGGGTCGCAGAGTGATCCGCGGCCGGCGGAGAGCCAGCGGTCCCCCATGAGGTCGGCGTAATTGGGCTTGTTCCACCAGTTCGTGGACGGGGAGATCTCCCCGTCCATGCGAACCAGCAAGACGTTGCGCGCCTCGCACTGGAAGGCCCACGGTTCGGTGACCCGGAAGCGGGCGTTCAGGACTTCCTTGCCGACGAGCTTGCTCGGCGAGAACTCGAAGTACAGGCGCTGCACGTAGCCGGGGCCGCAGTAGTAGCCGTTCCAGGAGCCGCACTTGCCCATGCCCTTGCCCAGGCCGTCGTCACCGTTGTCCCAGTTCCAGAAGGACACTCCATCGTTGCGGAGCGCGGTGTGCTCCGTACCGTCATCAAGGGCGACGGAGGGGTCGATGTAGAGCGGGAAGGCTGTCGGGTCGCTCTGCTTGAGGATCGCGGTGTCCGGTACGACGGCCAGCGAGTCGGCATCGACGTGGACGGCCATCTTCGCGACCTTCGAGCCCAGGGCCGGTCCGTCCGCCGGGTGCCCCGACGGCTCGGCGCCCACGGGCGGCTTCGGTAGCGTGCCGCCCTCGGACTTGGCAGCGGCGACCTTCTCCTTCGGGGACAGGGCGAGCGGGGCGGGTACGCCCTTCGAATCCCACATCAGGGCCGGGGGTGCCTTGAAGACCCGGTTGCCATTGGCATCGGTGGCGGCCAGGCCACCGTCGTTGCCGGTGTTGAGCTGGACGTCCTTCGCCTTGAGGTCGAACTCGACGCGCTGGAGCTTCGGGTTCTTCGCGGCCTCCGGGGTCTTCACCACGAGTACCTCGCGGAAGCCCTTGAGCGTGGCCGTCATCCTCAGGTCCACACCAGGCAGCACCTCCGGGTACACGGCGCTGTCCCCATCCAGCACCGGCTTGGGCAGGACCCCGCCCTGCCAGCCCCACGACATGGAACGCCCACCGCGGTCGATGGTGACCAGACTGCTCTGCCCACCACCACCGGAAAAGCTGACGCCGGCGACAGCGGCCTTCGGCCCCACCGACCCGTTGGGACGGACCTCGAGCGTCGCGTCCGGCGCGACCCAGCCGGACCCGTTCTTGGCCTTGACCCGCACCGGAACGGCCGAGGTGTCCAATCGGAAGGACTTCCCGTCCGGGTTCGCGAAGGTGGTCGACGAATCGGTGCGCTCGCCCACCACCTCAACCGGCTTGCCGAACTTCTTGGCCGCAGCGAGCGCCTGCTCGCTCTCGGTCCCGGGCGCCGCGGCGGCCGCAGCGGCTATCGGCGTATACGCCGATGCCACACCCATGACCATTGCCATACCGAGCGAGGTCGTCACGGCATGACGGAGCCGCCGACCCTTGATCACAAACATAATCCCCCATATTCATTGGCACGGAGAACTCCCCAGTCCCCATACCAAGCCAAGCCGTCGACTCGCCCCAGCAGTTCAATGCCATGCGCGCATCAACGGCCACACCTGGCAAGAAGTTGCCAAATGCATTCGGAGAGAAGACACCCTTCCCTGGATCTCACACACGCTCAGCAGGGCTCATGACACCTAGCGTCCGGCCGCGACGGTCCACACGTCGGGCGTACCCGACTCCTGACCGAGGAACGCCTGCATGCCCGCTGATCACAGAGCGAGATTAGAGCATACGTTCGCGGTGGCGAAGGCATTAGTGGCGCCTCTTCGCCCCAGGCTCCAGCGCAAGCAATCTCCGCTACGGCACCCAGAAGCCGTGTCATGCGCATTTCGCGACACTCCCACCAGCAGCGACTTCCGATGCTACTCGGGATATTTCAGCTCTACCGAAAATCTCGCGACATAACCGGCGCAAGCCGTGCGAACCCTCCCCCGCGATATGAGGGATTTGACGACGTTGCCACCGCAATCATCCGGCGTCAATGACACCGGCTCGCGAGGTGATGAACCGGTGAGCCCTGGGGACGGAGCTCAGGGGCAGGTCCGCCGGGCCGAACTCGACGTACAGCGCGGCGGGCGAGCCACCAGCTCGCAACCTCCCTGCCACCGGCTCTGAGCCGACTCCTCGCGATGCGGCTCACTGGCCAGAACTCGCCCTGCCCCGTCACTATCGCCACCCACCCACCCGCCATCCGAACCGAAGACGTCGAACGACCTCGCTGTGGCCCGCCACCGAGACCGCCTGTTGGCGGATCGACCGCGAAGGCACCGCCTCGCCGATGTTCATCGAAGCGGTTACCTGACATCTGATACTCAGTCTCTGAACAAAGCGGCAAGGAATGCAATTGCAGGATTTCCGGGGCGACGAGCGAGCACGTGTCGCGGGCATGAATGATTGTGTATTCAGGCAACCTCCGCGGGAAGCTGACGTTGGCTGGCCGGTTGTCGTACTCATCCGGCGCGCGAATCCGGAGGCCGCCTGAGACCAAGCCTGTTGCGCGGTGGCCGCATCGCCCTCAACAGCTGCCAGGGCGCGCTGCTTCGCATGGTTCTCGCGCACCGTCAGTCGGCTGTCGGGCGCCAGCGGTGTGTCAGGCGTACCGCGCCGTAGGCGCCCCATAGCCATACGAGCAGCGCCATGGCGAGCGTGGTGGCGAGTACGAGGGTCAGGACCGGCCAGGAGTGGGTTGCGCCGTCGGAGTAGGAGCCGGCCGTCATGGGCGTGGCCAGCCAGTAGTGCGTGGCCAGGCCGATCAGGGACGCGGCCGACAGCGGTAGGAACAGGGTGAAGAACGCGGTGCTGAGGTAGATGGTCCGGTTGCCGGAGAGCACGCTCAGCGCAGTGATCTGGCGGCTGAAGCGGACGAATTCGGCAAGGTTCGAGACCACGATGGACACTGCGATCACGATGACGGCGAACGCGCCGAACAGCAGCACCCACAGCCCTTGGCGGTCGTCCAGGTTCGCCGCGTTCAGCCAGGAGCCGGCGATGGTCTCGACCGGCACGCCCATGCCGAGGTGCCGGTTCGCGGCCTCCTTCACCGCGGGTACGGAGATGTGCTGCCCCGGCCGGCCCACCATCACGATGACGGACCCCTTCGGGGTCTCGGTCTGCCGGGCGAAGAGGCCCTGGCCCGGCGTGTCCCAGCTGTAGAGCTCTTTGACCCGCACGTCCGCGCTCCGCAACTCGACCGGCGCAGGCTCCGGCGTGCAGGGAAGGGCGAGCCGTTGCAGCGCTTCGCAGGGGCCGTTGAGTTCGGCGGTCCCCTTCGCGTGGTCGACGGCCAGTCGCAGCGCTTGTACGCCTGGTGGGAGTTCTGCCAGGAATGCGGGCGGTACCGGCTTGTCGTCACGTAGCTCCACCAGGACGGCGCTGGTCCCCACGCGCTTGACCGTCTGCTGCGCCTGCACCGCCGGACCGGTGTTGCGGGTCACCCACAGCTGAGTCTGTCCGACGAGGACGAACGCGATCACGACACCGGCGGTGAGCCGAACCGTCGCGCCGGGCCAGGCCGCCGCCCAGCGTCCGGAGACGAGGGCACCGGAGCGGCCCGTACGGCGGCCCACGGCGGCCAGGCCGTGCCCGGCGGCCACCGCCGCGAGGCCGATCAGCGAGGGCAGGGTGAGGATCGTGCCGCCCACCCCGATGACGTAGATCAGCAGACGCGTGGGCGGGTTGGGAGCCAGTCCGAGCCCCCGCACCGCGATGAACACCATGAACGGGCAGAGGTAGGGCCACCACCGGGGCAGGCGGCTCCGTATCAGACGCGGCCGCACGCCCTGGCGGCGGTCCTGTGGGGGATGCGTGAGGACGACGCCCAGCAGGACGAGAGCGGCGGCGAGCAGCGGCGCGGCCAGGATGGCCCACACCCACCGGCGTGCATCGGCCGCGGCGAGGGTGTAGCCCACCCAAGGCAGTCGGGTGTCGCCGGAGAGGATCCACAGGCTCGCCGCCACGCCCGCGACGACCCCGACCGCCACCGGGAGCGCTGCCTCGCCCGTGTTGATGAGGGCTCGGGCTCGCCGGCCGCCGCCCAGGGCTCCCAGGAGCGCCGTGCGCTGGTCTCGGGCATCCGATCCGGCCCGCGCGGCGGACACGGACAGCGCCGCCGCCGGAATCGCGCCCATGAAGACGGCTATGCCGATCAGCAGGTAGAGGGGTTTGACGAACAGGTTCTCGCCGATGCCGGAAGGAGAAGGTGAACCGAAGCCGGTGACGGGCCACATCCTGCCGGTGTCGCCGAGGGCCGCGGGCGGGCGGACGTATGCGAACCGCTCCCCCGGGCTGGCCAGCCCCTGCTCCCCGATCGTGCCGGCCAGGGCCCCGTAGCGGGTGGTGATGCCCTCGTCCCGCCCCGCGGCGAGCAGCGCCGGTGAAAGGACCGCTTGGCCCGGCTGCGGCCACGCCGACACACCGGGCGGCAGCGGCGCGTCGTCGCGCAGCGGCAGCAGGTACACGACCTGGAACTGCAGGTTGTCGACGACGTCGAACGTGGGCCGGTACAGCAGCGCCGCGTCCGTCTTGCCCGCCTCGCCCGAGGCGTGGATCGGCGACCGGGCGGCATCGCGCAGGTCGCGTCCCTCGTACGCGGCGAAGATCAGGGTGAGCGCCGAGATCACCAGCCCTACGGCCAGGGTGGCGCAGGCGAGCGCGATGAACCGGGCCCGCCCGGCCGACGCCGCACGGCCCGCGGCAGCCCCCACCCGGAGCAACTGCCACCACAGGGGCGCACGGCGCCCGCGCATCACGCGGGCTGCGCGAGTTATGAGGGTTGTGCGGGTTGTTCGGGTTGTGCGGCTCATGAGGTGCTCCGCGTCTGCAGTCGGCCTTCGACGAGATGCAGCACGCGATCGGCCCGCGCCGCCACCTGCTCGTCGTGGGTGACGACCAACAGGCCGCACTCCCACCGGCGCGGCACCTGGAACAGCATGTCGGCAACACTGTTCCGGTTCGCATCGTCCAACGCCCCCGTCGGCTCGTCCGCGAGCAGCAGCGCCGGCTTGTTGATCAGTGCGCGGGCCACCGCGGTGCGCTGACGCTCACCGCCCGACAGGGTTCCGGTCGAGCGCTCCGCTCCGGGCACGCCCAGTTCGGCAAGCAGCTTCTCCGCGTCCTCGTAGGCGTCATTGCGCGAGGCGCCGACGAGGAGGCCTGCCAGTGCCACGTTCTCGACCGGCGTGAGTTCCGGCAGCAGCTCGCCGAACTGGAACACCACCCCCGTGTGGGCGCCTCGATGGCGCGCCAGCTCCCGCCGCCGCATCCGCGTGATGTCGGTGCCCGCCACCCTCACCAGCCCCTGTGGCGCCACCAGGCCGAGGGCACATGAGATCAGCGTGCTCTTACCGCTGCCACTGGGGCCCATCACGGAGACGGACTCCCCCACCGGCAGCCGAAGATCGAGGCCCTCGAACAGCGTGCGCCCGCCGATGGCGTACCGCAGCGACCCCAACTCCAACGCGGCGGATCCTCGCGCCATCTCCGACACGGCGTGCTTTCCCATGCGTCCCTGCTTACTGAATGAGCCTTGGGGCAAATCGAGGCAGTCGCTCGGGCCTCCGGCGCGCGAATCGGCGCCGGAGGCCCTGCACCGGTCAGACGGCCGGGGCGAAGCCCGTCACCGTGGGGTGGGGGCCGGTCGTGCCCGTCCCCGGGAAGACGGTGAACGTGCCGGGGGCGTCGGCGGACCACAGGTCGGGCAGGCCGTCACCGGTGAGGTCGCCGTCCGAGCCGATCCGCGGGTGCGCGGCAACGGAGATGGTGGTCAGGACAGGTCCCGCCGTCGGTTCGGCGAAGGCGGAGAAGTCCGGCGCGTCGGCGGCGCCGGTGACGGAGAAGGCGCGGATCGTGCCGTCCGCCGTGGAGCGGGCCCACAGGGACGGGAACGCGGTGCCCTGCGCGGGGCCGGGGGTGAGCAGTTCGTACCCGGCCCACCTGTCGTCGTTGGGCGAGAGGAGGGTGGACTCCCAGGCCAGATCGTTGCCGTCACGCTGGGTCAGCCACAGGCGGCCGTTCTCGACGGACAGTACGGAGGTGTCCGGCAGGATCCCACGGACCGCCGTGTCGCCCCGGGTCGAGCCGTACGCCGCGATCTGCGTGACCTGGGACCAGTCGTCGCCGAAGCCGTGCTGCGCACAGTCGATGGCCTCACCCGCTGTGTTCCGGCAGGTTCCGGGCTTGCTGAGGCCGAGCGGGCCCTGCTCGGTGAACCGGCCGGCTCCGTCGTTGACGAACAGGTAGAGTCCGTGGCCGCCCGGGGCGTGAGCCAGGAGGTCGTCGATCTGGCTGTAGCTGAAGGTCCCGCGGTGGGTGTACTGAACCGCCGCCCAGCTGCGGCTGCCACCGGGGGCGGCAAAGGGGCGCGCGCTGGCGGTTTCCCGGGGATCGGAGCCGGGCTTGCGCAGGTTGCCGGCGGCGTCCGGGACCAGGACGTCCGGCTTGCCGTCGGCGTCGATGTCGCCGAAGGAGGCGGGGGCGGTGGCCGGCTGGGCGTAGTAGTCCAGGCGGGCCGACTGGGAGACGTTCCCGGCGTTGTCCATCGTCTCGAGGTAGACGGACTGGCTGCCCCAGGTCGGCGGCTTGAGTTTGATGTCGAGCGTGCCGTCGGTGAGGCGGACGATGTGGGCGTCGGTCGCTTGGTCCGGGCAGCGCCAGCCGACGCTCGGGGTCCCGCTCGTCCGCCAGCGGGCGCAGGCGATGCCCGAGCCGGTGCCGGCGTCGGAACCGTGCAGGGTGAAGACGGCTTCCTCGCCGGCCTTCTTGGGCGTCGCGTCCGTGGTCACCTCCGCTGTGGGCGGGGTGTGGTCCACGCGGAAGTAGCACCAGCCCGTGTAAGGGCCGGTCAGCTTCCCGTCGGTGGTACGGGCGCGCCAGGCGTACTGGCCGCCGTCCTTCAGGCGGTCGCGCGGGATGTCCGCGCGCGCCTCGCCGGGTGGCGCCCACGAGGTCGGGTAGTCGGTGCGCGGGCCGCCGTAGGCGGTGTCCCAGAGCTGGAACGTCGTGTTCAGCTGAGTGGCCGTCGAGGACGTGGTGGTGACCCGGACCGTGACGTCCGAGAGGCCGACCCAGCCGGCACCTGCTCCGGTGTACGGGTCGGTATCGCAGTCGGAGAAGCGGTCTTCGCCGGCGAAGCCGGGCGTCGGGCTGGTCCGGGGAGCGGTGGTCCGGGGCGCTGCCGGATCCGCAGCGGCAGCGGAAGCCGGGGCAGCGGCTGAAAGGCCGAGCGCCAGCGCCAGCGCCGCCGTCGGGAGTAAGCGGGCACGTTGCATGTGGTGAGTTCCCCCCTGGGAAGGTGATCGGCGATCAGCCGTGATCAGTCGTGATCACCAGCAGGACTACCAGACGCAACGAATATCGGAGCCGTGTTCGAAGTTCCCGGCGTGCCCCACGTCGGGAACGCCCCCTTGCCCCCCGACCGCCCACCTCGGCGACCCCTGCCTCGCAGCGGCCGCCATGAGCAGCGCTGACATTTCCTGATCCGACCCGTTCGTGCGACGCGCCGGGGCCGGTGCCCTACAGGAAGTTCAGGGTTCGGAGTGCGTGGGCGGTGTCCTCGCACCACTTGCGGTACGAGGGGAGATGGTCGAGCGCGTCGAGGTTCGTGCGGCGTACGAGTAGTTCCGCGCCGTCGCTCAGTACCTCGCGGGCGTCCGGGCCGGGGAGGGCCTTCCAGACCTGTTTGGGGGTGCGCTTCTCCTTGCTGCCCTTCATCGTGACGTGGCCCTCCAGCGCGGAGGGCGCGGTGTACGGGTACGCCTTCAGGGGTTCGGCGCCGACGAGCTGTTCCAGGGCCTTGCGGTCGGCCAGCATCCACGACTCGGTCATGAGCACCGGAACGAGAGGAACCGACACCCCGGCCCGCGGGGCCAGTTCCCGCCGCTGCTCCAGCTCGGCGACCAGCTTGAGGCGCTCGTCGCGGGCGTCCTCGTCGCCGTGGACGAAGACCACGTCGCAGTCCCGGGCGAGTTCCTCGGCGGCGCGCAGCACCCGCTCCGGTTTGTCGTTCGTGCGTACGGCGGACACCTCGCACCGCAGTACTTCCACGGTCTGCGAGCTGTACTGCTGGATCAGCCGGTCCAACTGGCGTTTGACGAGGCTCGACAGGTAGGGCCCGTCGCTGCCTTCGACGAGCAGCCCGGGTTTCAGCGGCCTGTACTTGTACGTCACGACGTCCTCCGCCCCAGGTTCCTCAGCAGCCGCTCCACGTGCTCCGGTGAGACCGTCTCGCCGGGATCCCGCTCCGGATCGAAGGCCCGCAGCGGACGGGCCACGGTCGTGCGGACGACGCTCTGCTCCTGCGGATCGACCCGGTCGGCCTGCTCCATGAAGACGAGGCTGCCGGAGAGGTCGTCGCGCAGGGCTGCCAGCAGGGCCGGGGAGTGCGTGGTGGCGATGAGCTGCCGGTACGGGAGGGAGGGGGGCGCGTCCGGTGTCACGCCGGTGCCGCGCCTGAGCCTGCGTACGAGATCGGCGACGTGCTCGGGATGCATCCCGTTCTCGATCTCCTCCACGTACATCCCGCCCGGCCAGGCCGGGTCCGCGGCAGCGGCGAGCAGGGCCACCATCCGCAGGGTGCCGTCGGAGAGGGCCGGCGGGCTGATCCAGCCCGTGTTGCCGAACTCCACCTCGAAGTCGTATTCCTCCCGGCGCCGGTCGTACAGCGGCCGGACGTCCTGCACCCCGTCGACGAGCGCGGCCAGATCACCGACGAACCGCCTCCAGTTGCCCGGCGCCTCGTCCTTGACGCGGTGCAGGACCGCCGCCAGGTTGCCTCCGTCCGGGGTGGTCCTGCCGGTCGCGAGCGCCGCCGTGGGTGTGCGCAGCGCCTCCGGATCGAGGACGAAGGGGAACCAGGAGGCACACTCACGGGCCACGAGGGCGCGCAGCTCGGCACCCGGCGCCACCGCGAAGTCCTCGGCGTACCTTTCACCGCCCTCTTCCGCATCGCCTTCGAACTCCTTCAGAGCCTGCGGATCCCAGGCGGGGCCGATGTTTCCCTTGAAGGCCAGGTACTCCACGCCGTCCGTACGAGCGAGGAAGGCCGAGCGCGCACGCGCGACGGCGGCCCGCGCCTCCTCGGCCAGCCCCACGTCGGCCATCCACCCCGGTTCGTCGAGGCTGCTGACCCAGATGGCGCTCCTCGCGACCACTCCCACCTGTCCGCCCGGCGTACGGCCCACCCGCAGGCGGATACGGACCGGGAGCGGGCCGTCCTGAGAGGCGACCAGCGTTCCGACGGTGATGACGAGCGTGTGGCCCGGCTCATCGGCGCCCCGGTGGAACAGAGCGCCCGGGGACAGCCGGGAGTCCTCGCGGACCGTTGCCTCGAAGCCGCGGTCGGCGGTGCCGGCCACCAGGCGCAGCGCATCGAAGAGGTTCGACTTCCCGGCGCCGTTCGGGCCCAGCAGGAGGAGCGTCGGCGGCACGTCGAGGCTGAAGTCGCGGAAGGACTTGAAGCCGTCGATCCGAATCTGGGTGATCATCCTCTGGTCTGCTCCTCCGGGCCGTCAGGTGCCCTGCCACCCTAGCGGCGAAGCCATCACCGGCATGCGAACGGCCCCACCGGGGGTGGTGGGGCCGTTCGGAGTGGTGCGGGGGCGTCAGGCGGCGCGGCGGCGGGGGGTGAGGAGGGATTCGGCTCGGGCCGCGAGGACCGGGCGGTCCACCTTGCGGTTGGAGTTCAGGGGGAACTCCGGGACGTGTTGGAAGCGGCGGGGGAGCATGCCGTGCGGGAGGACCTCGCGGAGGCTGCGGGCGAGTTCGGCCGCCGGGCGGACCTCGCCGGTGTAGAAGACGACGAGTTCGGTGCTGCCGTCCACGGGGCGGGCGACCGTGACCACGTCCTCCACGCCCTCGCAGGCGCGCAGCGCGTGGTCGACCTCGGCGAGCTCGACCCGCCAGCCCTGGACCTGGACCTGGGAGTCCAGCCGGCCGAGGTAGATCAGGTCGCCGCCGGGCAGCCGGCGGACCCGGTCGCCCGTGCGGTACCAGACGCGGCCGTCGCGCTCGACGAAGCGGCCGGCGTCGTCCTGCGGGTCGAGGTAGCCGGTGGCCATCTGCGGTCCGGTGATCAGCAGTTCGCCCTCGGTCCCGGTCTCGGCGCCCTCCTCGTCCAGGAGGACGTGGTCGTGGCCCGCGTGGACGGCGCCGATCGGGACCAGGCCGTTGACCGCCTGGTCCGGCGAGGTCCGCGGGTCCCAGCGGTACCCGGTGATGGTGACGGTGAGCTCCGTCGGCCCGTAGATGTTCTCCAAGGTGGACGCGGGCGCGGCGGCCTGCCAGTCGGCGGCGTCCTGGACGCGCAGCGCCTCCCCGGCGAAGAAGCTCCAGCGGAGCGTCGGCATGGACCCCGGCTCCAGGCTGCCCATGCGGCGGACGAGGCCGATGGCACTGGGGGTGGAGAACCAGACGGTGATCCCGCGCCTTTCGAGGTGGGCCGGCATGTCCAGGTACGCGCTCGGCGGTACGACGTCGACGACGCCGCCCGCGCCCCAGGCGCAGAACAGGTCGAACATGCCGCAGTCGAAGTTCAGGTCGAAGGTCTGCGTGAAGACGTCGTCGGGGGTGAAGCCGTAGCGGGCGTCGAGGAGCTCGAAGTAGTGGTGCGTGCTGCCGTGGCTGATCGGCACGCCCTTGGGGCGGCCCGTGGAGCCCGACGTGAACAGCATGTAGGCCGTGTCGGCCGCCTCCACCTCACGGGGTTCCGCCAGGGCGCGCGCCGGGTCCGGCTCCACCAGCGGGATGTCGATGTCGCCCAGCGCCGCGCGGCCCTGGGCGTCGACGATCAGGGCCGCCGCGGCGGAGAGTTCGAGCATGCGGCCCGTGCGGACTGCGGGGAAGTCGGGGTGCAGGGGGACGACGGTGGCCCCCGCGTAGAGTCCGCCGAGGATGCCGGCGTACGCGGTCACGCTCTTGCCCGCGAGGACGCCGACGACCTTGGCGGAGCCGAGGGAACCGGCCCAGGTGAGGGCCTGCTCGTGCAGCTCCCGGTACGTGTACGACTCGGAGCCGATGCGCAGGGCGGGGCGGTCGGGGGACAGGGCCAGCCCGCGGCGGAAGCGCTCGTACAAGGCGTGGCGCTTGGTGTCAGACATGATCACTCCGAAGGATCCGAAAGAGATGTGTGATTTCTTCGCGGGTTGGCGGGATAGCGGGTTGGCGGGATAGCGGGTTAGGGGTCCGTCCGGGGTTCCGGGGGCGGCTGCGGCGGTCCTAGCGTCACGTGCTTGGGAAACGTCGAAACGACGACCGACACAGCGGAAAAGACTGGGGTCACCATGGGCTGGGACAAGGGCTGGGACAAGAATTTCGAGGAACTTCTGCGGGAGTACCTGCCGTTCCTCAGTGCGGACGAACCGCTTGAGGCCGACACCGATCTGCGGGCCGTGGGGCTGGACTCCCTCGGCGTGGTCGAGCTCCTGGGGTCCCTGGAGCAGGCGTACGACGTCCGGTTCGTGGACGAGGCGCTGTCCCTGGACACCTTCGCCACCCCTGCGGTGCTGTGGGAGCAGATCGGCAAGATGTCCGAGGCAGCCAACCGCTGACCGGCAGCCAAGGCCCGCGCCGCCGCGGCCCGGCGGCGCGGCCGCATGGCCAACCGGGGGTTGACGGGTACGACCTTGAAGTTGCGGGTCGCCGCCCCCACCCGGCCGAACAGGGCGTCCTGCCCGGCCACGTAGAGGGTTCCGACGCCCTTGTCGCGCAGCGAGCCGAGCACGCCCGGCCAGTCGACCGGCCGGACGCACCCGTCCAGCAGCAGGTTCCGTACCTGCTCGCCCGTCGTGAGCACCGCCCCGTCCTGGTCGGCCACGACCGGCAGGTGCGGGTCGCGGAACGAAAGCCCCGCCAGGACCTCCTCCTCGACCCGCCGGCGCAGCCCGCCGAACGCGGGCGAGTGCAGCGGCGGCTCCATGACGTACAGCGGCATGCCGCCCAGCGCCCGCAGCCGCTGCTGGAGCCACTCCAGCCGGGACTTGCGCAGGGTGAGCATCGCGAAGTCCTCGTCCACGACACAGGTGATGTCGTGCCATTCGCCCTGCTCGGTCAGCTCGGCCCGCACCTCGTCCAGGCGGGCGCGCGGGGTCCGCGCGAAGGACTGGGTGGCGACCTCCTCCGGGTGCTCCTCGGCGAAGTACGCGTCGAGCGTGTGGGCGAAACGCGCCGTGAAGCGGACGCCGTCGGCGAACGACAGCGCGCCGCAGTGCACGGCGGCGGCCTTCTCGCCGAAGCTCAGGCCGGTGCAGAAGGCCGGCTGCTCCTCGAACTCGTGCTCCACCCACTGGGCGAGGGCGAGGCAGTTCACGAGGAACGCCACCTGGGCGTACTCGGAGTAGTCGCCCTCGGCCTCCTTGAACCGCTCGAAGAGCGAGTAGCCGAGGACCTCGTCCGCCTCCGCGAAGAGCTTGCGGGCGAACGGGTTGACCAGCATGAACTTGGCGACCTCGGCGAACGGGACGGGGCCCATGCCGGGGAAGACCAGGGCGCTGCCCGTACGGTCAGATGACTCCATGGCCTGCCGTCTCCTTCTCCTTCTCCTTCGCGCCCGCCAGCGAGCCGAGGAACTCCTTCATCACCTGCTGGAACAGCTCCGGCTCCTCCAGGTGCGGGAGGTGGCTGGACTCCTCGAAGATCACCCACCGGACGTCGGGGATCAGGTCCTGGAACGGCTGGACCGTCGCCGGGGTCGCCTCGTCGTGGCGCCCGGAGATCAGCAGCGTCGGCACAGCCACCTGCGGGCAGTAGTCGATGACCGACCAGTCCTTGAGGGTGCCGTTGACGTGGAACTCGCTCGGGCCGTTCATCGCGTAGTACACCGTCGGGTCGTTGTAGACCTCGTAGAACGAGGCCAGGTAGTCCCGCGGCCACGGCTTGAGCCGGCACACGTGCTTCTCGTAGAAGGGGCGCATCGCGTTGTGGTACTCGTCGCTGTTCGTGGTGCCCGCGGCCTCGTGGCGCAGCAGCGTCTCGTTGACGCCGGGCGGCAGTTCGGCGCGCAGCCGCTCCGCCTCCTGGAGCCACAGCGGGTAGGAGGCGGGGGCGTTGGCGATGACGAGGCCGCGCAGGCCGGCCGGGCGGGCGGCCGCGAACTTGGTGACGAGGAGACCGCCCCAGGACTGCCCGAACAGCACGTAGTTGTCGGCGATGCCCAGCTGCGTGACCAGGTTCGCGAGCTCGTCGGCGAACAGCTCCGGGGTCCAGAAGTCGGGCCCCTTGTCGGGCAGGTGGGTGGAGCCGCCGTTGCCGAGCTGGTCGTACAGGACGACCGGGCCGGTGTGCGCCGCCAGCTCCTTCAGGTTCTTGAGGTAGTCGTGGGTGCTGCCGGGCCCGCCGTGGACGACGACGAGCGCGGGCTGCTCCGACTGGAGGTCACCGGTGACCTGGTACCAGGTCTCGTACGGGCCGAAGGGCACGGTGCCTTTGGGTTTGAGTGCCACCGTCGTCTCACATCGCTTTCTGGGTGGTGGTCGGGCGGGCGGTCTGTGCGGCGTCGAGGGCATCGGACACGAGCCACTCTTCGAGCACGCGGGCGGTGTCGTCCGCGCGCTCCTCGACGATGGTGAAGTGGTTCGCGGCGACGGGGCGCAGCGTGTGGGCGGGCTCCCAGGGCTCGGCCTTGCCCTGGGTGAGCTCGGGCGAGGGGTCGTCGCCGTCCGGTACGAACGACTGGGTGCACTGGACGAACAGGACGGGCGCCGCGACGGAGTCGAGGGGCAGGTTCGGTACGAGTTCCACCCAGCGGCCCATGGCCGAGAGCCGGGTGGTGTCGAACTCCCCGAACGCCGCTTCCTTGTCGAACATGCCGAGCGCCAGGCCGTCCATCGGGACGCCCTCGCTCTCGCCGTCGTGGACGTTGTAGGTGTCGAGCAGGACCACGCCGTGCGGGCGGATCCCGTACGCGCGCTCCAGGTGCCCGGCGGTCGCGTAGGCGAGGGTTCCGCCGGAGGAGTAGCCGATCAGGACGAACGGCTCGTCGCCCGCGGCCTCCAGGACGGTACGGGCCAGGCCCTCGACCGCCGCCCGGGGGGTGGCGGGGAGGCTCTCGCTCGCGTCGAAGCCGAGGATGGGCAGGGCGGAGACCTTCCGCTTGCCCTGGAGGTGGGAGACGAGCCGCGCGTGCTGGTACGCGCCGCCCGTCGCCATCGGCGTGTTGATGAAGATCAGGTGCGGGCCTTGCGCACCGTCGGCGAGCCGCGCCGCGGCCGGTACGCGCTCCAGCTCGGCCGCCGTCGCGAAGGACGGCCGGACGGCCGCCGCCGCGCGCAGCAGGTCGAAGCCCTTGTCGGCGTGGCCGGCGACCACGGCGCCGTGGAAGAGGTCGCGCAGGGTCTCCCCGGCGCCCCGGGCCGGGCGGGGCGTCGCGGCGGGGTTGTCGGGGGCAGTGGCCTCGGGGGCCGTCGTACGGATGCCCTGCTCGGCGTACTCGGCCAGCAGCACCTTGGCGAGCTGGGCCGGGCTGTGGCTGTCGAACACCACCATGGGGGACAGCCGGAGCCCGGTGTCCTTCATGAGGGCGTTGCGCAGCTCCATCGCGCTGAGCGAGTCGAACCCGGACTCCAGGAAGCCCCGCTCGACGTCGACGGCGGTGGGGCCGGCGTGGCCCAGGAGGTGGGCGGCGCGACGCTGCACGAGCTCGCGCAGGGCCGCTTCCTGCTCGGCCTCCGGCGCCTGGCCGATCCGGAGCCAGATGAGCTCCGTCTCGGTGTTCTTGGCCCCGGCCGTGCGGCGCTGGGCGGGGGCGGTGGCCGGCCGCAGGAGTGCGGGGAGCCGGTCGGCACGCGCCTGGAGGGCGGTGCGGTTGACGTGGAGCGGGACGGTCGCGGGCCGCCCGGAGGCGCAGGCCGCGTCGAAGAGGGCGAGGGCCTCCTCGGGCCGGAGCGGCGGCAGGCCCTGGCGCTCCATGCGCTTCACATCGGTCTCGGAGACGTACTGGCCGAGGCCGGTGCCCGCCCAGAGCCCGTACGCCAGCGACTGGGCGGCGAGGCCCTGGGCATGGCGGTACGTGGCAAGGGCGTCGAGGAAGGTGTTCGCGGCGGCGTAGTTGGCCTGCCCGGCCGCCATGGTGAGGCCGCCGGCGGAGGAGATGAGGGCGAACAGGGGCAGGTCCAGGTGCTTGGTCTGCTCGTGGAGGTGCCAGGCGGCGTCGGCCTTGGGGGCGAGGACCCGGTCGAGGCGCTCGGGGTCCATCGTCGCGATGAGGCCGTTGTCCCCG
Source organism: Streptomyces sp. NPDC090741 (assembly GCF_044769045.1). NCBI lineage: Bacteria > Bacillati > Actinomycetota > Actinomycetes > Kitasatosporales > Streptomycetaceae > Streptomyces > Streptomyces sp. NPDC090741. The sequence goes on along the minus strand of NZ_JBIVXF010000019.1, from coordinate 184,708 downwards.
GTGCCTGCGGCGTGGACGATGCCGGTCAGCGGGTGCTCGGCCGGGATCGAGGCGAGCAGCCTGGTGATGTTGGCCGGGTCGGCCACATCGCACGCCGTGATCGTGACCTCGGCGCCCGACTGGGAGAGTTCCTCGGCCAGTTCGACCGCGCCCTCCGCGTCGGCACCGCGCCGGCTGGTCAGGACGAGGTGGCGGGCACCGTGTTCGGTGACCAGGTGCCGGGCCAGGTGGGCGCCGATACCGCCGGTGCCGCCCGTGATCAGGACCGTACCCGCCGGATCGAGGGCCACGGAGGCCTCGGCGGTCGCGGTGACCGGGGCGAGGCGCGGGATGCGGATGCCGTCGGCGCGGACCGCGCTCTCCGGCTCACCCGAGGCGATGACGGCCGCCAGCTCGTCCGTCGCCGAGGCCAGGTCGGTGAGCTGGATACGGCCCGGGTTCTCCGCCTGAGCGGCGCGGACCAGACCCCACACGGGCGCCTGAGCCAGATCGATGACATCGGAGGCCGCATCCACGACCACCGCACCACGCGTCGCGACGACCAGCGTCGTCTCCGCGAAGCGGTCCTCGGCCAGCCACTCCTGTACGACCGCCAGCGTCCGGGCGGTGGCGGAACGCACCGCCTCGGGCAGCGAACCCTCCGCGCCCGCAACGTGGAACACCACCGCACCCGACAGCTCGCCCTCCGGCAGCTCACCCCACACATACTGCTCGGCCGCGGCTTCCACCGGAGCCGCCAGGGGACGCCAGGCGATCTCGAACAGCGAATCCGGCCGGCCCCCGCTCAACTGCTCCTGCGACACCGGGCGGAAGGTCAGGCTCTTCACCGACAGCACCGGGGCGCCGGCCGCATCGGCCGCGTCCAGGGACATGGTGTTCTCGGACGTCCAGGAGATCCGTACGCGCAGCGCCGTGGCGCCGACCGCGTACAGGGACACGTCCTCCCAGAAGAAGGGCAGCAGCGGCTGCGCGCCCTCACCGGACGAGTCGTCCGCATCCGAACCGCCGATGCCCAGTGCGTGCATCGTGGCGTCGAGGAGCGCCGGGTGGACCCCGAAGCTCTCGGCGTCGCCGTGCGCCTGTTCGGCCAGTTCGATCTCGGCGAAGATGTCCTCGCCGGACGTCCACGCGGCGGTGAGGCCCTGGAACACCGGGCCGTAGTGGTAGCCGCGGCCCTGGAGCAGCTCGTACGTGTCGCTCACGTCCACCGCGGTGGCGCCGGTGGGCGGCCACACGGTGAGGTCCGTGCCCGCCGCGACCGGGCGGGTGCCGAGCAGACCGTCGGCGTGCAGCAGCCAGGGGGTGTCGGCCGGTGCGTCCTCGTGACGCGAGTGGACCCGTACGGTCCGGCGGTCCGTGTCGTCGGGCGCGCCGACCGACACCTGGAGGGCGACGCCACCGTGCCTGGGCAGTACGAGCGGGGCCTGGAGGGTGAGTTCCTCCAGGACCGGGCAGCCGACCTGGTCGCCCGCCTGGAGCGCCAGCTCGACGAAGCCGGTGCCCGGCAGCAGCACGCTGCCCAGCACGTCGTGGTCGGCGACCCAGGCGTGCGTGGCCGCCGCGAGGCGGCCGGTCAGCACGGCCTCGTCGGACCCGGCCAGGGTGATGGCCGCGCTGAGCAGCGGGTGGCCGACCGAGGTCTGGCCGTGGTGGGCCACGTCGGTGGCCGGCGTGGCCTCCAGCCAGTACCGCTCGTGCTGGAAGGCGTACGTCGGCAGGTCGACGCGCTGCGCGCCGGTGCCGGCGTAGAAGGCCGTCCAGTCGATGCGCGTGCCCGCGGTGTGCAGGTGGGCCAGTGCGGTCAGGAGGCTCCGGATCTCGGGGCGGTTCCTGCGCAGGACGGGCTCGATGACGGTGGTCTGCCCGTCCAGGGAGACCTGGGTGAGCGCGGTCAGGATGGCGTCGGGGCCGAGTTCGAGGAACCGGCTGACGCCCTTGGCGTGCAGGTGCTGGACGGTGTCGGAGAAGCGGACGGCTTCGCGCAGGTGGCGGGTCCAGTACTCCGGGGTCCCCCAGTCCTCGCTGAGCTCGCCGTGTACGCCCGAGACCACCGGGATCGTGGCGGGCTCGTACGTCACGGACTCGGCGACGGCCCGGAACTCGGCGAGGACCGGGTCCATGAGCGGAGAGTGGAAGGCGTGCGAGACCCGCAGCCGGGTCGTCTTGCGGCCCTGCCCGGTGAAGGCGGCCTGGATCGCCTCGACGGCGTCCTCCGTACCCGACACCACGATCGAGCGCGGGCTGTTGATCGCCGCGATGCCCACGACATCGGAGACGTACGGGAGGACTTCTTCCTCGGTGGCTTCGATCGCGGCCATGGCTCCGCCGGCGGGCAGCGCCTGCATCAGGCGGCCACGTGCGGTGACCAGCCGGGCGGCGTCCTCCAGCGACAGCACCCCCGCCACGTGGGCCGCGGTGATCTCACCGATGGAGTGCCCCGCCAGGAAGTCCGGCCGCACACCCCACGACTCCACCAGCCGGAACAGCGCCGTCTCGATCGCGAACAGCGCGGGCTGCGTGAACGCGGTGCTGTTCAGCAGCGCCTCGTCCTCACCCCACATCACCTCGTACAGCGGAGCGTCCAAGTGCACGTCCACGGCCGCGACCACGGCGTCCAGAGCCTGCGCGAACACCGGGAAGGCGGCGTGCAGTTCACGCCCCATCCCCAGCCGCTGCGCGCCCTGACCCGTGAACAGGAAGGCCGAGCGGCCCTCCCGTACCAGGCCCTGGACCGCGCCCGCCTCCGAGCCCTCGGCCAGCGCCGACAGGCCGGCGAGGAGTTCCTCGCGGTTCTCGCCGACCACCGCGGCCCGGTACTCGTGCGGCGTACGCGAGGTCGCCGTCGAGAAGGCGAGGTCGGTCGGCGAGACGTCCTCGCGGTCGGAGAGGTGCGCCCGCAGCCGCTCCGCCTGGCCGGCCAGGGCCTCGGGGGACCGGGCCGACAGCACCACCGGTACGACGGGCAGCTCGCGCGGAGCCTCGTCCGTACGGACCTCCGCGGCCGCCGGGGCCTCCTCCAGGATCACGTGCGCGTTCGTACCGCTGAGCCCGAACGAGGAGATGCCCGCGCGGCGCAGCCGCTCGCCCGCCGGCCATTCGACGGCCTCGGTGAGCAGCTTGACGTTGCCCTCGGACCAGTCGACGTGCGGGGTGGGCTCGTCGACGTGCAGGGTCTTCGGCATCAGCCCGTGGCGCAGGGCCTGGACCATCTTGATGACGGCGGCGACACCGGCCGCGGCCTGCGTGTGCGCGATGTTCGACTTCAGCGAGCCGAGCCAGAGCGGCTTGTCCTCGTCGCGGCCCTGGCCGTACGTGGCGAGGACGGCCTGGGCCTCGATCGGGTCGCCGAGCTTGGTGCCCGTGCCGTGTGCCTCGACCACGTCGACGTCGGCCGTGGTCAGCCCGGCCTTCTCCAGCGCGCTCTGGATCACGCGCTGCTGCGAGGGGCCATTGGGCGCGGTCATGCCGTTCGACGCGCCGTCCTGGTTGACGGCGGAGCTCCGGATCACCGCGAGCACGGGGTGGCCGTTGCGGCGGGCGTCGGAGAGCCGCTCGATGACGAGGACGCCGACGCCCTCCGACCAGGCGGCGCCGTCGGCGGCGCCCGCGAAGGACTTGCAGCGGCCGTCGGCCGCGAGCCCGCGCTGGCGGCTGAACTCGACGAACATGTCGGGGCTCGCCATCACCGCGACACCGCCGACGAGCGCCATCGAGCACTCGCCGGAGCGCAGGGACTGGGTGGCCAGGTGCAGCGAGACGAGGGACGAGGAGCAGGCCGTGTCCACGGTCATGGACGGGCCTTCGAGGCCCAGGGTGTACGAGACGCGGCCCGAGATCAGGCTGCCGCCGGTGGTGGCGGCGGCCTCGGTGCCCTGCCCGTAGTCGTGGTACATGACGCCTGCGAAGACGCCGGTCTTGCTGCCCTTGAGGGTGTGCGGGTTGATGCCGGCCCGTTCGATGGCCTCCCACGAGACCTCCAGGAGCTGCCGCTGCTGGGGGTCCATGATCAGCGCCTCGTTCGGGCTGATCCCGAAGAAGTGCGGGTCGAAGTCGCCTGCCCGGTAGAGGAAGCCGCCCTCGTTGGCGTACGTCTTCCCCGGCACGCCCGGCTCCGGGTCGTACACGTTCTCGACGTCCCAGCCGCGGTCGAGGGGGAAGCCGGAGACGGCGTCCCGGCCCTCCACGACGAGTTGCCACAGCTCCTCTGGGGAGGTGACCCCGCCGGGGAGGCGGCAGCTCATCGCGACGATCGCGATCTGGTCGTCGTCGTCCGCCCGCGTGCGGGCGGCGGCGACCGCCGGGCGGGCGGCCGCGCCCTGCGCCGCTCCGCCGATGGACTCGCCGATGTACTGGGCGACGGCGCGCGCGTTCGGGTAGTCGAAGACGAGGGTGGCGGGGAGCCTGAGCCCGGTGGCCGCCTTCAGCTGGTTGCGCAGTTCCACGGCGCTGAGGGAGTCGAAGCCGAGCTCCTGGAAGGCCCGGTCGGGTTCGATGGCGTCGGCCGACTCGTGGCCCAGTACGGCGGCCACGTGCGTCCGCGCGAGTTCGAGCAGGGCGCGCTCGCGCTCCTCCTCGCTCTTCCCTGCGAGGCGCGCCGCGAGCTCGTGGGCGGCGCCCGCTCCCGCACCGCTCGCACTCGCGCGGACGTTGCGGCGCTGCGGGGTGGGGGTGGCGGAGCGCAGGAGCGCGGGCAGTTCGTCGGTACGGGCGGCCAGGGCGGTGCGGTTGACGTGGAGCGGGACGGTCGCGGGGCGCCCGGAGGCGTACGCGGCGTCGAAGAGGGCGAGGGCCTCCTCGGGCCGGAGCGGCGGCAGTCCCTGGCGCTCCATGCGCTTCACGTCGGTGTCGGTGATGTACTGGCCCATGCCCGTGCTCGCCCAGAGGCCGTAGGCCAGCGACTGGGCGGCGAGGCCCTGGGCGTGGCGGTGGGTCGCCAGCGCGTCCAGGAAGGTGTTCGCGGCGGCGTAGTTGGCCTGTCCGGCGGCGAGGGTCAGACCGCCGGCGGAGGAGATGAGCGCGAAGAGCGGCAGGTCCAGGTGCTTGGTCTGCTCGTGGAGGTGCCAGGCGGCGTCGGCCTTGGGGGCGAGGACCCGGTCGAGGCGCTCGGGGTCCATCGTTGCGATGAGGCCGTTGTCGCCCGTGCCTGCGGCGTGGACGATGCCCGTCAGCGGGTGCTCGGCCGGGATCGATGCCAGGAGGGCGGTGATGTTGGCCGGGGCGGCCACATCGCACGCCGTGATCGTGACCTCGGCGCCCGACTCGGAGAGCTCGGCCTCCAGTTCGGCCGCGCCCTCCGCGTCGGGGCCGCGCCGGCTGGTGAGTACGAGGTGGCGGGCACCGTGCTCGGTGACCAGGTGCCGGGCCAGGTGGGCGCCGATACCGCCGGTGCCGCCGGTGATCAGGACCGTACCCGCCGGATCGAGGGCGATCGGGCCCTGCGCCGACTCCGGCGTCGTCACCGCCGTCAGGCGCGGGATGCGGATGCCGTCGGCACGGACCGCGCTCTCCGGCTCACCCGAGGCGATGACGGCCGCCAGCTCGTCCGTCGCCGAGGCCAGGTCGGTGAGCTGGATACGGCCCGGGTTCTCCGCCTGGGCGGCGCGGACCAGACCCCACACGGGCGCCTGAGCCAGATCGATGACATCGGAGGCCGCATCCACGACCACCGCACCACGCGTCGCGACGACCAGCGTCGTCTCCGCGAAGCGGTCCTCGGCCAGCCACTCCTGTACGACCGCCAGCGTCCGAGCGGTGGCGGAACGCACCGCCTCGGGCAGCGAACCCTCCGCGCCCGCAACGTGGAACACCACCGCACCCGACAGCTCGCCCTCCGGCAGCTCACCCCACACATACTGCTCGTCCGCGGCATCCACCGGAGCCGCCAGGGGACGCCAGGCGATCTCGAACAGCGAATCCGGCCGGCCCCCGCTCAACTGCTCCTGCGACACCGGGCGCGACACCAGCGAGCCCACCGTCAGGACCGGCTGCCCCTCGGCGTCGGCCACCGTCACGGTCACCGTGTTGGGGCCGGAGGGGGCGATGCACACCCGCAGCGCCGCGGCGCCGCCCGCGTGCAGGGCGACGTCGTTCCAGGAGAACGGCAGGACCGTCGACTCGTCGGTGCTCGACCCGTCGTCGATCAGCGCCACGTGCATGGCGGCGTCGAGTAGGGCCGGGTGCAGGCCGTACCGCGCGGCGTCGGCGTGCGCGTGCTCGGGAAGGGAGACCTCCGCGTACAGCGATTCACCGGACGTCCACGCGGCCTTGAGGCCCTGGAACACGGGACCGTAGTGGTAGCCGCGCTCCAGCAGGAGCTCGTACGCACCGTCCACCGTCGTCGGGGTGGCACCAGGCGGCGGCCACTCGGTCAGACCGTCGGCCGGTACGGCCGAGCCGCTGACCAGGGTGCCTTCCGCGTGCCGCGTCCAGACCGGCTCGGCGGCGTTCTCGTCGCGCGAGTGGATGGACACCGTACGGCGCCCGGATCCGTCGTCGGCGCCGAGCCAGACCTGCACGGCGGCTCCGCCGCGCTCGGGCAGGATCAGCGGGGCGTGCAGGGTGAGTTCCTCGACCGCGTCGCAGCCGACCTGGTCGCCGGCGCGGATGGCGAGCTCGACGAAGCCGGTGCCCGGGAAGAGGATGCTGCCGAGGACGTCGTGGTCGGCCAGCCAGGGCTGGCTGTCGACCGAGAGCCGTCCGGTCAGGACGACCTCGCCGGAGTCAGCGGAGGCGATCGCGGCGCTCAGCAGCGGGTGCCCGACCGTCTCCAGGCCCGCGGCACCGAGGCCGGCGCCTTCGCCGGTCGTGGCCTCCAGCCAGTACCGCTGCTGCTGGAAGGCGTACGTCGGCAGATCGGACCAGCGGTCCTCGGTGGCGCCGAAGTAGGCGGCCCAGTCGACGGAGATGCCCTGGTTGTGGGTGCGGCCGACGGCCGCGAGCAGCTCGCGGGCCTCGGGCCTCCGGCGGCGCAGCGAGGAGATGAAGGCGGTGCCCTCGACATCGCCGACGGTCGCGCTCGCCAGGGCGGTCAGGATCGCGTCCGGGCCGAGCTCCACGTACGTCTCGACACCACGGCCCTGGAGGTACTGGACGGTGTCGGCGAAGCGGACCGCCTCGCGCAGGTGGCGGGTCCAGTACTCCGGGGTCCCCCAGTCCTCGCTGATCTCGCCGTGTACGCCCGAGACCACCGGGATCGCGGCGGGGTGGTACGTCACGGACTCGGCGACGGCCCGGAACTCGGCGAGGGCCGGGTCCATGAGCGGTGAGTGGAAGGCGTGCGAGACGCGGAGCCGGGTCGTCTTGCGGCCCAGCTCGGTGAAGTGCGCCTGGATCGCCTCGACGGCGTCCTCGGTACCCGAGACCACGATGGAGCGCGGGCTGTTGATCGCCGCGATGCCGACCGTGTCGGAGACGTACCGGAGGACTTCTTCCTCGGTGGCTTCGATCGCGGCCATGGCTCCGCCGGCGGGCAGCGCCTGCATCAGGCGGCCACGTGCGGTGACCAGCCGGGCCGCGTCCCCCAGGGAGAGGACCCCGGCGGCGTGCGCGGCCGAGATCTCGCCGATGGAGTGCCCGGCCAGGAAGTCCGGCCGCACGCCCCACGATTCGACGAGCCGGAAGAGGGCGGTCTCGATGGCGAAGAGAGCCGGCTGGGTGTAGGCGGTGCTGTTGAGCAGCGTCTCGTCCGAGCCCCAGATCACCTCGTACAGCGGGGTGTCGAGGTAGGCGTCGAGTGCGGCCACGACCTCGTCGAGGGCGCGGGCGAACACCGGGAACGCGGCGTGCAGTTCACGCCCCATCCCCAGCCGCTGAGCGCCCTGACCCGTGAACAGGAAGGCCGACTTGCCCTCCCGTACCTGGCCCTGCACCACACCGGCGGACGTACCGCCCTCGGCCAGGGCCGTCAGGGCCGCCAGGAGCTCTGCGCGGTTCTCGCCGAGGACGACGGCCCGCTCGTTCAGCCGGGCGCGCCGGGTGGCCAGCGCGCGGCCGGTGACCGCGAGATCCGCCTCGTCGTCCAGGGTCTCCAGGTGCGCGACCAGCCGCGCCGCCTGCGCGCGCAGCGCCTGCGCCGTACGGCCGGTCAGCGCCCACGGGATCAGCCCCGGCACGAACCCGGGGGCCGCGTCCTGCGGCTCGGTCTCCGCCCCGGCCTCGGTCTCGGCGGGCGCGGGCGCCTCCTCGACGATCACGTGCGCGTTGGTGCCGCTGAGGCCGAAGGAGGAGATGCCGGCGCGGCGCGGGCGCTCGCCCGCCGGCCAGGCGACCGGCTCGGTGAGCAGCTTGACGTTGCCGGCCGTCCAGTCGACGTGCGGGGTGGGCTCGTCGACGTGGAGGGTCTTGGGCAGGACGCCGTGGTGGATCGCCTGCACCATCTTGATCACGCCGGCGACGCCGGCCGCGGCCTGGGTGTGGCCGAGGTTGGACTTGAGGGAGCCGAGCCACAGCGGCTTGTCCTCGTCGCGGTCCTGACCGTAGGTGGCCAGCAGCGCCTGCGCCTCGATGGGGTCGCCGAGGGTGGTGCCCGTGCCGTGGGCCTCCACGACGTCGACGTCGGCCGTCGTGAGGCCGGCGTTCTCCAGCGCGCTGCGGATCACGCGGCGCTGCGAGGGGCCGTTGGGGGCGGTGAGGCCGTTGCTGGCGCCGTCCTGGTTGATGGCGGAGCCGCGCAGGACGGCCAGGACCTGGTGGCCGTTGCGGCGGGCGTCGGAGAGGCGCTCCAGCAGGAGCACGCCGACGCCCTCCGACCAGCCGGTGCCGTCGGTGGCGGCGGCGAAGGACTTGCAGCGGCCGTCCTTGGCGAGGCCGCGCTGGCGGCTGAACTCGACGAAGACCTCGGGGGTGGACATGACGGCGACGCCGCCGGCCAGGGCGAGGGTGCACTCCCCCGCCCGCAGGGCCTGCGCCGCGAGGTGCATGGCGACGAGGGAGGAGGAGCAGGCCGTGTCGAGGGTCACGGACGGGCCCTCGAAGCCGAAGGCGTACGAGACGCGGCCCGAGGCGATGGAGCCCGTCGCGCTGTTGTACGCGTAGTCGTGGTACATCATCCCGGAGTAGACGCCGGTCCTGCTGCCCTTGAGGGTGTGCGGGTCGATGCCGGCCCGCTCGAAGACCTCCCAGGAGGCCTCCAGCAGCAGGCGCTGCTGCGGGTCCATGATCAGCGCCTCATTGGGGCTGATCGAGAAGAGGGCGGGGTCGAAGCGGTCCGCGTCGTGCAGGAACCCGCCCTTGTTGACGTACGTGGTGTTGGGGCGCTCGCCCTCGGGGTCGTACAGGCCCTCGACGTCCCAGCCGCGGTTGGCGGGGAACTCCGAGACGCCGTCGCGTCCCTCGTCGACGAGCTGCCACAGGCTTTCGGGGGAATCGACCCCGCCCGGGAAGCGGCAGCTCATTGCGACGATGGCGATCGGCTCGCGCGCGGCGGCCGACAGGTTGCGGTTCTGCGTCCGCAGCCGGGCGGTCTCCTTCATGGACGCCCGGAGTGCGTCGAGCAGCTTCTGGTCAGAATTGGACATCGGCTTCTCACATTCCCTGTATCGCGTCGTCCAGCCCGAGACCGTCGAGCGCCATGTTGATCAGACTCTCGGCGTCCATGTCGTCGATCGCCTCTTCCTCCGCGGCGACCGCCTTGGACTCCGTGGTGTGCGTTCGTCCGTCGGCGAGTTCGAGGAGCGTGTCCACCAGGCCCAGCTCGCGCAGACGGGCCATGGGGACCGTCTGGAGCAGGCGGCGGATCCTGCCCTCGTCGGAGTCGGGGTCGGCCGCGTCGCCGGTCCCGTCACCGCCGTCCTTCGGCCGGAGCTCCTCGGCGAAGTACTCGGCGAGGGCCTGGGAGTTGGGGTAGTCGAAGACGAGCGTGGCCGGCAGTCGCAGTCCGGTGGCCTCGGCGAGGCTGTTGCGGAATTCGACGGCGGACAGCGAATCGAATCCGAGCTCCTTGAACTCGCGGCTCTTGCCGATGGACGTCGCTCCCGCGTGGCCGAGGATCGCGGCCGCGTGGGCCCGTACGAGATCGACCAGCTCGTCGGTACGGGCGGCCTCCGACAGGCCGGCCATCCGGCGGCGGAACGCCGCCACGTCGGCCGTGGAGCCGGAGTCCGCGCGGCGGCGGGAGCGGGCGGGCACCAGGCTCCGGAAGAGGTCCGGGAGGTCGGTGGCGCTCCGCATCGCCTTCGTGTTCAGCAGGATCGTGACGAGCGCGGGTGCGCCGAGGGCGTGGGCCGCGTCGAACACCTCGGTGCCCGCGCTGCCCGACAGCGTCTCGATGCCGATCCGGCTCATGCGGCCGCTGTCGGCGGCGGCCAGCTCGCCGGCCATGCCGCCGCCTGCCTCCTCGGCCGCCCACGGTCCCCAGGCGAGGGCCTGGGCGGGCAGGCCCTGGGCGCGGCGGTACGTCGCGAGGGCGTCGAGGAAGGCGTTGGCGGCCGCGTAGTTGGCCTGGCCGGGGTTGCCGAGGACGCCGGCGACCGAGGAGAAGAGGATGAACGCGGCCAGGTCCAGGCCCGCGGTCAGCTCGTGCAGGTGCAGGGCCGCGTCGACCTTGGGCCGAAGGACCGCGGTCACGCGCTCGGGCGTCAGCGAGGCGAGGATGCCGTCGTCCAGGACGCCGGCCATGTGGATCACGCCCGTGAGCGGGTGTGCGGCCGGGACGGCCGCGAGGAGTGCGGCGAGGGCCTCGCGGTCGGAGGTGTCGCACGCGGCGATCTCCACCTCGGCGCCGAGCGATGCGAGTTCCGCGAGGAGTTCGGCCGCGCCCTCGGCCGCCGGGCCGCGACGGCTCGTCAGCAGCAGGCGGCGCACACCGCGTTCGGTGATCAGGTGCCGGGCGAACAGGCGGCCCAGCATGCCCGTACCACCGGTGATCAGCACCGTGCCGTCGGCGGCGAACTCCGCGGGCCCGGCGGTGTCGGCCTCCGCCGCCGCTCGTACGAGGCGCGGGGCGTGGACGGCTGCGGACCGCAGCGCTGCCTGCGGTTCGCCGGAGGCCACCGCGAGGGCGGCGTCCGTGAAGTCCGCGGCATCCGTCGCGTCCGTGTCGAGGAGGACCACGCGGCCGGGGTTCTCCGACTGGGCGGTCTTCACCAGGCCCCAGACGGCGGCGCCGGCGAGGTCGCTCACCTCCTCGTCCGCCACCGCGACCGCGCCGCGGGTCCGGACGACGAGCGTCGAGCCCTCGAAGGCCTCGTCGGCCAGCCACTGCTGGAGGACCTCCAGGGCCTGGCCGACGGCGGTGTGCACGGCGTCGGCGCCCACACCGGCGGGCGCGTCCCAGACGACGGTGTCCGCGAGCGGGCCGTCGCCGAGGGACTGCCATGCGGCCACGGACCGGCCCTCGACAGCCGCGGCCTGCGGCTGCGGCTGCGGCTGCCAGTCGATCCGGAACAGCGCGTCCCGGACGACCGAGCGGCCCTCCGCGCCCAACTGGTCGGGGGCCAGCGGGCGCAGCATCAGCGAGGCGAGCGAGGCCACGGGGACCCCGGAGGCGTCCGCGAGGTCGACCGCGACCGAGCCCTCGCCGCGGGCGGAGACCCGTACGCGCAGGGCGGCGGCTCCCTCCGCGGCGAGCGAGACCCCGGAGAGGGCGAACGGCAGGGCGGCCTCTCCGCCGGTCACGCCGGAGAGGGCGACCGGGTGCAGTGCCGCGTCGAGCAGCGCGGGGTGTACTCCGTATCCGTCCGGTTCCACGCCGTCGGGCAGCGCGACCTCGGCGTACACGTCGTCTCCGGAGCGCCAGGCGGCCCGCATGCCCTGGAACACGGGCCCGTAGGCCAGGCCCGCCTCGGCCACGTCGGCGTAGAACCCGTCGAGGTCGACCGGCTCGGCGCCGGCGGGCGGCCAGGCCGTCGCGTCGAAGGGGCGTACGGGCTCGGCGGCGGCCGCGCCGAGCGTGCCCACCGCGTGCCGGACCCAGGGCAGGTCCTCGTCCTCGCCGCGCGAGTGGAAGGTCACCGGGCGACGGCCCGCCTCGTCGGGGGCGCCGACCGCGACCCGTACCGCGACTCCGCCGTGCTGCGGGAGCACCAGCGGCGCTTCCAGCGTCAGTTCGTCCACGGCCGGGCAGCCGATCCGGTCGCCCGCCTGGACGGCCAGCTCGATGAAGCCGGTGCCGGGGAAGAGGACGGTCTCGCCGACCTTGTGGTCGGCCAGCCAGGGCTGGGCGGAGACGGCGAGGCGGCCCGTGAGCACGATCCCGTCCGTCTCCGGCGTGGAGATCACCGCGCCGAGCAGGGGGTGGTCGACGGTCGAGAGGCCGAGGGAGGTGGCGTCGCCGCCGCCCTGGCCGCCCTGGATCCAGAACCGCCGGCGCTGGAAGGCGTACGTCGGCAGGTCGACGCGGCGGGCCGCGGTGGCGCCGTAGTACGCCTGCCAGTCGATGCGCGTGCCCGAGGCGTGCAGGTGGGCCAGCGCGGTGAGCAGGGTGCGGGACTCGGGGCGGTTCTTGCGCAGGACCGGCTCGACGACGACCTCCTCGCCGTCGAGGGTCGTACGGGTCAGGGCGGTCAGGACGGCGTCGGGGCCCAGTTCGACGAAGCGGGTGACGCCCTGGTCGTGCAGGTGGCGGACGGTGTCGGAGAAGCGGACGGCCTCGCGCAGGTGGCGGGTCCAGTAGTCCGGGGTGCCCCAGTCCTCGCTGATCTCGCCATGGACGCCGGAGACCACGGGGATCTTCGGCCGGTGGTACGTCACGTTCTCGGCGACCAGGTGGAACTCGGCGAGGACCGGGTCCATGAGCGGCGAGTGGAAGGCGTGCGAGACGCGGAGCCGGGTGGTCTTGCGGCCGAGCCCGGTGAAGACGGCGGTGATCGCGTCGACCGCTTCCTCCTCGCCGGAGACCACGATCGAGCGCGGGCTGTTGATCGCGGCGATCCCGACCGTGTCGCCCAGGTGCGGCAGGACCTCCTCCTCCGCGGCCTCGATGGCGGCCATGGCGCCGCCCTCGGGCAGGGCCTGCATCAGGCGGCCGCGGGCGGCGACGAGGCGGGCCGCGTCCTCCAGGGACAGGACCCCGGCCGCGTGGGCCGCGGTGATCTCGCCGATGGAGTGGCCGGCCAGGAAGGCCGGGCGGACGCCCCAGGACTCGACGAGCCGGAAGAGGGCGGTCTCGATGGCGAAGAGCGCGGGCTGGGTGTAGGCGGTGCTGTTCAGCAGCGCCTCGTCCTCGGCGGACTCGCCCCACATCACCTCGTACAGCGGGGTGTCGAGGTAGGCGTCGAGTGCGGCCACGACCTCGTCGAGGGCGCGGGCGAACACCGGGAACGCGGCGTGCAGTTCACGGCCCATGCCCGGGCGCTGAGCGCCCTGACCGGTGAACAGGAAGGCCGGCTTGCCCTCCCGTACCGCGCCCCGGACCACGCCGGCGCCGGTGAGGGTGGTGGCGGGCGCGCCCTCGGCCAGCACGGACAGTCCGGCCAGCAGCTCCTCGCGGCTCTCGGCGACCACCGCGGCGCGGTGCTCGTGCGGGGTGCGGGAGGTGGCCGCCGAGTAGGCCAGGTCGGTCAGGGAGAACTCCGCGTCCTCGGTGACGTGGGCGTGGAGGCGCTCGGCCTGCTCGGTGAGGGCCTGCGGGCTGCGGGCCGACAGCACGACCGGTACGAGCGGCAGTTCGCTGTGCTCGCCGGCCGGGGCCGTCGCGGCGGGGGCGGGGGCCTCTTCGAGGATGACGTGGGCGTTGGTGCCGCTGAGGCCGAAGGAGGAGATGCCGGCGCGGCGCGGGCGGCCGGCCCGGGCGGGCCAGTCGACCGGCTCCTGGAGCAGCTTGACGTTGCCCGCCTCCCAGTCGACGACCGGGGTGGGCTCGTCGACGTGCAGGGTCTTCGGCATCAGCCCGTGGCGCAGGGCCTGCACCATCTTGATGACGCCGCCGACGCCGGCGGCGGCCTGGGTGTGGCCGAGGTTGGACTTGAGGGAGCCGAGCCACAGCGGCTTGTCCTCGTCGCGGTCCTGGCCGTAGGTGGCGAGGACGGCCTGGGCCTCGATCGGGTCGCCGAGGGTGGTGCCGGTGCCGTGGGCCTCGACGACGTCGACGTCGGCCGTGGTCAGTCCGGCGCTCTCCAGGGCGGTGCGGATGACCCGCTGCTGCGAGGGGCCGTTGGGGGCGGTGAGCCCGTTGGAGGCGCCGTCCTGGTTGACGGCGGAGCCGCGTACGACGGCCAGGACCCGGTGGCCGTTGGCGCGGGCGTCCGAGAGCCGCTCGACGACGAGCACGCCGACGCCCTCGGACCAGGCGGCGCCGTCGGCGGCGCCCGCGAAGGACTTGCAGCGGCCGTCCTTGGCCATGCCCTTCTGGCGGCTGAACTCGACGAAGACCTCGGGGTCGGACATCACGGTGACGCCGCCGGCCAGGGCGAGGGCGCACTCGCCGGACCGCAGCGCCTGGATGGCCAGGTGCAGGGAGACGAGGGAGGAGGAGCAGGCGGTGTCGACCGTCATGGACGGGCCTTCGACGCCGAGGACGTAGGAGACCCGGCCCGAGGCGATGCCGCCCGTGGACGCGTTGTGCGCGTAGTCGTGGTACATCATCCCGGAGTAGACGCCGGTCCTGCTGCCCTTGAGGGTGCGCGGGTCGATGCCGGCGTCCTCGAACGCCTCCCAGGACGCCTCCAGCAGCAGGCGCTGCTGCGGGTCCATGATGAGCGCCTCGTTGGGGCTGATCCCGAAGAAGTCGGGGTCGAAGTCGCCCGCGTCGTGGAGGAATCCGCCCTGGGCCACGTAACTGGTGTCGGGGCGGGCGCCGGTCGGGTCGTAGATGCGGGCCAGGTCCCAGCCGCGGTCCTGCGGGAAGTCGGAGATCGCGTCGACGCCGTCGGCGACGGCCCGCCACAGGCCGGCGGGCGAGGTGATGCCGCCGGGGTAGCGGCAGGCCATGCCGACGATGGCGATGAGGTCGTCGTCGGCGGCCCGGGCCGCGGCCCTGCGGGTGGCGGGCTGCGCGGCGGCCGGCAGTCCGGACACCTCGGTGAGCAGGTGGCGGGCGAGGGTCAGGGGGTTGGGGTAGTCGAAGACGACGGTGGCGGGCAGGCGCAGGCCGGTGGCCTCGGCGAGGCCGTTGCGGAACTCGACGGCGCGCAGGGAGTCGAAGCCGAGCTCCTTGAACGCCCGCTCCGGCTCGATGGCCTGGGTGGAGCTGAAGCCCAGTACGTCGGCGACCTGGCGCAGCACCAGCTCGACGAGGACCTCCTCGCGGTCGGCCTCGGGGAGGGAGGCCAGCCGCTGCTGGAGGGCGCCGGCCTCGATCTTCCCGCCGGCCTTGCGGCGGGCGGTGACCGGGGCGAGGGAGCGGAACACCTCGCGGGCGCTCGCGCCCTGGGCGCGGATCGCGCCGAGGTCCAGCTTGACGGGGACCAGCGTGGCGTCGCCCGCGGCGCGTGCGGCGCGTGCGGCGTCGAAGAGGGCGACGCCCTCTGCGGAGGAGATCGGGTAGACGCCGCCCTGAGAGATACGGGAGCGCTCGGCGTCCGTGAGGGCGCCGGTCATACCGCTGGCCTCGCCCCAGAAGCCCCAGGCGAGGGACTGGGCGGGCAGGCCGTGGGCCTGGCGGTGGGCGGCGAGGCCGTCCAGGAAGGCGTTGGCGGCCGCGTAGTTGGCCTGGCCGGGGTTGCCGAAGATTCCGGCGACGGAGGAGAAGAGGACGAAGGCCGCGAGGTCGGCGTCGGCGGTGAGCTCGTGCAGGTTGAGGGCCGCGTCGACCTTGGGGCGCAGGACGGCGTCGACGCGCTCGGGGGTGAGCGAGCCGAGGATGCCGTCGTCGAGTACGCCGGCGAGGTGGATGACCCCGGTGAGGGGGTGCTCGGCGGGTACGGCGGCCAGGAGGGCGGCGAGCGCGCCCCGGTCGGCGGCGTCGCAGGCGGCGATCTCGACGTGCGCGCCCAGTTCCGTGAGCTCGGCGGCGAGTTCGGCGGCGCCCTCGGCGTCCGGGCCGCGGCGGCTCGTCAGCAGCAGGCGGCGCACGCCGTGTTCGGTGATCAGGTGCCGGGCGAAGAGCCGGCCCAGCATGCCGGTGCCGCCGGTGAGCAGGACGGTGCCGTCGGCGGCGAACGCGGGGGCTTCGCATTCGTCGGTGGCGGCGGAGCGGACCAGGCGCGGGGCGTACGCGATGCCGTCGCGGACGGCGATCTGGGATTCGCCGGCGGCGTACGCGGTGAGGACGTCGGCTTCGGTGGCCGCGTCGGCGAGGACGATGCGGCCGGGGTTCTCGGACTGGGCCGATTTGACCAGGCCCCATACGGTGGCGCCGGCCAGGTCGGTGACGTCCTCGCCGGTGCGGGCGGCGACGGCGCCGCGGGTGCGGACGACGAGGACCGATCCGGCGTACCGCTCGTCGGCGAGCCACTCCTGGGCGACGGCGAGGGCGGCGTGCGCGGCGGTGCGGGCGGCCTCGGCGCCGGTACCGGCGGGGGCGTCCCACAGGACCACGTCGGCGGGTTCGGCGTCCTCGGACCGCGCCGCCTCCCACGTCGTGAGCGAGGCCTCGGCGGTGGCCGCCGGGAGGGCCTGCCAGTCGATGCGGAACAAGGCGTCCCGGGTGAGGGAGCGCTCCTGGGCGAGCCGGTCGTCGGTGAGCGGTCGCAGGACGAGGGAGTCCACCGAGGCGACGGGCTGCCCGGCGGAGTCGGCGAGGTCGACGGCGACCTCACCCTCCCCCAGCACGCTGACCCGGACGCGGACGGCGGCGGCGCCCTCGGCGGCGAGGGTGACCCCGGACCAGGCGAACGGCAGGGCCGCCTGGTCTCCGGTGACGCCGGTCAGCGCGACGGTGTGCAGGGCCGCGTCGAGCAGCGCCGGGTGCAGTCCGTACGCGGAGCCGTCGGCGGCGTCGGGCAGGGCGGCCTCGGCGTACACGTCCTCGCCCAGGCGCCAGGCGGCGGCCAGGCCCCGGAACACGGGCCCGTAGTTCAGGCCCTCCGCGGCGACGTTCTCGTAGAACCCGTCGAGGTCGACGGGCTCGGCGCCGACGGGCGGCCACGCGGTGGTGTCGAAGGGGCGGGCGGGGGCGGCGGTGCGGCCGAGGGTGCCGACCGCGTGCCGGGTCCAGGACAGGCCGGTGTCCTCGCCGCGCGAGTGGACGGTCACGGCCCGGCGGCCGGCCGGGTCGGGGGCGTCGACGGTGACCCGTACGGCGACTCCGCCGCGTGCGGGCAGCACCAGCGGGGCCTCCAGGGTCAGTTCCTCGACGGTGGTGCAGCCGGACCGGTCGCCGGCCAGGACGGCCAGTTCGACGAAGCCGGTGCCGGGGAAGAAGACCTGGTCGCCGACCCGGTGGTCGGCGAGCCAGCCGTGGGTGGCGGTGGAGAGGCGGCCGGTCAGCGTGAGGCCCTCGCTGTCGGGCGCGGTGACGACGGCGCCGAGCAGCGGGTGGCCGGCCGGGTCGAGGCCGGCGGCCTCGACGTCGCCCGCGGCGGCGGGGGCCGGCGCCCAGTAGTGCTCGCGCTGGAAGGCGTACGTCGGCAGGTCGACGGGGCGGGCCGGCGCGGCGCCGTGGAAGAGGCTCCAGTCGACGGGCGCGCCCGCCACCCAGGCCTCGGCCAGCGAGGTGGCGAACCGCTCGATGCCGCCTTCGCCGCGGCGCAGCGAGCCGACGGGCGCGGCGCTGACGCCGACGGCGGAGACGGTCTCGGCGAGGCCGACGAGCAGGCCGGGGTGGGGGCTGGCCTCGACGAAGACGGTGAAACCGTCGTCGAGGAGGGCACGGGTGGTCTCCTCGAAGAGGACGGTCTGGCGCAGGTTGCGGTACCAGTAGTCGGCGTCGAGGGTGGCCGTGTCGACGGGGGCGCCGACGACGGTGGAGTAGAAGGAGACGTCGGCGGAGCGGGGGGTCACGCCGGAGAGGGCTTCGCGGACCTCGTCGCGGATCTCCTCGACGAAGACGGAGTGCGAGGCGTAGTCCACGGGGATCTTGCGGGCCTGGACCCCGTCCGCCTCCAGGTGGGCGTACAGCGCGTCGAGGTCGTCGGGGTGGCCGCAGACGACGACGGAGGTGGGGCTGTTGACGACGGCGAGCTGGAGACGGCCGTCCCAGCGGGCGATGAGCTCACGGACCTCGGCGGAGGGCAGGCGTACGGACATCATGCCGCCGCGGCCGGCCAGCCCGGACCGGATGATCTTGCTGCGGAGGGCGACGACGCGAGCGCCGTCCTCCAGGGACAGGGCGCCGGCGACGGTGGCCGCCGCGATCTCGCCCTGGGAGTGGCCGACGACGGCGGCCGGTTCGACGCCGAAGGAGCGCCACAGCTCGGCGAGCGAGACCATGACGGCCCACAGCACCGGCTGGACGACGTCGACCTCGTCGTACGTGGGGGCGCCGGGCTCACCGCGTACGACGTCGAGCAGGTCCCAGTCGGTGAACAGGGCGAGGGCTTCGGCGCACGCCCGCATCCGCGCGGCGAACACCGGTGAGGAGTCGAGGAGTTCGACGGCCATGCCGATCCACTGCGAGCCCTGGCCGGGGAAGACGAAAGCGACCTGCGGGGAGCCGGAGGCGGTGCCGCGGACCAGGTGCGGGGCCTTGCCTGCGTCGGCGAGGGTGTCGAGCCCGGCCAGCAGGGCGTCCCGGTCGCCTCCGAGGACGACGGCGCGGTGGTCGAAGGCGGTGCGGCGGGTGATCAGGGCGTGGCCGATGTCGCGCGGGTCCTCGGCGGCGTTCTGGTCGGCGGCGCGCTCGCGGACGAAGGCGGCCAGCTTGGCGGCCTGTCCGCGCAGGGCCTGGGCGCCGCGCGCGGAGACCACGTACGGCAGGACCGGGGAGGCGACGGCCGCGGCGGCCGGGGTCTCGGCGGGCTCCTCGGAGGCGACCGGCGCGGGCTCCGGCGCCTCCTGGATGATGACGTGGGCGTTGGTGCCGCTCAGGCCGAACGCGGAGACGCCGGCGGTGCGGGCGTGGTCCTCGGCCTTCGGCCAGGGCAGGGCCTCGGTCAGCAGCTCGACGTGGCCGGCGTTCCAGTCGACGTGGCCGGACGGCTCGGAGACGTGCAGGGTGCGCGGCATCAGGCCGTTGCGGATCGCCATGACGGTCTTGATGACGCCGCCGACGCCTGCCGCGCCCTGGGCGTGGCCGATGTTCGACTTGAACGAGCCGAGCCGCAGCGGCCGCTGGGCGGTGTGGTCCTGGCCGTAGGTGGCGAGCAGGGCCTGCGCCTCGATGGGGTCGCCGAGGGTGGTGCCGGTGCCGTGGGCCTCGACGAGGTCGACGTGGGCGCCGGGGATCTCGGCGTTGGCCAGGGCCTGGCGGATCACCTTCTGCTGGGCGGGGCCGTTGGGCGCGGTCAGCCCGTTCGAGGCGCCGTCCTGGTTGATCGCGGAGCCCTGGATCACCGCGAGGACCTCGTGCCCGTTGCGGCGGGCGTCGGAGAGGCGCTCCAGGAGGATGACGGCGGCGCCCTCGGCCCAGCCGGTGCCGTCGGCCGCGTCGGAGAAGGCCTTGCAGCGGCCGTCGGGCGACAGGCCCTTCTGCTTGCTGAACGCGACGAACGGGGACGCGGTCGACATGATCATCACACCGCCGGCCAGGGCGAGCTTGCACTCGTTCTGGCGCAGCGCCTGCGCGGCGAGGTGGATCGCCACCAGGGAGGAGGAGCAGGCGGTGTCGACGGTGAAGGCGGGGCCTTCCAGGCCCAGGGTGTAGGAGACGCGGCCGGAGATGACGGACGAGGCGCGGGAGGTCGCCATGAACGCCTCGACGGCCTCCGGGACGCCTTCCTCGTAGTCGCCGTAGTCCTGGATGCCCGAGCCCATGTAGACGCCGACCTGGCTGCCCCGCAGGGTCTCCGGGTCGATGCCGGCGCGCTCGAAGGCCTCCCAGGCCACTTCGAGGGTGAGGCGCTGCTGCGGGTCGGTGCCCTCGGCCTCCAGCGGGCTGAGCCCGAAGAACCCGGGGTCGAACATGCCGGCGTTCTCCAGGAAGCCGCCCTGGTGGACGTAGCTCGACCCGGGGGCGTCGGGGTTCGGGTCCATCAGGGTCTCGAGGTCCCAGCCGCGGTCGGTGGGCATGCCCGCCACGGCGTCGCGGCCCTCGGCCACCAGCTGCCACAGCTCTTCCGGCGTGGTGATCCCGCCGGGGAAGCGGCAGCTCATGGCCACGATCGCGATCGGCTCCCGCGTCTGAGCCTCGACGTCCTGGAGCCGCTGCCGGGTCTGGTGCAGATCGGCCGTGACTTTCTTCAGGTAGTCGAGGATCTTCTCGTCATTTGCCATGTCGGGTCTCACCGAGTCCTTTTGATGAATGTGTCGGCAACGTGCTCGGGGGCTCGGTCAGGCCAGGCCGAGTTCTCTGTCGATGAAGGCGAAGACGTCGTCCGCCGAGGCGGATTCGAGCTGGTCGCGGACCATCTCGCCGGTTCCCTGGAGGTCGGTGAGCCTGCCGACCAGGGCCTGCAGCCGCGAGGTGATCCGGCTGGAGCGGATCTGCTCGATGTCGAGGGATGCGGCGAGCTCCTCGAAGCGGTCCAGCTCGGTGAGCACGTCGGCCGGGCCGCCGTCGCCGTCCTGGAGCAGCTCGGTGCGCAGGAAGGCGGCGAGCGCGGCGGGGGTCGCGTAGTCGAACACCATCGTGCTCGGGAGGTTCGCGCCGGTCGCCTCGTTCAGGCGGGCCCGCAGTTCGACGGCGGCGACGGAGTCGAAGCCGAGGTCCTCGAAGGCGCGGGTCGGCTCCAGCTCCGCCGGGGAGTCGTAGCCGAGCAGGGCCGCGACCTTGCCGCGGACCAGGTCCAGCAGGGCGCGGGTCTGCTCCGCCTCCGGCTTGCCGGCCAGCGAGGCCACCAGTGCGGATCCGCCGCCCGCCGCCGCGCCGTCGGCGGC
This sequence comes from Streptomyces sp. NPDC090741, assembly GCF_044769045.1. Taxonomy (NCBI): domain Bacteria; kingdom Bacillati; phylum Actinomycetota; class Actinomycetes; order Kitasatosporales; family Streptomycetaceae; genus Streptomyces; species Streptomyces sp. NPDC090741. The sequence continues at coordinate 163,918 of NZ_JBIVXF010000019.1, read as the reverse complement.
CCCGGCGAGGATGTCGCGTACCTCGGGCAGGGCGTTGAGCAGCGGGCGGGGCCGGGCCAGGGTGTACGTGGGGACGAAGCGCTCCCAGTCGAACTCGGCGACCACCAGGTGGCTCTCGTCGTGCTCGATGACCTGGCGCAGGGCGCCGACGGCGATGGAGGGCCGCATGGCGGGGGCGCCGATCCGGCGCATCATGGCGCCCAGTTCTGCGTCGACCATGCCGCCGTCCCACGAGCTCCAGGCGACGGAGGTCACCGTACGGCCCTGGGCGCGGCGGCGGTGGGCGAGGCCGTCGAGGTGGGCGTTGGCGGCGGCGTAGGCGCTCTGGCCGGCGCTGCCCCACACGGCCGCGCCGGAGGAGAAGAGGACGAAGGCGTCCAGCGGGAGGTCGGCGAGCAGTTCGTCGAGGAGGACGGCTCCGGCGACCTTGGCGTGGCCGACCTCGGCGAACTCTTCGAGGGGGAGCTCGGCGAGCGGGGCGATGCGCTGCATCGCGCCGGCCGCGTGGACGACGGCGGTGAGCGGCAGGTCCTCGGGTACGGAGTCCAGGACGCGGGTCAGGGAGGCGCGGTCGGTGACGTCGCAGGCCTCGATGCTCACGCGGGCGCCCAGGGCGGTCAGTTCGGCCTCCAGCTCGTCCATTCCGGCTGCGGCGCGGCCGCGGCGGCTGGTGAGCAGCAGGTGTTCGGCGCCCTCGGCGGCGAACGTACGGGCCACGTGGGCACCGAGGCCGCCGGTGCCGCCCGTGATGAGGACGGTGCCGCGGGGCTGCCAGGTGCGGCGGGGCTCCTGGCCGGCGAGGGGGGCGCGTACGAGGCGGCGTACGAAGACCCCCTGCGGCCGGATCGCGGCGGCGTCCTCGCCGGAGGCGCCGGTGAGCAGGGAGCACAGCTGCCGGGCCGCGGCGGCGTCGACGGCGGCGGGCAGGTCGACGATGCCGCCCCAGGTCTGCGGGAGGTCGAGGGCGAGGGCGCCGGCCAGGCCCCACAGGGGGGTCTGGGCGACGGCCGCGACCTCGTGGGAGCCGGCGACCGCGGCCGCCTCGGCGGTGGCGAGCCACAGCGGGGCGCTGAGCCCGGCGTCGCCGTGGGCTTGTACGAGGGTGATGGTGGCGGCCAGGCCCCGGGAGAGGCCGGGGTGTTCGGGGTGGGTCCGCTCGTCGAGGGAGAGCAGCGAGAGCACCCCGGCGGCGGTGCGCGTACGGAGCGCCTCGGCGAGCGCGGCGCGGTCCTCCCCGTCGGCCTCGACGGTCTCGGGAGCGGCGCCGCTTTCGGCGAGGGCCGCGAGCACGGCCGCGACCCGCGGGTCTGCGGCGGTCTCGGGGGTCACGGCGACGAGCCAGGTGCCGGTCAGGGCCGGGGCGGGCAGGGCCTCGGGGGCGGGCTGCCAGACGACGCGGTAGCGCCAGGAGTCGAGCGTGTACGCGTCGCGGTGGCGGCGGCGCCACTTCGAGAGGGCGGGCAGCACCTCGTTCAGCGGCTCGGCGGCGATCTCCAGCCGGTCGGCGAGCGTGTCGACGTCGGCGTGCTCGACGGAGTCCCAGAAGGCGGTGTCGGCCGGGTCGGCCGCGCCGCCGGCGGCGCCCTGGCCGGCGGCGAGCAGGCCGGGGGTGGCCGGGACGGTGTCGGCCCAGAAGCTGCGGTGCTGGAAGGCGTAGGTCGGCAGCGCCAGCCGGCGGGCCGGGCGGGCGGCCGGGCGGGCCGCGAACAGGGCCGGCCAGTCCAGGGCCGCCCCGCGGGCGAACGCCTGGGCTACGGCGGCCAGGAGCGTGCGCTCCTCGTCGCGGCCGCGGCGCAGGGCGGGCGCGATGACGGCGCCGGACTCGGCCGTGAGCGAGTCGGCGGCCATCGGGGTGAGCGCGGCGTCCGGGCCCAGTTCGAGGAGGATGCGGACGCCGTCTGCTTCGAGGGAGCGCAGGGCGTCGGAGAAGCGGACGGCCTCGCGGACGTGGCGGACCCAGTAGTCGGCGCTCTGGAGCTCGCCCGGCCCGGCCGGGCGGCCGGTCAGGTTCGACACGACGGGGATCCGGGCCTCGTTCCAGGTCACGCTCTGGGCGACGGCGCGGAACTCCTCCAGCATGGGGTCCATGAGCGGGGAGTGGAAGGCGTGCGAGACCCGCAGTTCCTTGGTCTTGCGGCCCTCCTGCCCGAAGTGGGCGGCGATGGCGCGGACGGTGTCCTGCTCGCCGGAGACCACCACCGAGCGCGGGCCGTTGATCGCGGCGATGCCCACGCCGTCGGTGAGGTGGGGGCGGACCTCCTCCTCGGTGGCCTGGATCGCAGCCATCGCGCCGCCCGCGGGCAGGGCCTGCATCAGGCGGCCGCGCGCGGTGACGAGACGGGCGGCGTCGGCGAGGTCGAGGACTCCGGCGGCGTGGGCCGCGGTGATCTCGCCGATGGAGTGGCCGGCCAGCTGGTCCGGGCGCAGGCCCCAGGAGCGGACGAGCCGGAACAGGGCGGTCTCGACGGCGAAGAGCGCGGGCTGGGCGTAGGCGGTGCGGTTCAGGAGCGCCGCCGCGTCCTCGGAGGACTCACCCCACATCACGTCCTTCAGCGGGGTGTCGAGGTGCGCGTCGAGGGCGGCGGCCGCCTCGTCGAGTGCCTCGGCGAAGACGGGGAAGGCGGCGTGCAGTTCGCGGCCCATGCCCAGGCGCTGGGCCCCCTGCCCGGAGAAGAGGAAGGCGGTGCGGACGTCGGGTTCGGCGACGGCGCGGGCCGCGTCGCCCGGGGTGTCGCCCCCGGCGAGCGCCGCAAGGCCCCGTACGAGCTCCTCGCGGTCGGCGGCGAGGAGGACGGCGCGGTGCTCCAGCGCGGCGCGGGTGGTGGCCAGCGACTGGCCGAGGTCGCGTACGGGCGCCTCGTCCCCGGCGGCGTCGAGGGAGGCCAGGTGGTCCAGCAGGTTGGCGGCCTGGGCGCGCAGCGCGTCGGCGGTCTTCGCCGACAGCGGGAGCAGCGCGGGGGCGGCGGTGTCGGGGGCCTCCTCGGCTGCCTCCGGGGCCTCCTCGGCGGGCGCGGCCTCGATGATGACGTGCGCGTTGGTGCCGCTGAGGCCGAACGCGGAGACGGCGGCGCGCCGCGGCTCCCCGGTCTCGGGCCAGGCGACGGCCTCGGTGAGCAGCCGGATGTTCCCCGCCGACCAGTCCACCTTGGGGCTCGGCTCGTCGACGTGCAGGGTCTTGGGCAGGACGCCGTGGCGGATCGCCTCGACCATCTTGATGATGCCGCCGACCCCGGCCGCGGCCTGCGCGTGCCCAATGTTCGACTTGATCGAGCCCAGCCACAGCGGCCGGTCCGCGGGGCGGCTCTTGCCGTACGTGGCGAGCAGCGCCTGCGCCTCGATCGGGTCGCCGAGGGTGGTGCCCGTACCGTGCGCCTCGACCGCGTCGACCTGGTCGGCGGTGAGCTGCGCGCCGGCCAGCGTCTGCTCGATCAGCCGCTGCTGGGAAGGGCCGTTGGGGGCGGTGATGCCGTTGGAGGCGCCGTCCTGGTTGATGGCGCTGCCGCGGATGACGGCGAGCACCGGGTGGCCGTTCCTGCGGGCGTCGGAGAGGCGCTCGACGACGAGCATGCCGGCGCCCTCGCCCCAGCCGGTGCCGTCGGCGGCCGCGGCGAAGGACTTGCAGCGGCCGTTGGGGGCGAGGCCGCGCTCCTGGCTGAAGCCGACGAAGGAGGTCGGAGTCGCCATCACGGTCACACCGCCGGCCAGCGCCAGGCCGCACTCGCCGGCGCGCAGGGCCTTGACCGCCCAGTGCAGGGCGACCAGCGAGGAGGAGCAGGCCGTGTCCACGGTGACCGCGGGGCCCTCCAGGCCGAGGGTGTAGGAGATGCGGCCGGAGGCGATGGAGCCGAGGCCGCCGATCCCGCCGTCGGAGGGGTAGTCGTGGTAGACGACTCCCGCGTACACGCCGGTGCGGCTGCCGCGCAGCGAGTGCGGGTCGATGGTGGCGCGCTCCAGCGCCTCCCAGGAGGTCTCCAGCAGCAGGCGCTGCTGGGGGTCGGTCTCCCGCGCCTCCTTGGGGCTGATCTTGAAGAAGTCGGCGTCGAACCGGTCCGCGTCGTGCAGGAACCCGCCTTCGCGGGCGTACGACTTGCCGGGCGTGCCCGGCTCCGGGTCGTACAGCCCGTCGACGTCCCAGCCCCGGTTGAGGGGGAAGCCGGTGATCCCGTCGCCGCCGGAGGCCACCAGGTCCCACAGGTCCTCGGGGGAACCGATCCCGCCGGGGTAGCGGCAGCTCATCCCGACGATCGCGATCGGCTCGTGCTCGCGGGCCTCGGCCTCGCGCAGGCGCCTCTTGGCGCTCTGCAGGTCGGCGGTGGCGCGCTTGAGATAGTCGCGGAGTTTGTCCTGGTCAGGCATCTGAAGTCAACCAATCTGAAGCCAACTGTGGATCGCGGCGGTCGGGGTCGTTGTCGCGGCGGGTCAGAGCCCGAGCTCCCGGTCCAGTGCCTCGAACAATTCGTCGTCGGTGACCGCCTGGAAGTCCTGCTCCCGGTCGGCCGGTTCCGTGGTGCGGGTGTCCTGCCAGCGGCGCAGTACCGCTTCGAGCCGTGCGGTGATCCGGGCGGGGTCGGCGGCGCCCCCGGCGACGGCCGCGAGGGCCGCGTCCAGCTGGTCCAGCACCTCGGCGACCGCCTGCGTCCCGTCGTTGTCCTCGGGCTGCACGGCGGTGGCCAGGTAGCCGGCGACGGCCCGCGAGGTCGGGAAGTCGAACGCGAGGCTCGCCGGGAGGGCCAGTGCGGTGGCCGCGCCGAGGCGGCTGCGCAGCTCGACCACGGCCAGCGAGTCGAAGCCGAGCTCCTGGAAGGACTGGTCGGCGGCGACGGCGTCGGCCGAGGCGTGGCCGAGCAGTCCCGCCACCTGCGAGCGCACCAGCTCCAGGAGCAGCCGCTCCCGCTCCTCCGCGTCCAGGCCGGTCAGCCGGCGGCGCAGCTGGTCGGCTTCGTCGGCGCCGCCGCGGCCCGACCGGCCGGCCGGGGTGCGTACGAAGCCGGCCAGGACGGCCGGTACCCGGCCGGTGCCCGCCCGGAGGGTGCCGCGGTCCAGGTCGAGGGCGGTCAGGTCCGCCTCGGCGGTGCGCAGCGCCTCGTCGAGCAGGGCCAGTCCGCGCTCGGCGCCCAGGGCGGGCAGTCCGAGCGAGGCCAGCAGGTCCTGCTGGTCGGCGAGGTCGACGGGGTCCGCGGCGGCCTCCCACGGCCCGAAGGCGAGGGTGGTGGCGGGGAGTCCGAGGGTGTGGCGGTGCCGGGCCAGCGCGGTGAGGAAGCCGGCCGCGGCGGCCCGGGCGCCCTGTCCGGCACCGTGCATCAGCCCGGCGGAGGAGGACAGCAGCAGGAAGGCCGCGAGGCGGTCGTCGCGGGTGAGCTCGTGCAGGTTCCAGGCCGCGTCGGCGCTGCGCCGCAGGGCGGCGTCCAGTGCGTCCCCGGCCTGCGCGTCGAAGCGGGCGGCGCCGGCCGGGAGGTCGGCGTGGACGACCGCGACGAGCGGGTGCCCGGCGGGTACGTCGGCCAGCAGCGCGGCGAGCGCGGTGCGGTCGGCGGGGTCGCAGTCGGCCACCACGGTCTCGGCGCCGAGGCCGGCGAGGCCGGCGAGGTCGTCGGGTCCGGCGGGTCCGGCGGGTCCGGCGGCGCTCTCCGTACGGGTGAGCAGCAGGCGGGTGGCTCCGTACTCGGTCACCAGCCGGCGGGCCACGGCGGCGCCGGCGGCGGATGCCGCGCCGGTGACCAGGACCGTCCCGGCCGCCAGGGACGGCGCCTCCCCCTGCGGGGCGGCGGCCTTGGCCAGCCGGGGCACGAGGACCGTACCGGCCCGGATCGCGAACTCGGTGAGCCCGGCGCCGAGGGCGGCGGGCAGCGCCTGCCGGGAGGCCTCGGTGTCGTCGAGGTCGGCCAGCACGAACCGGCCGGGGTGCTCGCTCTGGGCGGCCCGTACCAGACCCCAGACCGGGGCCTGGGCGAGATCGGCGCCCTCGTCCTCGCGGACCGCGACGGCCCCGCGGGTGACGACGGTCAGGGGCGTGGCCGGCGCCTGCTCCTCGTCGAGCCACTGCGCGAGCCGGGCCAGCGTTGCCGCGGCCACGGTACGGGCCCGGGCGGCCGCGTCGGTGTCGGCGGCCCCCTCGGGTACGGGGCATTCGAAGAGGACGGGTGCGTCCTGCGCCGCGGAGCCACCGGCGGGGGCCTGGCTCCAGGTCAGCCGGTAGAGGGCGCCGGGCTGTTCGCCGGTGCGCAGTTCCTCCGCCGAGACGGTGCGCTGGGTGACCGCGCCCGCCGACAGGACGGGACGGCCCTCCTCGTCGGCCGCTTCGAGGGCGAGCGTGCCCTGCGCGTCCCGGATGATGCGGACGCGGAGGGCGGCGGCGCCGGTCCGGTGCACCTGGAGGTCGGTCCAGGAGGCGGTGGCCAGCGGGGCCGGAGCCTCGGTGTCGAGCTGGTCTAGCTGGGTGAGGCGGTCGAGGTGCAGGGCCGCGTCGAGCAGGGCGGGGTGGACGGTGAACCGCTCGGCCGCGGCCTCGCCGGAGCCCGCGTCGGCGGGCAGCGAGATCTCGGCGAACAGCTCGCCGCCGCGCCGCCAGGCCGCGTGCAGGCCCTGGAAGACGGGCCCGTACCCGTAGCCGCGGGCGAGCAGCCGCTCGTACGCGTCGGCCACCGCGACGGGCGCGGCGCCCGCGGGCGGCCAGGCCGACAGGTCGGCGGGAGCGGAGGCGGGGGCGGAGGCGGGGGCGGAGGCGGCGGCGCCCTGGGCGAGGGTGCCTTCGGCGTGCAGGGTCCAGGCGGTGTCCTCGGCGCCCTCGCCGTCCCCGGCCCGGGAGTACACGCTCACCGGGCGCAGGGAGTCCTCGCCGGGCGCGCCCACCACCACGTGGAGGGGGGCGCCGCCCTGCTCGGGCAGCGGCAGCGGGGCGTGCAGGGTCAGGCCGGCCAGCCGGTCGCAGCCGAACTCGGCTCCGGCGCGCAGGGCCAGTTCCACGAAGCCGGTGGCCGGGAGGACGACCGTACCGAGCAGGTCGTGGTCCTCCAGCCAGGGCTGGGCGGCGCGGGCGGGGCGGCCGGTGAAGGTGGCCCCGCCGGTGCCGGGCGCGGGGACGACCGCGCTGAGCAGCGGGTGGTCCACGGCGTCGAGGCCGAGCGATCCGGCGTCCCCGCCACGGCGCTCGTCGAGCGCCCAGAAGCGGTCGCGGCGGAAGGCGTACGTCGGCAGCTCGATGCGCTGGGCGCCGCTGCCGGCGAAGAAGCCGTTCCAGTCGACGTCGACACCGTGGTTGTGCGCCTGCGCGAGGGCGGCCACGAGGGTGTGCTCCTCGTCGCGTTCGCGCCGCGACAGCGCCAGGAACACCGGGGTGTTGCCGGTACCGGTATCGGAATCGGTGTCGGTGAGGCAGGCGGGGCCGAGGCCCGCGAGGACGGCGTCGGGGCCGACCTCGACGAAGGCGGTGGCTCCGGCCTCGGCGAGGGCGCGTACGCCGTCGGAGAAGCGGACGGCCCGGCGGACGTGCCGGACCCAGTACTGCGGGTCGGCGATCTCCTCGGCGCTCATGATCCGGCCGGTCACGTTCGAGACGAGCGGGATCCGGGGCTCGGCCGGGGAGATCCCGGCCGCGACGGCGCCGAACTCGGCGAGCATCGGCTCCATCAGCGGGGAGTGGAAGGCGTGGGAGACGCGCAGCCGGGAGGTCTTGCGGCCCTGGGCCGTGAAGTGCTCCTGGATCGCCAGGACTTCGTCCTCGGCGCCGGAGACGACCACGGACTGCGGTCCGTTGACCGCGCCGATGCTGACGGCGTCGGTGAGCAGGGGGAGCACCTCGTCCTCGGAGGCCTGGACGGCCGCCATGGCTCCGCCGGCCGGCAAGGCCTGCATCAGCCGGCCGCGGGCGGCGACCAGCTCGGCCGCGTCGGCCAGCGACAGCACGCCGCTGACGTGGGCGGCGACCAGTTCGCCGATGGAGTGGCCGGCGAGGAAGTCCGGGCGGACGCCCCAGGACTCCAGCAGCCGGAACAGGGCGGTCTCGAAGGCGAAGAGGCCGGTCTGGGTGTAGAGGGTGCGGCTGAGTTCGCCCGCGTCCTCGCCCCAGACGACCTCGCGCAGCGGCCGGTCCAGGTGCCGGTCGAGCTCCGCGACGGCGGCGTCGAAGGCCTCTGCGAACACCGGGAAGGCGGCGTGCAGTTCACGCCCCATGCCGGGACGCTGGGCGCCCTGGCCGGAGAAGAGGAAGGCGGTGAGACCGCCGGTGGCGGCCCGTACGGAGGCCGCCGCGGCGGGCGCCCCGGACGCGAGGGCGGCCAGGGCCGTGCGGGCCTGCGCGGGGTCGCTCGCGATCAGCGCGGCCCGGTGCTCCATGGGCGCCCGGGTGGTCGCCAGGGAGAACCCGACGTCACGCAGCTCGGCGGCGGGCAGGGTGCCGAGGTGGCTCTGCAGCTGTCCGGCCTGTCGCGCGAGACCCTCCGGGTCACGGGCGGACAACAACCACGGCACGACCCGCGCCGGGGCGGGCGCATCGGCGCCGGCGGGCTCCGCGGAGCCCGGCGCGGCCGCCGGGTCCGGGAGGTCCGGGAGGTCCGGGAGGTCCGGGAGGTCCGGGAGGTCCGGGAGGTCCGGCGCCTCCAGGATGACGTGGGCGTTCGTGCCGCTGATGCCGAAGGAGGAGACACCGGCACGGCGCGGGCGGTCCGAGGCGGGCCACTTGCGGGCCTCGTCGAGCAGCCGGACCGCGCCCGCCTCCCAGTCGACCTGGGCCGACGGCGCGTCGAGGTGCAGGGACTTCGGCATGATGCCGCTCTGCAGCGCCTGCACCATCTTGATGACCCCGGCGACACCGGCCGCGGCCTGCGTGTGCCCGATGTTCGACTTGATGGACCCCAGCCACAGCGGCTCCGCGTCGCCGCGGTCCTGCCCGTACGTCGCGAGCAGCGCCTGGGCCTCGATCGGGTCGCCGAGGGTGGTGCCCGTACCGTGCGCCTCGACGAGGTCGACATCGGCGGTCGACAGGCCCGCGTTGGCCAGGGCCTGGCGGATGACCCGCTGCTGGGAGGGGCCGTTCGGCGCCATCAGGCCGTTGCTCGCGCCGTCCTGGTTGACGGCGCTGCCGCGCAGCACGGCGAGCACCCGGTGCCCGCGCCGCCGGGCGTCCGACAGCCGCTCGATCACGAGGACGCCGACGCCCTCGGACCAGGCGGCGCCGTCGGCCGCCGCGGAGAACGACTTGCACCGGCCGTCCTTGGACAGGCCGCGCTGCCGCGAGAACTCCACGAAGGTCTCCGTGGACGACATCACGGTCACGCCGCCGACCAGCGCGAGCGGGCATTCCCCGGACCGCACGGCCTGCGCCGCGAGGTGCAGGGCGACCAGCGACGAGGAGCAGGCGGTGTCCACCGTCACGGACGGTCCTTCGAGGCCGAACGTGTAGGAGACACGGCCCGAGCCGAGCGATCCGGCGGCGCTGTTGCCCGTGTAGTCGTGGTACATGATCCCGGCGAACACACCGGTCGAGGTGCCCTTCAGCGAGGCCTGGTCGATCGCCGCGCGCTCCAGCGCCTCGTACGCGACCTCCAGCAGCAGCCGGTGCTGCGGGTCCGTGGTCAGGGCGTCGTTGGGGCTCATGCCGAAGAAGGCGGGGTCGAACTCATCGGCGTCGTGCAGGAAACCGCCGTGGCGCACGTACACCTTGCCGGGGGTGCCCGGCTCGGGGTCGTACAGCCCTTCGATGTCCCAGCCGCGGTTGACCGGGAACTCGGTGATGGCGTCGACCTCGTCCTCGACGAGGCGCCACAGCTCCTCCGGGGAGCGGACGCCGCCCGGGTAGCGGCAGGCCATGCCGACGATCACGATCGGGTCGTCGTCATCGGCCGCCGCGCCGCCCGTGGCGGTCGCGGCCGTGGCGGTGGCGGTGGCCGCGGAGCCGGCGAGGAGGGTGTCCAGGTGCTCGGCGACCGCCTGGGCGTTCGGGTGGTCGAAGACGAGCGTCGGGGTCAGCCGCAGTCCGGTCGCGGTGGTGAGCTGGTTGCGCAGTTCCAGTGCGGTGAGCGAGTCGAAGCCCAGCTCGTTGAAGGCGCGATCCGGTCCGACCTCGGCCGTGGTGGAGTGCCCCAGGATCGAGGCCACCTGGCCGCGTACGAGGTCCAGCAGGGCGCGGCGGCGCTCCTTCTCCGGCAGTGCGGCGAGTTCCTGGCCCCGCGTGGCGCTGCGGGCGCCGGTACGGGCCGCGGCGCGGGCGCGCCGGCGGACCAGGGCGGAGAACTGCGCGGGCAGGTCGTCGGCCGCGCGCAGGGCGGCGAGGTCCAGGGCGAGCGGCAGCAGGACGGCGTCGGCCGAGGTGGTGGCGGCTTCGAAGAGGGCGAGGCCGTCGGCGGCGGACAGCGCTCCGATGCCGGAGCGGCGCATGCGCTGGAGGTCGGTGCTGTTCAGCTCCTCCGCCATGCCGTCGCCGCTGACGGAGCCGCCGTCGCCCTCGGTGGCCCACAGGCCCCAGGCGAGCGACTGGCCGGGCAGTCCCTGGGCCCGGCGGTGGGCGGCGAGGGCGTCGAGGAAGGCGTTGCCGGCGGCGTAGTTGCCCTGGCCCGGGTTGCCGAGGACGCCGGCGACCGAGGAGAACAGCACGAAGGCGGACAGGTCCTGGCCGCGGGTCAGCTCGTGGAGGTTCCACGCGGCGTCGACCTTGGGGCGCAGCGCCCCCGCCAGCAGCTCGGGGGTGAGCGAGCCGATGGTGACGTCGCCGAGGACGCCGGCGAGGTGGATCACCGCGGACACCCGGTGGCGGGCGAGCAGCTCGCGCGCCTGGTCCGGGTCGGCGAGGTCGCAGGCGGCGAGGGTGACCTCGGCGCCGAGGCCGGTGAGTTCGGCGTGCAGGGCGGCGGCGCCGGGGGCCTCGGGGCCGCGGCGGCCGACCAGCAGGAGCTCGCGTACGCCGTGCTCGGCCACGAGGTGGCGGGCCACCAGTCGGCCCAGCGTGCCGGTGCCGCCGGCGAGCAGGACGGGGCCGGGGGCGTCGAAGCGGATCGCCTCCCCCGCCGTGGCCCCGGCCGTGGCGCGGACCAGGCGCGGGGCGTGGAGGGCGCCGCCCCGTACGACGATCTCGGGCTCGGCCGCGGCCAGGAGTACGGCGGGATCCACCGTGAGTCCGGCGGAGCCGGGTTCGAGGTCGGCCAGAACGATCCGGCCGGGGTTCTCGGCCTGGGCCGAGCGCATCAGACCGCGCACCGCCGCACCGGCCAGGTCCGTGACGCCCTCCCCGGGCGCGGCGACCGCGCCGCGGGTGACGACGAGCAGGCGGGATCCGGCGAACCGCTCGTCCGCGAGCCACTCCTGTACGCGGGCCAGGGCCCGGGCCGTGGCCGCGTGCACCCGCGCGGCGGTGTCCCCGGCCGTGTCGCAAGCATCGGAGCCCTCCAGGACCAGTACGTCCTGCGCGGGCCGGGTGCGGTCGTCCGCCTCCCACAGGCCCCAGGTCGGCGGGGCGGGAGCGGCGGACCGGACGGGCAGCGGCTGGAGTTCGACGGCGAACAGGGCGCCGCCCGCGGCCTGCCCGGCGGCTTCGGCCTGAACCGGGGCGGCGGCCCGGGAGACCAGCGATTCGACGGAGAAGACGGGGAGACCGTCCGCGTCGGCGCCGTCGAGGGTGATGGCGTCGGGGCCGGAGGGGGCGATCCGCACGCGCAACCGGGTCGCGCCGACGGCGTGGAAACGCACGCCCCGCCAGGCGAACGGCAGCAGCACACCGGAGTCGGATCCGCCCTGGCCGTCGTCGAGCAGCGAGCCGTGCAGGGCCGCGTCGAGGAGGGCGGGGTGGATGCCGAAGCGCGCGGCGTCCTCGTGCGCCTGCTCGGGCAGTTCGACCTCGGCGTACACCGCGTCGCCCTGGCGCCAGGCGGCCTTGAGGCCCTGGAACACCGGCCCGTAGTGGTAACCGCGCTCCTGGAGCAGTTCGTACGCCTCGCCCACGGCCACCTCGGCGGCGCCCGCGGGCGGCCACGCGGTGAGGTCCGCGCCGGACGCGCCGGACGCGGCGGACTCGACGGACTCGACGGCGAGGAGGCCCTGGGCGTGCAGCACCCAGGGGGTGTCGGGCAGGGAGTCCTGGGGCCGGGAGTGGATGAGCACGGGCCGGCGGCCCAGCTCGTCCGGGCCGGCGACCGTGACCTGGAGGGCGACGCCGCCGTGCTCGGGCAGGACGAGGGGGGCCTGGAGGATGAGCTCCTCCAGGGTGGTGTGGCCGACCTGCTCACCGGCGTGCAGGGCGAGTTCGACGAAGCCGGTGCCGGGCAGGAGCACGGCGCCGAGCACGTCGTGGTCGGCCAGCCAGGGCTGGGTGTCGACGCCGAGGCGGCCGCTGAAGGTCAGCCCGTCCGAGTCGGGCGAGGAGATGACCGCGCCGAGCAGCGGGTGATCGGCGGGCGCCAGGCCGAAGGCGGTGGCGTCGCCGCCGCCCGCGAGGTCGGCGATCATCCAGTACCGCTCGCGCTGGAAGGCGTACGTCGGCAGCGCGACCGCCTGCGCGCCGGTCCCGGCGTAGAAGGCGGTCCAGTCGACGGGGGTGCCGGTGGCGTGGAGCCGGGCGAGGGCGGTCAGCAGGGTGCGCGCCTCGGGCCGGTTCTTGCGTACGGCGGGCTCGACGACGGCGTCTTCGCCGTCCAGGGTGTTCTGGGTGAGCGCGGTGAGGATCGCGTCGGGGCCCAGCTCGACGAACGTCTGGACGCCCTTGGCGTGCAGGTGCTGGACGGTGTCGGAGAAGCGGACGGCTTCGCGCAGGTGGCGGGTCCAGTACTCCGGGGTGCCCCAGTCCTCGCTGATCGCGCCGTGGACCCCGGCGACGACCGGGATCCGGGCGGGCTCGTACGTCACGGACTCGGCGACCGCGCGGAACTCGGCGAGGGCCGGGTCCATGAGCGGGGAGTGGAAGGCGTGCGAGACGCGGAGCCGGGTGGTCTTGCGGCCCAGCTCGGTGAAGTGCGCCTGGATCGCCTCGACGGCGTCCTCCGTACCCGAAACGACCACGGAACGCGGGCTGTTGACGGCGGCGATGCCGACGGCGTCGATCAGGTGCGGAAGGATCTCCTCCTCCGTCGCCTGGATGGCGGCCATGGCTCCGCCGGCGGGCAGCGCCTGCATCAGGCGGCCGCGCGCGGTGACCAGGCGGGCCGCATCCTCAAGCGACAGCACCCCGGCCACGTGGGCCGCGGTGATCTCACCGATGGAGTGCCCGGCCAGGAAGTCGGGCCGCACGCCCCACGACTCCACCAGCCGGAACAGGGCGGTCTCGATCGCGAACAGGGCGGGCTGGGTGTAGGCGGTGCTGTTCAGCAGCGCCTCGTCCTCACCCCACATCACCTCGTACAGCGGAGCGTCCAAGTGCACGTCCACGGCCGCGACCACCGCGTCCAGAGCCTGCGCGAACACCGGGAACGCGGCGTGCAGTTCACGCCCCATGCCCGGGCGCTGAGCGCCCTGGCCGGTGAACAGGAAGGCGGAGCGGCCCTCCCGTACGACGTCCTGCACCGCGACCGCCGCCGCCGAGCCCTCGGCCAGCGCCGACAGGCCGGCGAGGAGCTCCTCGCGGTCGGCGCCGACGACGACGGCCCGGTGCTCGTGCGCGGTCCGGGTGGTCGCCGCCGAGAACCCGAGGTCGGTGAGGGACACGTCCGCGTGCCCGGTGACGTGGGCGTGCAGCCGCCCGGCCTGCTCGGCCAGGGCCTTTGCCGAACGGCCCGACAGGGCGACGGGGACCAGCGGGAGGGTACGGATCTCCTCCTGGGCCTCCGCCGCCTCGGCGGCCGGGGCCTCCTCGACGATGACGTGGGCGTTCGTACCGCTGAGGCCGAAGGAGGAGATGCCGGCGCGGCGCGGGCGCTCGCCCGCCGGCCAGGCGACCGGCTCGGTGAGCAGCTTGACGTTGCCCGCCGTCCAGTCGACGTGCGGGGTCGGGTCCTCGGCGTAGAGGGTCTTGGGCAGCAGGCCGTGGCGCAGTGCCTGGACCATCTTGATGACGCCGCCGACGCCGGCCGCGGCCTGCGTGTGCGCGAGGTTGGACTTGAGGGAGCCGAGCCACAGCGGCTTGTCCTCGTCGCGGCCCTGGCCGTACGTGGCGAGCAGCGCCTGCGCCTCGATGGGGTCGCCGAGGCGGGTGCCGGTGCCGTGTGCCTCGACGGCGTCGACGTCGGTGATGGTCAGGCCGGCGTTCTCCAGGGCGCTGCGGATGACGCGCTGCTGGGAGGGGCCGTTGGGGGCGGTCATGCTGCTGGAGGCGCCGTCCTGGTTGACGGCGCTGCCGCGGATGACGGCGAGGACCTCGTGCCCGTTGCGGCGGGCGTCGGAGAGCCGTTCCAGGACGATGACTCCGACGCCCTCCGAGCAGCCGGTGCCGTCCGCGTTCGAGGCGAAGGGCTTGCAGCGGCCGTCGGCGGCCATGCCGCGCTGGTGGCTGAAGTAGAGGAACATGTCCGGCTCGGTCATCACGGTGACGCCGCCGGCCAGGGCGAGCGTGGACTCGCCGGAGTTCAGGGACTGCGCGGCGAGGTGCAGGGCGACGAGGGAGGAGGAGCAGGCCGTGTCGATGGTGACGGCCGGGCCCTCCAGGCCCAGGCTGAACGCCACCCGGCCGGTGACCAGGCTGCCGCCGGTGGTCGCCGCGGCTTCCGTGCCCAGCGCGTAGTCGTGGTACATGACGCCGCCGAAGACACCGGTCTTCGTGCCGCGGAGGGTGTGCGGGGCGATGCCCGCGTTCTCTACGGCTTCCCACGACGTCTCCAGCAGCAGCCGCTGCTGGGGGTCGAGGGTCAGTGCCTCGCGCGGGGAGATCCCGAACAGGGCCGCGTCGAAGTCGCCGGCGTCGTAGAGGAAGCCGCCCTCGCGGGTGATCGTCCTGCCGGGCTTGCCCGGCTCCGGGTCGTACAGGGCGTCGGTGTTCCAGCCGCGGTCCTCGGGGAACGCGGAGACGCCGTCGCGGCCCTCGGCCACGAGCCGCCACAGGTCGTCCGGGGAGGTGACACCACCCGGGTACCGGCAGGCCATGCCCACGACCGCGATCGGCTCACCCGATGACCTGCGCTCCGCCGCGGCGAGCCGTTTGCGGGCCTCACGCAAATCGGTGGTAGCCCGGCGTAGGTACCCGAGAAGCTTCTCCTCGTTGCTCACCGAGCACACCCTCCTATGCCATTCGACGGCGCCGAGGCGAGCTTTGCTTTTCCGTGCACTCGGGGGCAGGAATTCCGACCCTGCGCCGAGTCGGCACGTATGTTCCACAAACTCGCGACGGACTGAGATCTCTCGAAAATTACTTCGGTGAAGGGCGGTCCGCCCACCCCTGAGCACGGCCGCGGGCCCCCTAGGATCACAGCCGTCCCACCCCTCCCCGGCGGCGGCCGGCCCTCCCGGGCGCCGCGCCGCCGGCCGGACCCCTTGACGCGGGCAACGGCATACCAGGGGTCGGGTTAGGGGTGGATAGGGGTGGCTCCGGGGCAAATCGCTCCGTTAGCGTTCAGTACGGAAACTCTGACGACAGTCAGGCGAATCGTCCACCCGGAAATACGCTTGCTTTCAGGGATACAGAAATGCCTTACAAAGGCCCGGCGTTAGCAGTCCGAACCGGCGATCCGCTTCCGCTTTCCGTGCAGGATCTCACTCATATCAATTCCTACGAGCGCCTGGGGTACCGCACCCCACGGCGCTCATGCTGTCTTCCGCCGCTCCACGCAGGACCCGTTCCCGCTCCCACCGTTCGCGGCGCAACCCCCCACCGACCCCTCCACCCCCCAACGAGTACGTGACACGCCTGTGCGTACCTGATACGCTCTGCGTGCCGCGTACGCCGAGAGGATATGGACGATTGCCATGACGGAACTGAAGCCCAAGGCAGGAACGAAGGAGTGGATCGGCCTAGGAGTGATCGTCCTGGTCACCCTGCTGGTCTCTGTCGATGTATCCGTGCTGGGATTCGCGATCGCGCCGCTGAGCGAGGACATCTCGCCCACGGCCTCGCAGCTGCTGTGGATCATGGACATCTACAGCTTCGTCCTGGCCGGCACCCTGGTCACCGTCGGCTGGCTGGGCGACCGCATCGGCCGCCGCAAGCTGCTGCTGATCGGTGCCGCCCTGTTCGGCGTGGCCTCCGCCCTCGCCGCTTTCTCCACCAGCCCTGAGATGCTCATCGCCTCGCGGGCCCTGCTCGGCCTCGCCGCGTCGACCCTGACGCCGACGTCGCTGGCGCTGATCCGCAACATGTTCCACGACTCCAAGGAGCGCAAGACGGCCATCGCGGCCTGGGGTGGCACGCTCACCTCGGGTGCCGCCATCGGCCCCATCGTCGGCGGCCTCCTGCTGAACAACTTCTGGTGGGGCTCGGTCTTCCTGATCAACACCCCGGTGATGGTCCTGGTCCTGCTCTCGGCCCCGTTCCTGCTGCCCGAGTACCGCGACCCGAACCGCGGCAAGCTCGACCTGCTGAGCACCGCGCTCTCCCTGGCCGGCGTCATGACGCTGATCTACGGCTTCAAGGAGCTGGTCATCGAGGGCTACAGCCAGAGCGCGGCCGTCTGGGCCGTGGTCGGCGCCCTCCTGGTCGTCGCCTTCGTGATCCGCCAGAAGACCGCGGCCAACCCGATGATCAACATCTCGCTGTTCCGCAGCGGCGGCTTCAGCGGCGCGGTCATCGTCAACCTGATGGTGGCGTTCGCCCTCATGGGCAGCAGCGTCCTGACCAACCAGTACCTCCAGCTGGTGCTCGGCTACTCCCCGCTCACGGCCTCGCTGTGGTCGCTGGCCCCGATGCCCGCCATCGGTGTCGCGGTCGCCCTGTCGGCCTCGCTCGGCCGCAAGGTCCGCCCGGCCGTCCTCATCGGCTCCGCCCTGGTCATCATGGCCGCCGGCTTCGGCGTCCTGACCATGGTCGAGGTCGACTCCAACATCGCGGTCGTCCTCGTCGGAGTCGGCCTGCTGGCCGGCGGCATGGTGGCGTCGAAGACGCTGGCCGCCGAGATCGTGGTCACCTCGGCCCCGCCGGAGCAGGCCGGTTCCTCGGTGGCGACCTCCGAGACCTTCACCGAGTTCGGCATCGCCTTCGGCTTCGCCTCGCTCGGCTCCATCGGCTCCGCCGTCTACCGCGACGACATGGCCAAGATCAGCCCCGAGGGCGTCACCGGCTCGGCGCTCGACTCGCTGCGCAGCACCATCGGCGGTGCGGCCGACGTGGCCGCCCACCAGTCGCAGCAGATCGGCGCCCAGGTGATCGACGCGAGCCGGGAGGCCTTCACGCACGGTCTCCAGGTGGCCTCGCTCGTCGGTGCGGGCCTCATGCTCCTCACCGCCCTGATCGCCGCCCTCCTGCTCCGCAAGACCCCGATCGAGGCGGCACTGCCCGGCTCGGTCGAGGCCGCGCAGTCGCAGGAGCCCCAGCACATCCCGACCACCGCAGGTGCGGCTTCCACCCCCGCCGCCGCACCGCACTCTTCGGTCGCCTATCACTGATCTCCGATAGGCCCCCGAAGGGCCCGAAAGACGTCCGCCCCGACCACCTCCCGGTGGCCGGGGCGGACGTCTTTGCGCCCCTAAAGGTCTGGCCGGCGAACCGGTCGGCGCCATCGCATCTCGATCGGCACTGGATGATCGGCGCGCCCGCTCAAGAGACAGGCCGGACCGACGCCGAAGAGGACCTCGACCGGGTCCGGCACGCAGGCATCCACTACGTGGATCGCCTCGACGTCCAGGGCATCACCCAGAAGTCGCTCCGCCACCTGGCCGTGGCCGCCGTGCTCAACGACCGCCAAGAGGTCCTGATGATGTTGGCGCCACCGCTTCATCACGGACGCGTGGGCCTGGGAACTGCCCATGGGCCTGGTCGAGGCGGACGAGACGCCCGGCGAGGCTGCCGCCCGCGAATCGGCGGCCCGTCGTACGTCGCACCGTCCGCGCGGGAGTCGGACCGGATCGAGTGGATCCCACTGGCGAACATCCGGAGCATGATCGACCGCCGCGAGATCGTCAGCAGCCGCTCCTTGGTCGGCCTCCTCTACGTCCTGATGGACGAAGGGGTTCGCTGACCCTGCGGGGGAAGCATCGCTCGTGGACGTGCCTCGAAACCATCTTCTAGCGGTACCTCGACACTCGACCTCTGGACCCCCAGTCCTTCGGCTCGGGGCCGGGGGCTGCGGACGTCACATCAGATGACGGCCTTCTCGATGGCCTCGAAGATGTCGGCGTCGGTCTCCTGCTGCCAGGACGGCAGGTCAGGCCAGTCCGCCACGTAGCCCGGCTTCGGGTCCTCGAAGTGCTTGAACATCTGTGCCGTCCAGCACGTCGCGACGAACCGGCTCTTCTGCTCGCGGGACAGCCTCGACGTGTGGCCACCGCTGATCTCGATGAACTGCCGGACCTGGTCGTAGACCGAGCCTGCGGCCTCGCGCTCCCACTGCGGGGTGTCTTCCCACGGGGTCACGTAGCCGGCCTTCGGCTCCCCGGGGAAGTGCTGCCGCACTCCCGCGATCCAGGTTTCCCGGAACAGTCGTGCACCTTCGGTCTGCGACATGCCTACCCCTCTCGTCACGGCGTGCTCAGCGTGGCGATCTCCGCCCCCAGCTCCGCTACGCGGTGGTCGCGGCTCAAGGGACCGAACTCGTCGCACAGGGCTTGGAGTCTACGGGCGACGTACCCAGATGCTGAGACTCGGGCCAGGCTGACGGCTTCCCGCCCGTACGCAAGAACCTGGTCGGGGTCACGCCGCTTCGCACCGATGGCGGCCAGGCTGGTCAGCACTGCACCCCGGCGCCGATACGACTGCCCTGACGCAAGTGCCGTCTGCGCCAACGCGGTCTTCAACGTCGCCTCCGCCAGGTCCAGGCGGCCGAGCTGCACGTACCGTGCTCCGCGCTCCTCGGCCAAGCGGGTACCGTCGAAGCGGAGCCATCCGCCGTTCGTGCTCTCCGCGGTGAGGTCCCTGACCTTCTCGGCCTGGTCCAGCGCGCGTTCGCACGCTGTGAGGTCCCCAAGGCCGGCGTACGCCTCCGCTTGGACCGACGCGACCCAATGCCGCGTCGAAAGGTCGTTGTCCCCTCGACCGGCCAGCCGTTCGGCCGCACCCAGCATCTGCGCCGCCTGGCGGTAGCGCTGCTCGGACATGTCCACGTAGGCATGGCGTACGAGCGCGCAGGCCCACAGGTCGTACGCGCCCGCATCCTTGCTGACCGAGGCCGCGAGCGAGTACGAGGCTGCGGCGTCGGCGTACCGGTTCCCGTCGAAGGCGACTTCGCCGGCCATCTGGAAGAGGTCGGCCGCTGCGCTCAGGAGGGGGCGGGAACTGCCTCGGCTGACGGCCAGTGCTTCGTTCAGAGTCGTCAGCTGGTCACGGATGACGGGGTAGACCGAGCCTTTCGAACGCGCCAGTTGGTAGACCTGCCACAGGTGGCTGTTCATCCGCTCGAAGTCGGCGGGCATCCCCCTCAGCACCCCATCGGTGAGGGCCTCGGCCTCGTCGACCGGCAGGGCCGTCAGGGCCCCGCTGACCGTGAGGATGCGGAGGAATTCGCGGCGGATCATTTCGTCGGGGTCTCCCGCGCTCGGGTGGTCACTGGACTGCTGCCCTGTGGCCTCCTGCCCTGCGGCTCGTAGCTCTGTCAGGAGGGCGTCAAGTTCTTGGAGGCTGACTTCGAGGGCGATGGCCAAGCCTCGCCGCTGGGGTGGCTGCGGTTCGATCCTGCCGCTCTCCCAGCGCCCGACCGTCGTGCGGTCCACGCCGAGTAACCCGGCCAATTTCTCCTGACTGTAGCCCAGGGTCTTGCGCCGTTCGGCCAGCCCCATGAAGACCCCTTCCCGCGACTTCGAAGCCTGCGGCACCCGTGCACGGATCTGCTCCAAGAATGCGGCATGTATGCCGTGGAGTCCGTCGACTTCGCGCGCTTTCCTGGGAGTTGTGGCGAACGGACCGGGCATGACGCAGCGGAGGGTGCGGCTATGGCAACGCAGAACGGCGCCGAGGGACACGTCCACGAACGGCTCTCTCGGTCTCTCGGCCTCGCTGCGGAGCCTCGCCTCCTCATGACGCTTCGCGTGTCCCGCGACTCCGGTCGTACGTGGTCTCAGACGACCCGTGTCCAGTCGGGTGATCAGTACGTCATCCTCTCGGACCCGGGCCGCTACCCGCCGTGTGAGTGCCCCCGCTGCCTCGGCTCCTCGCCCGTGTCGGCCCGCGCCCTGCGTCCCGCGGAGACCGAGCCGGGGGCGGCGTAGTGCACGGCTTAGGCAGGTGGGTGCTCCGCCTGGTCGGCCGGTTCGCCGGCCCGCTGTATCTGGCGATGGTCTTCGGCTCGGTGGCTCTGTACGTCCTCGGCGTCATCGTCACCTCGTAACCGATCGGCTCACCTGCTCGCCCCCAGTCTTCCCACCCAATCTCCGGTGGGAGTTCCCCAAGCAGAAGGGAAGTTCGATGGTGGAAGAGAACACCGGTTCCGTGGCCCCCGAGGGGGGTGGCCTGCTCGTCGCGAAGCGGAAGATCGTCGCCGCGCGGACCCGCGCCGAGCAGGAGTCTGACGTCAGCAGCGGCCGTTCCGACGGCAACGACTGACGGGGCTGCCCACGATGCTTGAAGCAGCCTCGTGGGCGGGGCGTCTGGGCGGGGACACGTTCCTCGCCCAGACGTACCACCGCTCCTACGCGCACATCCCTGGCGCCGCCGACGTGGCGGGCCTGTTCACCTGGGACGACCTGAACCGGATCATCGCCACGCAGCGTCTGGAGCCACCTCGGCTCCGTCTGTCGGCCGACGGCGAGACGGTGCCGTTGCACCGCTACGCGGTCCCGACGACCAACCGCCGGGCGGTGACCTGGTCCCGCATCCAGCCGGCCGAGCTGCACACCCAGCTCAAGGACGGCGCCTCGCTGGTCCTGGACGCGGTCGAGAAGATCCACCCCGCCGTGCGGCAGGCAGCCGAGGGACTGGAACGGTTCCTGGGCACCTCCGTCCAGGCGAACGCGTACGCGTCATGGACCGAGCGAGAGGGCTTCGGCCTCCACTGGGACGACCACGACGTCGTGGTGGTGCAACTCCACGGCTCCAAGCGGTGGCGCCTGTACGGGGCCACACGCCAGGCCCCCACCTTCCGGGACGTCGAATCGCCTGAGCAGCCGGAGGGCGACCCGGTGGCGGACATCGTGCTCGCGGCCGGTGACGTGCTCTACCTACCGCGCGGCTGGTGGCATGCGGTCACCGCGGACCAAGGCACGGAGTCCCTCCACCTGACCTTCGGGATGGTCCCGCACACAGGCGCGGACCTCATGGTCTGGGTCGTGGACCAGCTCCGGGCCACCCTGCCCCTGCGCACGGACATCCCCCGCTTCGCCGAGCTGCCGGAGCAGTCGGACTTCCTCGCCGCCGTACGCCACGAGGTGCTCGACTTACTGGCCGATCCCCGCCTGATCGAGCGCTGGGCGGAGTCCGCCGACACGACCGACCTCGGGCAAGCCGTCCCGTCCCTTCCTTACGTGGACGGGCTCCCCGCCAAACCGGAGATCGCCGTACGGCTCACCGCCCCGCGGGCACGCGTGACGGTGAGCGACAGGCACAGCACGGTCACGTTCTCGGCGGCGGGGACAGCTTGGGACTTCGCGGAGTCCGCCGGGCCGGTCCTTCGTTCGCTGCTGCTCGGCCGGCCGACGACCCTGGGGGATCTTGCCGCGGCTGCTGGCCTGGAGGTCAAAGACGTGGCCGAGCTGATCTGGGCCCTCATCGAGGGCCAAGCCGTCGCCGTTGTGGGGACGGGGCTGTGACCGCGTCCCTGGCCCTGGGCACGTACCGGGTCCGAGGCGTGGTGGAAGCAGCGCGCATGGCGGTGCAGGCCGGGACCCCGTGGATCGACACTGCGCCGAACTACGCCGCCGGCCAGGCCCTCCATGACCTCGGCAGGGTCCTGCGGGCAGCCCCCAACCCTCCACTCGTCGCCACAAAGACGGGCTTCTTCACCCGCAACCAGGGGCGAGCCGCCCTCAGCCGGGGGCTGCTCACCGAACACGACGCATCCGTCGGCCACTGCCTCGCCCCCTCGTTCGTCGGCCATCAGGTGGAAGAAGCGCTTGCCCTCCTCGGCCACGTGGACCTGATGTTCGTACACAACCCGGAACGGGCTGGTCGCGGAGTGGACCGGTCGGCGATGCACTGGCGGCTCCGCGAGGCGTTCACCGTCCTGGAGGAGCAGGTGCACGAGGGGAAGATTCCCGGCTATGGAGTGGCCACCTGGTCGGGCCTGCGGGAGGGGGCCTTCAGTGTGCCTGAGCTGCTGGCGCTGGCCCGGGAGGCCGCAGGTTCCCGTGATCACCACCTGATCGCAGTACAGATGCCCGTCGGCCTGATCGATGATGCCCCGATCACGCAGGCCCTGAACGGGGACGGTCCGCTGGTGCAGGCGAAGGACGACGGGCTGATCACGTTCGGCTCCGCCCCGCTGCACGGCGGCGAATTGCTGGATGCGATGACACCCGAACTGGTGGATCTGATCCGCCCGGGGCTCTCGGCCGGCACCGCTGGAGTCCTGGCCGCCGCGTCCTGCCCCGCCCTGGACTTCGTGCTGACCTCCACCACGAATCGTGATCACTGGAACGATGCGGTGAAGGCACTCGCTTCGCCCCTCGCCCCCGAACACCTCAGGAGAGTGACCAATGAACTCGCCACCGGATGAGGACATCCGCGCCCTCATGGAGGCCGCGCACGACCGGGCGGCCAAAGCCCTGGGCCTCACGTGTACGGGCTGCCCGGTGTGGGGCTTTGCCGGATTCACACTGGGGCGCGGCGCGGGCGACTGCTGGCTTCGGGTCAGCCGCGGCCACTTGAAGAACGCGGGGCGCACCCCAGGGCAAGGACCCGTAGGCGCGTCCCTCCTCGTGCCGCGCGATGTGCCACGCCCAGCGTTGCACGGCGTCCACGACTGGGTGGACAGCGAGTGGTCGTTTCAGTCCGAGGTCCTGGACCGCGTACCGCACCCGGTGGTCTCACCCTCCCGCGCTGACCTCGCCCGGGACCCCGCTCTTCCGGAGCCGTGGTGGGGACTACTGAGGCGTTCCCTCGACCGCCTGACGCAGGTCGAGGGGACCAAGGAGACCGTCCGGGACTCCTGGATCGAGCGGGCCTTCCCCCAGTTCCTGGGCATTTCCGCCCCAACGAAGATCGAGCGGGTCACCGGTCACGGTGACCTGCACTGGGGCAACATCACCGGGCAGCCTCTGACCTTCCTGGACTGGGAACGCTGGGGCCGTGTCCCCGTCGGCTACGACCCCGGACTTCTACACGCTCACAGCCTCCTCGTGCCTTCCGTTGCCGAACGCATCCGGACCGACTTCGCCCAGGTCCTCGACACCCCGGCCGGACGCATCGGAGAGCTGGCGGCGCTCGCCGAGCTCCTCCAGGCCGTCGCCCGCGGCTTCTACCCCGAGCTTGCCCCGTGCCTCCTCGACCGGGCCGAGGAACTGACCGGGGTCCGCCCTCCGGTCTCGGCTCCCGCCGAGGTCAATGCCTGACTCTGCGCTCCTCCCCGGACCCCGGCGCACCCTCCCGTGCCGGGGTCACTCGCGTGAACCACCGCCCGGCCTTGAGGAGTTGGCGCCTGATACGCCCAGGTGAGCTCGCGGTCGGCCGGAGCGGCTTCGGCCGGTGTGCTGTTCGCACTGGGGTCGCACCTACGGCCTCCTGGCCGCTGGCCCTCGGTGCGAACGCCGGATTTTCCCTGTGGGGAACGCGATGCCCTCCGCCGGCGTCGGCAGCGGCGGGGTCAGGCCAGGGGGTTTTCGCCGGTGTTCTTGCGGATCAGGACCTCGACGCCGTCCAGGACTCGTTCCAGGCCGAACGTGAAGTCGTCGTCCGTCTCCTGGAAGGTGCCGGCCTCGATCAGTTCGCGGACCGCGGGGAAGGTCTCCGCGTCGATGAACTTGTCCATGGCCCGGCCGTAGTTGGCCATGAGCTCCTCCTCGCTCTGGTCCTGGCTGGTCAGCGGCATGGACACCTGAGCGTTGTTGCGTACGTAGCCGACCATCAGCAGCATCACCGAGAGCTTCTCGTTCGGCGAGAGCCCGGTGCGGCCGAGGGTGCGGAGCCCGCATTCGAGCCAGCTCATCTGGCCCGGCTCCAGCGGCGGCCCGCTGACCGGGACCTGCAGCATCCACGGGTGGCGCCGGAAGATCTCCAGGAACGCGCGGGCCCACAGCTCCAGGCCGCCGCGCCAGTCCTTGTCGCTGCCTTCGAGCAGCGGCGGCTTGCCGTACGCCATGTCGACCATGAGCGAGTGGAGTTCGTCCTTGCTCGACACGTGCCGGTACAGGGACATCGTCGCGAAGTCGAGCCGCTCGGCCACCCGGGCCATCGACAGGGAACCCAGCCCGAACTGGTCCGCGTACTCGATCGCCGCCGTGACGATGCGTGCCGCGCTCAGGCCCGCGCGTGCTCCGCGCTGTTCCCGGCTGCGCAGCTCCCACAGCACGTCGATGCTGCCCGGCAGGCCGCTGCCCTCGTTACTGGTCATGGAGCGTCCCGCCTTCATTCGTCCTCTTCGAGAGATCCGGAGATGTCATGCGTATCACGCACGCATCAGTGACATGGTATGCGTCACCAGGCCGTTTTCCCGCACCCCGGCCGGAATACGGGAAAGGCTCCCGCCGGATTCGGCGGGAGCCGGTGCCCGGCCCGGGGCCGGTCAGCCCAGGTGCGCGGAGATCTCCCCCAGGACGGCGCCCGCCTGGGAGTTGAGGTAGAAGTGGCCGCCGGGGTACGTGCGCAGCGCGTACGGGCCGGTGGTGTGCCGCTCCCAGGCGCGCGCCTCCTCGGGCGTCACGTGCGGGTCGCTGTCGCCGGTCAGGACGAAGAGCGGGCAGGTCAGCGGCGTCCCGGCCTGGTACCGGTAGGTCTCGGCGGCCCGGTAGTCGGCGCGGATCGCCGGCAGGATCATGCGGACGATCTCCGGGTCGCCGAGCACCGCGGTGTCGGTGCCGGCGAGCCGGGTGATGTCCGCGAGCAGGCCCTCGTCGTCGCGCAGGTGCACGCGCTCGTCGCGCACGGTGGACGGGGCGCGGCGGCCGGAGGCGAACAGTCCGTGCAGCACGGTGCCCCCGGCCTCCAGGCGCCGGGCGACCTCGAAGGCGAGGGTGGCGCCCATGCTGTGCCCGAAGAAGGTGACGGGCCGGTCGCACCACGGGCGCACCTGCTCGGCGAGGGCGTCCGCGAGCTCCCCGATCGAGTCGAGGCAGGGCTCGTGGCGGCGGTCCTGGCGGCCCGGGTACTGGATCGCCAGCACGTCCGCACCCGGCGTCAGCGCCCGGGAGACCGGGAAGAAGAAGGACGCCGAGCCACCCGCGTGCGGGAAGCAGATCAGCCGGTGCGCGGCGTCCTGGCCACCGGGGTGGAAGCGGCGCACCCAGGCGCCGGTCTCCACGGGGGCGGAGGTGGTCTGTGTGGTCATGCGGTGTACTCCTTCGTCCGTGACCCGATCGCCGCCTGGCCGCGGATCAGCTCCGCGGTGACGGGGTCGAGCTCGCGGGGGCCTGCGTCGAACTTGCACCGGACATGGAAGAGGTCGTTCATCAGGTCGGCCGAGCCGATCTTCCGCGAGGGCCCGCGCTCCGCGATCCCGGCGATCGGGAGCTTGCCGGTGTCGGCCCAGCGCAGCCGGCCGCCGGAGTCGATGTAGCTGCGCGCCCGGCCCGCGTTGTCGGGGTGCACGCAGTACGGGACGTCGAGGTAGCCGTGGCGGAACGCCTTGAGCAGGGCCCGCCCCAGGTCGTCGTCGAGGTTCAGGACGGCGTCGACCAGGGCCCGCGCCTCCTGGTAGGTCGGGGAGTCGGTGAAGGTGTCGTCGGGTCCGCGGCCGGTGCGCAGCGCGGTGTTGCTGGCGTATTCGAGGGCCTGGACGTTCTCCGCGATGGTCGGGATGCGGCGGGCCTCGGCGGCCGTCTTGACGATGAGCCGTTCCGCGCCGGTGGTGACGGCGAGTTGGGCGGCGCTGGCGAGCAGCCCGTACGCGCCGTGGTCCGTCTCGGGGTAGACGCCCATGTAGGCGTAGATGACGACGTGCCAGTTGTCGACGGGCAGCAGCTCGGCGCTGAGCCGGCGCAGCGCGGTGACGGCCTCGCGGTCCTGGACGGGGTCGGTCTGCTGGGCGTAGCTCATGGAGATGGAGCGCAGGCCGCGCTGGGCGAAGAACATCGCTTCGAGGAAGCTGATGGCGACGAGCTGGCTGGGCGGGCAGAGCTGGCCCATCATGCAGCCGCCGAAGGTCTCCAGGTGGGGTTCGATGCCGACGTCCTGCATGCGCACGTACAGGTCGCAGCAGTCCTCCCAGTTGCGGATGGCGTCGGCGAGCGGGGTGCGCCCGTAGGGCAGGCAGTACGAGACCGGCCCGCCCTCGGTGGCGTTGAGGTTCAGCCGCATCATCGCCCGGAAGATGTCGATGGGCGTGGCGGAGCCGTGCCGGACCTGGACGGGGAAGCTCCGGTCGCGTACGCCCTCCAGCACGGCGGCGGTGGTTTCCGGCGGGTGGCTGACGACCGGGTAGCCGTTGAGGTCGATGCCGTCGCGCAGGGCGGTCTCGACGGCCTCCAGGTTGCCGACGCGGGTGTAGCTGTCGAGGGTGAGGGTGCCGACGGTGGCGGCGCCGGCGGCCTTGGTGGCGACGAGCCCGGTGCGCATCCGGCCGGGGTCCCCGAATCCCATGCGGGGCTGGACGACCAGGCGGCCGTTGCCGCCCTCCCTGCGGACGAACTCCCCGAAGTCGACGGGGGCCGGGCCGGCGGGCCGCCCTTCGCGGACGGCGGTGAGTTCGCTCATGCGGAGACCCGGGCGTGGTCCGCGGCCTCCACGGCCCGCCGGGGCTCCGACGGCAGGGTGGCGAGGAAGGCGTGGAACGCGGCGATCGGGTCCTGGCCGTCCTCGAACACGGCGTCGAAGCCGGCGGCCATCAGCTCGTGCGTGCGGCTGGCGCCCTCGCCGCCGTCGGTGCCGAGCTTGCCGCCGATGACGATGGGCGTCGCGGCCAGCGGGGCGGCGTCCCGGAGCCGGCCGATGACCCGCATCCCGTCCTGGTAGCCGTGGCCGTTGACGCTGCTGATCACGATCATCTCGGGATTGCGGTCGCGGCATTCGGAGACGAGCAGCTCGTCGGGGACGCACGGGCCGAGGTTGACCACGTCGTACCCGCACTCCTCGATGAGCAGCTGGAGGAAGACGAGGTTCCAGGTGTGGGAGTCGGAGGCCAGGGTGGTGACGATCACGGTTCCCTTCGACCGCTCGACGAACGACTCCGTGCCTCTGGCGGACAGGTCATGCATCATCGCCCTCCACACTCCGGTAGGTGCGTACGTGTTCGATGCGGGAGACGGATACGACCTTGCCGCCGGAGACGGCGACCTCGGTCGGGGCCGGGCGCCCGAGGAACATCAGGAGGCTCGACGTGGGCCCGTACGCACCGGCGTTGGGGATGCGTACGAGGTCACCCTCGTCCAGCGGGGGCAGGTCGATGCCGCGGCCCAGGACGTCGCCGGGGGTGCACAGCGGGCCGACCAGGCTCGCCTTCTCGGTCTCCTCGCCCGCCTCGACCTGCACGGACACCGGCAGCAGCCGGCCGAGGCCGGACATCCCGCCGAAGGTGTTGATGCCGGCGTCGAGGATGACGAACTTCTTGCCCCGGCTGATCTTGACGTTGCTGACGCGGGCCACCAGGGTGCCGCTGTCGCCGGAAAGGTAGCGGCCGGACTCGACGGCGAGCCGCGGCGCGCCTTCGCGCCACTGCGGGAAGTGGAGGTCGAGCGAGGCCTCCAGCTCGGTGCGGAGCTTGGGGTAGCGGGCCCGCTCGCCGTGCTGCGCGTACGGGACGGAGAAGCCGCCGCCGATGTCGAGCAGGCGCAGCGGGACGCCCAGGTCGTCCTGGATCGCGGCGGCCACGCGGATGGTGTGGGTGAGTTCGCCGATGAGGGATTCCTCGTCGGCGGCGTTGCTCTGGGAGAAGAGGTGGAGTCCGGCGATCCGGGTGCCGGGCACCGAGCGCAGCCGCTCGGCGAGGTCCGCGACGGTCTCGCTGTCGATGCCGAACTGGGTGGGGGCGCCGGTCATCCGGATGCTGGTGGTGGCGCTGGCCGAGGCGCTGTTGATGCGCAGCAGGCAGTCGGCGACGGTGTCGTGTTCGAGGGCGGCGCCGCCGATGTGCTCCAGGTCGCTCAGCGACTCGGCGGAGAAGGTGCGCACGCCGGCCGCGATGGCCTCGTACAGCTCCTCGGGGGTCTTGCCGGGCCCGGTGTAGAGGATGTCGGAGCCCGGGTAGCCGGCTTCGAGGGCGGCGGCGAGCTCACCGGTGGAGCTGATCTCGGCATTGCAGGCGGGGCCTTCGCCGTCGCGCAGGGCCCGTACGAGGTCGACGTGCGGGTTGGCCTTGAAGGCGTAGAACACCTCGAAGCCCTCGGGCAGCCAGCCGAACAGGTCCCGGCGGGCGGCGCGGGCGCGGTCGAGGTCGTAGACGTACAGGGGCGTGCCGTACTGGCGGGCGAGCTCGGTCGGCTCCATGGACTGGGGGCTCACTTTCCACTTCCCTCGAGCAGGAGGGCCAGCTCTTTGCGGGCGTTCTTGCCGTGCTGGGTGAGCGGGAACTCGCTCAGCACTCGGACGATCGCCGGGACCTTGGCGGGCTCCAGGCGCTGGGCCACGCCCTTGAGCACCTCGGCGGGGGTCAGGTCGCCCTCCACGAAGAGGGCGAGGTCGTGCTTTTCGCCGGGCGCCAGGGCCGCGGCGGCGCGCACTCCGGGGATGTCCATGGCGGCGCCCTCGATTTCGAGGGTGCTCATCCGCAGGCCCTTGCGCTTGAACATGTCGTCGCGGCGGCCCTCGAAGTAGAGGTAGCCGTCGGCGTCGAGGCTGCCGTAGTCCCCGGTGTGCAGGCTGCGCTGCCCGCTGGCGGGGTCGGTGCGGAAGGTGTCGGCGGTGATCTCGGGGCTGTTCCAGTAGCCCGGCATGACGTGCGGGCCGACGGCGACGATCTCGCCGACCTCGCCGGCGGGCAGTTCGTTGCCGTCCGCGTCGACGATCAGCACGCGGGTGCCGGGGAGCGGGAGGCCGACGGCGCCGGGGCGTTCGCGGTCCTCCTCGGGCGGCATGACGGTGATGCGCTTGGCCTCGGTCTGGCCGTACTGGCGCACCACGCGGGCTCCGGGGAAGTGCTCGCGCAGCGCGTCGATGGTGGCGGGCGGCAGGGCGGCGCCGGTGTTGGTGAACATCCGGACCGGGGCCTGCGGCCCGGTGTCCCGCTTCGCCAGGCTGACGATCATGGTGGCGAAGGAGGGGACGATCGGGACCACGGTCGCGCCGGTCTCGCGCATGCGGCGCACCAGCGTGAGGTCGGAGTCCTGGTCGGCGAGGACGATCTCGCAGCGGGCGATGCAGGTCATGACGACCTTGTAGAGGCCGTAGTCCCAGGACATCGGGAATCGGCAGAAGACGATGTCGTCCGACCGGTACCCCAGTGCCTCGACCAGGCCCCGGGAGGCGAACGCCACCTGGGCGTGCGGGCAGACGACGCCCTTGGGGGCGGCGGTGCTGCCGGAGGTGTAGATGAGGGTCGCCACGTCGTCGGGGCGTACCTCGGAGGTGATGCGGGCGCCTTGCGTGCGCAGTTCCTCGACCTCGGCCCACACGTCGGCGAGCTGGTGCACCGCGCCGACGGCCTCCTGGAGGCCCGCGCCGGTCGCGGCGTCGCCGATGGCCAGCTTGGGCCCGGCGTTCTCGCTGACCTGGCGCAGGTGGTACGGCTTCATGGTGGGGTTGAGCGGTACGAACACCGCTCCGGCCCGGGAGGCTCCGTAGAACATGGCGGCCAGCTCGCGGCTGGTCGGCAGCTGGAGCACGATCGGGTCGCCGACGCCGATGCCGCGGCTGCCCAGCCAGGCCGCGAAGGCCTGGCTGTACTCGTCGAGCCGGCGGTAGGTCCAGGCACCCGCGGCGTCGCGGATGGCGGGGGCGTCCGGCGCCGCCGCGGCGGCGGCGTCCAGCAGCCCGTGGACGGTTTCCTTTTGGGACGGTCCGTGTCCGGGAGCAATTCCGGCTGTTCCGGCTGTTCCGGATTCTTCGCGTATCGAATACGAGAGGCTGGCCAACGCCCCACTCCTGCCTTGAGTTGTGGCTCGGGTCGTCCCCCCGTGAACCGGCTGGAAAAGACCCGAGGGAGACAGGACATCCTTCTTTTCAGATGTCGCTTGAATTCAGACTGAGTTCGCTTGGAACGACCGGGCAATATGGTCGGTAACGACCTTCCGGACGTCGTCGGCGTGTTCGTTCAGGAAGAAGTGGCCCCCGGTGAAGACGGTGAGGCTGAACGGCCCGGCGGTGTGTTCGCGCCAGGCCGCCGCCTCGTCCGTGCTCACGTGCGGGTCCTCGGTCCCGGTGAGTACGGCGATCGGCGTGCCGAGCGGCGGGCCGGGGCGCCAGCGGTAGCTCTCGGCGGCCTTGTAGTCGCTGCGGATGGTGGGAAGGATCATGCGGACGAGCTCCGGGTCGTCCAGTACGGCCGCGTCGGTGCCCTGCAGGCGCAGGATGCCGGCGACGAGCTCCTCGGCGGTCTCGGCGGTCTCGGCCCGACTGGACCCGCCGCGGGCCCGGGACGGGGCGCGCATGCCGGAGACGACGAGGCCGGCCGGCGGCCGCCCCCGCTCCTCCAGGCGGCGGGCGGTCTCGAAGGCGACCATGGCCCCCATGCTGTGCCCGAACAGGGTCACGGGCCGGTCCGACCAGCCCAGGACCTCCTCGGCGGCGTGTGCGGCGAGCGTCTCGATGTCCTCGATGCAGGGCTCGCTGCGGCGGTCCTGGCGCCCGGGGTACTGCACCGCGAGCACGTCCACCTCCGGGGCGAGCGCCCGGGCCATCGGGAACCAGAACGTGGCGGCGCCGCCCGCGTGCGGGAAGCAGACGAGGCGGTGGGGGGCGTCCGGCGACGGCTCGAACCGCCGGATCCATGCGCTGGTGCCCTGCAGCGTTTCCGTCATGACTCCTCGACTTCCCTTCCCGGCGACCGGGCGGTATCCCGAGACCGGGCGGTATCCCGAGGCCTCACCCCATCGAAACGGCGGGCGGGCACCGGCCGCCATTGCCGCCGCCCCCTGTGACCACCCTTCACCACCCCTAATTTCGCCGGGCCCCCGCCATTCCCACCAGGGGCGCGACGGCTTAGGGGTTTTCAGCAGGGATGAAGAACAGCAGCCTGAATGGGGTGAACTCCGGTTGGGGGTCCCCCCGGACGGAGTCTGGGGAGGAATGCGCAGATGTTTTCCGTCGAGCGGTGACGCACCTGTGCGTGCGCCCTCCCACTGCCACCCGCTGAGCCCGAGCCCCGACCACGACCCACGCGATCGATCCAGGCCGTGACCGCACACCAGGTGCGGGGCGGATGAGAGAGGGACCCATGACGGAACTCACCACTGCGCCTTCGGAGACGACGGTCCGCGCGTTTCCGCTGCCGCGCACCGGCTGTCCGATGCAGCCGGCTCCGGACTACGCCGTGCTGCGCGAGACGGAGCCCGTCTCCCGCGTGAAGCTGAGGTTCAACGGCCGCGAGGCCTGGCTGCTGACCCGGTACGAGGACATGCAGCAGATGCTGCGCGACACGCGTTTCGAGTCGGACATCGCCGACCCCGGCTACCCGCTCCAGTTCGGCTTCCCCCTGGAGCTGCTGGAGCAGGGCATCGTGCAGCGCACCCTCTTCCACATGGACCCGCCGGTCCACACGCAGCACCGCATGATGCTGATGCCGGAGATGACCGCCAAGAAGGTCGAGGCCATGCGGCCCCGCACCCAGGAGATCGTCGACGAGCTCATCGACGCGATGCTCGCCCAGGGCGGCCCGGTGGACATCATCTCCGCGCTGACGATGCCGCTGCCGTCCGTCGCGATGACCGAACTGCTGGACGTGCCGCGCGACCAGACGGACCTCTTCTACCGCTGGATCACCTCGCTGGTGACCCAGGGCACCCCGGAGGAGCACGCCGCCGCCAACACCGAGGTCGAGATCCTGCTGCACCGGCTGATCGCCGAGCGCACGGAGAAGCCCGCCGACGACCTGATCAGCAGCCTGATCCTGCGCAACCAGGAGCGCGGCGGCGACCTCGGCCCCACCGACATCAGCGCCCTCGTCCGCACGATGATCGCGGGCGGCCACGAGAGCACCATGAACGGCATGACGATGGCCGTCCTGGTGCTGCTCAGCCACCCCGAGCAGGCGGCGGTCCTGCGCGAGAACCCGCAGCTCGCCGGCCAGGCGGTCGACGAGCTGATGCGCTTCTCCAGCGTCGCCGACCACGGCACCGTCCGCGTCGCGAAGGAGGACGCGGAGATCGGCGGCCGGCTGATCCGCAAGGGCGAGGGCGTCATCTGCTCGCTGACCGCGGCCAACCACGACCCGAGCGTGTTCGCGGACCCGAACACCCTCGACTTCCACCGCAAGGAGGCCGCGCAGAACATCGCGTTCGGCTACGGCCACCACCGCTGCGCCGGCCAGGTCCTGGTCCGGATGCAGATGGAGGTCGTCTTCACGACGCTGCTGCGCCGCATCCCGGGGCTGCGTCTGGCCAAGCCGGTGGAGGAGCTCCCCTTCAAGGAAAAGGCCCTCATCGACGGCCTGCACGAGCTGCCGGTCACCTGGTAAAGGAGAGGACGAAGATGCTGCAGGTCATTATCGACAAGGACGTCTGCGTCGCCTGTGGGGCCTGTGTGCTCTCGGGTCCGGACGTCTTCGACCAGAACGAGGACGGCCAGGCCGTCCTCGTCGTCGACGAGCCCGGCGAGTCGCTGCGCGACCAGATCCTGGATTCCATCGAGGCCTGCCCGGTGCAGGCCCTGACCCTCGTCGAGCACGCGGTGGCCACGGCCGAGTGACCCCGCCCGTCCGCCCGGAGACGCCCGTCGGCTCCGGGCGGACGGCGACTTGTCGATGCTCCGCCCCGTCGGAGCCCAAGGTCCGTCCTTACGAACGTCTTTACGTCACGTCTTTACGTCCTTCCGTCCGCTGCGGACAACGAGTGTGTGGAGTGCTAGATGACTGAGCCCGGAAACTTTGTCTCCGGCACCGACGGTGTGCCGACCGGTCACACCGCGGCGGACGCGGCGACGGAGTCCGCGCTCGTGCGTGACCTCGAGGCGCTTCCGACGACCGAACAGACCCACGTCCTGCTCGACCTCGTACGCGATCACGCGCTCGCCGTGCTGCGGGCGAAGTACGCCGACGCCCCGGAGGCGCTCGCGGGGTCCGGCCTGCCCGTGTCGGTCGACCCCGACCGCTCCTTCAAGGACCTGGGCCTGGACTCCGTCGCGCTGCTGGAGCTCCAGGTGCGGCTGAACGCGGCCACCGGCCTGGCGCTGCCGCCGACCGTCGCCTTCGACCACCCCTCGCCGGCGGAACTCGCCGCGCACCTGCGCACCGAGGTCCTGGGCCTGGCCGACCGCCCCGAGGCGCCGGTGCGCGCCGTGGCCGTGTCGGACGAGCCCATCGCCATCGTCGGCATCGGCTGCCGCTACCCCGGCGGGGTCGCCTCCCCGGAGGACCTGTGGCGGCTGGTCAGCAACGGCGAGCACGTACGGGACGAGTTCCCCGCCGACCGCGGCTGGGACCTGGACGCGCTGTTCTCCGACGACCCGTCGACGCCCGGCACCACGTACGTGCGCCACGGCGGATTCCTGCCCGAGGCGGCCGAGTTCGACGCGGACTTCTTCGGGATCAGCCCGCGCGAGGCCCTCGCGATGGACCCGCAGCAGCGGCTGGTGCTGGAGACCGTGTGGGAGGCCGTCGAGCGGGCCGGCATCGACCCCGCGACCCTGCGCGGCACCGAGGCGGGCGTGTTCATCGCCGCCGAGCCGCAGGAGTACGCGATGCGGCTGCACGAGGCCCCGGACGGCCTCGACGGCTACCTGCTGAGCGGCAACGCCCCCAGCGTCATCTCCGGCCGCGTCTCGTACGTCCTCGGGCTCGCGGGTCCGGCCCTCACCGTCGACACCGCCTGCTCCGGCTCCCTCGTCGGGATGCACCTGGCGGTGCAGTCGCTCCAGCGCGGCGAGTGCACGCTCGCGCTGGCCGGCGGTGTGGCCGTCATGGGCAGCCCCGGCACCTTCACCGCCTTCAGCCGCCAGCGCGGCCTCGCGCCCGACGGCACGGTCAAGGCCTTCGCGGCCGCCGCCGACGGCACCGCCTTCGCCGAGGGCGTCGGCGTGTTCGTCCTGGAGCGGCTGTCCGACGCGCAGAAGAACGGCCACCCGGTCGTCGGCATCGTCCGCGGCTCCGCCCTCAACCAGGACGGCGCCTCCAACGGCCTGACCGCGCCCAGCGGCCGCGCCCAGCAGCAGGTCATCCGCCAGGCCCTCGCCAACGCCGGCCTGACCGGCGGGCAGGTCGACGCGGTCGAGGCGCACGGCACCGGCACCACCCTCGGCGACCCGATCGAGGCGCAGGCCCTGATCGCCACGTACGGCAAGGGCCGCCCCGAGGACCGGCCGGTGTGGCTCGGCTCCGCCAAGTCGAACATCGGGCACACCCAGGCGGCGGCCGGCTCGGCCGGCGTCATCAAGATGCTGATGGCGATGCGGCACGACGAGCTGCCCCGCACCCTGCACGTGGACGAGCCCACCCCCAACGTCGACTGGTCGGCGGGCGAGGTCCGCCTGCTGACCGAGTCCCGCGCCTGGCCCAAGGGCGAGGAGCCCCGCCGCGCCGGCGTCTCGTCGTTCGGCGTCAGCGGCACCAACGCGCACGTCATCATCGAGGAGCCGCCCGCAGCCGAGGCCGCCGCCCCCGAGGCCGCGCCGAAGGCCGGCCCCGTGCTGCTGCCGGTCTCCGCCGCGAGCGGGACCGCGCTGCGCGCCCAGGCGGCCCGCCTGCTGGCCCACGCCGAGCAGGAGGACGCCCCGGCCGCCGCCGACCTCGGCTACTCCCTCGCCACGACCCGCGCCCGCCTCGCCCACCGCGCCGTGGTGGCCGCCGACGACCGGGACGCCGCACTGGCGGGCCTGCGGGCCCTGGCCGAGGGCCAGGAGTCCCCGTACGTCTTCCCGGGCACCGCCGACGCCGGCCGCCTCGCCTTCCTCTTCACCGGTCAGGGCAGCCAGCGCGCCGCCATGGGCCGCGCCCTGTACGACACCCAGCCGGTGTTCGCCACCGCCCTGGACGAGGCGATCGGCCACCTCGACCTCCAGCTGGACCGGCCGCTGCACGAGATCCTGTTCGCCGCCGAGGACAGCGCCGACAGCGCCCTGCTCGACGAGACGGTGTACGCGCAGGCGACGCTCTTCGCCGTCGAGGTGGCCCTGTTCCGGCTGCTGGAGTCCTGGGGCGTGCGCCCCGACTACGTGGCGGGCCACTCGATCGGCGAGCTGGCCGCCGCGCACGTCGCGGGCGTGCTGTCGCTGGACGACGCGGCGACCCTGGTGGCCGCGCGCGGCCGCCTGATGCAGGAACTGCCCAAGGGCGGTGCCATGGTGGCGGTGACGGCCTCCGAGGAGACCGTCACCCCGCTGCTGGCGGCCCTCGCCGACCGGGTGGCCGTCGCCGCGGTCAACGGCCCGGCGTCCGTGGTCATATCGGGCGAGGCCGAGGCCGTCGCCGAGGTCGCCGCCCGGCTGGAGGCCGACGGGCACCGCACCAAGCGGCTGCGGGTGAGCCACGCCTTCCACTCGCCGCTCATGGAGCCGATGCTGGCCGAGTTCCGCCGCATCGCCGAGATCCTGGACTACTCCGCCCCGCGCATCCCCCTGGTCTCGACGCTGACCGGGCGCGCCGCGACCGCCGCCGAGCTGTGCTCGCCGGAGTACTGGGTCCGGCACGTCCGCGAAGCCGTCCGCTTCGCCGACGGGGTGCGGGCGCTCGCCGAACTCGGCGCCACCACGTTCGTGGAGATCGGCCCCGACCCGGTCCTGTCGGGTCTGGGCCGCGACTGCCTCGAAGGCCTCGAAGGCCCCGGCGGCGCTCCGGTGTTCGTCTCCGCGCTGCGCCGCGGCCACGACGACCGGCGCCAGCTGTCGGCCGCGCTGGCCACCGCCCACGCCCGCGGTGCGCGGGTGGACTGGGAGGCGTACTACGCGGGCAGCGGCGCGCGCCGCGTCGAGCTGCCGACGTACGCCTTCCAGCGCGAGCGCTTCTGGCTGGCCGCCCCGCTCTCGCGCGGCGACGCCGCCGGGCTCGGCCAGGTGGCCGCCGACCACCCGCTGCTGGGCGCGGTCGTCTCCCTCGCCGACACCGGCGCCTCGGTGCTGACCGGGCGGGTCTCGCCGCGCTCGCAAGCGTGGCTGGCCGACCACGTCATCGCCGGCAGCACGCTGCTCCCGGGCACCGCCTTCGTCGAACTCGCGCTGCGCGCGGGCGAGGAGACGGGCTGCGAGCGGGTCGACGAGCTGATCATGGAGGCTCCGCTGCTGCTGCCCGCCACGGGCGCGGTGGCCCTCCAGATCGTGGTCGAGGCCGCCGCCGAGGACGGCCGCCGCCCGATCGCCTTCTACTCCCGCGACGAGGACGCCCCCGCCGACGCGCCGTGGACCCGCAACGCCTCGGGTGTGCTGACCGCCGCCCCGGCCGCCGCCGCCGAGCCCTTCGACGCCTCCGTGTGGCCGCCGCGCGGCGCCCGCGCCGTCGACACCACGCGCCTGTACGAGGACATGGCCGCCCAGGGGTACGGCTACGGCCCCGCGTTCCACGGCCTGAAGGCCGTCTGGCAGGGCGCCGAAGGCGTGGCCTACGCCGAGGTCGCGCTGCCGGCCCACGTCGTGGACCAGGCCTCCGCGTTCGGGCTGCACCCGGCGCTGCTCGACGCCGCCCTGCAGGCCACCGACTTCGCCTCCCCCGAGCCCGTCGCCGACGGCCCGCGGCTGCCGTTCGCCTGGTCGGGGGTCTCGCTGTCCGCGGCCGGCGCCTCCGCGCTGCGGGTACGGATCACCGCGACCGGCGCCGACTCCGTCGCGCTCGACCTGGCGGGAGCAGACGGCCTGCCCGTCGCCTCCGTCGAATCGTTCACGGTCCGCCCGGTCACCGCCGAGCAGCTGCGCCCCCAGGCCCACGACGCGCTCTTCCACCTGCGCTGGACCTCCCGGCCGCTGCCCGCGCCGCTGTCCGGGGACGCGCCGGCCGCCGTTGCCCACCACGCCCTCCAGGGCGCCGGGGGTGACGTCCCCGCACAGGTGCGCGCCGTCGCCGAGGACGTCCTGACCGCGCTCCAGCAGTGGCTGGACGACGAGGACTCGGCCGCCGGCCGCCTCGTCGTCCTCACCCGCGGGGCGGTCGCCGTCACCCCGGGCGAGGACATCGACCTGGCCCAGGCGCCCGTGTGGGGCCTGGTGCGCTCCGCGCAGGCCGAGAACCCGGGCCGCTTCGTCCTGCTCGACTCCGACGGCTCGCTGGAGCCGGCCGAACTGCTGCGGATCGCCGCGGCCCTCGACGAGCCCGAGGCGGCCGTCCGGGGCGGCGAGCTGTACGTCTCCCGGCTGGCCACGCTGCCCGCGGCCGAGCCGCAGCCCGCGCCGTGGGGCCCGCAGGGCACCGTACTGATCACCGGCGGCACCGGCGGGGTCGGCGCCGCCGTCGCCCGCCACCTGGTCACCGAGCACGGCGTACGCCACCTGCTGCTGACCGGCCGCCGGGGCGCGGACGCCCCCGGCGTACGGGAGACCGCCGACGAGCTGACCGGGCTCGGCGCCGAGGTGACCGTCGCCGCCTGCGACGCGTCCGACCGGGACGCGGTGGCCGCGCTGCTCGCCGCGATCCCCGCCGGCCGGCCGCTCACCGGCGTCGTCCACGCGGCCGGTGTGATCGACGACGGGCTGATCGGCTCGCTCGACGCCGGACGCCTGGACACCGTCCTGCGGCCCAAGGCCGACGGCGCCTGGAACCTGCACGAGCTGACGCAGGGCCTGGACCTGTCCGCCTTCGTCCTGTTCTCGTCCACCGCGACCCTGCTCGACGGGGCCGGCCAGGCCAACTACGCGGCCGCGAACGGCTTCCTGGACGCGCTGGCCACCACCCGCCGCGCCGCCGGACTCCCCGCGACCTCCCTCGCGTGGGGCCTGTGGACCGGCGTCGGCGGCATGGGCGGGCAGCTCGACGAGGCCGCCCTGCGCCGCATCGAGCGCCTCGGCCTCCAGGTGCTCTCCCCCGCCGAGAACCTCGCGCTGCTCGACAGCGCGCTCACCGCCACCGGCGGCGAAGGCGCCGTCGTACCCGTCCGGTTCAACCTGCGCACCCTCCAGGCGCGGGCCGCCGAGGTCCCGTCCGTCCTGCGCGGGCTGGTCCGCCCCGCCCGCCGCAGCGCGGGCACCGGCGCCGTCCCCGTCGAGCAGTCCCTGGCCCGCCGGCTCTCGGGCCTGTCCCGCGCCGAGCGCGGCGAGGCCCTGCTGGACCTCGTCCGTACGCAGGTCGCGGCCGTCCTCGGCCACGAGAGCGGCGAGCGGATCAACCCGACGCGCGCCTTCAACGAGATGGGCTTCGACTCGCTCGCCGCCGTCGAGCTGCGCAACCGGCTCAGCTCCGCCATCAGCCTCCCGCTCGCGGCCACGCTGATCTTCGACTACCCGTCGCCGAGCGCGCTCGCCGACCACCTGGCGGACAAGCTGGGCGACCCGGGCAAGGAGGCCCGCCGTACGGTGCCCGTCACCGCGCTCGCGGCGGCCGACGACGACCCGATCGTGGTCGTCGGCATGGCCTGCCGCTACCCGGGCGGCGTCTCGACGCCGGACGACCTGTGGCAGCTGGTCCAGGGCGGGGTCGACGCCGTCGGCGCGTTCCCGACCGACCGCGGCTGGGACTCCGACATCCACGACCCGGAGCCGGGCAAGCCCGGCAAGAGCCTCAGCGACAAGGGCGGATTCCTCTACGACGCGGCCGAGTTCGACGCCGAGTTCTTCGGGATCAGCCCGCGCGAGGCGCAGGCCATGGACCCGCAGCAGCGGCTGCTCCTCGAAGTCTCCTGGGAGACGTTCGAGCGGGCCGGCATCGACCCGCACGCCCTGCGGGGCAGCGACACCGGCGTGTTCGCCGGCGTCATGTACCACGACTGGGGCCTGCGCCTGGGCCCGCTGCCCGAGCAGCTCGCCGGCTACCACGGCAACGGCAGCCTGGCGAGCGTGGTCTCGGGCCGGGTCGCGTACGCGCTCGGCCTCGAAGGCCCCGCGGTCACCGTGGACACGGCGTGCTCCTCGTCCCTGGTGGCCATGCACTGGGCGGCGCAGGCGCTGCGGCGCGGCGACTGCGGGCTGGCGCTCGCGGGCGGTGTGACCGTCATGTCCACCCCGGACACCTTCATCGACATGAGCCGGCAGGGCGGCCTGGCCGCCGACGGCCGGTGCAAGTCCTTCGGCAGCGGCGCCGACGGCACGGGCTGGGGCGAGGGCGTCGGCCTGGTGCTCCTGGAGCGCCTCTCCGACGCCGAGCGCAACGGCCACCGGATCCTCGGCGTCCTGCGCGGCTCCGCCGTCAACTCGGACGGCGCGTCCAACGGCCTGACCGCCCCCAACGGCCCCTCGCAGCAGCGCGTCATCCGCCGCGCCCTCCAGGACGGCGGCCTGACCGCCGCCGACGTCGACGTCGTCGAGGGCCACGGCACCGGCACCACGCTGGGCGACCCCATCGAGGCGCAGGCCCTGCTGGACACGTACGGCCAGGAGCGTCCGCAGGACGGCCGGCCGCTGCTGCTGGGCTCGATCAAGTCCAACATCGGGCACACGCAGGCCGCCGCCGGTGTCGCGGGCGTCATCAAGATGCTCCAGGCGATGGAGCACGGCGTCCTGCCGAGGACCCTGTTCGCCGACGAGCCCTCCCCCCAGGTCGCCTGGGACGCGGGCGCGGTGGAGCTGCTGACCGACGCGGTCGAGTGGCCGGCGGGCGAGCGCCCGCGCCGCGCGGGCATCTCCTCCTTCGGCATCAGCGGTACGAACGCCCACCTCATCCTTGAGGAGCCGCCGGTGGCGGCTCCGGCCGAGGCCGCCGAGCAGGCCCCCGAGTCCTTCGGCGGACCGGTGCCGTGGGTGGTGTCGGGCCGTACGGCGCAGGCCGTACGGGGGCAGGCGGCGCGGCTGGTCGCGCACCTGGAGACCCTGGACGACGAGGCGGATCTCGCGGTCACCGGCCGCGCGCTGGCCACCCGGCGCGCCCGGCTGAACGAGCGGGCCGTCGTCCTCGGCGAGAACCGCGCAGAGCTCCTGGCGGCCCTGACGGCCCTGGCCGAGGGCGGTACGTCCGCCGGTGTGGTGCAGGGCCAGGTACGGGAGGGCAAGTCGGCCTTCCTGTTCACGGGTCAGGGTGCGCAGCGGCTGGGCATGGGCCGTGAACTGCACGCCGCGTTCCCGGTGTTCGCGCAGGCTCTGGACGCCGTGGTCGCGGCCGTGGACACGTATCTCGACGCTCCGCTGTACGAGGTGATGTGGGGCGAGTCCGCAGAGGACGAGGCGCTGCTGAACAGCACCGCCTACACCCAGCCCGCCCTCTTCGCCATCGAGACCGCCCTGTTCCGGCTGGTGGAGTCGTGGGGCGTGCGGCCGGACTTCCTGGCCGGGCACTCCATCGGCGAGATCTCGGCCGCGCACGCCGCCGGGGTCCTCTCCCTGGAGGACGCGGCCCGCCTGGTCACCGCACGTGGCCGCCTGATGCAGGCGCTGCCCGCCGGCGGAGCCATGGCCGCCATCGAAGCCACCGAGGAAGAAGTCCTCCCGTACGTCTCCGATGTCGTGGGCATCGCGGCGATCAACAGCCCGCGCTCCATCGTGGTCTCCGGCGCCGAGGAAGCCGTCGAGGCGATCACGGAGGAGTTCGGCGGCCGGGGCCGCAAGACCACCCGGCTCCGCGTCTCGCACGCCTTCCACTCACCGCTCATGGACCCGGCCCTCGCCGAGTTCCGCGCGGTCGCCGAGTCCGTGACCTACGCGCCCGCCCGGATCCCGGTCGTCGCCGGGGTCCACGGCGCGATCAGCGAGGACTGGGGCACCCCGGAGTACTGGACCCGCCACCTGCGCGAAGCCGTCCGCTTCTCCGACACCGTCCAGCACCTGCACGCCAAGGGCGTCAGCCGGTTCCTCGAACTCGGCCCCGACGCCGTCCTGACGGCCCTCACCCGTACGACCCTGGACGCCGACGCCGACGCCGACGCCCCCCTCGTCGAGCCGGCCCTGCGCAAGAACCGCCCCGAGGCGCACTCCCTCCTCACCGCCCTCGCGCAACTCCACGCCACCGGTGCGCCCATCGACTGGACGGCCTTCTACCGGGCCGCCGAGGACCGCTGGTCCGAGCTGCCGACGTACGCCTTCCAGCACCAGCGGTACTGGCTGGAGGGGGCGGCCGCCGGCGGCGGCGCCGGGCTCGGCTCCGCCGGCCTCGAAGCGGTCGGGCACCCGCTGCTCAGCGCCGCGCTCCCCGCGGCCGACTCCGGCGAGGTCGTCCTGACCGGACGCCTGTCGGTGGACACCCAGCCCTGGCTGGCCGACCACGACGTCCTCGGCTCGATCCTGCTGCCGGGCACCGGCTTCGTCGAACTGGCCGTCCGGGCCGGCGACCAGGTCGGCTGCGACCGGATCGAGGAGCTGCTCCTCGAAGCACCGCTGATCGTGCCCGCCCGCGGGGGCGTTGCCCTCCAGGTGCGGGTCGGCGCCCCGGACTCCTCGGGCGCCCGGTCGATCGGCATCCACTCCCGCGGCTCCGCCCCGGACGCCCCGTGGACCCGCCACGCCTACGGCACGGTGGTTCCGGGCGCCCCGGCTCCCGCGTTCGACCTGTCCCAGTGGCCGCCGGCCGGTGCGACCCCGCTCGACGTCACCGGCGCGTACGACCGGCTGCTGGAGCGCGGTTACGCGTACGGCCCGGTGTTCCAGGGCCTGAAGGCCGCCTGGGTCCAGGGCGACGACGTCTTCGCCGAGGTGGCGCTGCCCGAGACGGCGCACGGGGACGCGGCCCTCTTCGGGCTCCACCCGGCGCTCCTCGACGCCGCGATGCACGCGGACCTGCTCGGCGGCGACGGCGCCGCCGAAGGTGCGACGCTGCTGCCGTTCTCCTGGAACGGGGTCACCCTGCACGCGGCCGGTACGTCCGTGCTGCGGGTGCACATCCGCCGGGTGCGCGGGGACGAGGTCTCGGCGATCATGGTCGCCGACGAGACGGGTGCGCCCGTGGCGACCGTGGAGTCGCTGGTGTCGCGCCCGGTCTCCGAGGCCCAGCTGGCCGCCGCCTCCGGTGGCGCGTCCGCCGCCCTGCACCGCGTCGAGTGGCTGCGTGCGGCGCCGGGCGGGGCCGAAGCGGCCGAGGCCGCCGTGTACTTCTCCCCCGTCCCGGCCGGCGCGGACGCCGCGGCCCGGGTGCGTGCGGTGGTGCCCGAGGTCCTCGCGAAGGTCCAGGAGTGGCTGGCCGATCCGGAGTCCGCGGCCACCCGCCTCGCCGTGGTCACCCGCGGCGGTGTCTCCGTACTGGCCGGCGAGGACGCCGATCCGGCGCAGGCCGCCGTCTGGGGTCTGGTCCGGGCGGCCGAGGCCGAGAACCCCGGCCGGTTCGTGCTGGTCGACGTGGCCGCCGGGACCCGCGATCCGGGCGCCGACGTGGCCGCCGCGGTGGCCTCCGGCGAGTCCGAGACGGCGGTGCGCTCCGGCGAGGTGCGCCTGCCGCGCCTGACCCGGATCCCCTCCCCCGCCCCCGTCTCCCCGTGGGGTACGACCGGCACCGTGCTGATCACCGGCGGTACCAGCGGCCTCGGCGCGCTGGTGGCCCGCCACCTGGTCACCGAGCACGGGGTGCGCCACCTGCTCCTCACCAGCCGCCGCGGTCTCGACGCGCCGAACGCCTCGACGATCGTCGCCGAGCTCGCGGAGCTGGGCGCCCACGCCTCGGTGGCGGCCTGCGACGTAACGGACCGGGAGTCGCTCGCCGGCGTCCTGGCCGGGATGGACGCGGCCCACCCGCTGAGCGGGGTGGTGCACGCGGCCGCCGTCGCGGGCGGCGGGCTCGTCGGCTCGCTGACCGCCGATGGCTTCGAGTCCGTACTGCGGCCCAAGACCGACGGCGCGTGGAACCTGCACGAGCTGACCCGGGACGCCGGCCTGTCGGCGTTCGTCCTCTTCTCCTCCGCGGGCGGCTCCGTCCTGGCCGCCGGCCAGGCCGACTACGCCGCGGCC
This sequence comes from Streptomyces sp. NPDC090741, assembly GCF_044769045.1. Classification (NCBI taxonomy): domain Bacteria; kingdom Bacillati; phylum Actinomycetota; class Actinomycetes; order Kitasatosporales; family Streptomycetaceae; genus Streptomyces; species Streptomyces sp. NPDC090741. The sequence goes on along the minus strand of NZ_JBIVXF010000019.1, from coordinate 120,822 downwards.
AACTCCTTCCTGGACGCCCTCGCCTCCCACCGCCGGGCCGCGGGCCTGCCGGCCACGGCGCCCGCGTTCGGCATGTGGGAGATCAGCACCGGTCTCGGCGGCGACCTCACCGACGCCGACCTGGAGCGCATGAAGCGGCTGGGCCTGCCTGCGCTGACCGTCGCGGAGGGCCTCGCCCTCTTCGACGCCGCCGTCGCCGGGTTCGACGCCGTGGTCCTGCCGCTCAAGACCGACGCGACGGCGCTCGCCGCCCGCGGCGAGGACCTGCCCGCGCTGCTGCGCGGCAAGGTGCGCGGCCCGGTCCGCCGGACCGTGCAGGCGCAAAGCCCGGAGACCTCCGAGCTGGAGCGCCGCCTCGCCGGGGCCTCCGCCCAGGAGCGCGACCGGATCGTCCTCGAACTCGTCCGTACGCAGGTGGCTGCGGTGCTCGGCCACCCGTCCCCGGACGCGATCGGCCCGGAGACGGCCTTCCGCGAGCAGGGCTTCGACTCGCTGGCCGCCGTCGAGCTGCGCAATCTGCTCCAGGCCGCCACCGGTCTGCGGCTGCCGGCCACGCTGGTCTTCGACTACCCCAACTCCCGGGCGGTCGCGGGCTTCGTGGTGGGCAAGCTGTCGGCCACCACGGCCCAGGCGGCCCCGGCCGCCGCCGCCACCGCGCCGCGCGCCACCGCCCCCACCGACTCGGACCCGATCGCGATCGTCTCGATCAGCTGCCGCTTCCCCGGCGGCGTACGGTCCGCCGAGGACCTGTGGAACCTGGTCGCCGAAGGCCGGGACGCCGTCGGGGCGTTCCCGACCGACCGCGGCTGGGACGCCGACGCCATCTACGACCCCGAGCCCGGCACGCCCGGCAAGACGTACGCCAAGGACGGCGGCTTCCTCTACGACGCCGCCGAGTTCGACGCGGAGTTCTTCGGCATCATGCCGCGCGAGGCCCTCGCGATGGACCCGCAGCAGCGCCTGCTGCTGGAGGCCGCGTGGGAGACCTTCGAGCGGGCCGGCATCGACCCGCAGACCCTGCGCGGCAGCCGGACCGGCGTGTACGCGGGCATCATGTACCACGAGTACGGCAGCCGTCTGACGGACGTCCCCGAAGACCTCGCGGGCTACCTCGGCAACGGCAGCGCGGGCTCCATCGCCTCGGGCCGCGTCGCGTACACCCTCGGCCTGGAGGGCCCGGCCGTCACCGTCGACACCGCGTGCTCCTCCTCGCTGGTCAGCCTGCACATGGCCTGCCAGGCGCTGCGCTCCGGCGAGATCACGATGGCGCTGGCCGGCGGTGTGACCGTCATGCCGACGCCCGACCTGTTCGTCGACTTCAGCCAGCAGCGCGGACTCGCCGCCGACGGCCGCTCCAAGGCCTTCGCCGGGGCCGCCGACGGCACCGGCTGGGCGGAGGGCATCGGCCTGCTCCTCGTCGAGCGCCTCTCCGACGCGGAGCGGCTCGGCCACCCGGTGCTCGCCGTGATCCGGGGCAGCGCCATCAACCAGGACGGCGCCTCCAACGGCCTCACCGCCCCCAACGGGCCGTCCCAGCAGCGGGTCATCCAGCAGGCGCTGGCCGCGGCCGGTCTCACCACGGCCGATGTGGACGCCGTCGAGGGCCACGGTACGGGCACCCGCCTCGGCGACCCGATCGAGGCGCAGGCGCTGCTCGCCACGTACGGCCAGGGCCGCGACGAGGACAAGCCGCTGTGGCTCGGCTCGATCAAGTCGAACATCGGCCACGCGCAGGCGGCGGCCGGTGTCAGTGGTGTGATCAAGATGGTGGAGGCGCTGCGCCACGGCGTGCTGCCGAAGACGCTGCACGTGGACGAGCCCTCGCCGCAGGTCGACTGGACCGAGGGCAACGTCAGGCTGCTGACCGAGCCGGTCGAGTGGCCGGCGGGCGGGCGCCCGCGCCGTGCGGGTGTCTCCTCCTTCGGCCTGAGCGGTACGAACGCCCACGTCATCCTCGAAGAGGCCCCGCAGGGTACTGCGGAGCCGGAGCCGGTGGCGGTCACGCCCGCGGCCGGTGCGCCGGTCGCCCTGGCGGTGTCGGCGAAGAGCGCGAAGGCCCTGCCCCGGCAGGCCGAGGCGCTGCGCGCCCACCTGGAGGCCCACTCGGAGCAGTCCCTGGCCGACATCGGCCACTCGCTGGTGGCGTCCCGGGCGGCGCTGGACCACCGGGCGGTGGTCCTCGCCGAGGACCGCGAGGGCGCGCTGCGGGAGCTGGCGAAGCTGGCCGAGGGGGTGGAGTCCGCGGACGCCGTCACCGGCAGCCGCGTGGACGGCGCGACCGCGTTCCTCTTCACGGGCCAGGGCGCGCAGCGCCTGGGCATGGGCCGTGAACTGCACGCCGCGTTCCCGGTGTTCGCCGAGGCCCTGGACGAGGTCGCCGCCGCGGTGGACCCGTACCTGCAGACCCCGCTGTACGAGGTCATCTGGGGCGAGTCCGCCGAGGACGAGGCGCTGCTGAACAGCACCGCCTACACCCAGCCCGCGCTCTTCGCGATCGAGACGGCCCTGTTCCGGCTCGTCACGTCGTGGGGCGTGCGGCCGGACTTCCTCGCCGGCCACTCCATCGGCGAGATCACGGCCGCGCACGCGGCCGGCGTCCTCTCCCTGGAGGACGCGGCGCTGCTGGTCACGGCCCGCGGCCGGCTGATGCAGGCGCTGCCCGCCGGCGGAGCCATGGCCGCGATCGAGGCCACGGAGCCCGAGGTCCTCCCGTACCTGGGCGACGAGGTCGGCATCGCGGCGATCAACAGCCCGCGCTCGATCGTGGTCTCCGGTACGGAGGAGGCCGTCGAGGCGATCCGGGCCGCCTTCACCGAGCAGGGCCGCAAGAGCACCCGACTCCGTGTCTCGCACGCCTTCCACTCCCCGCTGATGGACCCGGCGCTCGCCGAGTTCCACCTCGTGGCCGAGTCCGTGACCCGGCACGAGCCGCAGATCCCGGTCGTGGCCGGGGTCCACGGCGCGATCAGCGAGGACTGGGGGACCCCGGACTACTGGAGCCGGCACCTGCGCGAGGCGGTCCGCTTCTCCGACACCGTCCAGCACCTCGCCGCCAAGGGCGTCCAGACCTTCCTGGAGCTCGGCCCCGACGCGGTCCTCACCGCCCTCGCCCAGAACACCCTCGACGGCGCTGACGCCGTCATCGAGCCGACCGTACGCAAGAACCGGCCCGAAGCGCGCACCCTGCTGACCGCCCTCGCCCGGCTCCACACCACCGGTACGGCCGTCGACTGGACGGCCGTGCACGCCGGGTCCGGCGCGCGGCTGGTCGAGCTGCCGACGTACGCCTTCGAGCGCCGTCCGTACTGGCTCGACGCCCCCGCCCCGGCCCCGGCCGGCGATGTCACCAGCCTGGGCCAACAGCCGGCGCAGCACCCGCTGCTGAGCGCGGTGGTGGTCTCTCCGGAGGCCGGAGGTGTGGTCCTGACCGGCCGCCTGTCGGTGAAGACCCACGCCTGGCTGGCCGACCACGACGTCCTCGGGACCGTGCTCCTGCCCGGCACCGGATACATCGAACTCGCCATCCGCGCCGGTGAGGAGGTCGGCTGCGACGTCATCGACGAGCTCACCATCGAGGCGCTGATGCCGATGCGCGAGGACGGCGGCGGCCTGGCCGTCCAGGTCACCGTCGACGCGGCCGACGCCACCGGCCGCCGCTCGCTGGCGGTGTACTCGCGCCCCGACGACGGCCCGGCGGACACGCCGTGGACGCGGCACGCGAGCGGTGTCCTGGCACCCGGGGCCCAGCACCCGCCGGCCCCCGAGTCGTTCGGGGTCGGGACGGGGGTCTGGCCGCCGCAGGGCGCCGAGGAGGTCGACATCTCCGGGGTGTACGACTACCTCACCGGCCAGGGCTACGGATACGGGCCCATGTTCCGCTGCCTGCGCGGGATCTGGACGCGCGGCAAGGAGACCTTCGTCGAGGTGTCGCTGCCCGAGGACAACCTCGCGGTGGGCCACGAGTACCGCATCCACCCGTCGATCCTCGACGGCTCGCTGAGCGCGACCGACTTCATGGACGGGCGCCGGCCGCAGGACGTCGGAGGCACCCAGCTCCCGTTCGCCTGGTCCGGAGTGACCCTGCACGCGGCCGGCTCCTCGCAGCTGCGGGGCCGGATCACGGCGGTGGAGTCGCACAAGTCGCAGGGTTCCGACGCCGTCCGGATCGAGCTGTCCGACCTGCGCGGCACACCGGTCGCGACCATCGACTCCCTGGTGGTCCGCCCGGTCACGGCGGCCCGGGTCAACGCCGCCGCGGCCGCCGGCCAGGGCGAGCGCTCGTCGATGTTCCACCTGGTGTGGAACCAGCTGCCGCTGGGCGCCAGCGCGTCGGCGGTCGCCGACCGCTGGGCCGTCCTCGGCGGCTCCGACCACGCCTTCGGCGAGGGCCTGGCCGCGTACCCCGATCTCGGGGCGCTCGCCGCGGCGCTCGACGGCGGCGCGGAGCTGCCCGAGGTGGTCCTGCTGCCCGTACCGGCCGGCGAGGGCGAGGTCCCGGACGCGGTCCGGTCCGTGACGGGCGCCGTCCTCGACGTCCTGCGGGCCTGGCTCGACGAGCCCCGCTTCGGCCGCTCCCGGCTCGCCGTGGTCACCCGCGGCGCGGTCCGGGCGAATGACACCGACACCGTCGACCTGGCGCAGGCGCCCGTATGGGGCCTGCTGCGCTCGGCGGAGGAGGAGAACCCGGGACGCTTCCTGCTGGTGGACACCGACGGCTCGGCCGCGGCCCACCAGGTGCTGCCCGCGATCGCCCTGACCGGGGAACCGGAAGCGGCCGTGCGCGGCAGCGAGGTCAAGGTCCCGCGCCTGGCCCGGATCGCCTCCAGCCAGGTCGCCTCCGACCTGCCCTGGTCGGCGGAGGGCACCGTACTGATCACCGGCGGTACGAGCGGCCTCGGCGCCATCACCGCCCGCCACCTGGTGGCGGAGCACGGCGTACGCCACCTGCTGCTCACCAGCCGCCGCGGCCCGGACGCACCGGGCGCCAAGGAGCTGAGCGCCGAGCTCGGCGGGCTCGGGGCGACGGTCTCGGTCGTCGCCTGCGACGTGTCGGACCGCAGCGCCGTGGACGCGCTGCTGGCGGGCGTGGACGCCGAGCAGCCGCTGACCGCGGTCGTGCACGCCGCGGCGCTGATGGACAACGCGCTGACCGCGCAGCTGACGGCGCGGCAGGTCGACGCCGTACTGCGGCCGAAGGCGGACGCCGCCTGGCACCTGCACGAGGCGACGCTCGGCCTGGATCTGACGGCCTTCGTCCTCTTCTCCTCCTGCGCCGGACTCGTCGTCGGCGCCGGGCAGGGCAACTACGCGGCGGCCAACCGCTTCCTGGACGGGCTCTCCGCCCACCGCCGCTCGCTCGGACTGCCCGCCACCTCGCTGGCGTTCGGCCTGTGGGAGACGAAGACCGGACTGGGCGGCGGGGTCACCGACTCCGACCTCGGCCGGATGAAGTCGCTGGGCCTGCCGGCGCTGCCGACCGCGGAGGGGCTGCAGCTCTTCGACGAGGCGATGACCCTCGACGAGGTGATGATCGCCCCGATCCGCGTCGACAACGCGGGCCGCGGCGCCAACCCCGGCGCGGCCCCGGTGCTCCTGCGGGACGTGCTGAAGGCCGAGCCGGCGCCGCAGCAGCGCCAGGACGTACGGGCCCCGGCCGTGGCGGCCGCGGCCGCCGCTTCGGCGGCCGGTTCGCTGTCCCTGGAGGAGCGGCTGGCCCGGATGCGGCCCGCCGACCGGGAGCCGGCGGTCCTGGACCTGATCCGGGCCCAGGTGGCGGCCGTCAGCCACAGCGACCCCGACACCATCGACGTCAACAAGGGCTTCACGGACCTGGGGCTCGACTCGCTGGCCGCGATCGACCTGCGCAACCGGCTCCAGACCGCGACCGGGATGCGCCTGCCGGCGACCATGATGTTCGACTACCCGAGCCCCGTCGTGATGGCCGAGTTCCTCCTGGAGGAGATCCTCCCGGCCATCGAGGACGTCGCGGAGCCCGAGCCGGCGGCGGCCGCCGCCCAGGACGACCACTCCATCCGCGAGACGCTCGCCTCGATCCCCGTCACCGCACTGCGCGAGGCGGGCCTCCTGGACGCGCTGCTCAGGCTCGCAGGTCCGGTGGAGCAGCAGGGGGCCGCGGCCGCACCGGCCGCGGCCGGCACGCCTGGCGCCCCCGCCGCCCCGCAGACCGCCGACCGGAGCGAGGAGATCAAGAGCATGAACATCGACGACCTGGTGCGCGCCGCGCTTGCGTCCGCCGAACCGAATTCGAACGAGGGCTGAGGTCATCGTGGAAGCATCAGTGGAACAACTCGTCACCGCTCTCAGACAGTCCATGCTGGACAACGAGCGCCTGAAGCGGGAGAACAGCGAGCTCGCCGAGGAGGCCGACCGGGCCTGCGAGCCGATCGCGATCGTGGGCATGGCCTGCCGGTACCCCGGCGGCGTCAACTCCCCCGACGACCTGTGGCGGCTCGTGGCCGAGGGCCGCGACGGCGTCTCCGCGTTCCCCGAGGACCGCGGCTGGAACACCGACGCCCTGTACGACCCCGAGCCGGGCAAGCCCGGGCGGACCATCACCCGCGAGGGCGGCTTCCTCTACGACGCCGGCGACTTCGACGCGGCCCTGTTCGGGATCTCCCCGCGCGAGGCCCTGACCCTCGACCCCCAGCAGCGGCTGCTGCTGGAGGCCTCCTGGGAGGCCATCGAGAGCGCGGGCATCGCCCCGCACACCCTGCGCAAGAGCAAGACGGGCGTGTTCGGCGGCGTGATGTACCACGACTACGGTCCCGGTACGAGCGACGGCAGCCTGGTCACCGGCCGGGTGGCGTTCAGCCTGGGCCTGGAGGGCCCGGCCCTGACGATCGACACGGCCTGCTCCTCCTCGCTGGTCGCCATGCACCTGGCGGCCCAGTCGCTGCGCTCGGGCGAGTCGACGCTCGCCCTGGCCGGCGGGGTCACGGTGATGACCGAGCCGGACATGTTCGTCTACTTCAGCCATCAGCGCGGCATGGCCGCCGACGGCCGCTGCAAGTCCTTCTCGGCCGATGCCGACGGCACCGGCTGCTCGGAGGGCGTCGGAGTCATCGTCCTGGAACGGCTCTCCGACGCCCGCCGCAACGGGCACGAGGTCCTCGCCGTCATCCGCGGCAGCGCCGTCAACCAGGACGGCGCCTCCAGCAGCATGACCGCCCCCAACGGCCCCTCCCAGCAGCGCGTCATCCGCAGCGCCCTGGAGAACGCCGGCCTGACCATCGCCGACGTCGACGCCGTCGAGGCACACGGCACCGGCACCACGCTGGGTGACCCGATCGAGGCACAGGCCGTACTGGCCACGTACGGCCGCCGGCCCGCCGGCGACAAGCCGCTCTACCTGGGCTCGCTCAAGTCCAACCTGGCCCACACGCAGGCCGCGGCCGGCGTCGGCGGTGTCATCAAGATGGTCCAGGCGCTGCGCCACGGCCTGCTGCCCAAGGTCCTCCACCTGGACGAGCCGACCCCGCACGTGGACTGGGAGTCGGGCAACGTCCAGCTGCTGACCGAGGCCGTCGACTGGCCGGCGGGCGAGCGTCCGCGCCGCGCGGGCGTGTCCTCGTTCGGCCTGAGCGGTACGAACGTCCACGTCATCCTGGAGGAGGCCCCCGCCGTGGAGGCCGCCGGGACCGACGGCGGAGCCCGCGAACTGCCGCTGGTCCCGGTCGTCCTGTCGGGCCGCTCCGCGCAGGCCCTGACCGACCAGGCCGCGCAGCTCCACGCCCGCTTCGGCGCGGACGAGGAACTCACGCTCACCGACCTCGGCTACTCCACCGCGACCACCCGGACCCCGCACGAGCACCGCGCGGTCGTCGTCGGCGCGGACCGCGAGGAACTCCTCTCCGGCCTGTCGGCCCTCGCCGAGGGCACGATCGCCGACGCGGGTGTGGTGGAGGGCCAGGTCCGGGACGGCCGCACGGCCTTCCTGTTCACCGGCCAGGGCGCGCAGCGCCTGGGCATGGGCCGCGAACTGCACTCCGCGTTCCCGGTGTTCGCCCGCGCCTTCGACGAGGTCGTGGCCGCGGTGGACACGTACCTCGACACCCCGCTGTACGAGGTGATGTGGGGCTCGGACGAGACGCTGCTGAACAGCACCGCCTACACCCAGCCCGCCCTCTTCGCCATCGAGACCGCGCTGTTCCGGCTGGTGGAGTCCTGGGGTGTGCGGCCGGACTTCCTGGCCGGGCACTCCATCGGCGAGATCACCGCGGCCCACGTGGCCGGGGTGCTGTCGCTGGAGGACGCCGCCCGGCTGGTCACCGCACGCGGCCGCCTGATGCAGGCGCTGCCCGCCGGCGGAGCCATGGCCGCCATCGAAGCCACCGAGGAAGAAGTCCTCCCGTACGTCTCCGATGTCGTGGGCATCGCGGCGATCAACAGCCCCCGCTCCATCGTGGTCTCCGGCGCCGAGGAAGCCGTCGAGGCGATCACGGAGGAGTTCGGCGGCCGGGGCCGCAAGACGACCCGGCTGCGCGTCTCGCACGCCTTCCACTCCCCGCTGGTCGAGCCCGCCCTGGCCGAGTTCCACCTGGTCGCGCAGAGCGTGGCGTACCAGCCGGCGCTGATCCCCATCGTCTCGAACGTGACCGGCCGGCTCGCCACGGACGCCGATCTGGCCTCGCCCGCCTACTGGGTGCGCCACGTCCGCGAGGCGGTCCGCTTCACCGACGCCGTCCGGCACCTGGCGGCGAAGGGCGTCAACCGGTTCATCGAGCTGGGCCCCGACGCAATCCTGACCGCGCTCACCCGGACGACGCTGGACACGGACGACGCGATCATCGAGCCGACCGTACGCAAGAACCGCCCCGAGTCCCGCACCCTGCTGACCGCCCTGGCCCACCTGCACGCCGCGGGCGCCCGGATCGACTGGGCCGCCTTCTACCAGGGCACCACGGCCCGGCCCGTGGCCCTGCCCACGTACCCGTTCCAGCGGGAGCGGTACTGGATCATCGAGAACCCGCTCGGCGGCGACGCCTCCGCCTTCGGTCTGACCCCCGCCGGCCACCCGCTGCTCGGCGCGGTCATCGCCTCCCCGGACACGGACGGGGTGACCTTCACGGGCCGCCTCTCCGTCGACACCCACGCCTGGCTGGCCGACCACGACGTCCTGGGCACCGTACTGCTGCCCGGCACCGGCTTCGTCGAACTCGCCCTGCACGCCGGTGAGCAGGTCGGCTACCCGGCCCTGGAGGAGCTCATCCTCCAGGCGCCGCTCGTGCTGCCGGAGCGCGGCGGGGTCGCCCTCCAGGTATCCGTCGGCCCCGACGACCTGGGCCGCCGTACGATCCGCATCCACTCGCGGCACCAGGACGCCCTGCCCGACACCCCGTGGCTGCTGCACGCCGAGGGCCTGCTCGGTACCGCGCCCGCCGCCGCCTCCGTCGGCGCCTCCGTCGGCGCCGACCTCGGCGCGTGGCCGCCGGCCGGTGCGGACGAGGTGCGCGTGAGCGATGCGTACGAGCTCCTCTTCCAGCAGGGCTACGACTACGGGCCGGTGTTCCAGGGGCTCAAGGCCGCCTGGCGCGAAGGCGACTCGGTGTACGCCGAGATCGAACTGCCCGAGGAGGCGCACGACGAAGCCGCGCTCTTCGGCATCCACCCGGCCCTCCTCGACGCCACGATGCACGCGCTCGGGGTCGGCGAGGGCGTCACCGGCGAGGAGCAGACGGAGCTGCCCTTCTCCTGGTCGGACGTGTCCCTGCACGCGGTCGGCGCCACCTCGCTGCGGGTACGGATCACCAAGCACGGGGAGAACAACCTGTCGCTGGACCTCGCGGACCGCAGCGGCGCGCCGGTGGCCTCCATCGGCTCGCTGACGTTCCGTCCGGTCTCGCCGGAGCAGCTCGGCGGCGGACAGCCGGACACCCTGTTCGAGATCGGCTGGCGTCCGCTGGCGGCGCCGGCCGCCGGCGCCGGGTTCCAGGTATGGGACGAGGTGCCCGCGGGCCCGGTATCGGGCGCGGTGGTCTTCCCGGTCCCCCGGGCCGACGGCCCGGTCCCGGAGGCCATGCGCTCGACGGTGGGCCACACCCTCACCGCCGTCCAGCAGTGGCTGGCCGACCCGCGGTTCGAGCAGTCCACGCTGGTCGTGGCGACGCGCGGTGCGGTGGCCGCCGACGCCGGGGAGACCGCCGACGTGGTGCAGGCCCCGGTGTGGGGTCTCGTACGCGCCGCCCAGGCGGAGAACCCGGGCCGCATCCAGCTCACCGACCTCCCGGCGGGCGGCACCGGCTTCGACGGTCTGGCCGGGGTCATCGCCTCGGCCGAGCCGGAGAGCGCCGTACGCGAGGCAGGCCTCCTGATACCGCGCCTGACCCCGGTCACGAACGCGGCCACCGACACACGTGCCCTCGACCCGGAGGGCACGGTCCTGATCACGGGCGGCACGGGCGGCATCGGCGCCCACCTGGCCCGCCACCTGGTCACCGAGCACGGCGCGGGCCACCTCGTCCTGACCTCCCGGCGCGGCCCCGACGCGGAGGGCGCGGCCGAACTGGCCGAGGAACTCTCCGAGCTGGGGGCTCAGGTCACCGTGACCGCATGCGACGTCTCCGACCCGGAGGCGGTCGCGACCCTGCTCGCCGCAATCCCCGCCGCGCACCCGCTGACCGGCGTGGTCCACGCGGCCGGCACGGGCGACAACGGCCTGATCGCCACGATGGACGCCGAGCGCCTCGGCGCCGTCCTGGCACCGAAGGCCGACGCGGCCTGGCACCTCCACGAGCAGACCGAGCACCTGGATCTGGCCCTGTTCACGCTGATCTCCTCGGCGGGCGGCCTCACCCTGGCCGCCGGCCAGGCCAACTACGCGGCGGCGAACACCTTCCTCGACGCCCTCGCCGCCCACCGCCACACCCAGGGCCTCGCGGCCCAGTCGCTGGCGTACGGTCTCTGGGCCGCCAGGACGGGCCTCACCGAGTCCATCGAGGAGGACATCCGCCTGATGGCGGCGCGCGGCCTCCCGGCCCTGGAGGTCGAAGAGGCCCTGCGGCTCTTCACCTCAGCGCACACGAAGGGCCGCCCGGCCCTGGTCCCCCTCCGCGTGGACACCGCCACGCTCCGCTCCCGCGCGGACGACCTCCCGGCACTCCTCAGGGGCCTGATCCCCCAGCCCACCCGCTCCACGACCCGGACCGCCGACCGCGGCACCGACCCCGCGGCGCTGGTCGAGCGCCTGTCCGCCCTCCCCGCCAAGGAGCGCGAACAGGAACTGCTGGACGTCGTACGGGCGCACGCCGCAGCCGTACTCGGCCACGCCGGCCAGGACGCGGTCCGGGCGGACCGCGGCTTCCTGGACCTCGGCTTCGACTCGCTGACCGCCCTGGAACTCCGCAACCGCCTGGGCGCCCTCACCGGCTCCCGCCTGACGCCCACGCTGATCTTCGACTACCCGTCCCCGGTCAAGCTCGCCACGCACCTGCGCGAGCTCCTCTTCGGCACCGAGTCCCCCGAAGACGACCTGAGCGCCGCCACGGCGGATGAACTGTTCGACATCCTCGACGGCGAGGAGATCTTCCAGTAGCCCGACCCCGCCCCGCCCATGCAGGCCCCCGCCACCCCCGTGGCGGGGGCCTGCGTGCGTCGTACCACGGCCCCGGTGCGGCTTTGCCCGCACTCCAGCGGCGCCTAAGGGTCCGTCAAGTTCGCATGAACATGCTGTTAACAGCCGCCACTGAATCGCAGTGGCGCTCCAAGGAGGTACTCCCATGGCCCTGCGTGACGTCCTCAACAACCTGAACGACACCGAGCTCGTTGCCAACCCGACCGAGGCCCGCCTCGCCGGTGAGGGTGTCATCGACCCGGCCAAGGCCGCGGTCCTCAGCAACGACGAGGCGTACGACGCCCCGATGATGGTCCTCAGCCAGATCAACGAGGCCTGATCGCTCGGCAGGTAGCAGATAAGAAGGCCGCCCGGGAGCTTCCCGCTCCCGGGCGCCTCTGGTCCCGAAGGCTCCTCCCGACCGAAAGGCTGGCTCCCCGCATGACCGCAGCCGCTTCCCTGACTGCCACGCTCCGCGACAGGCTGCTGGAAGACGCCTGGGGCGTCTCGCACCGCATCCTCAAGAACGCCGTGGACGTGTCGGATCTCCTCGGCTCCGCCGACATCGAGCGCTGGCTCGACGCGAGCCTGCTGAAGTGGCCGTACTTCACGCTGCTGAAGCACGGCGAAGTTCCCCCCGTCACCTCGTACACGTCGGTGCGCGACGTCATCGGTCAGAAGCGGGACGGTTTCCCCGACCCGGTCGCCGTCCGCCGCCACATGGAGCGCGGCGCGACCCTCAAGCTCAACCAGCTCCAGGACTGGCACCGGCGGACCCGCGACATCGCCCGCGGGCTGGAGGAGTTCCTGCCCGTCGCGGCGAACTCGTACGTCTTCTGGACGCCCGACGAGTCGCGCGGCATGCTGCCGCACCGCGACGCCGCCCACGTGGTCGCCATCCAGCTGGAGGGCCGCAAGGAGTGGCACCTGTACGCCGAGCCCGACCAGGTCGGCGCCGGCGCGGGACTGGACGTCGACGCGTCCCGCCCCACCCACGTGTTCACGATGGAGCCCGGCGACGTGCTCTACCTCCCGCACGGCTGGCCGCACGACGCGGTCGCGGTGGACGGCCCGTCGCTGCACCTGACGTTCACGCTCACCGACCCGACCCCGGAGAACCTCGTCGAGGCGTTCCTGCAGCGCTTCCTGGAGGACGAGCCGGAGCTCGTGCACCACTTCCACCAGCGCCCGCTGGACGAGCGGACGAGCGCGGTGCGCACGGCCCTGTACGAGCAGGCCAAGACCCTGGACGGCGCGCGGTGGTCGCGCACGGCGGTGGACACGATGCGGGAGGCGATCGGCTGATGACTCCCACGACCGATACCCGGGCCCAGACCCAGACCCAGACCCAGACCCACACCCACGCCCCCACCCCCACCCCCACGCTCCTGGACCATCTGGTGGGCGACCCCGCCGTGTTCTTCCGGGACCACTGGGCGAACCAGCCTGTCGTACTGCGCGCACAGACGGACCTGTCCGGTCTGATCTCCGAGCAGGAGATGTGGGACGAGGTCGAGTGCGGCCTGCTGTCCCGGCCCTACTTCACCGTGTTCAACGAGGGCGTGCGCACCGCGATCAGCGACATGTCCACCAAGCGGCGCGTGGTCGGGCACGAGCTCACCGGCTTCATCCGGCCCGAGCAGATCCACAAGGACTGGGAGGCCGGCGCGACCTTCAAGTTCAACCAGGCCGAGCACTGGCACCCGCGGATCCGCACCCTCGTCCAGGGCATGCGGCCGCACTTCCGCGGCGGTCTGGAGTCCTTCGTCTTTCTGAGCCCGCCCGGCAAGACCGCCATGCAGGCCCACTACGACGGCGCGCACGTCTTCGTGCTCCAGGTCTCCGGCACCAAGGACTGGGTCTTCGGCCGCATCCACCCCGGTTCGACCAGCGACTCGACCATCCACGAGGGCCCGATCGCCGACGAGGAGCGGGTGGAGGTCACCCTGCGCCCCGGCGACGTGCTGTACATGCCGCACGGCACGCCGCACTACGCGACGGCCCGCGAGGGCAACTCCATCCACATCGCGATCACCGTGGAGGAGCCGACCGCCGAGAACCTGGCCAACGTCCTGCTGGCCTCCTTCATGGCGGACCCGCGCTTCACCGCCTTCGAGGAGAACCACCACCGCCACTCCCTGGCGGAGCGTACGGAGCTGCTGCGCGAGGCCCTCCTCGCCCACCTGGCCGACGCGAACGAGAAGGCCGTCACCCAGGCCGCCGTCACCCTGCGCAGGGAGCACCGGTGAGCCGGCTGCGGGCCTCCCGCCGTCCGCCCTGGCTGACCGGCGGAGGACCCGCAGCCGTCACCCGGGGCACCTTGCGAAGCAGTACCCCGCAGGAGACGTGGGCCCGGCTGGCGCCGCTGCTCGCCGACCGGGGCATCACGCGGGTGGCCGACCTGACCGGCCTGGACACCCTCGGCACTCCCGTGTGGACCGCGATCCGGCCCGCGGCCGCCACCCTGGTGGCGAGCGCCGGGAAGGGCATCGACCATGCGTCGGCCCGGATCTCCGCGGTGATGGAGTCGCTGGAGGTGGCCGCTTCGGAGCAGGCCCGCCCCGAGCACGTCGCGTACGGCAGCGCCCGGGACGTGGAGCCGGGCTACGGCGTCGCCGAACTGTCCCTGCATCCCGTCTCGCTGGTCGACGACCGTACGGAGCTCGACTGGGTGGCGGGCTGGGACCTGGCCGGCGGCGCCCCCGCGCTGCTGCCCGCGGCGGCCGTCGGCCTGCGCGGCTGGGCGGCCGGGCAGTGGCAGCCGAGCACCTTCGTGACGACGACCAACGGCCTGGCCGGCGGCAACGACCACGTGGAGGCGGCGCTGCACGGGCTGCTGGAGCTGTGCGAGCGCGACGCGCTGGCGCGCCTGGGCGAGGCGGACGCCGTACGGGTGGAGCCGGACAGCCTGGGCGGGCGGCTCGGGCCGGTCGTGGACCGGATCCGCGAGGCGGGCGGCGAGGCCGTGCTGGAGCGGATCCCGTCGCTGCCCGGGACGTACACGTACACCTGCTGGCTGACGCAGCCGGAGATGTGGCAGGTCTTCGCCGGATCGGGCTGCCACACGGACGCGGCGATCGCGGCCGAACGCGCCCTGCTGGAGGCCGTGCAGAGCCGCGGCTCGACGATCAGCGGCGGCCGCGACGACATCCCGGAATGGACGTTCCGCCTCCAGGGCGCCCCCGCGGGCCGCCCCCGCCCGGTCCCGACCCGCACCGAGCCCCTCCCCGCGCCGGAAGCCGCATCCCCTTCCGCACCCCCTGCCTCCCTCGACGAGGTGCTGGACGGACTGGTCGACGCCGTGCACGCCCGCACCGGCCGGCCGGTCATCGCCGTGGACCTCACCCCGCCCGGCCGCCCGTGGCCGGCGGTCGTCCAGGTCCTCGCCCCCGGCCTCGGCCTCGTACTGGAACACCCGCGCCCACAGGAACTGACGAGCAGGAGCTTCGTGTGACAGCCCGTCCAGCCCGTCCACCGCGCCGCATCGCCTTCGTGGGGCCGACGCTGGCTGCGGCCGAGCGGCCCGAGGGCTCGTTCACGTACCTGCCGCCGGTCCGGCACGGCGACCTGTTCGCGCTGGATCTCCGGCCGGGCGACCAGGTGCTCGTCATCGACGGCGTCTACCAGCACTTCGCACCGATCCGGCACAAGGAGATCCTCGCGGTGCTCGCCCTCGGGGTGCGCGTCGCGGGCACGGCCAGCCTGGGCGCGCTGCGCGCCGCGGAGCTGGCCGGCTTCGGCATGCGCGGCCTCGGCCAGGTCTATACGGCGGCCCGCTGCGGCGAGTTGGTCGCGGATGCCGATGTGGGCGTGCTGCATGCCGCTGACGGCGACGGAGGGCGCCGCCTCACGGTGGCGACGGTCGCCGTCCGGCACGCGGTCGCGGAACTGGCGGCCGCCGGGCGGCTCTCCGCCGCCGAGGGGGCACAGATCCGGCAGGTGGCGGACTCCCTGCACTTCACGGAACGCTCCGAGCAGGCGCTCCTCCACCACGCGGGCCCCGCCCGCCCCGCGATGCGGCGCCTTCTCGACCACCTCGCCGCACACGGTGACGTCAAGACGCAGGACGCCCTGTCGGCCCTCCGCCTCCTGGAAGCCGAGTTCGCCGCGGAGTCCGCTGAAGAATCCGCCGGGCAGTCCGCCCGGGACTCGGGCTGGGGGGTCGCCGCCGACGCCTCGGCCGCGGCCGTCTGGGGGAGTTCGTACGGAGCCGAGTGGGCCTTCGAGCGGCGGCCCGTACGGGGTGGATCCGTGGTCGGGTCGCGGCACGCGCTCGCCTGCCTGCAACTGTTCGAGCCCGACTTCCCCGAGCGGCACCGCGCCTACGCCCGCCGGATGGCCGCCGACTCCGTCGGCCTGCCCGGCGGCGTGGGCTCCGGGGCCCTGCTCGGCGCCGCCGGGTTCGCGCCCGCGACCCGGCCCGACGCCCGGCTGGCCCGGCCGACCGCCGCCACCGCGCACTGGTCCGCCGAGGACCGGCTGCTGGCCCGTACGTTCCGGCTGCGCCCGGGCCGGCTCGTCTACGCCGACCTGCCGCCGGAGGCCCTGGCCGGTACCGGCCTCGCCGAGCTGGAGCAGTGGTGCCTGCGGCTGGCGGCCCCGGCCGGGCAGCCCCCCGTACCGCCCGTCAGCTGGCACGCACTGCTGCGCCGGCTGTGGGGCGTACGGCGCCCGCACGAGTACCGCCTGGCCGCCCTGGAGCGCGGCTTCCGCGACGAGGCGGAGGCCGCCCGGCTCGCCGCCGCGTTCCACCCGGCGCTCGTCGCCCTGCTCACCGAGAGGGCGGCCGCCTGATGACCCCCGTGAAACCGACCATGAAGACCACCGCCCAGGACCCCGCCACCGCCTTCGTCGAGGCGCTCGCCGCCGAGCCCCGGCCCAAGGCCGTCGCCGCCTACGACGGCGCGGGGCAGCTGCTGCTGCGCGCGGACGCCCCGGACGGCTTCGGCTCGCTCGTCCCGACCCTGGTCGGATACCGCCGCGGCCCCGCCGGGACCTGGGCGGCCGACTGGTCGGTCACCGAAGCCGGCGAGACGATCACCGTCCCGGGCGGCTTCCTCTACGTACGCCAACGGGCCGTCACCTTCCGGTCCTCCCACGACGGCACCGAGCGCGTCCTGCAACACGTGGGCGGCGAGGTCGCCACCCTGGCACCGCGGCCCGCCGCCGCCACCACCGTCGCCTGCGTGATCCGTACGGCCGGCCCGCTCGGCGCCCACCCCGAGGGGCTGCTCCAGGGGTCCGACGCCGTCTGGTCGGCCGGCGCCGACGCCAGCCTGGCGGCCGTACGCCGGCCCGAGGGCGCCTGGCAGATCCTGCTGCTGCCGATCGACGAAGACGCGACCGGCCGCGACCTGGCCGTCACCGTCCCGGACGGCGCCTCGCTCACCGGCGAGGCCGCCTGGTCCGGCCCGGACACCCTGCTGCTGGGCCTCGCCCACCACCGCCCCGACGGAACCCGCCGGTTCGGCCTCCTCGCGGTCCGCGCCGAGGACGGTACGACCGAGCGCAGCCTGCTCTTCGACGGGATCGACCTCTGCTACCCGGTGGCCGATCCGGACGGCAGCGGCCAGGTCGCCTACCTCGGCACCTCGGTCCCGACGAACGACGCACCGCCCGTCCAGTCCGCCTGCCTGGTCCGCCCCGGCTCCCTGGAGCTGACCGTCCTCGCGGCCCCGGCCGGCACCTGGCAGCGCCCGGTCGGCTGGGACGGCCCCGGCCGGCTCCTGTGCACGGCGGAGGACGGCCCGCAGCGCCGCCTGTACGCGTACGAGGTGGCCCGCGGCAGCTGGCGCGAGGTCCCCCTCTCCGCATCGGTGGAGAGCGTGCAGGTCCGCGGCGGCCGGGCCGCCGTACTGGTCTCCGCGCTGGACACGCCCCCGGCCGTCGACGTCGTCCCGCTGTCGGGCGACGGGCCCGCCGAGCGGGTGGAGGCCAGCGAACGACCCCCGCTGCCCGGCACGTTGTCCTACCACCGGCAGGCCGTGCCCGGCGCGACCGGGGCGCTGGCGAGCTGGCTGTGCCGGCCCGCCGGGGGCCCGGCGCGCGGGCTGGTCGTGTTCTTCCACGGCGGCCCCTTCAAGAGCTGGACCGAGTGGTCCTGGCGGTGGAACCCGTGGCCGTTCGTGGCCTCCGGGTACGCGGTGGCGCTGATCGAGCCCCCGATGTCGCTGGGCTACGCCTCGGCCGTCCCCGGCGGCTGGGCCAACTGGCGCTCCGGGATCGCCGCCGTGGCCGTACGCCAGGTTCAGCAGCTGCGGGCCGAGACGGGCCTCGCGGAACTGCCGCTGGCCCTGATGGGCGGCAGCTTCGGCGGCTACCTGTCGCTGAGTACGGCCGCGGCGCTGGAGCCCCGGCTGATCGCCTCGCACGCCGCGCCGCTGGACCTCGTACAGGTCGCGGAGAGCAGCGACGTCGGCTGGCAGTGGCTGCGCGAGTACGGCGACCCCGGCACGGCGGAGCAGGTGCGCTACCGGGACAACAGCCTGCCGATGCGGCCGGTGCCGGAGGGCACCCGCGTCCTGCTCTCGCACGGCATGCACGACGGGCTGGTGCCGCCGACCGAGACGCTGCGCGTGCACCGGCAGCTGTCCCGCCAGGGCGTCCGCTCCGAGGTGGCGTTCTTCCGCTCGGAGGCGCATCCGCTGAGCCGGCCGCGCAACATCCGGGCCTGGTACCGGTGGGTGCTGACGGCCTGCGCGAGCACCCTCGCGGGCGAGGCGGCCGCCGATCCGGCCGACGAGCTGACGGGTGAACTGGCGGCGCGGTTCGCCGAACTGGCGATGGGAGGCCTCGATGACGCGGCATGAGCTCGGCTCCGACGTCCGGCGCGAGGTCGTCACCCGGCGGCAACTCGCCGACACGCTCGCCGACACGCTCGCCGCGTTGGGCGTCCGCCCCGGCGGCACGGCCATCGTCCACTCCTCGCTGAGCGCCTTCGGGTTCGTCGTGGGCGGCGCGCAGGCCGTGTACGAGGCCCTGCGCGAGGCCGTCGGACCGGACGGCACGCTCGTCATGCCCGCCTTCACCCCGCAGCTGTGCCATCCGGGCACCTGGCGCGCCCCGGACCTGGTCCGGGGCGACCTGGCCGCCGCCGCGGCCGCGATGCCGGTCTTCGATCCGCTGCGCACGCCGGTCTCCCGGACCATGGGCGTGCTGCCGGAGCTGCTGCGCGCGCTGCCGGGCAGCCTGCGCTCGCCGCATCCGCACGTGTCGTTCGTGGCCGAGGGGCCGCGCGCGCGGGAGATCACCCGGTCCCATCCGGACGCGTACCGGCTGTCCGCGCAGAGCCCGCTGGGCGCGCTGTGGCGGCTGGACGCCACGGTCCTGATGCTGGGCACCGGCTGGGACAAGTGCACCGCCCTGCACCTGGCCGAGTACGCCGCCGCCTATCCGGGGCGCCGGGCCGGCCTGTGGCCGCTGCCCGTCGCCGGCCCGGTGGGCACGCGCTGGCACGAGGTGCCCGAACTGCTCGTCTGGGAGGGTGACTTCGACCGGCTGGGCGCGGCGTACGAGGCCTGCGGCGCCCCGCTGGCCCGCACGCTCGTCGGCACCGCCGTGTGCCGGGCCGTGCCGCTGCGGCCCCTGGTCGACTTCGCCGCCGGCTGGCTGCCCGGCCACCGCGATCTGCGGCGCGGGATCGCCCCGCCCGGCTGGCGCGAGGTCGTCGACGCCGAGGGCCCGCTGCCGGTGGAACGCGTACCGGAAGGGGTGGCCGCATGACGAGGACCGGCGGAGTGTCGCTGCGCCCCGTCGCGGCCGAGGACCTGGACCTGTTCGAGACGGCCTTCGCCGGCGAGGAGGGCACGGGCCCCTTCCAGTGGTTCGGTTTCACAGCCTCGCGGCTGCGCCGGCGCCACGCGGAGGACGGGCTGCTCGGCCCGGACGGCGGGATGCTGAGCGTGCTCGCGGGCCGGGACACCGTCGGGCGCGTGGAGTGGTTCAAGTCCACGTGGGGCCGGATGGACACGTCGTTCTGCTGGACGCTCGGCATCGGCCTGGTGCCCGGCGCCCGCGGCCGGGGCTTCGGCACGCAGGCGCAGCGGCAGCTGGCCCGCTATCTGTTCGAGCACACGCGGGTGGAGCGGGTACAGGCCTGGACCGATGTGCGCAACCTCGCCGAGCAGCGGGCGCTGGAGAAGGCCGGGTTCACCCGCGAGGGCGTGCTGCGCGGCGCCCAGTGGCGCGGCGGCCGCTGGCACGACCAGGTGCTGTTCTCGATCCTGCGCGGCGACGAGGAGAAATCATGACGGAGCCGACGGAGCTCACGGACCTGACGGAGCTCACGGACCTGACGGACCTGACGGACCTGACCCTGCCCAACGGCATGCGGGTGCTGCTCCAGCCGCTGCCCGGCTGCCAGGTCGTCGCCACCTGCCTGCACGTCGGCACCGGCTTCCGCAACGAGCCGGTCGCCGGTGCGGCCCACCTCCTGGAGCACGTCCTGGTCCAGGGCTCCACGGCCGACGGCCCGCTGACCGCGGCGGTCACGGCCATGGGCGGCACCATGAACGCGCGGACCTCCGCCGACCACACCCAGTACACGCAGATCCTGCCCGCCGACGGCCTGGAGCTCGGGCTGCGCATCGAGCGGGACCGGCTGACCGAGCCCGACCTGAGCCCGGAGCACATCCGCGGCCAGATCGCCGTCGTGCAGGCGGAGATCCGGCGCAACGTGCTCCAGCGCCCGCACGGCGGCCTGGTCCTGTTCGACCTCCCCGAGCTGCTGCACGACACCTGGGAGAACCGGCACAACGGCTACGGCGACATCGAGGCGCTCCAGTCGCTGGGCACCGCCGAGCTGCGCACCTTCTTCGAGCGCTCCTACTCCCCCGGCAACATCCACCTCGCGGTCGTGGGCGACTTCGACCCGGAGCGGGCGCGGGAGCTGGTGGAGCGGCTGCTCGGGCCGGTGCCGGCCCGGCCCACCTGGCAGCGCGAGCCGGCCGTCGAGCCCCCGCTGACGGAGCGCCGGTACGGGCGGCGCGCCGAACAGGTCGCGCCCGCGGGCCGTACCGTGCTCGGCTGGCGGGTCCCGGACCCGGAGGCCGCGCCGGCGGACCACCTCGCGACGGTACTGCTGAGCGAGCTGCTGGAGACGGTCGGCGGCGACTGCGGCCGCCACGGCGCGGGGGAACACCCCTGGGGGGCGTTCCGGGCCCGGGTGAACCGTACGGGCAACCCCTTCGACGTGGCCCGCGCCTCGCTGTTCGCGGTGGAGTTCCCGCATCCGGTGGAGACCTCCCCCGACGCGGCCGAGGACTGCCTGCGGTCGGTGTTCGCGCGGATCGCCGACGGCTCCCTGCCGGTGGCCGAGCCGCTCGCGACGCTGCGCCGCCGGCTGGCCATGCACCTGCACGCCGAGCTGGACTCGGTGGCGGGCCAGGCGTCCTGGCTGGGCGTCGGCGCGGCCGTCCACGGGGACCCGGGCCATCTGGCGGGACTGCCCGCTGCCGTCGACGCGGTGTCGGCCGCCGATGTGGCCCGCCTCGCCGCGGTGTACGCGAAGGCCCCGGTGGCCCGGATCACCAGCCTCCCGGGGGCCGCAGCGCCCGTACCGGATCCGATGCCCACGACCGCGGGAGCCCCGGCATGACGACGGCCACCACCACCCCCACCACCCCCACCACCCCCGCACCGCACTTCACCGCGCCCGCCCACCGGCAGCTGGAGCTGGACCGCGGCACCCTCGTCGCCGTCGACCGCGCCGGCACCGGGGACCTCGCCGAGGCCCGGCTGCTGCTGCCCCTGGTCCCGGGGCCCGCGGCGGCGCACGCCACCGAGGTGGACGTGGCCGCGGAGGCGCTGCGCGAGGCGCTGGAGGAGGCGGCCGGCGCGCTGGCCGTCGTACGGGCGGAGGCGCGCCCGGACCGGATCGTGATCTCGGCGCGCTCCTTCACCGGCGACCTCGCGGAGGTGTGCGCGCGGATCGGCGCCGCCCTCGGCGCCGGCCCCGGCCCCGGCCCCGAAGAGTCCGAAGGCCCCGCCCCCGGCGGCCTGTTCGGCGCCGAGCGGGTCGACCGGGCCCGGTCCGCGGTCGCCGCCCGGCTCTCCGCGGCGGAGCGTCACCCCACGGTGGTCGCGCGCGCGGGCTTCCTGTCCGCGGTGTACGGCACCCACGCGTACGGGCACACCGCCACCGCCGCCCGCCTGCCCGGCGTGACGGGCGGGGCACTCGCCGCCCTGCTGGCCGGGGCCCCGGTATCGGCCCGGCGGGCGGTCGTCGTCGGGCGCGGGCCGGCCGGCGAACTCCTCGACGCGGCCCGGCCCCTGCTGCCCGCCCCGCCGCGGCTCGCCCCGCGGGCGGCCGCCGCACCGCAGGACCGCCCGGCGGGCGGCACGGCCACGCTGGTCTCCCCCGGCGTGCCGCAGACCCTGATCCGGCTGGGCGGCCACGTGCCGGGCCGGGTCCACCCGGACTATCCGGCTCTCCAGGTGGCCGTGCTGATGCTCGGCGGCTACTTCGGCAGCCGGCTCACGGCCGTACTGCGCGAGCGCGAGGGCCTGTCGTACGCGCCGCGCGCCGTACTCGACCCGCTGGGCGGCTCGGCCGCGTTCACGCTGGAGGCCGACGTACGGTCCGACGGGGCCGCGCGGGCCCTCGTACTGATCGACGAGGAGCTGGAGCGGCTGGCGGCCGGGGCCTTCGCCCCCGCCGAACTGCTCGGCGCGCAGAACTTCACGGTGGGCTCGATGGCCATGGCCTGCTCCTCCCGTTCCGGACTGGCCTCGGTGTTCGCCGGAACGCTGGTCAGCGGCCTGTCCCCGCAGTGGCTGGGCGGCTACGAGGAGCGGGTGCGCGCCCTGTCCGCCGCGGACGTGGCCCGCGCGGCCCGTACGTACCTGCTGGAGCCCGGGCTGACCGGAGTACTGGTGGCCCCCGCCCCGGCCGAGGGCCTGCCGCCCGTACGCCCGCTCCCCGAGCCCACCCCCCTCCCCCAGTCCTGACGCGTTCGACGATCGGACCTGCCGTGCTGAAATCCTTCCTCCAGAGCAATTTCTCCTCCCTGCGCGGCCCGGCCCGGACGCTGGGCGCGCTGCACTTCGTGGACAGCCTGGGCAGCGGCCTGTTCATGGCGGGCTCGGCGGTGTACTTCGTCGTCGTGGCGGGCCTGCCGATCACCACGGTCGGCCTCGGCCTCTCCCTCGCCGGCTTCAGCGGGTTCGTCTCCAGCATCCTGCTGGGCCGGGTCGCCGACCGGTTCGGGGCCCGGCGGATGCTGGCCGTGCTGCTCATGCTGCTGGCCGGTCTGTACGTGCTGTACCCGCTGGTCGGGTCGGCCTGGAGCTTCTTCCCGGTGGTGATCGCCATCGGGGCCCTGGAGTTCGGCTGCGGGCCCGCCTTCGGCGCGCTGATCATGGACCTGGTGCCGGAGCCCGACCGGGTCACCGCCCGGGCGGCGCTGCGCTCCCTGTTCAACGTGGGCTTCTCCGGCGGCGCCCTGGCCGCGGCCGCCCTGATCGGGCTGGGCGGGGGCTGGCTGGAGCTGCTGCCGCTCGGCAACGGCCTGACGTTCCTGGCGGCCGCGGCTCTGGTGCTGCGGCTGCCGGCGTCCGGGGCCCGGCCGAACGCGGGCGGCGGCGGGCACTTCAAGGTGCTGCGGGACCGGCCGTTCCTGAGCGTCATCGGCGCGTCCAGCCTGCTGGCGCTGCACAGCGCGGTGCTGCTGGTGGGCATCCCGCTGTGGATCGTGCGCACGACCGATCTGCCGCGGGGCGTGGTGCCGTTGATCCTCGCGGTGAACACGGTGCTGGTGGTGCTGTGCCAGGTCGCCGCCGCCAAGGGCGCCGACACGCTGGACGGCGCCGTCGTCGCGGCCCGCAAGGCCGGCCTGGTCAGCGTGGCGGCCTGCGCCGCGCTCGCGGTGGCCGGCTGGACCGGGGCCTGGCTCACCGGTGTGGTGGCGATCGCGGCCGTCCTGATGTTCACGGCAGCCGAACTGTGGCAGTCCGCGAGCGGTTTCGGACTGGGCTTCGGCCTGGCACCCGACGCGAACCGGGGCGAGTACCTGGGCGCCTTCCACCTGCACGTGGTCGTCCAGGCCACGCTGGGACCGGCCGTGGTGTCTTTCCTGGTGTCCGTCGACGACTCGCTCGGCTGGCTGGCGATGGGCGCCGTATTCCTGGCCGGTACGGCGGCCATCGGCCCGTCGGTGGCCTGGGCGCGCCGTACGGCCGACCGCCGCGAGGGGACCCGGGCACAGGCACCCGCCTCCGTCTGAAGTGCAGCACTTCTCCAGCGCTCCTTGGAACCGTGAGGACTTCACCTCGACAAATCTTCAAGTGGTCAAGTGGTCAAGTCGTCATCTGGGAGGCAGCGCATGTCCGCGTCCGTAACCGAGCGCCCCGCCGGAGCCGGTACGCCGGCCGCGGTCGGCGCGCGCCCCGAGCGCCTCGCACGCCCCGGGCTCGCGCTCGCGGTCATCGCGGGCTGCAACGCGATGATCCAGCTCGACGACCCCATCATGAACATCGCGCTGCCCGGCATCCGTGCCGATCTGGGGCTGTCGGCGCTCGCCGCGTCCTGGGTGATCGGCGCCTACCTGCTGGCCTTCGGCGGCCTGCTGCTGCTCGGCGGCCGGGCCGGCGACATCCTGGGGCGGCGCAAGGTCTTCGTCGCGGGCGTGGCGCTGTTCACGGCCGCCGC
Organism: Streptomyces sp. NPDC090741; assembly: GCF_044769045.1. Lineage (NCBI taxonomy): Bacteria > Bacillati > Actinomycetota > Actinomycetes > Kitasatosporales > Streptomycetaceae > Streptomyces > Streptomyces sp. NPDC090741. The sequence goes on along the minus strand of NZ_JBIVXF010000019.1, from coordinate 96,607 downwards.
CGCGGTCCGGGCGGTGGTCCCGAGCGGTGAACTGCTGATCGCCGTACGCGCCGTGGAGGGCGCCGGAGCCGCGTGCGCCGCGGCCAACGGGTTCGTGCTGATGCTGAGCACGTTCGCCGAGGGGGCCGCCCGCAAGCGGGCCATCGCCGTCTGCACCGCGGTGGGCGCGGCCACCACCGCCGGCGGCCTGCTGCTGGCGGGCGCGCTGACCTCGGCGGGCTCCTGGCGCTGGGTGCTGCTGCTCAACGTCCCGATGGGCCTGGCGATCGTACTGCTCGCCCCGCGGGTGATCGCGGAGACCGAGCGGATCCGCGGCCGCTTCGACCTGCGCGGCGCGCTGCTCTCCGCGCTCGGCGCCGCCGCGCTCGTGTACGGGCTGTCGCAGGCGGCCGAACACCCCTGGACCGACGTCCTCGTCGCCGGACCGCTGCTCGCCGGCCTCGTCCTGTTGTCCGTGTTCGTCGCTACGCAGCGCCGCGCCGCCGAGCCGATCGTCCGGCTCGGACTCTTCCGGGACCGGGACCGGGCGCTGGCCTTCTCCAGCATGCTGGTCCTGCCGGGCGGCCTGATCGGGGCCTACTTCTTCCTGAGCCAGTTCTTCCAGCAGCACCACGGCTGGTCCCCGCTGGAGGCGGCGTTCGGCCTGCTCCCGGTGCCGGTGACGATGGCCGCCATGGCCGGTGTGGGCGTACGGGTGGAACGGGCGATCGGCCCGAAGCCGATGATGGCGATCGGCACGACCGCGCTGGTCGCCGAGAACCTGTGGCTCTCGCACCTCGGTCCGGGCGACGCGTACCTGACGGGTGTGCTGCCCGGTCTGCTCCTGCTGGGCGCGGGCATGGCGTTCTGCGTGATCCCGCCGACCGTGCTCGCCACGTCGGGGCTGCGTCCCGAGGAACTGGGCTCGGCGGCCTCCGTGCTCAACGCCCTGCAGTCGGTGGGCGGTTCGCTGTGCATAGCCCTGATGGTGACCGCGTCCGCGGGCCACGCCGACTTCGCGGACACGATGTCCGCGGGCTTCACCACAGGGGCCGCCTTCGCGTCGGCGGCCCTCCTGATAGCCCTCTCCCTCCGCCCCCGCCGCCCGTAACCGCCCGCGCCGGACATACGTCAGCCCCCGTACGGACATCCTTGCCGGGACCGACGGGGGCTGTCTGGGGTGGCGCTACTTCAGCAGGGTGCGGAACTCTTCGAAGTCGAGGACCCCGTCGTGGTTCGCGTCGGCCGCCATGGCCTTCTTGACCTCTTCCGCGAGGTGCCCCTGGGCGCCCTCGGCCTTGAACCCCTCGGCCAGTTCGACGATGTTGATCCGCCCGTCGCCGTCCGTGTCGATCTCGTCGAACAGTGCCCTGAGTTCGGCCTCGGTCATGACGTTCCCCTCTCGCATTCACAGGACCCCGAAGGTCCACATGGCCCACCACCCTGGCAGATCCGCTCCGGGACGCATGCACCGGCCACCCGTACGGGTGTATCACCCACGTGCATCGGGGGTTAGCCCCACCTCGGAGCGGGTGGGTGGCGGGATCGTCCCGGTCGGCCGCATCCGGACATGCCGGGACCGGCACATACCGCTGGTTTCCCCATCATTCCGTAGGAGTTGGCCCGCGCGTGAGCAGGAACCGCAGACGTTTCGTCCGTCCGGTCGGCAGCGGCAGCAGCAGCAGCGGGGTGGCCCGCACAGAGCCGCGAGGGCCGCGGCCGCCCTGGCCGTCGGCGTCCTGGCGATCGGCGCCCCGGCCCCGCCGGCGGCTTCCGCCGCCGCCCGGCCGGACACCGTCCAGCAGGGGTTGAACGCTCTGGTGCGGGACGACGGCCTGCCCGCCGCGCTGGCGAGCGTCACCGGCCCCGACGGCCGCACCCGTACGTACACCGCGGGCTTCGGCGACCTGGCGACCGGCTCGCAGGTGCCCCGGGACGGGCAGGTGCGGGTCGGCAGCAACACCAAGACATTCACTTCGGTGGTCGTACTGCAACTGGTCGGCGAGGGAAGGATCCGCCTCGACGCCCCGGTCGACACCTATCTGCCGGGCCTCGTACGCGGGGAGGGGATCGACGGCAGTCGCATCACCGTCCGCGAGCTCCTCCAGCAGACCAGCGGACTTCCCGACCACACCAAGGCCGAGCTCCAGCCCCGGTACTACGGGCCCCGCGAACTCGTCGACTTCGCCCTCCGGTACAAGGCCGTCTTCGCCCCCGGCGAGCGATGGGCGTACAGCAATACGAATTACGTCCTGGCCGGCCTGATCGTGGAGAAGGTCACCGAGCGCCCCCTCGCCGAGGAGATCGACCGGCGCATCATCCAGCCCATCGGCCTGCGCCACACCTATTTCCCCGCCCCCGGTGACGCGACCATCCGGGAACCCCACCCCCGGGGCTACTACCGGGACGAGGCGGGCGCGCCGCTGCGCGACATCACGGAGACGGACCCCTCCTGGGGCTGGGCGGCCGGCCAGCCGGTCTCCACCAACTCCGACCTCGACCGGTTCTTCACCGAACTCCTGGGCGGCGGCCTCCTGCCGGAGGCCCAGCTCGCCCAGATGCGCACCACCGTCCCGGCCGGGTACCCCTTCGACCCCCGCGCGCGCTACGGACCGGGGCTCGTGAGCACGCCGCTGTCCTGCGGCGCCGTCTTCCGGGGCCACGGCGGCAGTTTCCCTGGGTACGAGACCCGGGGCGGAGTAAGCGACACCGGCCGCGCCGTCGACATCGCGGTGACCGCCAAGCCGTCGGACGCGGCAGCCATGAAGCGCTTCGAGCGCCTCGTGGACACGGCCCTCTGCCGCTGACCCCCGCCTTCCGACAGGCCGGTCACGACTCGTGACCGGCGGCCGCCCACAGGGCCCGGGAGAGGTCCTGGGCCGAGGCCGGGCCGCCGTCGGCGGTGCCGCCGATCGACACCAGCGGGGCCCGCCAGCCGTGCGCGCCGATCCGCTCGGCCACCTCGTACGCGACGGCTCCGCCGCCGGAGAAGCAGCCCAGCAGCAGCGGCTGCGCCGCGGCGAGGACCGGCCGCAGCGCCGTGAGGCAGGCCGTGGCGTCGGCCGGGGCATCGAGGGTGATCAGCGCCTGTAGCCCCCGGTGCGCCCGCGCCACCGCCGCATAGCAGTCCGGCGGCACGTCCGGGGGCGGTACGAGCAGCACCGTCCCGGCGCCGGGGTACGCGGCGGGGCGCAGCGTGACCAGCCGGGGCGCGGCGGTCTGCGGCGCGGCCACCGCGCCCGGCACGGGCAGGCCGTCGAGCAGCGTCAGCGCGTCGGCGACGGTGGCGCGGTGGAGGTCCGCCTCCGGGAGCTCGCGCAGCAGCAGCGCGGTCTGGGCGAGGATCCGGGCCGCGTCGGCGTCGGCGAGCCGGGCCCGGTCGCTGTCGGCGGTCAGGACGAGGCCGCCCGCGCGGTCGTGGCGGGCGGTGAGGGCGAACGGCAGCCCGGTGTACGCCTCGACGGCCTCCGGCGGGCCCACGCGTACGTCGGCCGCGGCCAGTTCCCCGTCCACCGGATCGCCGCTCGCGCCCACCCCGAGGCGGGCGGGCACCCGGTCGAAGGTGATCAGCGATTCGGTCGGCGGCTGCTCCCCGGAGCGGCCGGTGTGCTCCCCGGAGCGGCCGGTCTGCTCCCGGATCTGCCCGGCGGAGACCCACTCGTACGCGGCCAGTCCCAGCGCCCGGTCCCGCAGGTCGGTCAGCAGCCGGGCCAGCGGGCCCGCCGGGTCCACGTCCACGGAGAGCGGGAGCGGGTTGCCGAGCGGGCCGGGCAGCCGGTCGGCGCCTTCGAGGGCGATGCCGCGCCCGGAGACGGTCACCCCGAACGCGACGGGGAGGACGGGCTCTGAGCCGGGACCGGGCGAAGCCGCCCGGTGCAGCTGGAGGGCCCAGGCGGCGTGCAGGGCGGTGCTCTCCGCGACCCCGCACGAGGCCGCCCACCCCCGCAGCCGTAGCGCCTCGGTGGGGTTGAGCCGTTCCACGGCGCGGCCGTACCCGACGGCGCCCCCGCCCGAAACCGGCGGCCGGTCCGCCGCCCCGCCCGCGGGGACCGCGCGGGCCGCGGGCAGCGTACGGGCCCCGGCGGGCGGGGCGGCCCGGGCCCAGAACTCCCGGGCCGGGTCCGGGTCCCGGGCGGCCAGCCAGCGCAGGTGGTCGGGGAGTCCCGGGCGGCGCTCGCCGCCCGCCGCGCGGCCGTCGGCCGCGTACGCCCGCAGGAAGGAGCGCAGCAGCTGCTGCACGCTCGGGGCGTCGAGCAGGGCCTGGTGGTACGTCAGGACGATCCGGGCGTCGGGGCCGTGGGCGCCGGGCTCCCCGTCGACGCGGCGGATGCGCAGCGGGCCCGGCCGGCCGGGGTCGAAGGCCTGCTCGCGCTCGCCGCGGAGCACGGCGGCCCACGTGGCCGAACCGCCCGCCGAACCGCCGGTCGAGCCGCCCGCCGAACCGCCCGCCGCCCCGCCCGCCGAACCGCCCGCCGAGCCTCCGGCCGCGCCGTCGGGCTCGTACGGATCGTGCCGTACCGCGATCTCGACCCGCTCGTGCACGGTGACGACGGGCCCGCTGCCGCCCCGGCCGGGGCCGGGTGCGAACGCGGCGCGCAGCACGGCCTCGCGGTCGGCGACCGCCTGCCAGGCCGCGTCGAACCGGTGCCGGTCCAGCGGCCCGTACCAGCGCAGGTGCAGCTGTCCGACGTGGAGCTGCGGACCTGGCGGGGCGGTCATGGCGTCGAGCAGCACCTCGCGCTGGCGGGCGGAGGCGGGCAGTCCGGCGGGCGCTCCGGCGGGATGCGCCTCCCGGCCGGGGGCCGGCTGCTGCGGCAGGGCGGCCAGCACGCCCGACCACCAGCCCGGGCGGCCGTCGGCCGCGGCCGGGTCGGTCAGCAGGTCCGCGAGCCGGCCGGCCAGGCCGGGCCGGCCGGCGGGCCGTTCACCGGGCCGGCAGGTCAGCTGGAGCGTGTGGTGGGTCGCGGTGTGCCGGCGCAGCGTCGGCCCGCAGGGTGCGGCCATGGCGAGGGCGCTGGCCAGGAGCGGGGCGTCGAGGGGCCCTAGCAGGTCGAGTGCGAGCGGTGTGCCGGGCGCGATCACCACGGTCATGGCGCCGTCCATACACCCTCTCCCGTACCCCAGAGCATGCCGCAGAAACGCCTCCGAAAAGGACGAGTCAAGTCGGGGTCAATTCTAAGGTAAAAACTGGTCAAACGACATGCCCTCAGCCACGGAGTGTCTTATTCCACATGGAAGTTGGCAAGTTCCGTGTGGAACTGCCCGGCTTTCAGGGCGATTCAGGCCAACCGTCCGGATCAGGCCGGATCGAGCAGCGCCGACACCATGCCGACGAAGCCCTCGTCGAGCATGGTGGCCACGGAGCTGTCACGGGACGTGTCCAGTCCGGCGTCGTGGCAGGCGACGCTCAGCAGGTAGCGCCCGGCCACCGGGTAGGTGCCGAAGGCCCATTCGCCGTGCGTGGCGGGTGAGCCGTCGGGGGTGAGCAGCCCGGTCTCACCGCTGGTCGCCGTGGCGAAGCCGAACTCGGAGAAGCCCATCCGCAGGCCCTGGCCGAGCGCCTTCGTGTACGCCTCCTTCAGCGTCCACAGCCGCAGGATCCCGGCCGCCCGCCCGCGCTCCCCCAGCGCCGCGAGCTCGGCGCGCTCGGCCGGAGTGCAGACCTGGTCCTGCAGCAGCTCGAAGGACAGCCTGCGGTCGGCGGGTTCGGTGTCGACGCCGATGCGCCCGTTGCGGCTGATGCCGACCGCGATCAGATCGTCGGTGTGCGTCAGGCTCAGGTCGATCTGGTCGAACCCGCGCAGGTACGGACGGCCCCCCGGCTTGTACGAGAGGTCCAGCTCGGCGGGCCCGCAGCCGAGCGCGGCGGCGGCCGTGTACCGGATCGCCAGCCGGGAGGCGACGAAGCGGTGCCGGGCGGTGGCGTCGGCCGTGTCCCGGTAGCGCGACCAGTCACGGCCCAGCAGGATCCGCAGCGCGGCCGGCGAGCCCGGCTCGGCCGGCCACTCCGCCCAGGTGGTGTGGACGCAGGCGTTGCCGTTGCCGGTCATGCCCGCGGCCACCTGCGCCCAGGGCCCGTCGGGCCCCGCCGCGTGCACGGGCACGCTCAGCAGCGGTGAGTTGTTCCGGTTCATCGCGTGTCCCCTCCGGTCACTGGGCCAGCTCGGTGGCGTCGAGGTCGCAGCTGCGGCCCGCCCGGTAGCGGCGTACGAGCTCCTCCAGCACCTGCCCGAGGCAGTCGTCGGGCAGCTCCGGCACCGGAATGCCGAGCCGGCCGCCGATCCGGGTCAGCGCGAGCACCGCCCAGGCGGGCGAGGCGAGGAAGGGCTCGCTGCCGTCCTGGCCCTCCCAGGTGCCCAGGATCGCGGCCGCCGCGAGCACCAGGGCGTAGCGGTCGCTGAGCACGCACCAGGCGGGGTCGGTGAGGGCGGCGACGCCCTGCGGAATGGCCCGGCACTGCTCGCGCAGCGCCCGCAGTTCGGTGACGAACGCCTCGGCCAGGTCGGCGAGGACGGCGAGCTGCCCGCCGACCCCGCGGACCTCCGCCAGCCGGGCGGCCGACCCGATGAGGGACGCCGCGAGGAAGTCCCCGCCGTCGGCGATGCCCAGGAGGCGGTAGTCGAGGTGCGGCAGGCTCGCGCCGGAGTGGAACAACTCGGAAGGCGGCTCCTCCTCCTTGAACCAGGCCCGCTCGGCCAGCGCCCGCAGCTGGGGCACGATCACGGCCTGGCAGGCGGCGGTCCCGGCGTGCCCGAGCCCGGCGACCGGCAGGTCGCGCGAGAGCTTGTCCAGCGCCCCGTACTCGGGCGTGCCGTGCTGGTAGCCGCGCGAGCCGAGTACGGCCGCCAGCTCCTCCAGGCTCTCGCGGAGCAGGTCGGGGACGACGTACTTGACGGCCGCCGCGAGCACGTGGGTGCGGTCGGGCAGCAGGCTCAGGGCGCGCAGCGCGACGGTGGCCATGCTGTCGCAGGCCAGCAGGTCGGCGAAGACCCCGGCCAGGGGTTTGTGGAAACGGCGGGCGACGGGGCGGCTGCGCCCGGTGGTGGCGGCCCGTACGGCGGAGTGCAGGACGGTGCCGGCGGCGGCGACGGCGGTCGCGGCGATGACGCAGCGGTTGACCTGGTACGTGCGCAGCGCCAGGGCGACGCCTTCGCCGGCGCGGCCGACGAGGGCGCTCTCGGGGACCTCGCAGTCGGTGAACTGCAGCCCGGAGAAGAGGGATCCGCGCATGCCGGCGGTGGGTACGCGCGGCAGCCGGGCCAGCCCGCCGGCGGCCGTGAGCTCGTCCGGGTCGAGCAGGAGGACGGAGTGGCTGAGCGGGCTGCGGGCGCGGTCGGTCCGGGCGTAGACCACGTACGCCTGCGCCCGGGCGGCGTTGATGATGACGTCCTTGCGGCCGCTGAGCGAGAAGCCCCCGCCGGCCAGCGGGGCGGCGGTGAACTCGTCGCGCAGGATGGCGTTCGCGTGGGCGAGCTCGTGGTGGACGATCGAGGCGCGCCCGCCGGCGAGCAGGACGTCGGCGGTGGCCCGGCGCTGGGCCGTGCTGCCGGCCGCCCAGACGGCGGAGGTCGCGAACAGCGAGGTGATGCCGGAGCCGAAGCCGAGGGCGAGATCGCGGCGGAAGACCGGGCGCAGCACCTTGACGAGCAGGTCGGCGCGGGTGAGCCGGCCGCCGAACTCGGCGGGGACGAACTCCGCGCCCAGGCCCGCCCCGACGAGCAGCCGCTCGGTGGCCGCGGGCGGCTCGCGCCGCTCGTCGGCGGCGAACAGGGCGCCGAGACCGTGCGGGTTGGCGGGGTCGTACGGGTCGCCGAGCAGGGCTTCGAGGCGCGCGGCCCGGCGCAGCGCCTCGGTCTCCTCGGCGGCGCGACCTGCGGCGCGGCCGGCGGCTCCGCTCTCGGGACGGGTGGGGGTCTCGGTGATGGTGGCCATGGCGGCGGAGATCAGCTCCTTCGTCCGGGACTCTCGGCCTGCTGCGCGCAGTCCGCGGGGCTGGTCCGTCCTCTGTTACGGGTCTTGCGGTGGTACGGGTCCTGTGGCTCTTCAGCGTGCGGGCATCCGCTCGACACCCGCTTGAGGCGTCGTGCAGCGGCGCCCCAAGGAAGCCGGAGACCGGCCACCGGGATCACCGGTGGCGGCCTGCGGCCTGTCCTTCGGTTCGTTCGGGTCCTTCGATGTGCAGCAGCACGGCCCGGGCGGCGCGCAGTTCGCAGCCGGGCAGGGTGTCCTCGGGGTCGGGCCCGCAGGGGTGGGGGCGGGTGAACCCGGCCGCCTCCAGGGTGCGTACGGCGTCTGCGGTACGGATGACCTGGTGGGTCTGGAGCAGCAGCCGTTCGGGCCGCAGCGGGCGTTCGTCCGGCCCGGGGCCGATGGCCCGGCCGGTCGCGGTGCAGACGAGGTGGACGGACCGCGGCGCGGTGGCGCTCTCGCGGGCCGCCTTCAGGAACTCGGCCTCGGCGGCCCGCGCGGCGCCGGGTGCGGGCCGGGGCGGGACGAGGCGGCCGAGCACGGCGACGAGCCGGGCCGCGTCGGCCAGCGTGAGCACGCCCGCCACGTGGGCGGCGGAGAGTTCCCCGGCGCCCTGGCCGGCGACGGCGTCGGCGCGCAGCCCCCAGCTCTGCCAGAGCCGGTACACGGCGACCTGGAAGGCGAACAGCGCCGGCTGGGCGAACTCGGCGCGGCGGATCAGGCCCGAGTCCACCCCGCCCTCGGGGGCGAAGACCACGGCGGCCAGCGGCAGGCGCAGCCAGGGGTCCAGTGCGTCGCGTACGCCGTCGTACGCGGTCCGGAAGGCGGGGACGGCGCAGTACAGCTCGCGGCCGAGGGCGAGGCGGCGGCCCGCGTGACCGGTGAACAGGACGGTCAGGGGCGGGGCGGCGGACCGCCGGGGCGGGCGCGGCCGGCGGGGCCGGCGGGCGAGGAGGGCGGCCGCGTCATCGGACACCGGGCGCCGCCTCCACGGTCTCGTACAGACCGGGCTCGGGGGTGGCCAGCGGGCCGAGGTCCTTGACGAGGGCCTGGAACTGCTCGCTGCGGACGGCGTCTGCGTGGGCCCGGGCGTCCTCCCACACGGCCAGTTCGAGGAAGACCCGCTGGTCGCCGAGGTGGCGCAGGGCCTCGTGGCCGATGTAGCCGGGCTGGCTGCTCATATAGGCGGTCAGCCGGTCCTTGACCTCCAGGAACCGGTCGATGTCACCGTGGACGGTCAGCTTGTTGACGAAGGTCACCATGGGGGCTCCTCGGGTGTGCAGGTCTTCGGGGGGGGTCCGGGTGCCACGCTCGGCGGCGCCGCTCGAAGAGCCCTGGAAGACGGCTCGACCACCCCTCCAGCCCGCTCGGAGGATCCTTCCCCGGGCGCAAGCGCCCACCCCCCTAACTCCGGGAATCAGCCGTACAGGGGGTGTGGGAGGGGGAACCCCAGAATGCGGGAGCGGCCATGGATCCTGCCCGGTTTCCGTAATAGCTTGAGGATTCCTCGACCGCTGGCCCTGGAGGTGCCCGTGCGCATCCGACCGATGCCGGGGGTGCGTGTCGCCTCCGTGGACGCCGACGGCCGCCTGGAACTGCTGGCCGCGTCAACCGCGGGCCCGGAGAGCTACCGCTGCGGCCCGGTGGGCACGGCGATGTGGATCGCCCTGCGCCAGCACGACGGCGACACGGCGGCCGCGGCCGACCTCCTCGCCCGCCTCTGGGACACGGTCCCCGAGAACGCCCGCGCCGACCTGGACATCTGGGTGGAGGAAATGCGCGACGCGGGCCTCCTCCACGCCGTCGCCTGACCGCCCTAGGCTCGTTGGGCGGGCTTCCAGTCCTGGACGAGGAGCCCGAGCAACACCTCGTCCATGAACTCGCCGAGCACCCAGGCCGAGGAACGCAGCACGCCCTCGCGGACGAAGCCGTTTCGCTCGGCGGAGCGGAGCATCGCGTCGTTGTCCGACAGCGTCTCGATCTGCAGCCGCTGCAGGCCGCGCACGACGAAGCCGTAGTGGCAGAGCACGGCGACCACGTCGGTGCCGTAGCCCTTGCCGCGGGCGGCCGGCAGCAGGCCCAACCCGATGTGCGCGGACCGGTTGTGGTTGTCGATGCCCCACAGGTTCGCGGTGCCGACCAGGGTGCCGCCGTCCAGCTCGACCACGGAGAACGGGACATGCCCCTGCTCGTTGTCGTCCACGACGAGCCGCGAGTCCTTCGAGCCGGGCGTGATCGGCCGCCACGGCCGTCCCTCGGCCCGCGAGCCGTTGACCACGTCGTCGTAGAGCTCGGTCCGCAGGACCGGGATGTCTTCCTCGTGCCGGGCCCTGAGCCCGACCTTACTGCCACTGAGCATGCGAGCTTCCTATCCGACCGCTCCGACCGGCGGCAAACCAATAAGCCGACCGCGGTTCAGCGGGGCGCGGACGTCGTCAGGGTGCGGGAGAGGGCCTCGGGGTCCCGGGCCACGGCGACCGCGGGTGCGGGCCAGCCGAAGGCCGCCATGCGGCGGGCGATCTCGTGGGCCAGCGGGGCCCCGGCCGGATGGCAGCCCAGCACCAGCGGCTCACCCGCCGCCAGGACCGGCCGCAGCGCCGCCACGCAGCCCGCGGCGTCGACCGGGGCGTCGAGCGCGGCCAGTTGCCCGGTCCCCGGATGCGTCCGGGCCAGCGCGGCGAAGCGGCCGGCGGGCGCACCCGGGGACGGGACGAACACGACGGTCCCGGCCCCGGGCCGGACTCCCTGCCGCAGGACGACGAGCCCTGCGCGCGCCGCGGCACCGGGCGCCGGATGCCGGAGCCCGGCTGCGGGAGCGGCGGTCGGTGCCGGCCAGGGGCCCAGGAGGCGCAGGGTCTGCGCCACCGTCGTGGACCGGCGGTCGGTGGTGGGGAACCCGCGCAGGAGGCGTGCGGTGTGGTGGACGGCTTCGCGCGCGTCCGCGAGCCGGGTCCGGTCCTGCACACCGGTCAGCACCAGGCCGCCCTCGCGGTCGTGGTGCGCGGTGAGCGACAGTGCGTGGCCGCCGGGTGTGCCGACCGTCTCCGGTCCCGTGAGGCGTATGCCCTGGGCCGCCAGGTCCTCGTCCAGGGGGTCCGCGTCCGTCGGCGGCGGCGGGTCGAAGGACAGGACCGTCCGGGCGAGCGGCTCGGCCGGAGGCCGGCCGCTCCATGCCCGCACCTGGCCCATCGAGACCCATTCGTACCCCGAGAGGTCCAACGCCCGGTCGGCGAGATCGGACAGCAGCCTGCCGAACAGCCCCTCGGGGTCGACCTCCACGGACATCGGCAGCGGAGTGCGCAGCGGGCCGGGCAGGCGGGACGCCCCGTCGAGGGGGATGCCGCGGCCGGACACCGCCGTCGCGAACGCCACCGGGACCGGGCCGCCGTCGGGCACGGACCGGCGCAACTGGAGGGCCCATGCCGCCTGGAGGGCCGTGCTCTCGGTGACGCCCTGCCCGGCCGCCCAGTCCCGCAGGAGCGAGGCCTCGTACGGGGCCAGCCGTACCGTGGCGCGGACCGGGCCGGCCGCGCCGCCGCCCCCCGGCGGCAGCGTGGCCGCGCCCGCCGGCGGCGCGGCCGCCGACCAGAACGCGCGGGCCGGGCCTCGGTCCTGGCCCGCCAGCCAGCGCAGGTGGTCTCGGACGTCGGGGCGCCGCTCGCCGCCCGTCCCGCTCCCGTCCGCGAGGTAGGCACGGGCGAACGCGCGCATCAGCAGCCGTACGCTGCGCCCGTCGAGCACGGCGTGGTGGTACGTCAGGATCACGCGCGTCGGCCCCGGCCCCGACGCGGCCCCCGGCCCGGCCCGCTCGTCGAGCAGCGCGATCCGCAGCAGTCCGGGCCGGGTGGGGTCGAAGCCGCGCCGCCGCTCCCCCGCGAGCAGGGTCTGCCAGTCGGCGGATCCGTACGGATGGCGCACCAGCTGCGGGACGACCCGCCGGTGCACGACGACCCGGGGCCCGCCCCGGGTCCCGTACGGCGCGAACGCGGCCCGCAGCACGGCCTCCCGGTCGTACACGGACTGCCAGGCCGCCAGGAACCGCCGGGTGTCCAGCTGCCCGTACCAGCGCCAGTGCAGCTGCTCGACGTGTGATCCGGATCCCGGCCGGGCGGCCATCGCGTCGAGCAGCACCTCGCGCTGCCGGGCTGACGCGGGCAGTCCGGCCCCGGAACGTGCGGGTCCGGGGTGTGCGGGCGGCCCGGCCTGCTCGGAACCGACGCTCATCCTCTCCCCCTCGTCTCGGCCTCGCACTTCAAAGGGGTCGAGTATGCGCGGGGTTCCCACGTTTCGCTGACGCGCTCCTGACATGCCGATGGAGTGCCGATGGAGCCGGCTTCACGGCTCCGGCGCCTCACAGCATGCGGATCGCCGTCTCCGCGTGCTGCTTCGCCAGCCCCAGCGTCGCGAGGCTGTTGCGCCCCAGCGCCTCGCGCACGTACGTCCGGGCCGCGGCCAGGTCCGCGCCCGGGCCCAGGACCCGCTCGACCGCCTCCTCGCGCAGCAGCACGCTGTGCTGCGCGACGGCGGTGACCCCGCTCTCGTCCGGGATCAGCGACCACTCGCCGGTGTGCGCCGCCATCAGGGCCGGGGTCGCGGTCTGCTTGTAGACGATTCGGCCGGCCGCCGGGAAGCACACCCGCACCGACTCCGTCGTGTGCGCGGACCCGTCCGCGGTCACCGTGTCCATGCTCAGCAGCTGCACGCCGGGCGCCTCCTCCGTCACGGCGACGCGCGAGACGTGCGGGACGCGGTCCGGCCAGTCGGCGGCCTCGTACAGGAACTGGTAGGCCAGATCGGCCGATCCCTTGATCCGTACGGAGTCCTCGAAGGACAGCAGCAGGCCGTCGAGCCGGGTCCAGCCCTCCGCGGCCTCCTTCAGCGTGGCCAGCTGGGCCCGGCTGTTGGTGTCGGTGGCCTCCTTGGTCCAGTCCACGTCGGCGGACCGGTCACCGGCGACCGCGAAGTCGTGCAGCAGGACCAGCCGCGAGCGCCCGGTGCCCCGCGGCTCCACGATCCAGCTGCCGCCCATCGAGACGACGGGGGCGGCGGGGACCTCCTGGCGGAAGTCGATGCGCAGCCGGGTCGCGTCCAGCGTCCGGCGCGAGAGCCAGGACCTGACGGTCCCGTTCGCGGTCACCCACATGTGGAACCGGTCCCGGGAGCCGTCGAAGTCGAGCCGCTCGACGTGGATGCTCGACGGGAAGTACAGCGGCCACTGGGTCGTGTCCGCGATCAGCCCGTAGACCACGCCCGCGGGCGCGTTGACGTCCACCGAATAGGACGTGCGGTGCACCTGCTGGACCGACATCGCCACACCTTTCCGTCACAAGTGATCCAGAGTCTGTCCGTACCGGCCGGAGCTCCGGTCGAGACGACCTGGAGCCCGAGCCGGAAGCACGCTCGGCCTCAGCGCGCGAGCGCCGCCTCCGCATACTGCTTCGCGTACGTCATCGTGGCCGTGCTGTTGCGGCCGAGCGCCTCGCGCACGTACCGGCGGGCCGCCGCGAGATCGGCCGACGCGCCCAGCACCCCGGCGATCGCCTCCTCCCGGAGCACCACCCCGTGCCGCGAGGTGACCGTCGAGCCGTACGCGCCGCCCGTGACCGTCCACACGCCGGTGTGGGCGGACATCAGGGCAGGGGTGCGGGTCTGCTTGTAGACGATGCGGCCGGCCGCCGGGAAGCACACCCGCACCGACTCCGTCGTGTGCGCGGACCCGTCCGCGGTCACCGTGTCCATGGCCATCACCTGCACGCCGGGCAGCTCCGCGGGCTCGGTGAGCTCCAGCCGCGATACGTGCGGCAGCAGCTGCGGCCACTGCTCGGCCCGCTCCAGGAACGCGTAGACCAGCTCCGGCGGGGCGTCCACGCGGACGGTGTCCTCGAAGGACATCACGAGGTCGTCGAGACTGCCCCAGCGCTCACCCAGCCGCGCCAGGTTCCCCAGCTCCGCCCGGCTGTTGGTGTCGGTGGCGCGCTCGACCCACTCGACGTCCTCGGCCCGGTCGCCCACGACCGAGAAGTCGTGCAGCAGGACCAGCCGCGAGCGCTCGGCGCCCAGCGGCTCCACGATCCAGGTACCGCTCATCGCCGACAGCGGGGCCGCGGGGACCTCCTGGCGGAACTCGATGCGCCGCGCGGCCGCGTCGAGCATCCGGCGCGAGGTCCAGGACTTGACCCGGCCGTTCGCCGTCGCCCACATCCGCAGCCGCTCGTGGACCCCGTCGAACTCCAGCCGCTCCACGTACACGTTGGGCGGGAAGTACAGCGGCCACTGCACGGGGTCCGCGATCAGTCCGTAGACCACGCCCGCGGGGGCGGCCACCTCGGTCTCGTGCACGGTACGGTGCACCCGCTCGGCCGCCATCAGAAGTTGCCCAGCCCGCCGCAGACGTTCAGCGCCTGCGCGGTGACGGACGCGGCGAGGTCCGTGGTCAGGTAGCCGACCATGGCCGCCACCTCCTCCGGGGTCGCGTAGCGCCCCAGCGGGATCTTCGCCTCGAACTGCTCCTGCACGTCCTCGGTCGTGGTGTCCCAGGCCGCCGCGTAGCCGGCCCGGACGCGCTGCGCCATCGGCGTCTCGACGTAGCCGGGGCACACCGCGTTGACCGTGATCCCGGCCGGGGCCAGCTCCTTGCCGAGGGCCTTGGTGAAGCCGACGACGGCGTGCTTGGACGCCGAGTAGGGGGCGCCCAGCAGGACGCCCTGCTTGCCCGCCGTGGAGGCGATGTTGATGATCCGGCCCCACGGCGCCCCGCCTAGGCCGCCGCGCCCCAGGACCTCCCGGGTCAGCAGGAAGACGCTGTTCAGGTTGGTGTCGATGACGTCGTACCAGAGCTCGTCGGTGATGTCGGCGGTCGGACCGCCGCCGCTGCGCCCGGCGTTGTTGACCAGGACGGAGACCGGGCCGCCCCACTCCGCGACGGCGGCGGCGACCAGCGCCGCGACCTCCTCGCGGGAGCGGACGTCGGCGGCGGCGCCGGCGACGTCCAGGCCCTCCGCGCGCAGCTCCTCGACGGTCCGCTCGACGTTCTCCGGGGTCCGGGCGCACAGGAACACCCGGTGCCCGCGTGCGGCCAGGTCCCGTACGACCGCCAGGCCGATGCCGCTCGTACCGCCGGTGACGAGGGCGACCGGCTTCTCCGGTGCCGCCGACGGCGCTGACCGTGTTGTCGTCGTGGACGTTGTCGTCATCGGTGCGCCTCCAGTACCCGTGGTGGAACTCCGACCGTGTCGCGGAGCTCTGGAGATGCGGTGGAAGCGGGATCGAGGCCCGGTTCGGGCTCGGCGGACGGCAGGGCGGCCGGCGGCCCCAGCGGTGCCAGCGGCCCCAGCGGTGCCAGCGCCCGGGAGAGGGCGCGCCGGGTCAGGGCGGCGCCGCCCGCGGCCACGTAGCCGTCGGGCCGGATCAGCAGCCAGCCGCCGGGCCGCAGTCCCAGCGCGCGCCGCAGCACCCCGTCGGGATCGGCCAGCGGCCCGGGGCCGTCGGGCACGCCGGCCACACCGGACGCCCCGGCCACACCGGACGCCCCCTCCCCCACCGTCCGTACCGACAGCCAGTCGCCGTACGCGCGGGCGGCCGCGGCCGCCGCGCCCCGCCCGACCTCGCCCGGACCGCCCGCCTCCCACACCAGGGACCAGCGGACGTCCCGCAGTTCGGCCCGCAGCGCCTCCGAGCCCGGATCCCCGCGCCGCTCGGCCGCCGCGGCGGCCCGGGAGCCGACGGGCAGCCCCATCAGCGGGTCGGCGGTGCTCAGGGGGCTGTCCTCGTACGACAGCCGCAGCCCGGACATGCCGCCGAGGACCTTGCGCTGGATGGCCCGGCGCAGCGGCCCGAGGGTGCGTACGAAGGTGAAGACGACGGGCAGCGCCACCCCGGCCAGGGCGTTCTTGAACTGGACCAGGAAGGTGGCCTTCCGGGTCGATCCGATCAGCGCCTTGCCGATCGGCACCCGCTCCTGCCCGTACGTGGCCAGCAGCTCCCGCCCCGCCTGCCCGCGGGCGGCCATCGCCAGCTTCCAGGCCAGGTTGTACGCCTCCTGGATGCCGGTGTTCATGCCCTGCCCCGAGGCGGGGCTGTGCACGTGCGCGGCGTCGCCCGCCACGAAGCAGCGGCCGTCGTGCATGCGCGGCACCATCCGCTGCTGGAACGTGAAGACGGAGGTCCACTCGGGCTCGCCGACCCGCACCGGGCGGCCGAGCCCGGCGCTGAGCTTCTCCGAGAAGCGCCGCGCCGCGTCCCCCGGCCGTGCTCCGGGGGCGGTGTCGAGCAGCCGCCAGTACCCCTCCCTCTGGTACGGGACCATCATCAGGGCCTGGCTGCCGGTGTGGACCCAGTAGATGGTGTCGGGCGGCAGGTCGGTGGAGACGGGCACGTCGGCCAGTGCCCAGGTCTCGCTGGACTCGCCGAGCAGCGGCAGCCCCAGTTGCTTGCGCACGGTGCTGTGGCCGCCGTCGCAGCCCACCAGCCAGGGCACCTCGTACTGCTCGGCGCTGCCGTCGGGGTGCTCCAGGCGGGCCCGTACGCCCTCCCCGTCCTGCTCGAACGAGCCCAGCCGCACCCCCCATTCGACGCCGACGCCGAGCCGGGCGAGGGCCTCGCGCAGCACGGCCTCCGTCTCGGCCTGCCCGATGATGAGGCTGTACGGGAAGCGGGTGGGCATCGTCTCGTAGTCCGCGTCGAGGCGGACCAGCCGGCTGCCGCGCGCGTACATCGTGAAGGCCCGGTTCTTGCGGCCCCGGGCGAGGACCCCGTCCACGACCCCCATCTGGTCGAAGGTCTCCAGGGTGCGCGGGTGGACGGCCACGGCGCGGCTCTCGCGGGCCGGTCCGGGGGCTCCGTCGACCAGGCGTACGCGCAGCCCCCGCCGGGCCAGTTCATGGGCGGCGGTCAGGCCCACGGGGCCCGCCCCCACCACGAGTACCCGGGCGGACCCGGCTCCGGACGGTGTGCCGGCACTGCTCGCCACGTGGTTGCTCCTCTGCTGTTCGTACGTACGGAAGGACGGGCGCGGGCATCAGGGGCCGCGGGAGGTCACACGGCCGCGGCCTCCGCGGCGGCCCGGCCGCGCAGGCTCAGCCGCAGCGCGCGCCGCTCGGGCTTGCCGACGGGGCCCCGCGGCACGGCGTCGAGCACCTCGACGCGGCGGATCTGCTCGAAGTCGTTCAGGCGGGCGTTGGCGCGCTCCACGATGGAATCGAGGACGTCGAGCAGACCGGGGGCGGTGGGGTCGCGCAGCACGATGCCCGTCCACACGAGCGCGCCGTGCACCGGGTCGGGCCAGCCCGCCACGATGCACTCGGCGACGCGCGGATCGGCCCCGATGACGTCTTCGACGCCGCTGGGCGAGACGAGTTCGTTGTCGTACTTGAAGACGTCGTCGAGCCGGTCCACCAGGAACAGCACGCCGTCCTCGCCCAGGTACCCGACGTCCCCGGTGGAGAACCAGCCGTCCGCGTCGATCGGCGAGGGCGCGGTGTCGTCGAGGTAGCCGGCCATCACCTGAGGCCCGCGGACCTGGACCTCGCCGGTGGCGTAGACGTCGAGCGGGGTACTCGTGTCCACGGCGACGATGCGGCATTCGGTGCCCGGTACGGCGGGTCCCACCGAGCCGCTCTTGGGGCGGCGCGGGTCCTGGCAGTGGGAGAGCGGGGAGAGTTCCGCCAGCCCGTAGCCCTGGATGACGGGGACGCCGAGGCGGGCGCGCAGGGTCCGGGCGGCGGTCGGGGACAGGGCGGTGCCGCCGGAGAGCACGGCGGTCAGGCGCCGCCCGGCCGGGAAGTCGTGGGTGAGCCGCTCGTCCTGGGCCAGCCGGTGCAGGCGCGCGGGCAGCCCGTAGTAGTGGGTGGCCTCGGCGCGGGCGGAGGCGGCGAGCGAGGCGACCGGGTCGGGGTCGGTGCACAGCACCTGGCAGGCGCCCGCGTACACACCCGAGTTGAGGTGCATGGTGTGGTAAAGCGGCAGGTGGTTGAGGGTGACCGAGTCGCTGCCGAGGTCGTGCGCGGTGGCGGTCTGGGCCGCGTTCGCCACCAGGTTGCGGTGGGTGAGCCGGACGCCCTTGGGGCGGCCCGTGGTGCCGGTGGTGAACTGGATGCAGACCTCGGCGTCCAGGTCGACGGCCCCGGGCAGCACCGCCCGCTCCGGCGCGGCGGCCAGCGCGGCGGCCAGCGGCACGGCGTCACCGGGGACCACGCCGTCGGGCGCGTCGGTCACGACGACGGACCGCAGGTGCGGAAGCCGGTCGCCCACCTTGACCAGCAGTTCGGCGGTGGCGGCCGGTACGAACGCCACCTCGACCTCGGCCGTCCGCAGGACGTGGACCAGGCCCGCCTCCTTGATCAGCGGGTTGACCAGCACGACGGTGTTCCCGCTGCGCACGGTCCCGTAGTAGGCGGCGGCGAAGACCGGGTCGAGGAAGTTGGCGACGCCGACCCGCGCCCCGCGGCGGCCGAGGGTGTGCTCCAGGTAGGAGGCGAAGCGGTCGGCCCGGCCGTCCAGTTCGGCGAAGGTCACCGTCGTCGTGAAGCCGGCGCCGGTCGCGGTCCGGATCGCCCGGCCGGCGGGGTCGCGGACCGCCGCCCGGCGCAGCAGGCCGTCCAGCGGGAGTTGCGGGTACACGAATCTCGCCATGGTGCTCTCCTCCTGGCTCCCGAAGGGGCGCCCGCGGCTGCGGCGGAACCCCTAGACCCTGTCGGCCCTTGGACCCTGTCGGCCCAGCCTGGGCAGCGGCGCTTGAGGAGTCTTCGAAGAGCGCTCGATCTGCGGCGCAGATGCTGTCGGGAACCGATCGAACGGAGTCCACCGATGACAGCGACGACGACAGCAGTGAGGGAGTTCGGCCTGCTGTACGCGGAGGTCCAGCAGTTCTACTCCCGCCAGATGCAGCTCTTCGACTCCTTCGAGGCCGAGCCGTGGGCGGAGACCTTCACCGAGGACGCGGTCTTCGACGTGCCGACGCTGCCCGCGCCGGTGGTCGGGCGCGCGGCCCTCGCCGCGAACGTCCGGCGCAACGCGGAGGTCCAGGCCGGCAGCGGCGAGCAGCTGCGGCACTGGCTGGGCATGCTGGACGCGCGGCCGCAGCCCGACGGCACGGTGCACACGCGCAGCTACGCGCTGGTGTACCTGACCCCGCGGGACGGTGAGTCGAAGGTGCACCGGGTGTGCGTGATGGAGGACGTACTGGTCCCCGCGCCGGGCGGCTGGCAGGTCGCCCACCGCCTGGTGACGCGCGACGACCTGCCTTGACCGGTGACCGGTGACCGGTGACCGGCGGCGGGAACGGCCTACTACAGGGACCGGTTGACGTGCAGCACCGGGAACAGGTCGGTGCGGACCCCCGCCGGGTCGTGGCCGTGCGCGACCTTCCGGGTGATCTTCGCACCGATCGGGGTGCGGGTGACGACCGCCGCCGCCCGCGCCCGCAGGAACGCGGCGGCCGGCCCGCCCCCGCCGAACAGCGAGCGGGCCTGCATGACCTGCATGCGGTGCACGGCGGCCGCCGCCGGGGCGCGCCGGTCCCGGTAGGGCGCGAGGCGCGGCGCCGTCGGCTCCCCGTCGGAGAGCGCGGAGACGAGTACGGGGTGCAGCGCGGCGGCGTCCTGGAGGGCCAGGTTGATGCCCTGGGCGCCGATCGGCCCGTGGGTGTGGGCGCTGTCGCCGAGCAGCACGAGCCCGTCGCGCACCCATTCCCCGGCGTGCGAGGCGAACACGTCGAGCAGGGTCAGATCGGCCATGGAGGTGATCTGCTCGTGCACGAGGTCGGCGTACTGCGGCAGTGCCTCGGCCAGTTCCCACCGGATGTCCTCGATGCCGCGCCGGACGGCGCCGCGCCAGCCGCCGTGCGGCAGGGTCCAGCCGATCCGCAGCCGGTCGGGGTGGGTGTCGTGGACGAGTACGGCGCTGCCCGCAGCGCGGTGCACCCGTACCTGCCCGGTCGCCCGGCCGGGCGCGTGCAGCGAGAACCACACCACGTCGTGGGCGAAGGACTCCCGGCGCCCGGCGTCGATGCCGGCGAGCGCGCGGGTCTTGGAGAACCGGCCGTCGGCGCCGACGACCACCTGGGCGCGGACGGTGACGGGCACCCGGTCGGGTCCGTTGACCACCGCGCCCGTGCAGGGGCTGTCCGGGCGCTTCTGGCGGAGCGCGGCGATCCGGTGCCCTTCGAGCAGGGTGAAGCCGGGCAGCCGCTCGCAGGCGGCGAGGAGTTCCTCCAGCAGGTGCGGCTGGGGGAGGGCCAGCAGGTGGTCGTACGGGGCGGGCAGCCGCCCGTAGTCGATGTCGAGCAGCACCCGCTCCCGCTCCAGCACCTGGAACCCGCGCAGGCGGGCCGCGCCGCGGGCCACCGCCCCGGCCAGGACGCCGAGCTCGTCGAGGATCCGCTGGCCGCCCGGCTGGAGGATCTCGCCGTGGAACTCGCGGCGGAACGCGGTGGAGCGTTCGACCAGGGTCACGCGGACTCCGGAGCGCAGCAGCATGAGCGTCAGCGCCAGCCCGGCGGGACCGGCGCCGATGACGCAGACGTCGGTGTCGACGGTGGCGGCGGTGTCAGTGGTGATGAGGGTCTCTTGGATCACGGAATCAGACCGCAGCCCGTGCGGACAGCACCTCGTTGACCATGGCGAGGTAGCGGCGCGGGGTGTCCGCGTCGTCGAGGGCCTCCTCGTCGAGGAGCACGTCGTACTCGCGCTCGATGTAGCCGGTGGTCTGGAGGATGGCGAGCGAGTCGTAGCCCAGCTCGAACCAGTTCAGGTCCAGGACGTCGCCGTCGAGGTCGACGCCCTCCTCCTCGCCCGCGCACTCGCGCAGGATGCGCTTCAGGTCGTCGAGTTCCAGCCGGTCCATGGTCTCCCTCTGTTCTGGTGGGGGGCTTCTTTTTTCGTGGGGATACGGGTCAGGGCTCAGGCGTCCGGGGCGCGTACGACGACGGCGGAGTTGAAGCCGCCGCGCCCGCGGGCCAGTACGAGCGCGGTCCGCAGCGGCAGCCCGAGGGCCGGGCTGGGCGCGCCGGTGACCAGGTCCAGCAGGTACTCGTCGGCCGGGAGTTCGGTCCCGGTGGTCGGCGGGATCAGCTGGTCGCGCAGGGTGAGCAGGGCGGCGGCCACGTCGAGGGCCGCGCCTCCGGCGGCGAGCCGCCCGGTCATCGACTTGGGCGCGGTGACGGGCACCCCGTACGGGCCGAACAGTGCAGTGATCGCCTCCGCTTCGGCGCGGTCGGCGCCGCGCTCGCCCGCCGCGTCGGCGAAGACGACGTCGACCTCGTCGGGGTGGACGCCCGCGTCGGCGAGGGCGAGTTCCGCGGCCGCGCCGAGCCGGGAGGTCCCGTCGGCGTCGAACGTGGCGGCGTGCCCGGCGATGGCGCCGTACGCGCGGGCGCCGCGCCGGCGTGCCTCCTCGGCGCCCTCCAGGACGAGGAGCGCGCCGCCCTCCCCCGCCACATAGCCGCTCGCGTCCTCGGCGAACGGCAGGTAGGCGCGGGCCGGGTCCTCGCGGTGGGTGAGCCCGCCGCCGGCCAGGTAGGCGGCCCAGCCCCAGGAGCACAGGGCGGAGTCGATGCCGCCGGTGACGACGAGCTCGGCGCCCTTGCGGATCTGGCGGCGGGCGTGGGCCATCGCGTCGAGGCCGCCGGCCTGCTCGGAGACGATCACTCCGGAGGCGCCGCGCAGGCCGTGCCGGATGGAGATCTGGCCGCTGTTGACGGCGTAGAACCAGGCGAATGACTGGTACGCGGAGACGTGCTGGCCGCCCTTGCTCCACAGTGCCTGGAGCTCCTGCTGGCCGAACTCGAACCCGCCGAAGGAGTTGGCGGTGACCACGCCCGCGGCGTGCTCGGGCAGCTGCGCGGGGTCGGCCCCGGCGTCGTCGAGCGCCTCCTTCGCGGCGGCGAGCGAAAGCCGGGTGACGCGGTCGGTCTGCGGCATCAGCCGGCTGGAGACGTGCTCGGCGTCGACGAATCCGGGCACCTCGCCGGCCAGCTTGGCCGGGTAGCCGCTCGCGTCGAACCGGCTGACCGGCCGGATGCCGGAGCGGCCGCGCAGGACGGCGGACCACCAGGCCTCGGTGCCGAGCCCGTTGGGCGCGGCGACCCCGATGCCGGTGACGACGGGGGCGGCCGTACGGGAGGCGGGTGTGGCGGCGGGGGCGATCGGGGCGGCGAGAACGGTGGTCATCGGTCCGCCTTCGGGTTCGGGCTGGTCAGGATCATCGCGCTCTGGAACCCGCCGAAGCCGCTGCCGACGGTCAGGACGGCGTCGGTGCGCTGCCGGCGGGCGGTCAGCGGGGTGTAGTCGAGGTCGCAGGCCGGATCGGGCTCGTGCAGGTTCGCCGTCGGCGGGACGGTGTCGTGCTCGATGGCGAGGGCGCAGGCGGCCACTTCGAGGGCCCCGATCGCGCCGAGGGAGTGCCCGATCATCGACTTGATGGAGCTGACGGGGACCTCGTACGCCCGCTGTCCCAGGCTCCGCTTGAACGCCTCGGTCTCGTGCTTGTCGTTCTGCTTCGTGCCGGAGCCGTGCGCGTTGATGTAGTCGATGTCCCCGGGCACCAGCCGCGCCTCGGCGAGCGCGGCCGTGATGGCGGCGGCCATCTCGATCCCGTCGGGCCGCAGTCCGGTCATGTGGTAGGCGTTGCTGCGCGAGGCGAAACCCGAGATCTCGGCGTACATGTGCGCGCCGCGGGCTCGGGCGTGCTCGTACTCCTCGATGACGAGGACGGCCGAGCCCTCCCCCAGGACGAACCCGTTGCGGGTGCGGTCGAAGGGCCGCGAGGCGGTCTCCGGCTCGTCGTTGCGGGTGGAGGTGGCGCGGATCGCGTCGAAGCAGGCGGCGGTGATCGGCGTGATGGGCGCCTCGGCCGCGCCGGTGACCATCACGTCGGCGCTGCCCTCGCGGACGAGGTCGACGGCGTGCCCGATCGCGTCGAGGCCGGAGGTGCAGCCGGTGGACACCAGGGCCACGGGCCCCTGGGCGCCGACGGTACGGGCCACCTCGGCCGCCATCGAGCTGGGGACGAAGTAGTCGTACAGGTGGGGCACGGCCTTGGTGTGGTCGACGAGCGTACGGGTGCCCTGCTCGCTGACGACCCCGTACTCGGCGTCGAGGCCGGTGGTGCAGCCGAGCGCGCTGCCGAGGGTGACCCCGGTGCGCGCGGCGTCGTACGAGCCGGCCAGGCCGCTGTCCGCGAGGGCCTCGCGGGCGCTGACGACGGCGAACTGGGCGGCGCGGTCCAGGCGGCCCGACTGTTCCGCGCTGAGCCCGGACTCCTGGGGGTCGAAATCGGCCTCGGCGGCGATCCGGGAGCGGAATCCGGAGGCGTCGAAGAGGGTGATGGCGCGGGTGGCCGTACGGCCGTCGGTCAGCAGCGACCAGAATTCCTTGGTGCCCGGGCGGCCCGGGGCCACGACCCCGATGCCCGTGATGACGACTCGTCTCATCGCCCTTCCCCCTGTCCTGTCGGTTCGCGGTGGCCCGTCCGGTGTCCGCGCAGCACGATGCGGGCGGCCCGGCCGAGCATCCGGGGCAGCTCGCCGCCCCGGACGAAGAAGTGGCCGCCGGGCACGGTCCGCCGCACCAGCCGGCCGGTGGTCCAGCGCTGCCAGCCCGCGGCGGCCTCGGCGCCGACGAGGGGGTCCTCGGTGCCGGTGACCGCGAGCAGCGGTACGGGCACGGGGCCGGGCGCGGTCGGCGCGACGGCGGCGGCCCGCAGGTTGCGGGCGAGCCGGAGGTCGGCGCGGAGCACGGGGAAGACGGACCGGAACCACACGTCTCCGGGCCGCACGCCGGGCGGCAGCGCGTCGAACCGGTCCAGGACGCGCAGCAGTTCCTCGTCCGGCAGCTCGGCGGAGTTCGCGAGGGCGGCCGGCAGGTCCGGCGGCGGGCTGGCCCCGACGGCGAGCAGCGCGGGCATCGGCAGCCCGTACTCCATCGCGGCGTGGGCGACCGTGAGGGCGACCGACGCGCCGAGGCTGTGCCCGTAGAGGACGTAGGGGGCGCCGGCCCCGTCGGCGATCTGCTCGAACAGGGGCTTGAGGTCGGCCAGGAGCTCGTCGCGGCCGGTCAGCCGGATCTCGCGGCGCCGCTCGTCACGCCCGGGCAGCAGCCAGGGCGTGGTCGACACCCCGCTCCCGGCGAGCTTGTCCCACCGGTAGAACGAGGACACTCCGGCACCCGCATGTGCGAAGCAGTGCAGCCGTACGGCCTGTCTGTCGCCCATCGCCACCTCCCAGGAACCGCACTACGTAGGCCTCGACACTCACCGACCGCGCTTGAGACCGGCTCGAATCGGTGTGCAGACCGCCGTGGAAGGCACTGGGAGGGACTGGAGGGACTGAGAGGGACCGGATGGGACCGGATGCGACCGGATGGACCGCTCTAGGCGGCGTAGAGGTCGAAAGTGGATCCGCGGCGCGCCCCCGCCACCACGTCCAGCGCCGGATCCACCGTCAGCATCGCCTGGTGCAGGCGCTGGAGCTGCGGGGACGGCTCCACCCCGAGGT
Source organism: Streptomyces sp. NPDC090741 (assembly GCF_044769045.1). NCBI lineage: Bacteria > Bacillati > Actinomycetota > Actinomycetes > Kitasatosporales > Streptomycetaceae > Streptomyces > Streptomyces sp. NPDC090741. Next base: position 72,171 of record NZ_JBIVXF010000019.1, on the reverse strand, counting down.
CGTCTATGAGGCGGTTGCGCAGCCTGCGGTAGACGTCCAGGGCGGTGGCCTGGCGGCCGGACCGGTACAGCGCGACCATGGCCTGCGAGTGCAGGCCCTCGTGCTGCGGGTGCCGGGCGATCAGCTCGGTCAGCTCGGCGATGACCTCGACGTGCCGGCCGAGCCGCAGGTCCGCGTCGATGCGCCGCTCGACCGTCACGAGCCGGCTCTCCTCCAGCCGCATGACCTCGATCTCCAGGATCGGTCCCACACGTACGTCGACCAGCGCCGGGCCGTTCCACAGTCCGAGCGCCTTGCGCAGCAGGTCGGCCGCGCGCTCGTCGTCCCCGTCCTCGTACGCGTGCTGTCCGCCCACCACGAGGCTTTCGTACGCGTGGACGTCCACCGCGTCCGGCGGTATCTGCAGCAGGTAGCCGCCGTGCCGGGTCGCGAGCACGTCCTTGGCGCTGCCCGGGACGCCCGGCCCCATGGCCGTGCCGAGTCTCCTGCGCAGCTGCAGGATGTACGTCTGCAGCGTCGTGAGCGCGCTCTGCGGGAGGTCGGTGCCCCAGATCTCCTCCATGAGGGTCTGCACGGGCATCACCCGCCCCGGATAGAGCGCGAGCAGCGCCAGGATCTGGCGCGGCTTGCCAGCCGTCGGAACAATCGAGCCCCCGTTGACCTCGGCACTCAACGGACCCAGAACCTGAATCTTCACGGTGTCCTCCGTATTTCGTCGAGTTCCCATCGATTTTCAGCCTTCGACTCCGGCACGGTAGCGGTGTCCAGTGCACCGTCCCGGAATTCTTGAGCAGGTGTCGAGCAGCCCTCCGCTCCGGACGGTTGCAGGCGAAATACAAGCTGGTAGATTCCGCTCAGGGCATTAAAACCGGCACATATTTCATTTCCGCCGGGAGGGGGCAGCGCAGCCGTGGACGACGACACCGAAATGGACTTCCGCGTCCTGGGGCCGGTGGAGGTGCTCGACCGCCGCACGGGGAGGTATGTCGCGCCCTCCGGCGCCAAACAGCGGGCGCTGCTCGGCGCACTGGTGGTCCGGGCGGGCCAGGTGCTGCCCGCCGAACGGCTCATCCACGAACTGTGGGGCGACCGCCCGCCGGCGGGCGCGGCCAACGCCCTGCACGCCCATGTGGCCCGCCTGCGCCGGCTGCTCCACGACGCCGCGGGCCATGACCCGATCTCCACGCACGCGACGGGCTACACGCTGGGACGGCCCGCGACGCGGACGGACGCCCACCACTTCCACGACCTCTCCTCGAAGGGCCGGGGAACGCTCGCCGCCGATCCCGTACGGGCGGCGGACCTGCTGAGCGACGCGCTCACCCTGTGGCGCGGCCCGGCGCTGGAGGGCAGCGGGCAGGGGCCCCTGTGCACGAGGGAGGCGGAGCGGCTGGAGGAACTGCGGCTGACCACGCTGGAGACGCTGTACGACGCCCACCTGCGCAGCGGCCGGCCCGCCGAGGCCGCCCGGGAACTGGAGCGGCTGACGGCCCGCCACCCGGTGCGCGAGCGGCTCTACGAGCTCCAGATGCTGGCCCTGTACCGCTGCGGCCGCCAGGCCGAGGCCCTGGGCGTGTACGAGCGCGCCCGCCGCCGCCTGGCGGACGAACTCGGCGTGGAACCGGGCCCGGCCCTGCGCGAGCGCATGGAGGCGATCCTGCACCACGCCCCGTCCCTGTCGACGCCGGACCCGGACGCCTCGCTCCACGAACTCGGCAGCGCGATAGCCCGCCTGGGCACGCGGATCGAGGCGCTGGCGCGCGAGCAGAAGCGGCTGATCCAGCGCTTGAACAGGCTGACCTCAGGCGTGGCACTCCAGGGGCCGCCCGTGGTAGGCGGTCATCTCCGCGAACAGGGCGCCGACATCGAGGGGTGAGCCCTCGGGCAGCCGGCCCTGCGCCTCCGCGTAGCCGCGGTGGAGGTTGGGCAGCAGCCGCTCGGCGTCCAGCAGCTCGGCGTACGGCCCGAGATCGGTGGCACGGGCCAGCTCCAGCGGACTCACCCCGGCCGCGACGCCCTCCCGGGCCAGACCCTGCACCCAGCGCAGGTACCCCTCGTTGGCATCGAACACCTCGGGCCCCCCGACAGGCCCGTGACCGGGAACGACGGTGGTGGCCCCCAGCCCCCGCAACCGCTCCAGGGCCCTCAGGCTCCCCGCGACGGACCCCATGACGCAGAACGGAGTGACCCCGTTCATGACGAGGTCGCCGGTGAACAGCACGCCCTGATCGGGCAGCCAGACGACGGTGTCGTCGGTGGTGTGGGCGGCCGGGCCGATGTGGATGAGCTCGGCCCGGACGTCCCCCACATGGAGCGTCGTCCGGTCCCGGAAGGTCAGTTCGGGCGGCCTGACCTCGATGTCCCCCCAGCACACGTCGGGCCACAGCCCGGCCATGTGCAGCCCGGCCGCCTGGACCATGACCCGGGTCCGCTCGTGCCCGATGGTGAGCGCCTCGGGAAAGAGGAAGTTCCCGTACGTGTGGTCGCCGTGGAAATGCGTGTTGACGAGGGCCCGCGGCGCCCGCCCCGCCACCCGCAGCGCGGCCCTGCGCAGCTCCCGGGCCCGCTCCTCGGTGGCAACGGTGTCGACGAGCGCACTGAACCCGCGATGGCTGATGATCCCCGCATTGTTCAGACACCACCCGCCCTCGGGCTGCACATAGGCGTGCACCCCGTCCCCCACCTCAAGAACGCCCCGCTCCCCGCCCACGCGCACCTCTCCCATTCCACCGAATCCCGGACCTCAAATCCTCTCCCGCCCCACTCAATTCCCACTGGATTTCCAATCTCCCCGACACCCGAGCCACCGGAAAATCCCCGCCCCTCAATCCCCCGTCAAGCAGATTTCCAACAACCCTGTTTCCCCCGTCGACCGCGGATACGAAAACCGCAAGGCTCACACGAACGCACGTTCGACTCACGGTGCGAGTGGAGCACGTGCCAAGCACAGGGCGGCTGGGGCACGATGTCGCGTCCGCTGTACCAGTGGGGGCCGTGGCACGGGATACTGGCCGCATGGCTCAGCTGTCGTCCCCCGTCTCACCGGTGCCCGCGGGCGAGGTCCTGCGCGAGCGGTACACCGGCCGCCTGCCCGCCTCCCTCGACGAGCTGGCCGGCCCGTCCCGCGGGGTGGTGGAGCTGCCCCTGCACGTGGCGTGGTCCGGGTTGCGCGTCTACGACCTGGACCGGCCCCGGCAGCGGATGAGCATGTACCGCACCGTCCTGGCCGAGGGGCAGCGCGACGACCTGACCGCGTTCCTGGACCGCGACCTGCTGACCGAGCAGTGGCCCGTCCTGCGCACCCTGGTCAGCCGCCACATCCGCCAGGTGTGGGAAGAGCACTTCCCCCGGCTCACGGCCCGGACACGGACGACGCCCGCCGCGTGAACCTCAGCGCGCTGCACCGCCGGCTCCTGGCCGACGTGATCGCCATCGGCACGCCCTACCCCCTCGTGATCACCGGCGGCTACGCGGTGCAGGCCCACGGCCTCGTCGACCGCCTCAGCCAGGACCTCGACGTCGCCACCGAGAACCCCGCCCCCATGACCGACATCAGCACCGACCTCGCCCACGAGCTGGCCAAACGCGGATGGCAGGTCGCCGTCATCGCCGTCGACCCGCTGTCCGCCCGCCTGATGGTCACCGACCCCGCAGACGGCGCCGAATGCGAGGTCGACATCCTCAAAGAGAACCTGTGGAGCAGCCCGGCCCACACCGAGTACGGCCCGGTCCTCGCCCTCGACGACGTCATCGGCACCAAGGTCCGCGCCCTCGCCGACCGCGGCGCCGTACGCGACCTCATCGACGTCCACGCAGCCTCCCGCATGCGCACCATCACCGAACTCGAGCACCTCGGCCGACGCCACGGCCGCGACGAGTTCCGCCTCGAAGACCTCCACGACCGCCTCGCCGGCACCGGCTGGTACGACGACGAGGAGTTCCATGCCTACGGCCTCGACCGCACAGCCGTCACCGCCCTGAGGCACTGGGCCCAGTCCTGGACCACCGACCTCGAACAACGCCTCGCCATCCACGACACGGAGGACGAGACCTTCTGACCGGGAGGCCGAGGCCGGGACACCGAGCCACGCACTCGGCAGCGCAACGGGAGGGGTCAGATGCCCGCGGGGGCCGGGAGGACCAGGCGGCGGGGGGCCGCGCGGCCCCAGGGGAAGCCGTGGTGGAGGTGGACCGCCGGGGGGCGCGCAGCGTCGACCTCGACCGCCACCGCCGCCAGTACCTCCGGCACCGGCTCCACCTCCAGGAACCGCCACCGCTGCGCCGAGTCGTCGGCCGGCGGCCGGAACGACAGCACCCCCCGGTCCTCGGCCAGCGCGAACGCGAAGGAGTCGAACGGCAGCCCCAGCCCCAGTCCCCGCGCCTTCGAGTACGCCTCCTTCAGCGTCCACAGCCGCAGCGCGCGCCGATCCCGCGGCCGCCCCGGCGCGGCACTGGCGATCCAGTCCTGCTCCTCCCCGGAGAACGTCGCGATGATGTTGTCCAGCCCCCGCTCGCCCCGGTCCAGCCGCTCCACGTCCACACCGATCCGCAGACCCCGCGCAACCCCCAGCAGGTTGTACGCGTTGGCGTGCGAAAGGTTGAAGTCCAGCGCATCGGCCCCCCGCGGCAGCCCCCCGGCCGGCGTCTGCAGGAACGGCCGCCCGCGCGACGACCGCCAGATGATCGCCTCGGCCTCCGGAATGCCGGTCTCCAGCGCGAGCACCCGGCGCACCAGCGCGTGCGCGACGAGGTACTGCCGGCGGTCGCGTTCGAACAGGAACCGGCCCGCCACCTCCTGCTCGTTCTCGTCCAGCCAGTACGAGGCCAAGGTCGCGGCGATACCCGGCGCGAGGTCCTCGTTGGGGCAGAACCACAGGTTGACCGGGGCCGGCTCGTTCTCCCCCGGCCCCGCCGGGTCGAGCGGCAGCGCCGTCATGCCGGCCCCTCCTCGCCGCCCAGCCACAGCGGTACCCGCAGGAACGCGGACGCGGGCAGCGCCACCACGTCCGCGGCGGACGACCCGCGGGCCGGCTCCAGCACCGCCCAGTCCACGTCCAGCCCCGACAGCCACAGGCCGCGCAGCTGGTGCAGGTGCCCGGCCTGCCAGAGCGCGGCGAGGTAGCCGTCCGTTTCCGGTACGGCGCCCAGCCCCAGCGGGTCGGCGCCGCCGTCCCGCAGATCGGCGCAGGGCGCCCCGTCCCGTACGAACTGCTCCAGGACCCGCAGCAGTTCGCCGGTGTCACCGACGACGGCCGCGAACCGGCAGTCCATGGCGGCCCGGCCGGTCCGCAGGGCACGCGCGAGCCCGCCGAGCGGCGGCACCGGCCCGGTCCCGCCCAGCATCTGGGCGAACCGCCGAGCGGTGGCCGCCAGATGGGACGGGGTCGGGGCGGACAACAAGAACAGCTCGGGACCCACGGAAGCCCGGTCCGGGGCCACACGCGACTCGGCGGCGGCCGGCAGGTACTCCTCCAGCACCACCTCCGCGTCCGCACCCCCCGCACCCCGCACCCCGACGCAGATCCGCCGCGGCCCGCGCCCCTCGCTCTCCCAAGGCCGCGCCTCGACGCGCCCCGGCCCGGGCGCCAGAACCCGGTGCCCCAGCTGCAGCACCGCCCGCGTCAGCACGGCGACCCCGGTGGCAGCGCCCGCGTCCCCCACGAGCGCACGCACGGCCCCGGCATCCTCACGAACACCGACAGCCGCCCCGTCCACCCCGGCAACCCCGGCAACCCCGGCAACCCGCAACGCCTCCCGCAACACCCGCCCCGCAGGCGCCCCGGCTCCATCCGACCCGGACGCGGCGTCCTGGCGTACGGCGGCGGCCGGGGCATCCGCCGTACCGGGCCGGGCGGACCCGGCGGGCCACGCACCGGATTCGGCGTACGCCTCGCGCAGCGACCTCGCGGCTCGGGCGGCGGCCGCCGTACGCCCGCCCGCGGTCCCCGTACGAGTGCCCGCGCCGCGGGACCTGCGGCCCGGGCCGGAAGCCGTGGGGTCGGGCGCGGTGTGGCCGACCGCGCTGCCGCGGACCAGGCAGTGGACGCCGTCACCGTCCGCCAAGGCCCGCGTCAACGGCTTGAGCAGCAGCGCGCCCACGCCCTCGCCCGCGCCGGGGTGCCGGCTGGAGGGGTGCAGCAGCAGCCGTACGCCGCCGACGAGCGCGGCGGCGCACTCGCCACGCCGCAGGGCGGCCACCGCGAGATGCAGGGCGACGAGCACCGAGGACTCCGCGGTGTCCACCGACTGGCTGGGGCCGGTCAGACCGAGCAGGGCCGAGAGCCGGTTGGGCAGGCTCCACTGGCCGCCCCGCGGCATCGGACGGGGCCTCTCGCGCCGCCACGTCCGGGCGGCGAGCAGCGCGTAGTCGCCGGGCCCGGCGCCGGTGAACACCCCGACGCTGCGCGGCGTCCCGTCGGCGGCGGTCAGCGCGTCGAGGCGGGCCCCGGTGCAGCCGGCGTCCTCCAGGGCCTCCCACGCGGTTTCGAGGAACAGCCGCTCCTGGGGGTCCATCAGGGCGGCTTCGTGCGCGTCGATCCCGAAGAACTCCGGGTCGAAGTCCTGTACTCGCTCCAGGTAGTGGCCGGGCTCGTCCCCGGGCCGACCGGGCGGCGGAGTCGAGGCGCTGTCGTACCCGGCGCGCGCCTGCCGCCAGAACGCGGCCAGGTCGGGCGCCCCCGGATAGCGCCCGGCCATCCCGACGACCGCGATCGGCTCCCCGACCGGCTCGGCGACCGGCTCGGCGACCGGCTGCGCGTCCCGCGCGGGAGCCTCCGGCCCGGTCGTGGAGATCGGTTCCGGCCGATGGTCCGGCAGTGTGAGGACGACGGGTCCCGCCCCGGTGGCGGCGGCCCCGGTGCCGGCGACACCTGCGGCGCCGGTCAGCAGCGCGGCCACCTGGGCCCGGTCCAGATGGCCGTTCTTGAACCGGGTCAGGACTTCCTTCTCGTCCATCTGGACGTGCTCCTTCTGAAAATGTCTGGTGGATCAGGCCGGACGCCTCGGGCCCGGCCGTGATCCGCCGGACACCACATGGCTTCAGCCGCGACGGCCGAGCAGCACGAGAGCCTCGTCCACGGTGAGCCGGTCGTCGCGGATCGCGTCCAGCAGGACGTCGAGGTCGCCGCCCGGAAGCGGCCGTACGCCGGGTGCCTGGGCCGTGGCAGCCGGGGCAGCCGGGGCCTGCGCTGCCTGCGCCACCTGCGCGGCCTGGACCGCCTGCGCCGCCGCCCCCGTCCGCGTCGCGATGTACGCGGCCATGGCGGCCAGGTTCGGGTGCTCGTACAGCAGGACGGACCGCTCCTGCAGGCCGAAGCTGCGGTTGACGACCGCGATGAACTCCGCGCCCACCATCGAGTCGACACCGAGCACGTTGAACGCGGCCGTGGTGTTGATGTCCCAGGGGTCGCAGCACAGGATCCCCGCGAGCTGCTCGCGCAGCACCTCCGCGATCCGGGTCGCCGCGGCGGCCGCCGGCGACTGCCGGGCGGCGGCGGAAGCGGAGGAAGCGGCGGAGGCGGACGGGACGGCGACCGGCGCTTCGTACCCCGCCGCCGCAACGGGAGCCGCCGCCGCGGCAACCGGCGCAGGCGCGGCAGCGGCGCTGCCGGCCGCACTGCTCGCCGCCCGCGCGACCTCGCGCGCGAAGGACACCGGGGTCGGGAAGTCGTAGAGGTCGGTCGCGCGCACGCGCAGTCCGTACCGGGTGTTGACGACGGCCACGAACTCCACGACCAGCAGGGAGTCGAGCCCCATGGACTGGAAGGTCTGCTCGGGGTCGATCTTCTCCGACTTGACCCGCAGGACGTCGCCGAGCACTCCGATGAGGTCGGTCAGTATGTCCGCAGGATGATCCATCGTCATCGCAGGCTCCTCCAAGCCGTCGGGTGGCACACGGTCAGGGTCAGGGTCACAATCACGGTCGCGGTCACGCGCTGCTGCCGGAGAACACCGGACGAGACGGGCAGTGCGCGCTCTCGCCCCGTACGTCCGCCACCCGTCGCGGCGCCGTGTCGGGATCCGGCATCCCGAGCCGGAACTGCCGTTCCGCACCCTCCGGCACCAGGCTCGGCAGCAGCAGCGACCACAGCCCCGACACCCGGCGCTGCAGCTCGGCGTACGGCATGCCCGTGGCCGCCAGCGCCTCGATGCCGCAGGCCGCCGCGGCGACCAGGGATTCGATGCTCTCCCAGCGGCCCTCGGCGCGCAGTTCGCCCGCGTCCCGGGCCTCGCACAGCAGCCCGCAGACCTCCGCGAGCCAGATCCGGTGGAAGTCGGTGGCGAGCGCGGGCAGTCCCGCGCACTCCTTGGTGATGCGGAAGCTGGCCGGAATCGCCGGTTCCTCACGCAGGTTGAGCGCGAGCCAGTGCGTCGTGTCGACCAGGGTCTGGAGCGGGGAGCTGCCGGATGCGCGCAGTTCGCGCACCGCTTCGCGCAGCAGCTCGCAGCCGCGCAGCTGGACCGCCTCCGCCAGTTCGTCCTTGGAGGCGAAGTGGAAGTACAGCGCCCCCTTGGTCACTCCGGCGAACGAGGCGATCTCCAGGAGCGTCGCGTTCGCGTAGCCGTTGCGGTGGAACATCTCGGCGCCCGCGTGCACGAGCTTCCTGCGGGTCCGCTCCGACCTCTCCTGCACGGCGCTGCCTCCTCGGCCCGTGGTCCGGGCGCGCTTGCGGCCCCGGGCCCCGGTCCCGGCCGCGTTCCCGGTGTCGGTGTCGGTGTCGCGTGCGGCGGCCATCTCAGCCCACGCGTACAAGTCGCTCGCTGTTGGTCTCCGCCGCCACCGGAGTCTCGGGGCTGGCCATGAGGATCGAGCGCTGCAGCCGGCGCAGGGCGGCCGACGGCTCCAGCCCGAGCTCGCGTACGAGCGTGGCGCGCAGCCGCTGGTAGACGTCGAGGGCCTCGCCGCGCCGGCCGGAGCGGTGCAGGGCCAGCATGAACTGGCCGTGCAGGTTCTCGTGGGTGCGGTAGCGGCTGGCCAGCACGGTGAGTTCGGCCAGCAGTTCACGGTGCCGCCCGATCCGCAGATCGGCCTCGATGCGCTGGTCGAGCGCGCAGAGCCGGGTCTCCTCCAGCCGCCGCGTCTCCATGTCCAGCTGGATGCCGCCGTGTACGTCGGCGAAGGCCGGTCCGGACCACAGCGACAGCGCCTCGCGCAGCAGCCGGGCCGCGCCCGGGAAGTCGCCCGCGTCCATCGCCCGGTAGCCCATGCCGGCGAGCCGGTCGAACTCGCGGACGTCGCTGGTGCCGCCGCCGCTGTTGAGCAGATAGCCCCCGGGCAGCGTGACGAGCACGTCCTTGGCGGTACGCCGTCCCGCGGGGGCCGCTTCGCCCTCGCCGGCGGCCTCGCCCTGCTCCAGGGCTGTCGCGATGAGGGCCCGCAGCTGCAGGACGTAGGTCTGCAGTGTGGTCCGTGCGCTGCGCGGCGGTGCCCCCTGCCACAGTTCCTCTATCAGAGCCGACACCGGAACGACCTGGTCGGCATGGAGCGCCAGCAGCGCCAGCACCTGTCGCGGCTTCGGGGCGGTCGGCGTAACGGAGATTCCGCGTTCCCGCACCGCCAGTGTGCCCAGTACTTCGATGTCCACGCCATACTCCCCTGTCCGTGGATGAGCCTCCGCCAGTAAAAAACAGGACCGGCGGTTTGTCAATACGAAACCGACCGCGCTGTTTTGTTTCTTAGCCCACCTAACGAACCCTCAAAATACGGTCTTGACCTGCGTGTTTGTCGGACCGTCAGAGTGCGGAGGCCGCTGTAGCCCCACTCCGTACTCTCTCCAGGACGGCCCTAGATTTGGCAAAACAAACCGCGAAGTCCGCGTACGGACAGAGTGAACACACGCGTCTGCCCCACCCGTTCACCACGAACAGAAGCGCCCCGGCCCCCCGCGCTCGTACGCGAAGGGCCGGGGCACCGCCCCGCCACCCCGCGAGGGACCAGGAGGGACTAGAGGGACCAGAGGGACCAACGCGATGACTACACGGACCGCCGGGCCGTCCCGGCGGCCTCGAAACCGGCGAGCCGGTCCGCCGGTACGAGCGTCGGCAGCAGCAGCCGCCAGAACCGGGTCACCGTCGCCGCCGACAGCCACGCCCCGTCCCGTACGGCGAGCACCTCGAAGCCCACGGTCGCCGCCACCACGGCGGTCACCACGTCCCCGGCCGCCGCCTCGGGACGCAACTCGCCCTCCGCCTCCGCCTGCCGCAGCGTCTCCTCGACCCAGCGGCGCCAGCGTTCGCGCAGGTCGCCCGGGCGCGGCCGGGACAGCTCGCCGCTCAGCGCGAACCCGGCCCGCAGCACCGGGTCGGCGCGCAGCGCCCCCGCGAGCCCGTGGGTGACGTCGACGAGGAGCTGCACCCGGCCCTCCCCGGCCGGGAGCACACCCCCCTCCACATCCACACGCGCATTCCCCGTGAGCGCCAGCAGCCGGGTCAGCGCCGCCTCCTCCACGGCGTTCGCCAGTGCGGCCTTGCTCGGGAAGTGGAAGTGCAGCGCCCCGTTGCTCACCCCGGCCAGCGAACTGATCGCGGTGAGCGAGGCCACCGAGAAGCCGTCCCGATCGAAGGTCTCGGCTGCGGATCGGATCAGGGTTTCGCGCGTACGCGCCGCGCGTTCCTGTTTGACCATCGACTGCTCCGTCACTGCGAGGGGTGCCACGCCCGCGAGGGCGGGCCGGCAGGTGCTTGCCATGGAGCGTCGCGAGGTGGTCGCTCCCGCTCCCCAATATAACAAACCGTCTGCGCGGTTTCCGGCGAGGAAGGCTCTTACGCCTTACCTTCGGCTCAAGCCGGACCAAAGGCGACCGAAGATCGGGCCGAGCGACCGAAGACATTCGGTCACCATTGATCAGCAGACTTGAGAATCGCTCTGATGGCACTCAACTCACCCGGGACCACGAAAGGTCACCCAGGGTGCGACTAGAGTGGGACGGGGCCCGAGAGAACCGGCTCCGACCAGCGGAAACGCGATATTCGGAAGGAAAGCATCCGCCGTTCGCACGAACGGACGGTCGGATACCGCTAGAAATTAAACCGGTTGGTATGTATCTTTCCCGCCAGAGGCAACAAGCCCTTCTCGCCAGCGGAGCCCAGGGGGAGCAATGTCTGCGAGCACGTTTCAAGTTGAACTAACCGGGTTCGACAGAGAAATGAAGCGACGGGCCACTTGGACTTCGGCCAGTCGCCCCGCAATCCTCTCCACATGGACCACCACGGTCCCCAAGGAATTAGTGCACCGAGCAGCCGTCGCCGAGGTCATGCTCACCGACTGGGAGCGCCAGGACGACACCCACTTCACCGTCACCGCCCAATGGCCCCGCAGCCATAGCTTCTTCATACCCGTACACGGCACCCACCATGACCCCCTCATGGCCGTGGAGACCTTCCGCCAGGTCGGCGCGCTCCTCGGCCACGCCGAGTTCGGTGTCCCGTTCGGGCACCAGTTCCTGATGCGCGACCTCAGCATCGCGGTGCGGCCCGAGCAGCTCGTCGTGGGCAGCGCCCCCGCCTCCATCGACATCGAAGTCACCTGCACCGACGTACGGCGCCGCGGCAACCGGCTGGCCGGACTGCGCTACGAGGCCGCCCTGCGCCGCGACGGCGAACTGGCGGCGACCGCGGCCGCCTCGTACACGTGCATCGCGCCCACCGTCTACGAGCGGCTGCGCGGCGACCGCGCCCTGAGCGGCGAGCAGCGCCGCCTGCCGCTCACCGCCCCGGCGGCCCCGCAGAGCGTGGGACGCGTCTCGCCCATGGACGTCGTCCTCTCCCCCACCGATCAGCCGAACCGCTGGTTCCTGCGGGCGGACACCCGCCACCCGGTGCTGTTCGACCACCCCGTCGACCATGTACCGGGCATGGCACTGCTCGAAGCCGCCCGGCAGGCCGCCTCCGCCGTGCTGGGACGTTCAGCTTTCCTTCCGCTCGGCATGGACAGCACCTTCGAGCGGTATGCGGAACTGGACGCTCCGTGTGTCATCGAGGCGCACACGCTGCCCCGTGAAGCCGTACCCGAGGGCCGGGATGCCGTTGTGGTCACGGGTCATCAGAACGGCAGCCCCGTCTTCAGCTCCACCGTGTCCGCGGCGTCGTACGACGTCTGACAGCCCGGGAGCCGGCGCCGGCGGGACCGCGCGGCACCCTCACACGAAAGCACCCAGGTGATCCCTCGCCCACCCGCGGAAGGAGCCGGCAGGACGGCCGAGCAACACGGGCACCGTCCCGTCCACCTGGGCCTTCGCCCCCGCGCGCTGCCGCTGCGCGCTCTGCAGCAGCGCCTCGACGAGCTCGTGCGGGTACCTGACCCGCAGCGCCGCCCGCGCCTGCTCCCGGCCCAGTTCCTCGAAGCGCAGCGGACGGCCCAGCAACTCCGCGAGCTGCGCGGTCTGCTCGGCCGCGGTGATCGCCTCCGGGCCGGTCAGCGTGTACGAACGCCCCGCGTGCCCGTCCCCGGTGAGAGCCCGTACCGCCACGTCCGCGATGTCGCGCGGATCCACGCACGCGTTGCCCGACGCCCCGCACAGCGCCCGCACCACCCGCTCCGCGCGCACCGTCGCCGCCCAGGACAGGGTGTTGGACATGAACGAGCGCGGGCGCAGCAGCGTCCATTCCATCCCCGAGCCGCGCAGCAGCTCCTCGTTCCCGCGCTGCCACCGGGTGATCAGGTCATCGGCCCCGGGGTCCGCCACGGCCGCGGCGGACAGTTTCACGATGTGCCGTACGCCGGCCGACCGCGCGGCCCGGATGAACCGCGCATCCCCGTCGCCGCCGACGTCCGCGGTCACCAGGAAGGCCGCGCTCACGCCGCGCAGGGCCCGTACGAGCGACCGCCGGTCCCGGTGGTCGCCGTGGACGGCCTCCACAGGCGGGCGGAGGCCCACAACCCGTTCCGGATTTCTCGACATTACGCGAAACCGCAGGTCGACAGGCAGTCTTCGGACCACTTCGCGTCCGACCGTCCCCGTGGCCCCCGTGACCAGAATCATGACCTTCCCTCCCTGACCTGACATTTTCCGCCACCGGCCACCATCCGATGACCGTCACCCGCTGTAAGATACGAACTGGGCGGTTTTTTTACATGCCCCATGAACAGAGGAGGGAGGAGGCAACGTGGCTGAGCAAGTCCGGGCCATCCGCACTCGGCAGGCGATCCTTACCGCGGCGGCCAAGATCTTCGAGGAGTACGGCTACCAAGCCGCCACGATCTCCCAGATCCTCACCGAGGCCGGGGTGACCAAGGGCGCCCTGTACTTCCACTTCCAGTCCAAGGACGACCTGGCCCAGGGAGTCCTCGCCGGGCAGGACCAGCGGATCCTGGTCCCCGAGCGGGCTTCCAAGGTGCAGGAGATCGTGGACATGGTGATGCTCCACGCCTACCGCCTGCAGACCGATCCCATGGTCCGCGCCGGCGTACGGCTGACCATGGACCAGCTGGCCCAGGGCCTCGACCGCAGCGGCCCGTTCGTACGCTGGGCCGAGGTCGTCACCGTCACGCTCCAGAAGGCCCAGCAGCAGGGCGAGCTGCTGCCCCAGGTCGTACCCGAAGAGACCGCCGACGTGATCGTGGGAACGTTCGCGGGCATCCAGTCCATGTCCCAGGCCATCTGCGACTACCGCGACCTGGCGGCCCGGACCTCCGCGCTGGTGCGCCACCTGCTGCCCAGCGTCGCCGTCTCCTCCGTCCTCGCCTCGCTCGACCTCGCCGAGAGCCGCGGAGGCGCGGTCTACGCCGAAGCCCTCAAGGCGGCGGACGCCCTGGAACTCGCGACCACCCCCGGCTGACCCCGCGCGGGAGTCGGAGCCGCCGCCCGGCGCGCCGTACCCCCGCACCGGGCGGCGGTACGCCGTCACCGGCACCCCGCACGGGCGCCCCTGGCGAAGTACACCGACAGCGCGTCGGCCAGGTCCGCGCCGCCCGGCGCCCACGCGATGTAGCCGTCGGGCCGCACCAGCAGGGCCTCGTACGGCACGTCGGGCGTGGGCCGGGCGCGCACCACGCGCAGGATCCCGTCCCAGTCCCGCGCCTCCTCGCGGTGGCCGGCGCCCTTCTCGCCGAGGAGCAGCAGCAGCGGCCGGCCGCCCTGGAGCAGCCGGATGACGTCCGTCTCGCCGGTCGAGGTGGTCAGTGCGGCATTGTGCAGAAACGTTCCTGCACCCGGGCAGGAACGCCCGGGATGCGCCGGGAGCACCGCCGGGAGCACCGTGTCCTGCGCACTGATGAGGCCGCCGAGATGCCCCTGGGCCCCCTCCTGCGCCAGCAGCCCCGAGAACACCCCGCGCAGGGCGTCGAGCTCGGGCCCCGGCCGCATCAGCGCGAGCTGGGCCCGGGTGTTCTCGATGACCCGCCGGGCGACCGGCCTGCGCTCCGCGTCGTACGTGCCGAGCAGGTCCGGGCCCGCCTCCCCGCGCACCGTGAGCGCCAGCTTCCAGGCCAGGTTGAGGGCGTCGAGCACCCCCGTGCTCAGGCCCTGCCCGCCGATCGGGAAGTGCACGTGCGCCGCGTCCCCCACCAGGAAGACCCGCCCCTCGCGGAAGGTCCGCGCCAGCCGGGAGAAATCGCTGAACCGGCCGAGCCAGCGCGCCTCCCCCATCGCGATCTCGCGTCCGGCGATCCAGGACACCTCGCGGCGCAGCTCCTCCGGCGTGGGCGGCAGGTGCCGGTCGGCGTGCGCCCCCGCGCAGTTGAGCGTCCGGATGTGCGTCCTGCCCTCGGCGTCGCCCTTGGCCACGATCCAGCCGCGCGGGGTCCGGTGCCAGCCCGGAGCCAGCGCGTCCGGTTCGGCGAGCCTGACGGCGCCCATCAGCGCGGAGATCGTGGCCGGATGGGTGTCGGAGGCGATGCCCGCCCGCTCGCGGACCGTACTGCGCGCACCGTCCGCCCCCACCACGTACCGCACGTCGTACACCACCGGCCCCTGCGGCCCCTCGGCCGTGATCCGGACCCCGTCCGGCTCCTCGTCCTGGACCACCCCGGTCACCCGGTGCTCCCGCAGGATCCGCGCGCCCGCCTCCCGGGCCCGCTCCTCGAACTGCCGCTCCAGCTGCGCCTGGGGGCACTTGAGGATCGGCTCCGGCTCAGTCTCGGGCGCGGTGATGAACAGGCCGGGCAGCCCGGCGAAGTGGAAGGGGCTCCCGGTCCGGACGCCCCGGGCGCCGGAGTACGGGACGGCCGGCGCCGGCAGATGGCCGCGCCGGGCCAGGCACTGCACGGCCCGGGCGTGCAGCGTGGTCGCCTTGGGCCGCTCGGACACGCGGGCCCGGGATTCGAGGAGCACCGTGTCGACTCCGTACGCGGCCAACTCGGCCGCCACGAGCATCCCGACGGGCCCCCCGCCCACCACCGCCACCTGCGCCCGCATACGACGTTCCCCCTGCACAGCGGTGCCCTCCCCCGTTGACGACCCCTCAGGACCGGAAATATACCGGGTGGCCCGTTTCTTTTCCAAGGAAGACGCAAGGAGGGAGCAAGGCGCTCGGGGACGCGGGCCGTACGAGGGATCAAGGCCTGCGCGAGGAGCCACGGCAGGGAACCACGGCAAGCGAGCACGGCAGCGAGCACCGCTGGGAGCCAAGGAGCCAAGGAGCTACGGAAGGAGCCCGCGCACCGCCGAGGACATCGGCCCGCCCTCCGAACGCTCCGTCTTGCGCCCCTTGTTGCCCGGTGCCAGCGTCCGGGCGTCCACCGCCTCGGCCGGCGCCCCCGTCGCGTACAGCCCCTCCGGGGCGGTGTCCCGGTCGTGCGGCAGCAGCCAGAACACCCGCCGCCGGAAGGTGCCGGAGGAACGCGACGGCTTCGCCTTCGGCCCCAGCAGCGCGTACCCGACCATCCGCCCGTCGCGGTGGTACGCGGGCCGCCCGCGCCGCGTCGGCAGCCGGTCCAGGCTCTGGCGGACGTAGTCGAGCCTGCTGATGTCCTCCAGCCAGACGAGGTCCACTTCGTGCACGATCTCGTCTTCTGCGATGAGGGCGCTCACACTGTCTCCTCGTCCGCGAGCAGGCCGATGCCCGGGTAGTACTTGCGCTGGTTGGACAGGATCATTTCCTTCGGCGAGGCCAGTCCCACCGACTCGCGTACGCGCGCCGCGAAGGCCCGGGAAGAGATCGCCGGGGCGCCCTCATTCTGGCACCAGCCCCTGTAGGCCGCGTAGAGCTGTGCTTGTTCCGCCCTCAGATCGGCCTCCAGCCGGCAGGTCTCGCCGATGAAGCGCCCGGTGTGGTCCTCGGTCTCCGCGTACGCCGTCGTCGCGATGCGGACCCGCTCCGGCCCCGTGAGGTCCCGGTCGCCGCCGAGGTAGCGGCGGGCGCCGTCGATGAGCCAGTTGAGGATGCCCGGACCCTCCTGGGTGACGAGGACGTCCGCCAGGTTGTCGATCTTGCGGTCGTCGGAGACGACCCGCTCGAACGGGATCAGCCGCATGCGCCGCCAGAACGCGAATCCGCCGGTGCCGACCTCAGGCCGGTGGTTGCCCAGCAGCCACATCTTGTGCGTCGGCTCGAAGCTGAAGAAGTCCTGGCGCATCCGGCGCGCCTTGATGCGGTCGCCGCCCGTCAGCAGTTTGACGCGGGCCTCGTCGAAGCGGTCGCCCGGTTTGACCTCGCTGCACACGATCACCCGGCGGCCGTGCAGTTCGGCGAGGTCGGTCGGGTGCCCCTCGTACGGACGCGACATCAGGAACCCGGGGGGCGCCGCGTCCGCGTAGTCCCCGAGCAGCTTCATCAGCACGTCCAGCAGTACGGACTTGCCGTTCTTGCCGGAGCCGAACAGGAACGGCATGACCTGGGCGCCGACGTCCCCGGTGACCGAGTAGCCGAGCAGCAGCTGGAGGAAGTCGATCATCTCCGCGCCCTCCGGCCCCTCGCCGAAGGTGTCGGTCAGGAAGCGGTTCCAGCGGGGCGTGGGCATCTGCTGCGGCGCCGCCGAGGTGGAGCGGGAGTGGAAGTCCTTCGTGGGCTCGGCGGGGCGGACGTGCCCGCTCCGCAGGTCCACGACACCGGCGGGCGTACACAGCGCGTACGGATCGGCGTCCAGGCGCGCGGCGTTGAGCACCATGCCCGGGGCGGACTTCGCCTGGGTGAGCATGGCGTTCATCCCGCTGGTGCTGAGCGTGCGGCGGCGGTGCTGCTGGAGCGCGGCCGCGGTGTAGACGCCCCGGGGGTCGGTGGTGGCTATGGACTCCGCGAGGTCGCCCGCGGACCACATGACGGTGTCGTCCTCGTCGATCTGCCAGCGCGTGCCGTCCCAGCGGAACCAGCCGATCCCGGGAACGTGCCGGTAGTCGTTGCGGTAGAGCTTGACGAACAGTTTGGCGTTGCCCCGGTCGGTGAGCGTGTCGGGCAACAGCCCGTCGGCCGTCGCCTCACCGCCCGCCACCGCCAGGGCCTCCAAGGTCCCCGGCACCGGCTCTCCCGGGCCGCTGTCGGCCGTCTCCCGGCCTGTCGGGTATCCGGCGGGCTCCAGGGACTCCTGGGAGCCGCGGGGCGCCGGTAGGGGCTGCGCGAGGATCTGCGCCGCGACGGCCTGTACGTCGAAACCGGGCTCCACGTCGAAACCGGCCAGCATTCCGTCGTTCTCCGGCCTCACACGCGGCCTCACACGCGGCCTCGGAGGGCCAGCGGGCGCGCAAGGCCCGCACTCAGCCCGCCGCGGATGATGGCGCGGCAGCGGCGCTCCTGCCCGGGGCGGGCCGCTCCGGCCGCGTCCTCCAGGGCCCGCAGGGCCTCTGCCTCGGTGACGTGCCCGGCGGCGACGAGTCCCCCGGCGGTGTAGGCGGCGCGGTTCAACTTCTCGGAGAACGCGGCCCCTTCGGCCATCGCGGCGCAGCCGGCGACCTCGGCCAGCACTCCCGCCAGGACCCGGTCCGACACCGCCCGTCCCCCGCCTGCCGCGATGACGGCCTGCCGGGCCCGGGGCGGCACGGGCCGGGGCCCGGGAACGGCCTCGGCGGGCAGGTGCCCGGTGCGCTCCAGTTCCCCTGCGAGCCAGAGCGGCAGCGGCGCGGGCATCCGTACGGACCCCAGCGGCCGGTAGACCCCGGCGGGGGTCACGGTCCCCGGGGCCACGATGTACCCGCCGTGCGCCCGTACGTCGACCTGCCAGGCCAGCGCCCGGCCGCTGCCCGACCCGGCGGAGCACTGCCACCGCCGGCCGCTCTCGTTGCGGTACCAGACGTGCAGGCCCCCGGACGGGGTCCGTACGCGCAGGGTCGTCTCGTCGTCCGCCGGGCTCGTGGCACCGCGTAACGCCGCCAGCACGCCCAGGGTGTGGAACCCGTTGGCCAGTCCGGTCAGGTCGACGGTGTCGGCGATGGGGATGCCCGGCAGCAGCCGTTCGCGGCCGGGGAGTTCCGTCGCGTGCGCGTCGATGTCGATGACCACCAGGCCGGCCGGACCGGTGGCGACGCCGACCCCGAGATCGGGTCGCGCACCCCACCACTGGCGGATCCGCTCGCAGTCGAGCGTGGCGGCATGGAACCCGTGGCACCAGCGGCCCGCCCGCAGGCAGTCGCAGGCGCCCCGGTCGTGGCCCGCCGCGCGGCAGGCGTCGCAGTTGCCCACGGGCGTCTTGCGGCCCGGCGCAAGAGGGTGAACCGGCCACCCCTGGCGCGCGCACCACGTGGCAGTCGTCAGAGGCTGCGACACGACCGCTGCAGCTCTCGTGAACTGCCTTGGGTCGCTGCGCGAAACCCGCAGCTCAGCTGCCATTCACTTCCCCCATCAGCGACTGAAGCGACTCAACGCCCAACAACAGATTAGCGAAACCACTGGGTGCCGAGAGGCATATGGGCCAGAACAGATGTACGTGTCCACGCTCAGTCCCAGCGACTGAGCGACTGAACGGACAGCGACTCAGTCTCGTTCGGTCGCTCGTTGAGTAGCTCACAGAACACCAGGTCACAGCCCT
Organism: Streptomyces sp. NPDC090741; assembly: GCF_044769045.1. Lineage (NCBI taxonomy): Bacteria > Bacillati > Actinomycetota > Actinomycetes > Kitasatosporales > Streptomycetaceae > Streptomyces > Streptomyces sp. NPDC090741. Next base: position 53,276 of record NZ_JBIVXF010000019.1, on the reverse strand, counting down.
GTGCAAGGCAAAACAGCGACTGAAGCGACTGAAGACCCCTATATATGACGCGCACACGCGCATGCGCACGCGCACGCCAATGTCTCCATATACCCGGACCTTGAGTCGCTTCAGTCGCTGTTTCCTTCAACCAACGCCTCTGACCTGCACTTTCTCTCCCGCTCTCCGAGCGACCGAAGAGTCGCTCAGTCGCTTTCCTTCAGTCGCTGCCCCCGGCTCCGCGTCTTCCGGGCCCTCTTGAGCCCCCCTGAACCCCGGCTCCAGCGGGAAGCGAGCAGCGACTGAACGCCGAGCCCCCGGAACGCGCCCGAGGGCGGCGTACGCCGACGTGGTGTCGGGGCACGCCGCCCTCGGGGCGGGAAGGACTGCGGCGGCTACTTCGGGTCGCGGTTGAAGACCGCCTTCGACCAGAAGTAGCCGAGCACGGAGAGGGCCAGGCACCAGCCGAGCGCGAGCCACCCGTTGTTGCCGATCTGGGTACCGAGCAGCAGCCCGCGCAGGGTCTCGATGGCCGGCGTGAACGGCTGGTACTGGGCGATCGGCTGGAACCAGCCCGGCATGGCGTCGACCGGGACGAAGGCGCTGGAGATGAGCGGGAGGAAGATCAGCGGCAGCGCGTTGTTGCTGGCCGCCTCGGCGTTCGGGCTGACCATGCCCATCCCGACCGCGATCCAGGTGAGCGCCAGGGCGAACATCGTGAGCAGCCCGAACGCCGCGAGCCACTCCAGGGCCGTGGCGTCCACGGAGCGGAAGCCGATGGCCACGCCCACGGCCCCCACGAGGACCACGCTGGCGACCGACTGCAGCACGCTGCCGATGACGTGCCCGACGAGCACCGAGCCGCGGTGGATCGCCATCGTGCGGAAGCGGGCGATGATGCCCTCGGTCATGTCGTTGGAGACGGACACCGCGGTGCCGATGGTGGTGGAGCCGACGGTCATCAGCAGGAGGCCCGGTACGAGGTAGGCGATGTACGCGGAGCGGTCGGCGCCGCCGCCCATGCCCGCGCTCATCACGTCGCCGAAGATGTAGACGAAGAGCAGCAGCATCATGATCGGCGTCAGCAGCAGGTTCAGCGTGAGGGACGGGTAGCGCCGCGCGTGCAGGAGGTTGCGGCGCAGCATCGTGGACGAGTCGCGGACGGCGAGGGCGAGCGAGCTCATCGGGCAGTCTCCTTGGGCTGGTTCGGCTGGCTGGTCTGGGCGGTCTGGTCGGTCTGGTCGGTGCCGCCGGTCAGGGCGAAGAACACGTCGTCGAGGTCGGGGGTGTGCACGGTCAGCTCGTCCGCCTCGATGCCGGCGGAGTCCAGCCGGTCGAGGAGGGAGCGCAGCTCGCGCTGGCTGCCGTCACTGGGGATCTGCAGCGACAGCGCCTCGTCGTCCCGGGTGACCTCGCGCAGTGCGAGAGCGGCGCTGCGGTACGCGGCCGGGTCGGAGAAGCGGAGCCGGACGTGTCCGCCGGGGATCAGCCGCTTGAGCTCCTCGGCGGTGCCCTCGGCCGCGATCCTGCCGTTGTTGAGCACGGCGATGCGGTCGGCGAGCTCGTCCGCCTCGTCCAGGTACTGCGTGGTGAGGAAGACGGTGACGCCGCCCGTGACCAGCTCGCGGATGATCTGCCACATGTTGTGGCGGCTGCGCGGGTCGAGACCGGTGGTCGGCTCGTCGAGGAAGATGATCCGCGGGTTGCCGACCAGCGTCATGGCGATGTCGAGGCGGCGCTTCATGCCGCCGGAGTACGTGGAGGCGGGCTTCTTCGCGGCCTCCACCAGGTCGAAGCGCTCCAGCAGTTCGGCGGCGACGCGCCGCCCCTCGCTGCGGGAGAGGTGGTGCAGGTCCGCCATGAGGAGCATGTTCTCCTCGCCGGTGATCAGCCCGTCGACGGCGGAGAACTGCCCGGTGACGCCGATCGCGGCGCGCACCCCGTCCGGTGACGTGGCGATGTCGTGGCCCGCGACCCGGGCCTGCCCGCCGTCGGCGGTGATGAGCGTGGACAGGATCTTCACGACGGTGGTCTTGCCGGCACCGTTGGGCCCGAGCAGCGCGAACACGGACCCGGCCGGGATGTGCAGATCGACGCCGTCGAGGACGGCCTTGTCACCGTACGACTTGCGCAGACCGGTGGTGGAGACGGCGGCGGGCGTGGCGTGACCGCCGGCCTGCCTGGGCCTGGGCATGGACATGTCAGAAGAAGGCATGGGGCCCTCCATTCGAAGGCTGAAGTGAGCGGAAGACGGCGCCGGTTGAAGGGGGGGGAGGGCTCAGGCCTTGGCGCGGCGGACGTCGATGTTGCCGTGCCGGGTGCGGGCGCGGACCTGGACGGTCTCCTCGGTCCCCTCCGGGGTCTCGGAGGGGGTGAGCGCGTTGCGCACCTGGCCGGAGGCCGAGCTGACGTCGAGCCAGGCGGCCGTGCCCTCGCGGACGCCGACCTCGATGGCGCCGTACGAGGTCTCCAGCTGGACGGTGCCGCGGACCACTTCGCCGACGCGCAGGGTGCCGTGGGCGGTGGTGGCGGTGACCGAGTCCTCGGCGCGCCGGATCTCGATGTCGCCGTTGGCTCCGCTCACCCGCAGCTCGCCGGTCGCGGCGCCGACGGTCGTGGTGCCGTGCGAGTTCTTCAGGACGGCGGACCCGTCGACGAGACCGACGCGCAGGCTGCCGGAGCTGGTGGTGATCTCGGCCGTGCCCTCGACCCGGTCGACGGTGATGGACCCGTGCGAGGCCTTCAGGTACAGCGGCCCGGTGGTGTCGAGGCGGACATCGCCGGACGAGGTCTTCACGCGGACCTCGCCGAGCCGGCCCTCACCGAGCACCTGGGTCCAGGAGCCGGTCATGTCGATGCGCGAGCCCGTGGGCAGGTCGACCGTCACGTCGACGACGCCCGTGCGGCCGAACATGTTGGACTTGGGCGTCCTGACGGTCAGTACGCCGCCCGAGTACGCGACCTCGGTCTGCTCGGCCGTCCGCACATCCAGGTCCTTCTTCGGGTCGCGGGGGCGCACCTCGACGACGGTGTCGGGGCGGTCGCCCGCGGCGAACTGGATGGAACCGGCCTCCACGCGCGCCGTGGCCGAGATCGGTTCGGGAGTGTCGAAAGAAGGCATGGCTGTCCCGTCCTCTTGGGTCTGTGGGTGAAGTGGTGCGGGTGACGTGGTGTGGGTGACGTGGTGCGGTGCGGGCAGGGGCCCGGCTAGCGCACCCAGCCCGTGATGCTCTGTCCGACGGTCCGGGTCTTCTCCGCCGGCCGCGGCCGGGTGCCGCCGTCGACCGCGGCCGACACGGCCCGTACCAGCCACGCGTTGACCGACAGGCCCTCGCGGTTGGCGGCCTCCTCGGCGCGCGCCTTGAGGTGGGCCGGCAGGCGCAGGTTGACGCGGGCGGTGCCACCCTCGTCGCCGTCGGCCGCGATCGGGCTCGGGAGCGGCTCGAAGGGCGCGTCCGGCTCGGCGGGGGCGCCGCCCTCGGTGGGCGGCAGCGTCACCACGAAGTCGGGGTCCAGTCCGCGCAGCCGTACGTCGACCGAGCCGGGGGCGAGCTCGCGGGTGATCTCGTCCATGGCGGCGGAGAGCACGTTGAGCATGGTCAGGCGGGTCGCCGACTCCAGAGGAGCAGTGAGCCGCTCGGCCAGCCGGCGGGCATCTTCCCCGCCGGCTTCGGCGGCCACCGCGAGTTCGCGGCGGAGGTTGTCGACATAGGGCGTGAGGTCCATGACTCAATGATGGCACCACTGTGGCGCCACATGCAACCCCCGATGGCACCACTCCTGGCGCCGAGCCCGAGAAACTGAGCCCCACCTGCGAAAACGCAGAGGAAAAACCCTGCACCACGGTGGCGCCACGCGCGCTCAGGCACCCTCGGAAACACGAAATGGCACCACCCGACGCCACCCGACGCCATCTGGTGCCATCTGCTGCCAGGTGATGCCAGATGGCGCCACGACGACGCCACACCGTGCCGCCGTCAGTCCGACTGCGGGTCGAACTCCCCCGTCAGCAGCAGCTTCTTCTGCGGCTTCCCCATCGCGTTGCGCGGGATCGCCGCCACGAACCGCACCTCGCGCGGCCGCTTGTGGGCGGACAGGTACGCGGCGACGAAGTCCGTGAGCTCCGCCCCCGTCACCCCCTGCGCCACCACGAACGCCACGACCCGCTGCCCCAGGTCCGCATCCGGCAGCCCCACCACCGCCGCCTCGCTCACCGCGGGGTGGTCCAGCAGCGCGTTCTCGATCTCCCCGGCGCCGATCCGGTACCCGCCCGACTTGATCATGTCGATGGAGGCCCGCCCCACGATCCGGTGCACGCCGTCCACCTCGTCCACGGCCGCGATGTCGCCCGTACGGAACCACCCGTCCTCGGTGTACGCGGCCGCCGTGGCCTCCGGCCGGCCCAGGTACCCGGCGAACAACGTCGGCCCGGTCAGCTGGAGTTCCCCGATCTCGGCGCCCGGCTCGGCCGCGATCCGGGTACGGATCCCCGGCAGCGGGGTGCCGACCGTACCGGGCCGGACCTCGCCGCCCGCCCGCCCGCTGACCGTGATCAGCGTCTCCGTCATTCCGTACCGCTCCACCGGCCGCAGCCCGGTCAGCCGCTCCAGGTCCCGGAACACGGGCGCGGGCAGCGCCGCGCTGCCCGAGACCAGCAGGCGGGCCCCGGACAGCGCGCCCGCGGCCTCGGGGTCCGCGGCGATACGGGACCACACGGTCGGCACCCCGAAGTACAGGCTCCCGCCCGCCGACGCATACGCCTCCGGCGTCGGGCGCCCGGTGTGCACGAGGCGGCTGCCCGTGCGCAGGGCTCCGAGGACGCCGAGCACGAGCCCGTGCACGTGGAACAGCGGCAGCCCGTGCACGAGGGTGTCCTCGGCGCTCCACTGCCAGGCTCCGGCGAGTGCGTCCAGGTCGGCGGCGAGCGCGGCGCCGGTCAGCACCACGCCCTTGGGCGCGCCCGTGGTCCCGGAGGTGTAAAGCACCAGCGCCGGGTCCTCGGGCGCGACCGCGGACCCGGTCCAGTCGGAGCGCCGGGCGAAGTCCACTTCCACGAGCTCGGCCCCGGAGTCCCGCAGGATGTGCTCGCGCTCGCTGGGCCCCGCGTCGGGCGGCAGCGGTACGAACGGCACCCCGGCCAGCAGCCCCCCGACCGCGGCGGCGACGGTCTCCAGGGAGGCCGTCGCGGTCATCGCGAAGGACTTCGCCCCGGCCACGTCGGCGGCCACCGCCCGCGCCGCGCCCAGCAGTTCCTCGTACGAGGCACTGCGCCCCGCGACGGAGATCGCGTCCTTCCGATCCCCGTACACCCCGTCCAACGCCGTCAGCACGGTCACGTCCCCCTCGGTGTTCACTCCGGCAGCTCGGCCCCAGGCTACGGCCCGCCCGCCCCACCGGCGCTTGAGGAACCGGGTCCGGAGCCTGAGCTCCGTACCCCGCGTCCGCGTGTCCGCGTGTCCGCGTGTCCGCGTGTCCGCGTGTCGGCCCGGCGGTCAGATGACGCCCTGGGCCAGCATCGCGTCGGCGACCCGCTCGAAGCCGGCGATGTTGGCGCCGGTCACGTAGTCGCCCGGGGTCCCGTACCGCTCGGCGGTCTCGTACGCGACCGCGTGGATCGAGCGCATGATGCCCGCGAGTTCGTCCTCCACGCGCTGTGCGCTCCAGGCGATGCGGGCGGCGTTCTGGCTCATCTCCAGGGCGCTGACGGCGACCCCGCCCGCGTTGGCGGCCTTGCCGGGCCCGAACGCGACCCCGGCCTCCTGCAGGATCCGTACCGCCTGCGGGGTGGTCGGCATGTTGGCGCCCTCGGAGACCGCCTTGACCCCGTTCGCGATGAGCGTACGGGCGTCCTGACCGTCCAGTTCGTTCTGTGTGGCGGACGGGAACGCCACGTCCGCCGGGACCTCCCAGACCCGCCCACCCTGCACGTACCGCGCCGAGGAGCCGCGCCGCTGCGCGTACTCGCTCACCCGCCCGCGCTCGACCTCCTTGATCTGCTTCAGCAGCGCGAGGTCGATGCCCTTGTCGTCGACGACGTAGCCGTGGGAGTCCGAGCAGGTCAGCGGGTTCGCGCCGAGCTGCTGGAGCTTCTCGATCGTGTACAGCGCGACATTGCCCGAGCCCGAGACCACCGCCGACAGGCCGTCCAGCGACTCGCCCCGCACCTTCAGCATCTCGGCGGCGAACAGGACACTGCCGTAGCCGGTGGCCTGCGGCCGGATCGCGGAGCCGCCCCAGCCGGCCCCCTTGCCGGTCAGGACGCCGGCCTCCCAGCGGTTGGTGATGCGCCGGTACTGGCCGAACAGGTAGCCGATCTCGCGGCCGCCGACACCGATGTCCCCCGCGGGCACGTCGGTGTGCTCGCCGATGTGCCGGTGCAGCTCGGTCATGAACGACTGGCAGAACCGCATGACCTCTGCGTCCGAGCGGCCGCGCGGGTCGAAGTCGCTGCCGCCCTTGCCGCCGCCGATCCCCAGCCCCGTCAGCGCGTTCTTGAAGATCTGCTCGAAGCCCAGGAACTTCACCACACCGATGTCCACGGAGGGGTGGAAGCGAAGACCGCCCTTGTACGGTCCCAGCGCACTGTTGAACTCGACGCGGTAGCCGCGGTTGACGTGGACCCGGCCCCGGTCGTCCTGCCACGGCACCCGGAACACGATCTGCCGCTCCGGCTCCGTCAGCCGCTCCACCAACGCCACCGCCGGATCCGCGTACTCGGGCCGGGCGGCGAAGACGGGCGCCAGCGTCTCCAGGACCTCCCGCACCGCCTGGTGGAACTCCGGCTGCGCGGGGTTGCGGCGCTCGATCTCGGCCCGCAGTGCTTCCAGCCTGTCCTTCGAGTCCTTCACGTGTGTCCTCCAGGGAGTGCGCGGTGCGTAGACGACGGCAGGTGGATGCATGGTGCCAGCAGGTCCGCGAGAACCGGTCGTTTCCCGGCAGAGTTGTGGCGTGGACACACACTTTCCGAGGACTCCTCCACCATACGATCAGCAGCCTTGACCATTCGATGACCCGTAAGCGACCGCAAGCAGACCTCAGCAGGGGGAACCGCACGTGGACGTCGCACGACTCGCCGCACTCATCGCCGCGACCATCACCACGGGCCTGATGGCGGGTCTGTTCTTCGCCTTCGACGTGTCCGTGATGCCGGCGCTGCGGCGCTCGGACGACCGGACGGTCATCGAGGTGATGCAGCGCGTCAACGTCGCCATCATCAACGGCCTGTTCATGACCGCATTCCTCGGCTCCCTGCTGCTGACGGCCCTCGCCCTGATCCTGCACCTCGCCTCCGGCGCGGGCTCCGTCGCGCCACCGCTGATCGCCGCGCTCGTCGCGTACGCCCTCCAGCTCGGTGTCACGGGCAGGGTCAACATCCCGCTCAACAACGCCCTGGAGCAGGCCGGCCCCGTCGAGCGCATCGCCGACCCGGCCGCCGTCCGGCAGGCCTTCGCATCACGCTGGGCGGCGGCCAACCGCTGGCGGACGCTGCTGTGCACGGTCGCCCTCGGCTGCCTGGCCTGGGCCCTGGTCCTGAGCGGCCGCCTCTGACGGGGCCCTGACGGCCTTCACCACACGGGGTGGCCCGCCCGTACAGCACCAGCGCCCGAGTCCGTCAGCCGGGCCGCGCCGGCCCTTGCGCGGTTCCACGGCCGCCGCCTGCGGTGTTCGTCGGCATGGGAAGCTCCTTTCCACCGGTACTGATCCCACCTCGAAACATCCGCTGCCGGCGCGGGACACGCCCTCGGTTAGGGTGCGGCCATGAGCACCTCCGCACTCCGCCTGGAGCCGGTCACCGCAGCCAACTTCGATGCGGTGTGCGCGGTCCAGGTACGGCCCGACCAGACCCGTCTCGTCTCCCCCGTCGTCAAGTCCCTCGCCGAGGCCTACGTCCACGGGGACACCGCCTGGCCGCGCGCGGTCCTCGACGGCGACGAGGTGGTCGGCTTCGTCATGGCCTTCGTCGACATCGCCTGGGACCCGGAGCGCGACCCCGCCGACATCCGCTCGGGCATCTGGCGCCTGAACGTCTCCGCCGCCCACCAGGCCAAGGGCTACGGCCGCTTCGCGGTCCAGGCCGTCACCGCCGAGCTCCGCCGCCGCGGCTCCGACCGCGCGTACGTGACCTGGGAGCCCGGCCCCGGCACGCCCGAGCCGTTCTACCTGGGCCTGGGCTTCCAGCTCACCGGCGAGCTGAGCGGCGGCCAGACCGTGGCCGTACTGGACCTCCCGCCGGCCTAGGCCGTCCCCGGCAGGACCACCGTGCGCGAGGGCCCGGCGGCGGCAGCGGCCGCCGGCCGGGCCGACGGCCCAGCCGCCGCCCCCGTGCGGAACTCCTGCGGGCTCACGCCCCGTACCCGCTTGAAGGCCGTCGACAGCGCGAACGCCGACCCGTACCCCACCCGCCGGGCCACCGTCGCCACCGTGGCGTCCGGCTCCCGCAGCAGATCGGCCGCCAGTGCCAGCCGCCACCCCGTCAGGTACGCCATCGGCGGCTCCCCCACCAGCTCCGTGAACCGCCGCGCCAGCGAGGCCCGCGAGACCCCGGCCTTGTGCGCGAGCTCCTCCACCGTCCAGCCGTGGGCCGGGTTCTCGTGCAGCAGCCGCAGCGCCCGGCCGACCACCGGATCGCCCTGCGCCCGGTACCAGCCCGGGGCCCCCGAGCCGGGATCCGCGAGCCACGTGCGCAGCACCCCGATCAGCAGCAGGTCCAACAGCCGGTCCAGGACGAGCTCCTGGCCCGGCTCGTCCCGGGAGATCTCCGAGGCGAGCAGCCCGATCAGCGTGGCGTCCGCGGCCGCCGCCGGCCGGACCACGACCGTCGGCAGCGCGCCCAGCAGCCGGCGGCCGATCTCGCTCGGCGCCTGGTACGTGCCGCTCAGCATCACCGCCGACCCGGCCTCCTGGAGCTCCGCGCCCCACGTGCGCACGCCCAGCGCCATGCTGTCGGTGACGTCCTCGCCGTCCGCGGTGCTGCACCGCTGGTCCGGGTCCACCGTGATCTGCACCGGCGTGTCCGGGGAGTCGGCGATCGTGTACGGCTCGGGCCCCCGTACGACGGCCACGTCACCGGGGCCGATCCGTACCGGCTCGCCGCCGTCGGGGAGCAGCCAGCTCGATCCGTGCACCATCGTGGCCACCGACAGCGGGGCCCGGTCCTCGATCCGTACCGCCCAGGGCGGGTTGTAGACGGCCTTGAGGAGGAAGGCGCCCCGCGCCTTGGGCCCTTCGAGGAGACCGGTCAGCGTGTCCATGGCCCCATCCTCCCCCGCGAGCCCGGCCCGTGCCGGAGACTCAGACCTCCCAGACACCGCTCGCCGCCGCCTCGCGCGCGTAGTCGGCGAAGTCCTTCGGCTGCCGGCCGAGCACCTCCTCCACCCCGTGCACCAGATGCGCGTTGCGCCCGTCGAGGATCTGCGCGAACAGGTCGGCGAACTCCTGCGGCAGGCCGTTCTCGCGGAGCACGGCCCGGTACTCCTCGTCCGAGACGGGCACGTACCCGATCTCGCGCCCCGTCGCCTTCGACAGCTCGGCGGCGACGTCGGCGAAGCTGATCAGCCGCGGTCCGGACAGCTCGTACGTCCGGCCGATGTGCCCGTCGTCGGTGAGCGCGGCCACCACCACGTCGGCGATGTCGTCGGTGTCGACGAAGGCCTCGACGGCGTCCGCGGTCGGCAGGGCGATCTCCCCGGCCCGTACGGGCTCCAGGAAGAAGTCCTCGTCGAAGTTCTGGTTGAACCAACTGGCCCGGACGACCGTCCAGTCGGCCCCGGACGCCTTCAGGCGCTCCTCCGCACGCCGAGCGGCCTCCTCGCCCCGGCCGGACAGCAGGACCAGCCGGCCCGCCCCGGCGGCCACGGCCGCCTCCGAGAACGCCCCGACCTGCTCGGCGGCCCCGGGAAAGCCGAGGTCCGGGTGGTAGGTCACGTACACCCGGTCGATGCCCTCCAGCGCCGGGCCCCAGGTTCCGGGTACGTTCCAGTCGAAGGCGGGAACCCCGGTCCGCGACCCGATCCGTACGGGACGCCCCTGGACGCGGAGCTTCTGCGCAACGCGCCGCCCGGTCTTGCCGTTCCCTCCGATGACGAGGGTGGCAGCCGAATTATCCGTAGATGCGTGTGTCTGTGTCATGACTCAAGTCAAGCCCGCACCGACGAGACGCGACATCGCCGAAAAGCTCAACTCCATACGCGAGCGTCCACGGGCGGCGGCTCAGGCCCGTCCCGCGTCCTCGCCGAGGGTGTGCGCGACGAGGGCGTTGGCGTGGCCGTGGCCCACTCCGTGCTCGGCCTTGAGCCAGGAGACGAGTTCCATGTGCTTGGTCAGCGGCGAGGACCGGATCAGGTCCTTCCACTCTGCGACGGGACGCCCGTACTTCTTCTCGATCGAAGGGAAGTAACTGGCAGGGCCCTCAACCGGCTTGCTCATCTCCACATGCTCCTGTCGCACTTGATGCCATCCTCTGTCCAGGGGTAGACCCCGCCCCGGCCCAAAACTCATCGCCGCTCCGCGAAAAGACTCGTGCTTCGCTCAAAGTGGCCGATCACAGCCCCTCAACTAGGGTCGAGATCAAGCAATGTGATCACATGTCGGTATGACCCCCACGAGGACTCTCTACCTGCTCTGCTCCGCCGCCCCGCCCGTCTTCGACGTGGCCCACGTGATCGAGGACGCCCAGTCCCGCGGCTGGGACGTCTGCCTCGGCCTCACGCCCACCGCCGCGCACTGGCTCTCCGGAAGCCTCGACGGCCTGGCCGCCCTGACCGGCCACCCCGTGCGCTGGCAGTACAAACTCCCGGGCGAGCCAGACGTGTGGCCGGCCGCCGACGCCCTGCTCTTCGCCCCGGCCACCTTCAACTCCCTCAACGCCTGGGCCCTCGGCCTCACCGACCGCTTCGCCGTCGGCGTCGCCGCCGAGGCGATCGGCAAGGGCACCCCCGTGGTCACCATGCCCTGCATGAACGCCGCCCTCGCCGCCCACCCGCAGTTCGACCAGTCCCTGGCGACCCTGCGCGGCGCCGGGGTCACCGTCCTCTACGGCGAGGGCGGCTTCGTCCCCGGCCCGGCCGGCCCCGACGCCCCGCCCCACTTCCCCTGGCCGGCGGCACTCACCGCCCTGGACTCCGCGACCACCGCGCACACCGCGGACCGTTAACGGCGTTAACGCCGTTAACGCGGGAGCCCATCCCTTGTGGATCATTAACGGCGTTAACGCCGAAGGCTGCCGACCGTGCCGGAGGGGTCCGGGGGTCCGTGGTCCGGGGGTCCGACCGTTAACGGCGTTAACGCCGTTAACGCCGTCGAAGGCGTCAACTCCTACAGCACGTCAGTCGCCTCCCACTAAAAAGTACTTGTCGACTGGTTTTCTTTGACGTCATCCGACTAAATTGAACCTTGTACGAGCCCTGGCCGCAGCAGCGGGCCCAGAGCCCGCACACCAGCAACGGCAAGCATCAAAAGACAAGCGGCAAGCGCCACTGCACCAGGAGACCCCCACATGGCAAGGGCCCGCCAGGAACGTGCCGAGATCACCCGGCAAGCGATCCTCGACGGCGCAGCCATCGCCTTCGACCGCTTCGGCTTCGGCGCCGCCAGCCTCAGCGACGTGGTCAAGCACGCCGGAGTCACCAAGGGCGCCCTGTACTTCCACTTCCAGTCCAAGGAATCCCTCGCCCGCGCCCTGATGGACGAGCAGTTCCAGGTCTCCGACGGCGTCCCCGCCATCGAGGAACCCGGCCTCCAGACGGTCATCGACCTGACCCACCAGATGGCGTACGGACTGCGCTCCAACGTCCGCATCCGCGCCGCCATCCGCCTCGTCATCGAGTTCGGCTCCTTCACCAACCCCGACCCCACCCCGTACAACATCTGGATCGACACCGTCTTCGGCTGCCTGAAGCCGGCCCAGGACCGTGGCGACATCCTCCCGTCGCTCGACCTGTACGACCTCTCGACGCTCCTCGTCGGCTCGTTCACCGGGATCCAGGTCACCTCACACGTCCGCACCGGCCGCGGCGACCTGCACACGCGGATCGTCGACCTGTGGAACTTCCTCCTCCCGGGCATCGTCCCCGCAGGCCGCCTCCCCCACTTCGACCCGGCCGGCTCGCCCGAGTGCCGGGCCGAACTCGGACTGGCCACCGCCCCGGACTCCCCGGCGGTACCGGTCGGCTGACGACGTATCCAGGGCGGCCTCGCACACGCCGTGGTGAACCACGGGGGTGCTCGCTACGGCGTGTGCGAGGCCGCCCTGTCGCGTACCCGGATCCCGTCACGCCGAGTCCCGCACCCAATCCGACACGCAATGGCGGACCATTTCGTTAGCAAAACCCAAGCGTGGCGCGCACATCGGCCCAAGAACGTTAGTAAAGTCCCTCTCATGACTTCGCCCTCGCCTCAGAGCGACCGAGAGAAGGTCGTCTCCAAGCTCCCCCCGTGGCTCCGCCAGGAGTTGAAAATCCGCACCGCACAACTGCGGGTGGACATCCAGGACGCCGTCCACCAGGGAATCGCCCACTGGAGCGCCCTCGCCTCCGCCCCCTCCCCCGTCGACACCTCGGGCGCCGAATCGTTCTCCACCTGGCTGCCCTCCGGCCAGTGGGAGTCCTTCCGCGCCGGCTCCAAGGACCGCGGCGTCTCCCTCATCCAGGGTCTCGCCCAAGCGGTCCGCCTCTGGCTGGAGATGAACCCGGCGCCCACGGTCAAGCGGCCCTCCGTCGTACGCCGCATCGTCGTGTGCAACCAGAAGGGTGGCGTCGGCAAGACCGCCATCACCGCCGGCACCGCCGAGGCCCTCGCCGAGGACCCGGACAGCCTCCACCCCGTCCGCATCGCCCGCCAGCTGGCCCGCCTCTCGGCGGTCGAAGACGGCGAGGACGGAAGGGACGGAAGGGACGGAAGGGAGAGCGGGCACCAGCCCCCCGAAACGACGCCCCTCGACCTCGAAGACCTGCCCGGCCTCGGCATGCGCGTCCTGCTGGTCGACTTCGACCCCCAGGGCCACCTCACCAAGCAGCTCGGCCAGCAGCCGCTGCCCATCGGCGGCGACAGCCTCACCTGCCACATGGCCAGCGAGGCCAAGGGCCCCCTCGCCGACCTGATCGTCCCCGTCCCGGACCAGCGCTTCGGCAACCGCCTCCACCTCCTGCCCGCCTGCACGGACGCCTTCCTCCTCGACGTCCGCCTCTCCACCGTCCGCGCCCGCGAGGCCGCCCTCGAACGCGCGCTGGCCCCCGTCGAGTCCGAGTACGACGTCATCCTCATCGACTGCCCGCCGAGCCTCGGCCTCAGCATGGACGCCGCCATCTACTACGGGCGCCGCCGCGACGCCGAGCAGCCGGGCGCCTCGGGCGCACTGATCGTCGTACAGGCGGAGGACTCGTCGGCCGACGCGTACGACCTCCTCACCTCCCAGATCAACGACCTGCGCGACGACCTCAGCCTGGACATCGACTACCTCGGGCTCGTCGTCAACCTCTACGACGGCCGCCGCGGCTACATCGCGACCTCCTCGCTCCAGGCCTGGATGGACATAAAGGATCCGCGTGTCGTCGCGATCGTTCCCGACCTCAAGGAACAGCGCGAAGCCGTCCGCGTGAAGCAGCCGCTGTTCGTCTACTCACCCAAGGGCGACCAGGCCATCGCGCTGCGCGCCCTCGCCAGGGAGATCTCATGAGCAAGGCCGACAAACTCGGAGTCTCGGCATCCTTCGCACGGGCCCAGCCGGTCGGCGTCAGCCCCCGCCGCGCGGCGATCGCGGAGGCCACCGGAGCACCCACCTCCGGCATGGTCTCGCCGTCCGAGGTCCCCATCGAGGCCCTCGCACACAACCCGTTCAACCTCCGCGAGGACCTCACCGAACTCGACGAGCTGGCCCAGTCCCTCCTCTCCCGCGGCCAGCTCCAGCCCCTCGCGGTCGCCACCCGCATGGCCTTCATGGAAGCCCACCCGGGCCAGACCGACGGCCTGGGCCGCGCCCCGTACGTGGTCATCGACGGCAACCGCCGTCTCGCGGCGGCCCAGCTGGCCGGGCTGAAGACCATGCACATCCATGTCAACGACGCCCTCTCCGCCTCCGCCGCGGACATCCTGGAATCGGCCCTGATCGCCAACGTCCACCGCGTGGACGTCGCCCCCATGGACCAGGCCCGTGCACTCCAGGAGCTCGTCGACGTCCACGGCTCCCAGGCCCAGGTCGCGAAGCGGCTGGGCAAGACGGCGGCCTGGGTCTCCCAGCGCCTGACCCTCCTGAACCTCACCCCGGCCCTCCAGGAGAAGGTCGACACGGGGGAGCTCAAGGTCGAGCCGGCCCGCCGGATCGGGCGGCTCCCCCAGGAGCGGCAGGAGGCGGCGGCCGACGAGACCCTGAACGCCCCCAACCCGCCGCGCCAGCGCACGCACACTCCCCCGCCGACCGTTAACGGCGTTAACGCCGTTAACGCCCCGGCCCCGGCTGCGGCTCCGAATCCGGCTCCGGCCCCTCCGAGCGTTAACGCCGTTAACGCCGTTAACGCTCCGGCTGCGGCACAGGCGCCCGAACCCACCCGGTCCCCCGCGCCCGCCGCCCCCCGGATCACGATCGCGACGGACTCCCCGGAGACGATCGCGGACGGCCTGACGGCCCACCTCACCCCGGACGACCTCAAGGCCGTCACCGAGCTCCTGATGCAGCGACTCTGAGCCGGGCATCCGGGGCAACACCCACGCAGGGGGCGTTAACGCCGTTAACGCCGTTAATGCTGTCAGCGCCCCCACGTGCGCTTCATGTGCGTTCAGCCGTGCGGTTCACCTAGGCTGCACACGGAGGTAAGTACCGATGCCCGACGAACAAGAGAGCCTCTTCGCAGCGGTCGACGCGCTGCTGGAGGAAGCCGCCCAGGACCCGCTCCCCCACCCGGACGAGCGCAAGCGCCTGCGCGAAGCCGCAGGCCTGAGCCAGGACCAGATCGCCAAGACCCTCTCCGTCCGCCGCGAAACGGTCACGTCCTGGGAGACCGGCCGTACGGCCCCGCGCGCCCCCAAGCGCGCCGCCTACGCCCGCCTCCTGGAAGGCCTCTCCACCCTCCACCCCACCCCGACCGTTAACGCCGTTAACGCCCCGCCCCCTCCCCCGGCGTCCTCGCCGACCGTTAACGCCGTTAACGCCGTTAACGCCCAGGCGCCGACTCCGGCCCCGCCGAGCATTAACGCCGTTAACGCCCCGGCCCCGGCACAGGCCGCAGCTCCGGCAGCCCCACCGACCGTTAACGCCGTTAACGCTCCCCCCACCCCGCAGCGGCCCGCCAAGGCCACGGCCCCCCTCCCCACCCCCCTCGAAGGCAACGGCCCCCTCGTCGTCCTCGACGGCACCGACAAGGCCCACGCCCACTCCGGCCTGCTCCTCCCCCTCCCTCCCAAGGCCCGCACCGACCTCCCCACCCTCATCGCCTGGGCCCTCGGCCCCGACGCCGACCTCCGCTCCCCCCGCCTCCACCGCAACGGCAAGGACGGCGACCCCCTCCTCGTCCTCACCCCCGCCGCCGCCGAGGCGCTCGGCCTTCCCCCCACCCTCGAAGACCGCCGCACCCTCCGCCTCCCGGACAACCACCCCACCCTCAAGCTCCTGGCCAAGGCCAAGTGGCAGCTCACCCGCCGCGGCTTCGGTCCCTGGCCCCGCATCTACCGCCCGGCCACCCCCACCACCGGCCGCCAGTGCGTCCAGCTCGCGATCCTCCCCTGGGGCGCCCTCGACGCCCGCGCCTGGGGCGAGCACACCGCCGAACTCCCCGCCCCTGAACTCGCCGCGCTGCTCACCACGTACGCCACCCGCGTCCTCACCCCCCGCGGCTCCACCGCCGTGTCCGGCCTCGAACTCATGACGGCCCTGCGCCCGCCCACCCGCGCCGCCCGCAACCCCGACACCAACACGTGGGAGTCCGCACCCGTCGCCGGCTCCCTCACCCGCCCCGCCGACCCGGCCCCCCCGGAGGCCCCCGACGAGCACCCGGTCGTCGCCGCCCTGTACCCCCGCGCCCACCAGCGCACCCCGGACCAGGTCCTCGACGAGGAGGCGTACGACTGGATCCGCGACCCCCAGCTCCTCACCGACGCCGAGTGCACCCGCACCCACGCCGTAGGCGTCGACGTGAACATGGCCTTCGCCGCGGCGGCCAACCGCCTCCCCGTCGGCCTCGGCCCGGCCGTCCACACCCGGGCCCCGCGCTTCGACCCGAAGATCCCCGGCTGCTGGCTCGCGGACCTCTCCTCCCTCGAACTCGACCCGCGCCTCCCCAGCCCCTTCACCCCCGGCGGCCATCCGCCCACCGGCCCCGCCTGGTACGCGACCCCGACCCTCGCCTACGCCCAGGAGCTCGGCCACCCCGTCCACCCCACCGAGGCCTGGCTCCGCCCGGACCACGGCCCGTACCTCGACGCCTGGTACACCCGCCTGCGCGACGCGTACGTGGCCACCATGGCGGACCTCGGCGTCACCTCCGCGCTCCCCGAGCCCGAGTTCCTCGCGGCGATGGCCGAGCTCCAGGAGCACCCCGACCCCGTCCTGAAGCCGGTCCTCTCGGCCATCAAGTCCACCGTCAAGGGCGGCATCGGCAAGCTCCGCGAACGCCCCCAGGGCGCCGCGTACCGCCCGGGCGAGCCCTGGCCCGCCCTCGAACGCCCCACCTGGCGCCCCGACATCCGCGCCGCCGTCATCTCCACGGCCCGCGTCAACATGCACCGCAAGATGGTCAAGCTCGCCGCCGCCGGCCTCCACCCCATCGCGGTCCTCTCAGACTGCGCGGTGTACCTCTCCGACGGCCCCAGCCCCCTCGACTTCCTCCCCCGCACCCCCGAGGGCAAGCCGCTCCCCGGCGGCTTCCGCCTCGGCGTCAGCCCCGGCATGGTCAAGCACGAGGGCACCCAGCCCCTCCTGTGGGCCGTCGAGATGCTCGACCAGGGACTCAACCCCGCCCGCCACATCAAGGGCCACGACGCCGCGGCCGACGGAGAGTAGCCGGACATGCCCGAGATCGACGACAGCCTCACCCGCGCCGACGAACAGCACTTCACCCGCCCCGTCCCCAAGTCGGCGGGCGCCCAGATGCGTTTCCTCGTCAAGCAGCTCAAGTCCACCCGCGAAGCGGCCCGCCTGCTCGGCATCTCCCAGCGCACGGTCGAGCGCTACGTCAGGGACCAGCTCAGGCAGCCCAAGCCGGCCCTCGCCGCCCGCCTGGAGTCCGAGGTGCGCCGCCGCTGGCAGCCCCTGGTGCGCAAGCGCGCCCGTACGAAGGCCGCCCGGACGACCGGTCTGGTCATCGAGACCCGCGCCCGCTTCGGGTTCACCGCCGCCCCCGGCACCACCGACGACGGCCGTATGCGCCGGATCACCCAGCACCTGCCCCCGGAGTACGCGGGCCGCCTCTTCGCCGCCCAGGAGGCCGGCGCCGGCGAGGCACAGCTCCGCGCCATCGCCGCGGAAGGCCTCCAGGAGATCTACTTCAAGGACAACGGCGCCCGCGCCGGCGGCCTGCTGGTGGAGTTCACCGACATCGATTACGTCGACTTCGCGTTCTGAGGACCGCCCACAGGGTCTGAAGTGACCGAGATGTGAGGTGTCAGCGCGAGTGCACAGGATCCCCGGCATGGCTCTGCGACCCGTCCAGGTGAACATCAAGGCTCTCGACGACGCGGCGGTCGGCCGTTTCTGGGCGGCGGCGCTCGGCTGGAGTACTTCCGCCGGGACCCCCGGCGGAACCACGTACGTCGGCCCCGTCAGCCCCGTCGGCCCCTTCGCCTGGCCGGACCCGGTCGCCGTCGGCATCGACGTCGTCACCGTCCCGGAACCCAGGACGACGACGAAGAACCGTGTGCACCTCGATCTCGCCACCACCTCCGCGGCCCATCAGGCGGAGTTGGTCGCACGCCTCCGGTCCCTCGGCGCGACACCCGTCAACGTGGGCCAGGGCGACGTCCCGTGGACGGTCCTGGCCGACCCCGAGGGCAACGAGTTCTGCGTGCTGGAGCCCCGGGAGGTCTACCGGGACACCGGGCCGATCGCCGCGGTGGTGGTCGACTGCTCGGATCCGCGGGCCATGGCCCGGTTCTGGGACGAGGCGTTGGACTGGACCCTGCACGAGGTGACCGACGATCAAGCGGTGTTCCGCTCCGCCAAGGGGGTCGGCCCGTACCTCGAGTTCATCCGTACGCCCGACGTGAAGACGGTGCCGGACCGCGTCCACCTCGACCTGCTGCCGTACCCCGGTGACGACAAAGACGCGGAGGTGGCCCGGCTGCGGGCCCTCGGCGCCACCGACCTCGACCTCGGCCAGGGCGACGTCCCATGGACGTGCCTGGCCGATCCGGAAGGCCACGAGTTCTGCGTCCTCGCCCCGTCCTGACGCCGCAGCGGGGGACAGGAGAGGGACCGAACAGGGACCGGAGGGACTCAAGGGACCGAAAAACGGAATCAGGAATCAGAAACGGAGACCAGGAATCCGGAAGTCAGGCGCCCAAGCAGGCGCCACGTCACGCGACCCAGGTCACGCGACCCACGTCACGCGACCGTAGGCGCCGACAGACCCCGCTGCGAGCGCTCGGTCTTCCTGCCCACCTGCCGCGGCCCGATCGTCCGCGGATCGACCGCCTCGCCCGGCGCGCCCTCCCGGTACAGGCCGTGCGGCTCGGCATCCCGGTCGTGCGGCAGCAGGTAGAAGACGCGCCGCTTCTGCAGGCCGCTGTCCGGGTCCGCCTCGGCGGTGTCGCCGAGCTCGGTGAAGCCGATCATGCGCCCGTCGCGGTGATAGCGCGGCTTGCCCCGGCGGCGGGGCGTTTTGTCCAGGGCCTGGCGCACGTAGTCGAGCTCTTCGGGGTCCTCCAGCCACACCACTTTGTCCTCGTGGGCGAGATCGCTTGATGTCAGTAGCGAGCTCATGGCCTGGGTCCCTCCTCGATCACGTGGGCCCGGTGGGGCCCCTGGTCCCTCCACGCCGCGGGCGGCGGCGCCGATGCCGGTATACAGCAGGGCCCTGCGGGCCGCAGCCGGGTGGTGGGTCTGTTCATCGTCCTTGTCCATCGTAGGCGTGCCCACCCCGGGGCGGCATCACCCATCGTCCGATCACGTCGTGGTTGCCCTGTTCGCCTCGCGCGGAGTCTGCTCCTCATCGGCCAGGAGGGCCAGTCCGGGGTAGAACTTCTGCCCGTTCGAGCGGAGCATCTCGTTCGGCGAGGCGACACCGACCTCGGCGCGGATGCGTGTCGCGAACGCGCGCGTGGTCGCGGGCCGCAGTCCCTCGCCGTCGAGGCACCAGGCACTGTACGCGCGGTACAGGGCGCCCTGCTCGACCTTGAGGTCGCGGGGGTCGGGCAGGTCCGCGCCGCCCGTGGTGCAGCACTCGGCGAGGAACCGCCCGATGTGGTCCTCGGTCGTCGCGTACGCCTGCGTGGCGCTGCGCACCACGCTCGGCCCCGTCAGGGCCGGCTTGGCGGCGAGATAGGCCTTGGCCCCCTGGATCATCCAGTGGAGGATGCCGGGACCCTCCTCCTGTACGAGCGTCTCCGCCAGGTTGTCGATCTTGCGGTGGTCGGGGACGACCTTCTCGAACGGGATGAGCCGGATGCGGCGCCAGAACGCATGTCCGCCGGTGCCGACCTCGGGACGGTGGTTGCCGAGCAGCCAGAGCTTGTGGGTGGGCTCGAAGCTGAAGAAGTCCTGCCGCATCCGCCGGGCCTTGAGCCGGTCACCACCGGTCAGCAGCTTGACCCGGGCCTCGTCGAACTTGTCGTGCGGCTTGAGCTCGCTGCAGACGAACAGGCGCCGGCCGTGCAGTTCGGTCAGTTCGGTGGAGTGCTCGTTGAACTTGCCGCGCTCCATCAGGAAGCCGGGCGGCGCCACGTCCGCGTAGTCCCCGAGGATCTTGATGACGACGTCGAGGAGGGCGGACTTGCCGTTCGCGCCGACGCCGTAGAGGAAGGGCAGGACCTGCCCGCCGACGTCGCCGGTGATGGAGTAGCCGAGCAGGAGATGAAGAAAGTTGATCATCTCCTGGCCCTTCTCGTCGTCCCCGAACGTCTCGTCGAGGAAACGGTGGAACCGGGGCGTCGGCATCGCCTCGGGCGCCAGGTGGGTGGCCCGCGAGTGCAGGTCCCGCGTGGGGTCGGGCTTGTGCAGGTCACCCGTACGGAGGTCCACGACGCCCGCCGGGGTGCACAGGGCGTACTTGTCGCCGTCCAGGGTGTCGGGGTCCAGGGCCAGTTCGGGGGAGGCCTTCGCCTGGGTGAGCATGGCCTTGACGCCCGAGGTGGACATCGCGCGCTTGCGGTGCTGGGCCAGCTCCCGGTCGGTGAAGGCGCCGCGCGGGTCGTGGAGGGGCAGTTCCTCCGCCATGTCGCCCGCGGCCCAGATGGCGGCCTTCTCGCCGCCGGTGCGCTTCCAGCGGTACTCGTCCCAGACGTACCAGCCGAGCCCCTCGACGTGCCGGAACCGGTCGTGGTGGAGGTGGGCGAACAGCTTGGCGTTGCCCCGGTCGCTGAGGTTGTGCAGGAGGCCGGTCTGGATGAAGTCGGCGGCGCCCCCGCCCCCGGGAATCGGGGCCGCGTTCTGCTGGGCGGGCAGGCGCCGCCTGCCGCGCGCCGCCGCGGCGGCGAACACGGCGGACGCCGTGGGCGCCGGCGACCCGGCGGGCGCGGCGGCGGACTCACCGGACACACCCGGCTCCACGGTCGTCTCGGCCGTGAACGCGGCGAGCTGTTCCGCCGCCGCCTGGGCGTTGAACCCCGTGCTCTTGGCGCTGCTCATGTGCGTTCCTTGGGGTGGATCGGCCGATCGCTTCCGGCGCGCAGCCCTGAGTCGACGATGAGGACGTTGCGGCGCGACTGGCGGGGCCGCGCCCGGTCCGCCGCTTCGAGCAGGAGCAGGCGGCCATCCGCCGCGTCGAGGTGGCCGCCGGCGACGAGCCCGCCCGCGGTGAAGGCCGCCCGGTTGAGCTTCTCGCTGAAGGCCGTTCCGGACGGGCTCGCCCCGCAGGAGCCGACTTCCTCCAGAAGGCCCCTCAGTAGCCGTCTCCCGGCCTCCTGTCGACCTCCGCGCAGGGGAAGACCCGACGCGGGTCCGGCGGCCGGAGAAGGGCCGGGGGAGGGCGTCGGAGGTGCGGTGGGCGCGGGGGAGTCCACGTGCCCCGTGCGGACGAGCTCGGCGGCCAGCCACAGCGGCAGGGGCGCGGGCAGCCGAGCCCCGGGCAGCGCCCGGTACACACCGGCGGCCGTACGCGTCGTCGGCGCCACGATGTAGCCCCCCTCGGCCCGTACGTCGACCTGCCAGGCCAGCGCGACCCTGGAGCTCGACCCGCTGGAACACCGCAGCCGCGGACCTCCCTTGGGCGCCCGGTACCAGATGTGCATCCCCCCGGAGGGCGTACGGACCCGCAGGGTCGAGGTGTCCTCGCAGGGGTCGGGCCGGGACCGGTAGGCGGCCAGGAGCGCCAAGGTGTCGAATCCGCTCTGCAGTCCGGTCAGGTCGACGCGGTCGTCGATGGGGATGCCGGGCAGCAGCCGCTGCCGGTCGGGCAGCTCGGTCGCGTGGGCGTCCACGTCGATGACGACGAGCCCTGCGGCGCCGCAGGCCACGCCGATGCCGAACTCGGGCTCCCTGCGCCACCATTCGCGCAGGGTGTCCGGGTCGGTCGTGGCCGCGTGGAACCCGTGGCACCAACGGCCTTGCGCATGGCAGGGGCACGCCTCGGGGGAGTGGTGACGGCCCGTGCACTCCCGGCAGTTCGCGGCGGGCGTCTTGGTCCCGGGGGCCAGGGGGTGCACCGGATAGCCGCGCGAGGCCAGCCAGGCCGCCACGTCCAGCGCCGTCCCGCCGGTCGCGCCGGGGCGCGGGTTCTCGGGATGGACCAGCACTGGCTCTTCCTTGACGCGGTGTCGGGGGCGGCTATTCGTGTCCCCGGCCCGGTCCCTGGCGTACAGGCTGGCTGACCTGCGCCTCAGGGACCAGAGGGACTGAAGATTCACTATCGCGGAGATTACCGCAGGGACTGCGGGGGCTCGGGCGGCAGGCACCGCCATATTGAGAATTCAGTCCCTTCAGTCCCTCAGTCCCTGAAGTTCTACCCTGGTTCGTCCGGAAAAGTTCCGTCTTCGATTCGGCTGTCACCCCGGGCGTGTCGCGACCGGGGACCCGGCCCCCGACCGGTGGCTCCAGCGGCCCTCAAGTACGGCGCAAGGACCGCATGCCCGACGGAGCCCCCGAAAGCGTGTCAGGAGACGGACTCGGAGACAGGTACTGAACCACTCGGACCCCCGTTCAGTCCCTCTCTTTTCAGTCCCTGAACAAACATGCAGGTCAGAGCGTTGAACCTGGAGACGCAGGGACTGAAGGGACTGGGAATCACTACTTCCACTCTTTATGTGCGTGTGTGTATGCGCGCATGCATATAAGAAGCCTGGTAGTTCATATCCGGCTCATAACTGGAAAGTTGGGTCCCTTCAGTCCCTGGACCACCGGCCTCACCCCCCTGACCTGCAGGTTTAGGCAGTGACTGAAGGGACAGGGACCGAAGCCGACCCACCGGCGTTCAGTACCTGTCGGGGGAGGGGGTACCGAGGGAGGGGCGACGCGCCACAACCGGATCAGCAGATTCCGCTACGAGAAGTCATCATGACGAACGGCGGAGCCGGCCGAGCGGCCCCGCGCCGAGGGACTGTGCGCCAGGTTCTCCGGAGCAGCCGGCCGCACCGACGGGACCGGCTAGCCCGGGCGGCGCCCCCAGGCGGAGATCATCGGGGAGGTGGTGAGGTCGAGGCGGCCCGACTCGACGCTCGCGAGATGCCGGTCGATCTCCTCGTCGGTCGCGAGGCCCGCCTCGACCAGCCGGCCGCGCACCTGCCTGACCGTCGCCGCTTCCAGCACATCGCAGGCGGCGGAGGTCACCGGGAAGTAGGCGTCCGCGGTCACATCGGCCAGCCCCGCACCCCGCAGCAGCCGGGGCAGCTTGCGCCCGTACGCCAGGTCGGCACCGCGAGCGGCCAGCAGTGAGCGGAAGGCGGTCCTCAACCTGTTGGCCAACACCTGCTCCGGCCCGTACTCGTCCAGGCAGATCAGCGGCTGCGACGCCGGATCGGCATCCTCCACCAACAACCACCCACCGGGCCGCAGCGCGCCGGCCATCGCCCGCAGGGCCCGTTCCCGGTCGGCCACGTGCACCAGCACCAACCGCGCGTGGACCAGGTCGAACCCGCTCCCCGGCGGCTCGTCCCGGCCCACGTCGTGGCGCAGCACCTCGACGCCCCCTCCCGCGACCCGGGAGGCCCAGGACGTGTCGATGTCGGTCGCCACGACCCGCCCGGCCGGCCCGACCCGGTCGGCCAGCCACGACACCACCGAGGACCCGCCCGCCCCCACCTCCCAGCACCGCCACCCGGAAGCGATGCCCAGCCCTTCCATGTGCCGGAAGGTCGTCGGATCGAACAACGCACTGAGCGCACCGAACCGAACACCGGCCTCGACCTGCGCATTGTCCAGAAGATGGCCGTCGTCACGCGTCATGGGGCCATGGTCCCAGGCGCCGAACGCGAGGTCCGGTACAGCACACATGGGCGAAGGGGCCCCTCGGGCACGCTGGGGTCCTCGAAGTCGGCGGCCGGGTCCCGCGTCATGCCGATCCGGCGCATCACGGACTGGGAACGAACGTTGGCGACGGTCGTAGTGGCAATGATCTCCGCCAGCCCGAGGGCCTCGAAGCCGAAGGCCAAACAGGCCAGACCCGCCTCGGTGGCGTAGCCGTGCCCCCACGCAGAACGCGTCAGCCGCCACCCGACGTCCACGACGTCCGCGACGTCCACCCCCGCGAACGGCATGCCCTCGTCCACCACGTCCAAGCCGGCACGGCCGACGAACTCACCGGTCTCCCGTCTTTCGAGCGCCCACCACCCGAAACCCCGCTCGTCGAACTCGGCCTGCATACGCGCCGCCACGGCATCGCTCTGCTCCCGTGTCAGCAGTTCCCCCAGGTGCTCCCGCACTTCGGGATCGGCGTTCATCGCCGCCCACGGTTCGAGGTCGGATTCCCGCCACCGGCGGAGCAGAAGACGATCGGTACGCAGCTCTGGCATACCGCAGAGCCAACGCCCTCACGTCCCGAATGTCGATCGAATTCGATCCCGAATAAAATGAATGGTGCTAGCGTCATTGGCATCATGCTGCTGAGGCTGAACATCGCGGACAACCGCCCCCTCCACGAACAGGTGGCCGGCGTCATCCGGCGCGCCATCGCCGAGGGGGAGTGCGGTCCGGGCGACCGGCTGCCGCCCGCGCGGGAGTTGTCACAGGCGCTGGGCGTCAACGCGAACACCGTCCTACGGGGCCTGCGCGCACTCCGCGACGAAGGGCTGCTGGAGTTCCGGCGCGGCCGCGGGGTCACCGTGGCCGGCGGGGCGGACGGTCGATCGGCGCTGCTGGTGCGCGTACGGGAGCTGGTGGCCGACGGCGCGCGCCTGGGGTACGGCAAGGCCGATCTCATAGAGATGATCGAGGAGGCACAGTGAAGGACCGTGGGGGATTAAAGAGCGGGGCCGCGTGGGGGACGGCCGCCTGGGCGGCCGGGATCCTCGTGCTGCTCGTGGCGCCGCCACTGGCGGCGCGCAGGGGTTTCCGGGACCGACTGGCGACGCACTGGGGGGCCTTCGGCCAACCCGACGGCTCGCTTCCGCTCTGGGCGGCCGTACTCCTGCCGGCTTCGGTCTGGATCGTGCTCGTCGCCGGCGCCGTGTTCTGGCGGGCGGCCCGCCGGTGGCGCGGAACGGTACTGGTCTCGTGCGGGGTGCTGCTGGCGGGGGAGCAGATCTCGATCGTACGGGCGAACCTCCACCACGCGGACTGGCACGACGCGGACCCGGTCACCGTCGGAGCCGTGGTCACGGTCGTGGCGGCATCGGTGGCCGCCTTCGCGGGCATGCTGGCAACCCGTCGGCCCACCGCCCCCGCCTCGCCCGCCCAGGGCCCCAGGATGGACATCCCCGCGGGCGAACGCCGCGTATGGCTCGCCCGCACCACGAACCCCTGGCTGACCCTCCTCGCCGCCGTCATCGGACTCATCGCTCTGGCCGCCCTCCTCGCCGGGACCGGCAGCGATCCGACGAAGCCGATGTGGCTGCTGATCGTGCCGTTCACGGCGGTCTCGATGACGGTGCTGGCCTGCTCCTCGGTACGGGTACGGATCGCCGAGCCCGGCCTGGACGTGGCCTTCGGCCCCCTCGGCTGGCCGGTACGGCGCTGGCCCGCCGCGGACATCGAGTGGGCCCGCGCGGAGCACCGCACCCCGGCGCAGGTCGGCGGCTGGGGCTACCGGCTCAGCGGCCTGGGCGCGACGGTGATGCTGCGCAGCGGCGAATGCCTGGTGATCCGCTCCAAGGGCAAGGACTTCGGGGTCAGCGTGGACGACGCCGAACGGGCCGCAGCCCTCCTGAACTCCCTGACCGCCCTGCACACCGAGCGCCCCTGCCCCTGAACCCGCGCCCGGCGTCAGGACGTTCCCGTTCCCCCCTACACCTTCCGGAACATCTCGAACAGGGTGGCTGCGACCGGCAGCCACTCCTGCGGCGGAACGTCGCCGGGCAGGCGCCGGAGCTCGACCTGCACCCGCCCGGCCGCACCGGCCGCATGCCCGGCATCGAGCCGCCGGTGCTGGCCCATGGCCGGCGAACTCGCCTTCATCCCCTCGGTCACCGTGGACCCGCCACCCGCCGACATCAGGTCCGGACCACCGGAGGCGATGCTCTCCAGCCACACCTTGCGCCCCGGCCCCCCGGGACACCGCCTCGTCGCCCGCCCCACGGTCCTGGAAGCCCACTCGGTAGACGGGTTCGCCCGGCGAGAGACCGGCAACTCCCAGGACGCGGCCGGGGTCGAATGCGGACTTCGCCTCCTGCGGCAGCGCCGCGTACATCGCGGAGAAGCTCATCCGGCTCATCAGCGGCAGGAAGTACTTCGCCTGATCGTGCCGTACGGACTGCCGGGCGCCGGCCAGCAGGTACGAGAACACCAGGTTCAGCAGCCCCTCCAGCCCTCCCGTCTCGGCCGTCCGCCCGTCAAGGCCCGCGAGGTACTCCCCGGCGAAGTGCCGGGCGTCCCGGAGGATCGCGGCATCCCGCTTCGGGTCGGCGCCGCCGAGCGCGGTCTTGAACGGCGCGTTCCTCCGCCTCGTCCCCCAGCAATTCCACATCCGCCGGGTTCGACGGGGATTCGAGCGGGAGTTCCTGGCCCACCACCGCCTCGAACAGGGCGAGCATCCTCTCCAGGCTGACGCCCCCGGTCGCCTGCGGCTTCGCCGTCGCCGGGTACACACGGTCCTCGCCGGACACGTACACATCGCTCCCGCCGTGCCGATGCGTCGTGCCCTCGGACAGGACGTCCTCGAGCCGCGTGTCCGTCCCCAGGACGGATCCGAACTCCGCCCGGGTGTGGAGCATGCCGAACGCGGCGGCCATCTCGCCGACCGCCATGGCCATGGCCATCCTCTCCGTTTCCGGGGCGTCCCCCTCCTCCTCGAAGGGGACCGTCACGAACTCCAGCGCGCTGGAGTCGGGAGTGACGTACCAGTCACCCGAGGCGGCTTCGAAGATCTTCCCCGTCAGGCGCCTTGCCGCCGTCGCGCAGGTGCATGAACGTCCTTTCCCGAAAAGCCAAGAAACCTCCAGCCCATCTAAGACGGGCCCGACGGCCCGTCCGCAAAAGGGGAAAGGGCACACCCGCCCGACCCGAACGCGCACATGGGCGCGTGATCTTACCGATTGCTTACGAGGCCTCTCCGCGACGCCCGTTGACCCCTGTCCGCGTCTAGCGTGATCGGTACATCTTCTGATTTGAAGGACGGAAAAAAATGACTGTTGGGGCCGTTGAGACGCTTCCGGTGTGCGCTTACCCGGACTGCACCAACCACGCCGAAGCGCCGACGCCGGACGCCCCGGCGCCCCGCTACTGCGCCCACCCGGACCACAACGCACTCGGCGCCTTCCGCCGCTTCCGCGCCAAGCGACAGGAGCGCAAGGAGGAGAAGCGTCAGGCGGCCGAGGCCAAGAAGTCGGCCAAGGCGACGACGGCAACCGCACCCGCAGCCCCTGAGGCGGCCGCCCCCCAGACCGCAATGGACACGATGGAGGCCGTCCCGAACGAATCCGGAACCCGCGAGGACATCCTGGCCCTGATGTCCCGGCTGGCGACGGACCTGCCGGTCTACATCGAAGAGCTGGCCATCATCACGGACTCGGCCGCCGCCGAGCAGCGCATCGAGACGGTCACCAAGGCCTCGGCCCAGCGGACGCTGGCCGCCGAGCAGCGCACCGCCCTGGCGGAAGAGGCCGCGGAACTGGCCATCGCCGAACTGGACAAGGCCAAACAGGGCTTCGAAGAGGAGACGGAGCGGATCCGCAAGGAGGCCGCGCAGCAGGTGGCCGACGTCGAGTTCGTACGGGCCGAGCTCGAACGCTACCGCGAGCGCGTCACGCACCTGGAGGAGCGCCTGGACGCGGTCCGCGAAGAGGCCGACACCGCCCGCCGCGAGCGCGCCGAGCTCGACCACGGACACCACCACACGGACCACACCGCCTGCTCCTGCTCCCTCCCCGCGGCGCCGATGAAGTAAAGGGACAGCCCGCCCGGGCCGAGTTTCACGTAGGGCGCGGGGTCCGGTCCGAATTCCCGGTCCGGACCCTGCGTGCGCCCCGCTCGCCGGGCACGATCCGCGGGAGCCTTGTGGTCCGGGCGACATAGTGATCACATGGACGAGTTCGAGTTCGGTGCGTGCACGGGGGATACGGCGTGGTTGAGCTGACTGTTTTCCTGGGCCTGATGGGTCTGGCGGCGGTGTGGATGGTGCGGACTCTGCTGCGTCGTGGCAAGCGGCGTACGGAGAATGCGGACGGCCTGCTGATAGAGCTGGCCCGCACGGCGCAGGCGAGCAGTGACCGGAGTTCGTACAGTTCGAACGCCGTGCACAATTCAGCCACGTACGGAAGCGGCTACAGGCCCTGACCCCGTTCCGCCCGCTGGTCTCGGTCGGGAAGACGGCTGCGAACAGCACGGATGTTAGCTTCCTACCCGTGGCGGAACACCAGCACGAAACCAAGGCGGCCTACGACGACATCGTCGAGCTCTATGCGTCGATGTTCGCCGACCGGCTGGAGACGCGGCCGTTCGCGCGGGCCATGATCGGTACCTTCGCCGAGCTGGTGCGCGCGACGGGAAACCTGCGGACGGCCGACGTCGGGTGCGGGCCCGGACATCTGACGGCCATGCTTCACGACCTGGAGCTGGATGCCTTCGGGCTCGACATCTCCCCGGCCATGATCGACCACGCCCGGCGGGCCCATCCGGCGCTGCGGTTCGGCGAGGCCCGGATGGAGGCTCTGCCGGTCGAGGACGGTGCGCTCGGCGGCGTGCTGGCCCACTACTCGATGATCCACACCCCGCCCGGGGAACTGCCCGCGCTGCTCGCCGAGCAGGTACGCGTCCTGGCACCAGGGGGCCTTCTCCTGGTCTCGTTCTTCGCGACCGACGCACCGGAGCCGGTCCGCTTCGACCACAAGGTCACGCCCGCCTACAGCTGGCCGGTGGACCGGTTCGCCGAACTGCTGGCCGAAGCCGGGCTCGCACCTTTCGCCCGGCTGCTCCACGACCCGGCATCCGAACGGGGCTTCCTCGACGCCCACGTGCTGGCCCGCCGCCAGTAGAGGGTCCGCGTACGGGCCTCAGTCCGTCTTCTCCGGTGGCGTGGCCCGCGACGCACGGCGCGCCTGCCACCGTACGGTCACAGCGGCGAGGCCCCCGGCGGCGACGAAGAAGCCGACCTTCACCGCGGCCTTGCCCGACAGCCAGGCCGCGCCGACGCCCAGGTTCAGGCCCAGCCACCAAAAGATCGCACACACCCCTGCCGCGGCGAGCACTCCCGCCACGACACCCATCGCAGCCCGCCGCCATCGCCGCCCGTCGCTACGGTCCCCCGTGTCACTGGTCATGCGGACCAGGCTAGGGACCCGGGGCGGCGACCTTCGTCCGCACGAAGGATGACCGCGCGGGCAACTTTCGTCGCGGAAAGCCCCCGAGGCACGATCCGAAAGTCTCCGAGAGCATGTCAGGCCGCCGGGTTCGTGCGGGTCTGCGACCATCTGGCCGACGTCGAGATGCGCCAGAGGATTTGAGGATCCGGCCAGGCCGTCCTCGCGGCAGCCTTCGGCCAGGTAGACACGGCGCGTGAACGGATCGACGAGATCCTGCGACGGGCGACACCACGGGGCGGCGTCCGGGAGGCCCAGCCCGCCGCCCACCACGCCCCAGGGGGTGTCTGGCACTCCTTGACTCGGCGACGGCAGCGGCGAGTTCGTCCGGCGGCGCGAACCGGTAGTCGAACCAGGGCGCCGTCGTCGCACCGTCGGCCACGTGGTGCTGCGCACCGCCGAGCCGCTCACGATCGGCGCGTACGCGGACCACCGCAGCACCGGCTCGTTTGTCCTGATCGCCCCGGCCGGCGGCACCACCTCACTGCGACAATGGCAGGCGGGGAACACTCCCCTTCGGAGGTGACCGAGCCGATGCCTGAGACGTCCTTCCGCGTCGCCGTGATCGGCGCAGGAGCCGCCGGTACCCTGACCGCCGCGCAACTGCTCCGCCGGTCCGCCGCGTTCCGGGTCGACCTGGAGGTGCGGCTGATCGACCCGGCCGCCACCACCGGCCGGGGCGTGGCCTACGCGACCGACTCCGTACACCACCTGCTCAACGTCCCCGCCGCCCTGATGAGCGGGTACCCCGACGTGCCGGGGGACTTCACCGACTGGCTGGACCGCCGCGTACCGGGCGTCCACACCGGCGCCCACCACGTACCCCGGGCGCTCTACGGCGAGTACCTCGCCGGGGTGCTGGCCGACGCGGCGGCCGGACCCGGCCCGGGGCGGCTGCACCGGATCCACGAGCGGGTCGTGGGCGTGCGCCGGACCGACGGCGGCGTGACCCTCATCCTCGGCTCCGGCGAGCCGCTGCGGGCGGACGCGGCCGTCCTCGCCCTGGGCAACTTTCCCCCCGGCGAGGCCTGGGTCCCGCCCGCCCTGCGCAGCTCCCCCCGCTACCTGTCCGACCCCTGGGCGCCGGGCGCCCTCGCCGCCCTGCCGCGCGAGGGAGCCGTCCTCCTCGTGGGCACCGGGCTGACCATGGTCGACGTCGCACTCACCCTCGGTCGCGCGGGCCGCACCGTACGGGCGGTCTCCCGGCACGGCCTGCTGCCCCGGCCGCACGCCGAGTCGGCGCTGCCCACCGCCCCGCCGCCGTCCCTCGACCCGGGCGCGGGCATCCACCAGATCCGCCGCGCCCTGCTGAGCCACGTCTCGGCCTGCCGCCGCACGTACGGGAACTGGCGCGTCGGGATCGACAGCCTGCGCCCGGTCACCGCCGAGATCTGGCAGCGGCTCCCCGTCACCGACCGGGCCCGTTTCCTGCGCCAGTACCAGAGCCTGTGGAGCGTCCACCGGCACCGCATCCCACAGGCCAGCGCCCGGGCCCTGCGGGAGGAGATGGACGCGGGCCGGATCCGGGTCACCCCGGGTGAGGTCGCCGACGCGGTGCCGGTCGCGGACTCCGTCATGGTCCGCTTCCGCGACGGCCGCACCCTGCGCGTCGGCGCCGTCGTCAACTGCACCGGGCCCCAGGAGGACGTCCGTCGCCTGGACGACCCCCTCGTCACCGGCCTCCTCACCTCCGGGCTGGCCGCCCCCGACCCCACCGGCCTCGGCTTCAGCGTCGCCCCCTGCGGTCGGCTCCACCCCCGTACCGAGAGCCCGCCGGCCCCCCTCTGGACCCTCGGCCCCCTCCGCCGCGGCGCCCTCCTGGAAACCACTGCCATCCCCGAGATCCGCACCCAGGCCCACGACATCGCCACGACCGTCCTCACCACCCTTGCCCAAGTACCCGACCCGGGCTGACGGCTACGCTGCGACGGCCCCCCGGCTGTTCGGAGACACCAGATCGAGGCAGGATCACCTTGACCACCACCAACCCGTGGCACCTGCAGGGCTCTGACGGCCACGCCTACTCCGGCCAGGAAGCTCGGCAACTGCTTCGACATCGGTGGGACTGGGCGAACCAGGAGACGTGGTTCGAGAACGACGCGGGGCGGCTCCTGGCCGTGCTCACCAACGGCGAACGCGCGATGGTCGTGTTGCTGGACGGGGAAGACGGCCCGGGTGAGCATCTGGTCGATCCGCGCGCCGAAGGCTCCTCCGGTGGCTATCTGCTGTCCAACGGTCAGGTCGACGGCTACGCCGACCGGGACACCGTCGCCTTCGACGTCGCCGGCCACGCCGTGGCGCACATGATCGAGCACGGGACCTGGCCCGCCGAAGTGACCGTCGAATGCGACCCCCGGGGTACCGCCGGGAGTGTCAGTGGTGGCTGATAGGAAGGGGAACGGCCATGGCGACGTGGGGACTGATCCTCGAGACAACGGTGGGCTTGGGGGAGCGCAAACACATCGAGGCCTACGTGATGGTGCATGTGGAGGGTGAGCGGGAGGCGGCTCTGGCGGAGCTGGAGAGGCGGGCGCGCGCCTATACGCCGGAGCATCCCAGGAGCCCGAAGCGTCGCCGCCTCTTCCGCGATGGTGATGGATTCCTGCTGGTTGTCGACGGCGCGTGGCAGTCCCACGCCACCCGCTTCTCGGCTGTCGAACTCTTGGACGACACCGACCGCCCCACCCCGGCCGAACGGGTCGGCGATGAGCCGGCCGAGGCTGAGGCGCTGCCGGCCGCGACGCCGGAGTCCCCGCCCCCTCCCTCGTTGCCGCCGTTGGTGGAGCGCGACGAGGACGGCGTGCCGGTGAAACCGGCATGGCTGGGACGTACCGACCTGCCGTGATGATCGGCAGGCCGCTCGGCAGCGCCCTGTAGGGGCCCTGGTCGCCACCGTGCGGGACCTCGGGCGTCAAGGAATTCTTGACAACTCGACCGTGTCAAGGTTTCCTTGACGAATGTCGATCTTGAAGTTGAAGGCCCGGCAACGGGTCCCCTTTCCCGCCACCACATCCATGGCCTTCGCACTGCCGCTCGCCGTGAGCCTGCCGGCCACGGCGGTGGTGTTCGGCGACCGGTTCGCCAACTCCGCCACCGCCGCCCTGACTTGCGCGGGCCTCGCGCTCATCGCCTGCACGGCGGGCCTGTCAGCCCGAGCCGCGGCCTGTGACGCCGAGCAGGTGCGCCGCGACGAGGAAGTCCTCGACGCCCTCGAACCCCTTGCCGGACTACGCCGATGAGCAACGAACCGCTCCTCCACCCGGTGGAGACCGCCCGGATCCGGGAAGGGATCGCCGCAGCCGTCCTCGGGGCCCCCGAGGGGCTGGCCGACTCGCTCGAACACGACGCCCACGGATACCTGCGCCTGTTGGACGCCTCGCGCGTCGGCGCCGAGGAGGCGAGCCGGCTGCTGCGCGAGTCCGTCCAGGGCGCCAGGGCCGCCGGCCACAGCTGGGACACGGTGGGCCGCGTCCTGGGAGTGAGCCGCCAGGCCGCCCAGCAGCGCTTCGCGGGCAAGGCCGCGGCCGTGGGCCAGTCGGCGCCGCCCGCCGAGGGACCGAACGCCCCGAAGCGCCGCACCCTCAGCGGGTTGACCGCGTTCAACGAGATGGCCGCCCTCGAGGAAGCCGGCCGTGACGGCTGGCACATGGTCGGCTACGGCCCCTTCTTCCACGAGGTGGAGGCGTCCGGCAACCCCTGGGAGCACTGCCGGGTCACACTCCCCTCCGTAGCGCGGCACCGGCGGATGGAAGCAGAAGGATGGATCCCGGTCGGCGCGGGATGGTTCCCGTGGCGCTACTACAAGCGGCCCGTCGCCCCCGGCACCTGAAGGGTGTTGCGGAAGGTCCGCTCCGGGCAGCCCTGATCGGCGTACCGGACGTAGGAGTCGCGCCGCTCGTACCCGCCACCACGCGCCGCGAGCCACGCCCACGCACACGCCCACGCCCACACGAAGGATTTCGTGACGGGGCCGTGTTTCGTCACGCGCCGATAGCGGGCCCGCCGGCTCCGGGCTCCGGCTTGCGGCGGGCCCGGTAGGCCCGCGCCCGGCAGGCAGCCGAGCAGTGCCGGGCCGGTCGGCCCGGTGCCGGCCGACGGCCGTCGGCCGCCGGCAGCGCGTCACCACAGCCGGGACAGCGGACGGGACCGTCCGATCCGGCCGGGCCCGGAACGCGCACCGGTGCCCGCTCCGACGCGAGGGCCGGGCTCGGGGCCGCCGCTGCCTTCCGCTGCGGGAACGGCCCGTGCGTACCCGTGAGGCCCTGCCGTTCGGCGATGGCCCCGGCCTGGAAGCGGCTGTGTGCGCCCAGGCTGATCAGCAGCTCCGAGACGTGCCGACGGCAGGTCCGCAGCGATATGCCCAGGCGTCGTGCGATCGAGTCGTCCTTCAGCCCCTTGGCCAGGAGCGCCAGGATGCTCTGCTTGACGGTCTCCGAGATGTCGTGCGCCGCCTGAGGGCCCGTCGCGAACGGCGCCGCGTACTCCCAGTCCCGGTGGAAGACGTCCAGGAGGTAGCCGAGCAGGTCCGGTTCGCGGATCAGCAACGCCCCGCCGGACCGGGACGGCAGGAAGCCCAGCTCCCTGTCGACGATGATCATCTGCGGGAGCACCTCGGGGAGCGTACGGATTTCCGCCCCCGCTCCGATCAGCTGCTCAGCATGTATCCGCGTCGCCGGATCGAAGCGGGTGGCGTGCTGGTAGAGGCTGCGCATCCGCACACCGCGTTCCAGCAGCGACAGGTCACGTGGCAGCGCCTCGCGCAGCGCGGCCTCCGGGAAGGAGCCGCCGTGCTTGGACACGAGCACCTCGGCGCGGCAGTTGTCGATGACTTCCGTCAGGAGCGCTCGTACCGCGAACTGGTCGGGCAGGTGGTCGATCGTGCCCTGCGGGAAGGCGTGTTGCCGTGCCTGGAGATAGACGGGGGTGAGGTCGGTGAACGCATCGCGCCGGCGCTGGAGTTCCTCCTTGCGCGCACGCAGCTCTTCCTCATGTGCGCGCAGCGTGGCCTCGGGCCCGGACAGCAGCCGCGCTCCCGCCGCCTGTGGGCTGACGGCCTGCCATCTCCCGCTGTCGGCCTGCACCAGACAGGTGTCGGTGAGCAGGGCCACCGCGGTGCGGCATTCCTCCTCCGTCAGACCGGTCTCGGCTGCGGCCCTCGGCAGAGCCGATGCGCGCAGCCCGCCCTGCACGAGCATCCACCGGTACAGCACGATCGCCGCGCTGTCGATTTCGGGCATGCCCGCGTCCATGCCCGTCTCCATGTGCTTGCCTCCTAAAGGTGCATCAAGGACTGCGCCTCCACGACCGCGTGGGGCAGCGGGGACTGCTCCCGTACGCGGCTCCACTGAGACCGCCCGGGTGACCGGGTGCGGGGGCGGCGGAATCCATCCGCCGCCGGTTGGGGTGGATGTGGGCCCAAACCCGGTGGAAGGGCAGTACGGCGCGCATGCGGCGTCTCCGCTTCGGAGTGGTCGCACCCGTCGCCGTACATGACGGGACGGTCTGCGGGGCACTGCCCCGCAGACCGTCCTGATCCGCGAACGGATCGTCACCGCACCAGCTGAACGGGTGTGTCACCCGTGGTTCAGTGGAAGCTGGTGTTGTGGCACTGGAAGCTGGCGGTGCTCATGAGCAGCAGGCCGGCTCCTCCTCGGCGATTTCCAGCTGCTGGAGGTTGAGGATGGACATGTCGGTCACCTCCTGTCTGCGGTAGGGGTTTCGCTGGACCGGGATCGGTGCAGCAAGCTTCAGGCGGCGGTGGCCGGTGCCGGCCCGCCGAGCAGGGGCAGGAGATGGTCGGTGCGGCGGTGGGCGCCGTCCATCGCCAGGAGTACTCCCGCCGATCCGGTGGCGAGGTCCATCGACAGCCGGACCAGGTGTCTGCCGGGGAAGGCGAGGCCGTCGCCGTGGGGTACGGCGTGCCGCCACACGTCGCGCCGGTGCCCCTGGAGCGCGGCGTCGTCGTCGGCGCCGTGGCCGGCGGCCGTCAGGAAGTACAGCAGTCCGGCGCGGCCGTCGAGCAGACCGGGGAAGACGGTGAACTGACCGCGTGCAGCCAGCCGGATCGAGGCGAGGGCGTCGACGAGACCCGTGCCGGTGCGGTGCTTCAGGAAGGCCGCCAGGGCGAGTCCGATGCCGGTGGATCCGGTGCCGAGGTAGATCACGGACCGCCAGCCGTCGTTGACCTGCAGGGATCCGTCGATGTCCGCGCACTGAACGAGGTCGCGGCGCAGTGCCTTCTCGGCGAGGTCGAGGTAACCGGGCTCGCCGGTGCGTTCGTGCAGGCGGACGAGGAACAGCGCGGCTCCGGCCGCTCCGGTGGTGAGGCCCGCACCGGGGCTCTTGCCGGCCGGGTGGTCCAGTGCGGCTTCGATGCGCTCCGCGACGCGGTCGGCGATGCGACGGGCATGGTCGAGGTGGCCGCTGTCCCCGCGACGGGCGTGGAAGCCGAGCGCGGTCAGACCCGTGGTTGCTGGCGTAGGCCGACTCGGAGCCGGCGCGGCACCACACCGGTCATCCGGGTCCGCGGACGCTCTCAGCGCCGCTTCTCCATCGCGGCTCCGTGCTGTTACAAACTCGGCGAACGCTCACGCCTGATCTACCGGCCCAAACGGCACACCGACCACAAGAGCGGAGGCCGCAAGAGCTTCGCCCGGACCGAATACCGCGACCTCCTCATCGCCGCCCACCAGCAGCTCGGGGGCCCGATCGTCCTTGTCTGGGACAACCTCAACGTTCACAAAGACCGCCGCATGCGGGACTTCATCGACGCCCACGACTGGGATACCGCCTACCACCTGCCGTCCTACGCACCTGACCTCAACCCCGGGGAAGGCATCTGGTCGGTCCTCTGCCGGACCAGCCAGGCCAACACCGCTTTCACCGACCCTGACCACCTCATCCGCCGGCTACGACACGGCCTCCGCCAGATCCAATACCGCAGCGACACCATCGACGGATGCCTCACCGCAACCGGTCTCACACCGACGACACCACGCTTACAAGCTCAGTAACACCCGTCGCCGAGTTTGATCCCCGACGCGGCGGCCGAGTACACGACGTACAGCTGGATCAGCTCCATCGGAATCGCCAGGACGCTGAACCACACGGTGGTGCCGGCGAGCAGACCTGGCCAGGTCTCCCCAAGCCGGAGGCCATACCGGCCGCGCAGCCGCCGCGCGAGCAGCACGCACACCGCCACCGCCGCTACGCCGAGGATCGCACC
This sequence comes from Streptomyces sp. NPDC090741, assembly GCF_044769045.1. NCBI lineage: Bacteria > Bacillati > Actinomycetota > Actinomycetes > Kitasatosporales > Streptomycetaceae > Streptomyces > Streptomyces sp. NPDC090741. The sequence goes on along the minus strand of NZ_JBIVXF010000019.1, from coordinate 17,050 downwards.
AGCCCACCCAGCGGCGTACTCCGCCATCGGGAAGGGCAAGTGCCGACAGGCTTCCCGCTGCCGGTCGGCCCACTCATGCTGGATCTCCTGCGTGTGCAGGGAGGTCGCCACACCCGCCACGATCATGAGCGGCACCATCAGCGCCGCCGTCACGGTGCCGAACGTGACGGCACGCGGGCGCGCGGTGCCGTCGCTCGTAGCGGGGGAGGGTGAGGTGGCGGCCATCAGTACCAATCCGGTTCCGGGCGGACGATGCGGATGCGCTGTTCGCCGCCGTTCCTGTTCGCGATGTGTTCCCGGCTGTCCAGACTCACGTTCTGGAAGGAGCTCGTGTGCTGGGTCAGCTTGATGTCCCCGTCAGGGGTGACCGAGGTGACGACGGCGGCATGGTGGGTCTCGCCCGGGGCGGTTTCCGTGCCGGGCGCCACCTGCTCGTAGAAGATGATGTCACCGGGGCGCGCGTCCGCCCTCGGGACCTCCTTGCTGCCGTGGCGCAGCAGGAAGTTCTGCAGCCCCTCGGCCCGCGCCCAGGACTCGGAGTGGTACGCGTTCTGGTCGAACCAGTCCCACCCGATCCCGCTCTGGCGGCCCCAGGTGTCGTCGCCCATCAGCCCCGTCCACGGCGAGAGCTTCTTCTTCATGCCGCCCGCTTCCAGGCTGGACGACACGAAGTTGGTGCAATTGCCGGAGGCCCCGTAGTCCAGGTCGTCTTTCTTGTCCCAGTGGTCGAGTGCGTACCGCACCATCTCGACCCGGTCGATCTTGCCGTCGGGTCCGCGGAGTTCGCGCCCGACTTCGGGCGGCAGGCCTTTGAGGTCGGCGAGGGTGACGGGATCGGCCCGCATGAGGTCCTTCTGCTGCTGCGGGGTCAGGCCGTCCCACCATGCGCGCTGGAGGTGCGGGTCCTTCCCGACCGGGATGTCCGCCCTGAGCATGTCGAATTCGACGTGGGACGCCTCGACGAGGATCTCGTTGTGCGCCTGCGAGGTGTCGGCGACGTTGATGGTCTTCGCCAGCTTGTCCAGTTCGGCGGAGGCCTTCGCGTCCGCCTGGGAGGCCTCGCGCAGGGCTTCCTCTATCAGCCCGTTGACCGTGCCCATGTGGCCCAGTTCCTTGGTGTAGGCGTCACGCACGTTCTGCGGGACGTTGGGGCCGACGGGGGCTGCGCCCGTGTACGCGCCCACGGCGCGGCCGTCCTGGATGCCCAGCCCGTGCTCGTTCGCCAGCTCGGCCGCATGGAAGAGGGTGCGCTGGGCGAAGCCCATGGAATGGGCCAGGGCGTCGAGGACCATGGCGACACCCTTCATGATGTCGCCGCCGGACTCCAGGCGGTCGGCGAGGTCCTCCAGGCGCTTGCCTGCCTGCTTGCCGGTGGCGTCCGCCCAGTGGTCGTCGAGCGGCTTCTTGCCCTGCGCGCGAATGTCCTCGCAGGCGGAAGAGGAACGCCGGGCGAGGTCGACCCAGTCGTCCGCGGCCTTCTGCCACTGGTCCACGCGGCAGTCGTACAGGTCGTGATAGGCGACCACGGGTCAGTTCCTCCCGAAGTCGGCGAGGCCGTGCCGCAGCCTGCCGAAGGCGTCCCTCGCCTGGGCGTCGGTGGTGTCGTAGGCGTTGGCCGTGGTGTGGAGGTTGTCGGCCATGGTGTTCATCTGCTTCCCCAGGTCGACCATGTGGTCCTCCCACGCGGTCGCACACCGCTTCAACGCCCCAGCGGAGGCCCAGCCGTGGTGCCCACCGGCTGCCGTGTCGCTCGAATCGAGGGACTTGCGGAGGTTCTCCAACGCCTTCTCGGCGGCCGAGTCGGCACCACCCGCGCTTTGCCGCACGTAGTACGTCTTGACGTCTATGTCCATGTAATCCCCCGTAAATACTGGAGAACAGCGTAACTGGATCTTGTGGGCGGATCTGACAACCCGCGCTGACCGGAAATGCCAGCTGGTCGGCGCCGGCGCCGGGGACCAGGCGGAGGAGTTCGCCGAGCAGGGCGGCATGCGCGAGGACCGGCGGAGTCAGAAGGCCGACGGCGGCCGCGCGGGCGGCCGGGTCACGGTAGTGCCCGCGGTGCGCGGCCAGGGCGTGGGCGAGCCAGCTGTCGACGTCGGCCTGGACGTATCCGCCCGCGCGGCGGGTGAGCTCGTCGCGTACGGCTTCGTCGCCTTCTGCCGGCTCGGCCTGGTCCAGGGCGCCGAGCTCGCGCAGCGCCTGGAGCTGGTCGGCGCGGGCCGCGATCCGGGCGGCTTCGCGCAGCTCGGCCTCGGGGGCGGCGGCCGCAGCGTCGGCGGCGAGCTCGGCCTGGACGACGACGTCGACGTCCGGGTCGTAGACGGTGCCCGGACCGGCGGCGGCGAGCAGCTCGGCGATGCGCTCCCACTCCGCGACCTCCGCCGGGCCGCGGACCTCGTCGGCCAGGTCCTCGTACCGGGACGCTTGCCGCGCGTCGAACCGCGCTTCCTCGAGGGCCGCCGCGACGGCGGCGTCCATGCCCCTCGCCCGGCGCCGTACGACACGGCGGCCGATGCGGGCCGGATCAACCGGCTCGCGGGGCGCGGCTACGCGCGGGGGGAGCGGACGGCGAGCGGTGCGCCGGGGCGTCCAGGGCGTGGTCATCATCGGCCTCGCAATCGTGGTCCGGAATCAGGGAGCGGGCCGCCGCCAGAGTGTTGTCGGCGACCCGCCGAATTGTGCCGGCGCACGGTAGGTGTCACTAGCGGCAGCTGTCGACCTGCGTTTTCGCGTTGGTGAGGCGCCGTAGTTGTCACCGGATCGGCACGCTACTTGTCACCGGCCATGGGATCCGCAGAGCAACTGCCACCGGACACATCACGGAAGGCGCCGGAGGGACACCTTCACCGAGATGATTCGAACACCGGGACGCATCCGCTGTACTCCTGAAGGGTGACACAGAGCCTTTCCGACCCTCTGTCGCACATTGGCAGGGAAGGGATTCGCCTGGCCCGAAAGATCAGCGGCGACCCGCGCGGGCGCCGCACGTCAGAAGTGGAGTCGCGCCATGGCACCCGTACCGAACGGCACCTACACGATCACCCGCCCTCCCGAGCAACTGCTCACGCTGCTGGACGGGGCATCGGAACCCAAGACACCCGTTGTCCTGCTGCCGCCCACCGGCAACCCCGGCGAGCAGGAATGGCAGCTGGAGAAACTCAGCAACGGCAACTACACGATCCGCAATCTCCGCGGCGAAACCTATCTCTCCTACGACGGCGACCCGGAGATGAACAAGCCGGTCGTCGGATACCCCGAGCCCCGCGAGTGGGCGCTCTACCAGAGCGACCAGCCGCACACCTTCCATGTCGTCGTCCCCGGAGGCCCCGTCGACGGCGCGGAGCTGGCCCTGGACCTCAGCCTGCTGCGGATCTTCCCGCCCCGTATCGCCCTGAGGCCACTCGACGTCAGCAACCGACGCCAGGCGTGGACCTTCCAGTTCATGGAGTAGAGGCGTGAACCGAGTGCCCGGGTCGGCAGCCGACCCGGGCACCGCCCCGAAAACGCAGCCCCGCCCACAACAGCCGCTTGCCGGGTGAGAACAAGCCCGAGTCTGTGTCAGCTGTCGCGCTTCGGCTCACGAATATGGTTTATAGCAGCCTCGGAATTCGGCCGTTTCAGAACCGGAATTCTATGGACACAACGTGTGTGAAATCCGCGCGCAGGCCAGCGGCCCGGGTGCCCCATTCCGTGAAATAGAACTCGGTGATGGCATCGGCGACGATCGGATGCAGGTCTTCCTCCGTCGCTCCGGCTGCCTGGAGCTCCTGGATCTGCTTGACGTAGGTGGGTGAGATGGCCGTGGTGATGGAGCGCTCGCGGCCGTCGTCCGAGCTGCCCTTGCCGGTGAATCCGAAGTAGGCCGTGACGTCCACCATCATGCCGCTGGAGGTGGCCGCCCGCTCGCGTACCTGTGCTCTGACCTGCGGTTGCCACTCGGATTCTGTCTCCTCCACCAGTGCGGCCTGGAGGTGCTTCTGCGGGGTCGTCAGGGTCCCGGCGCGGTAGCGCTCCACCGTCCGGCGAGACGCCCAGGCGCTCGGCCAGGGCCTTGGTGGACCCCTTCGCCCGCGTGAGGAGGAATTTCATCTGGGCCTTTGCGGATTTCGGCGCGGGCCGGGTGAAGACCTTCCGCTCCGCCCGCGCGAGGGCCGCCAGGACCATGCCGCGGCCCGGGGCCGGCTGAGTCGTTGATCGTCATGGCCGCATGCTCGGGGACCCGCCCTGTGGACAGAGTCTGCGTTCGTGCAGGTCACCTCTGGTCCTGTCGGGGTCGGCGCCTACGGTGGAGGCATGACGTCGTCCTCTGCCCCCGAGCCGGTGCCGGTCCCCATCCGGGTGCTGCTGCCCGGGGACCAGGAGGTCGTCGCGCACCTGTGGTCCAGGCGCCAGGTCCGCGACGGCTGGCTGTACGAGGACGGCCTCCCCGCGTACCGCAACGGTCCGAACGAGAACGCGACTGCGCCACACAGTTACTCCGACGACGCTGTCGCAGTGAAACCTCCCCGGCTGCCGTGGGCCACGGAGCAGACTGGGAACCCACTCCTTCGACCGGACGCACGGGACGGTCGCACAGAAGGAGAAGTCCATGGCGAAGCGGACCTTCGATCCCAACAGGCTCACGTTCGAGCAGGGAGTGGAGCGCATCAAGAACGCGGTCCGCGAGAGCGGACTCGATGTCGAGAGCCGCATCATCACGTCGAAGGACGAGGGGGTCGAGAAGGCGCTCAAGATTCTCGAGGTCGACAATGTCCCGCCGGGGTTCCGCAAGTGGCAGCTTCCGGTGTACATGGCCTGTGAGTCCCAGCTCTACATCACGGTTGCCGAGCCGGGTGCACAGGCGTCCCCGCACGCGCACAACGACGGTGCCGGCATCCGGTTCATCGCGAGCGGGTCGATCGTCTACAACGGCTATGAGCTCACGGCCGGGGACTGGATGTACGTCCCGGCGGGCATGGAGTACTCCTTCGAGGTCGGCCGATACGGCGCGCTGATGTGTTACTGCTACTGCTGTTCCTGCGCCTGAGTAGGGGCAGAATCTGACAGCCGGGAAGCCGGGGCCTGCCAGGCCCCGGCGCTGAGGGTGTCCGCGAGGTAGCGGTGGGCCGCCCAGGCCCGAGACGGCCACCCGGCGGTCGTGGAACCCTGTTGGGCGGATGTCGCACGCCAATGCTTCTTTGCGGACGTGACCGGCCGGTCGCGCTTGGCCCGCAGGACCGACGTATGCTCAGCCGCCGAATACCGCACCTTCGGAATACTGTCTCTCCATCAGTTCGGGGACGCGGTGGAGGCTGCCGAGTACCGGGTCTGGGTGCGCGCGCCGGACCACGTACGGCCCGTGGACGGCGTCTCGTACGACGACGTGCCCAACGAGTACCTGGACCCGCCCTCGTTCCTGGAGCGGGAGCTGGGGCCGCGTCGTCCGTCGGGCTGGGTGCTGGCGAAGGCAGGCGTCCGCGGGCCGAGCCGGGGCGTAGTCCACGCCGTCGACTGCGAGGAGGCCCCGGCCGGGGCGCCTGTGCTCACCCTGGACCAGGCCCTGGACGTGGCGCAGCACCCGGGCACCCGACTGTGCTCCATGTGCGGGGCGGCCCTGGAGCTGGACCCGGTGCTCAAGGGCTTCGACGCCGGTTTCGACGACTGACCGCGACGTCAGGCGCTTCGCGACGCGATCAGCCGGTTGGTCAGCTCCACCGTGCCCAGGTACCACCAGAAGATCCAGTCGAGGAACGCCTCGTCGTACTCACTGCGCTGGTCGGCCCGGCGGTGGCGCAGGTCGAAGCGGTTGGCGATCTCGAAGAGAGCGCCTTCGTCCCTCTTTCCGAGCTGCTCGTTGATCAGGGCGCGGCGTTCCTCGAGGATGCGGCCGAGGTTGAAGATGGCCGAACGCTTACTTTCGGGCGACGCGTCGCGGCCGCGGAAGAGGGCGATGGCGTGCCGGACGCCGGCGGCCGTGTCGGGTGGGCTGTCGTTGAGGGCACGATGCACCAGGTCGCCGCGGGCGTCGTCGGTGACGGCGACCAGGCGCCCGAGGTCCTCTTCGCTGCTCGCCGAAGACGAAACCCGAAATGCCATCAAGGTGGGACTTCTCGCCAAAGCGGTCGACGAGGACCCGCAGAACGAACTGGCGCAATTCGAGTTTGTGTGGGCCGCCTACGGGCTACAGCTCCACGAGGAAACGGACTTCGGTGGCTTCGCCCGCGCCATCTACGCGCAGTACGACCGTTCCGAGGTCTCGAAGGCTCTCGACCGCGACGAGGGATGGATGCCGCTCAAGATCCGTATCCTCTACAGCACTGTCACCCAGTGGGTCAACGGCTACGGCTCCGTCGACGCCGGAGACGCGGACCGCACCGAGCAGGGCAAGATCCGCGACTACGCTGCCGAGCTCGACCGCCTGTGCGATCCCAGCGAGGTCGCGTGGAAAGGGAAGGAGTTGCAGCACCAGCAAGCGGTGATGCATCTTCTCGCCCGCAACCTCCTGGACAGCCTCAAAGCACTGCTGGATCCGCTCAAAGAGGGGCAAGTCACGGCAATTCACTCTCACGAAGGTCCACCCGCCTCGCCAAGGCTGGCCTATGACCACGCATGCACCCACATGCTCATCGCGCGTCGGAAAGACCTCATCGCAGAGGCGCGACAACAGCAGATGGAGTACGCCATCGAGGACCTCCGATACGCCATCGTCACTGAAGACGACAAGAAAGACGCTCAAGGCGACCCCTGCTTGACGGGACTCCAGTCAGATCCTCGCTTCCGAAAGCTCGTCAACTCCACCGGCACGAGCGGACCGTAGCCAGCCCCGGCACCCGCCCGGCGATCTTTCCGCGAACCCCAGCGCAGTCCTCAGCCGGTGTCCTAGCCGACCATGATCGATCTCAGCGCCAACCGCTGTACCGATGTTCCTACCGACGCCAATTGCATCGGATGCGAATAGGCGACACCCGTCCACCACCGCGATCTACACCTGCGTCTCCTCCGACTTCCGCACCCGCTCCCTGCGTCGCGTCCTGGACGCCACCATCGAGGCCGCTCTGCGGCAGGGAAGGACCTCCTGATGCCACGCCAGATCAGCTACCGGTGGCGCCTGCGCGAGCTGATGGCCGCCCGCGGCATGTTCGCCGTCGCCGAACTGATGCCTCACCTGAGCGAACGCGGCATCACACTGTCCTCCTCCCAGGTCCACCGTCTGGTCTCCGGCACCCCCGAACGACTGTCCCTGCCGGTGTTGGCCACGCTCTGCGACATCCTCGACTGCACGCCCACCGACCTGATCGCCACCTCGGCCCAGAACCTCCCGGCCCGCCGAGCCGCCGGCGAAGAGGCGCCGATCAACCTGGCCGCCCGCCGACCCACACGGGTCCGGCTGACGCCCGAGGGGTGAGCGGTGACGCCCGAGGAGTACGAGCGGTGGATGATCCGCGACTGCGCACGCTGCGGCCGTCGCGCCTCGAAGTCCGCCGAGTGGTCGGACGGTCCGATCTGCCGAACCTGCTACGACCGCGCGATGCGAGTCCGTGGCCGCTGCCCCTGCTGCGACACCGACCGGCTGCTGCCCGGGCGGGACACCGACGGCGCACCGATCTGCCGTGACTGCGCGGGCATCGTCCGCGACTTCTTCTGCGATCGCTGCGGCTTCGAGGGGCTGCTGCTTGGCGGACGCCTCTGCGAACACTGCACCCTCGCCGATACGCTCGTCCGCCTCCTCGACGACGGCACAGGCCGCGTCGCCCCGGCGTTCCTGCCGTTGGTCAAGATCCTGCTGGAGATGGACCGGCCCAAGAGCCGTCTCATCTGGCTGCGCAACCCCAACGTCGTCCGTCTCCTCCAGGGCCTGGCCACGGGCAGTATCCCGCTCACCCATGACAGCCTGCACCAGGAAACCCCCTGGCGAACCGTCACTCACCTGCGTGACCTGCTAATGGACAGCGCTGTCCTCCCGCAGGTCGACCGGCAGCTACTGCTCTACCAACGCTGGCTGACCGAACGGCTCGCCACCATCGAAGACCCCGAACACCGCCAGCTTCTCCGCCACTTCGCCACCTGGGCCCCAGATGCGGCGCCTGCGGACCAAGGCGGAGAAGGGACCGCTGGGACGCTCCCAGACCAACCACACCAAGCAGGAAGTCACCCAGGCCGGCGCCTTCCTCACATGGCTCGCCGACCGAGGACGTGCAATCGGGCACTGCCAGCAGGCCGACATCGACACCTGGCACACCGAGAGCCTGGCAACCCGCCGCCCGTCCCAGTCATTCCTGCGGTGGTGCATGAAGACCGGCCGGATGCCCCGCCTCACTCTGCCGCCCGCGGTCATCACCCAGGACTCGGAACCGCTGCACCAGCACCGCCGGCTCACGATCCTCCGCCGGGTCCTCAACGACGACTCCTTGCCCCTGCGGGCCCGGGTCGCCGCCGCACTCGTTCTCCTCTACGCGCAACCCGTCAGCCGCATCGTCCGCCTCACCATCGACGACATCACCGACGACGAGACCACCGTCACCGTCCGGCTGGGAGACCCGCCGTCACCGCTGCCGGAACCCGTCGCCGACCTGATGCGGGCCTACATGCAGTCTCGCCAGCACCTGCCCTACGCCAGCAGCAGGAGTTCACAGTGGCTCTTCCCCGGCCGTCAGCCTGGACAGCCGATGAACCCGGTCAGCCTGCAAGCCCACCTGCGCGAGATCGGCGTCCCTCCGCAGCGCAGCAGGACCTCCGCGATCCGTCAGCTCGTCCTCCAAGCCCCGGCCCCCGTCATCGCGAAAGCACTCGGCTACCACGACAAGACCGCCACCCGCCTGGTCACTGAGGCCGGGGGAACCTGGAGCCGATACGCCCCCGGTGACCACACACGGTGAGTTGTCGCGCCGCTCCAGCTGGCATGCCTCGTCACTCGGGAATAGTGAAGCCCAGTTCGCGCAGGCGGGGCAGGCAGGCTTCGAGGCACTGCTCCACCGACGCAGCATCGGTACGCACGAGGATGTCGTCACGCAACGGGGCGCCACTGGCCACGAACGTCCAGGGCTTCCGCCTCTCTGCCATCCGCTCAGCATCAGCCTTGAACAGCACGGTTATGCCCTGTTCGGCCAGCGCCTCCATGATCGCGAAAATGTCCACCGGTGACCCCTCCAGAAGTGGCTCGAACACACCACGGTGAACCTATCGTCCGAGGACGGACCACGAACACCGGCCTCGCCACCCAGAGTGACCAAGGAGAGCCGTCCAAGCTGGAACACGCGACACCTCAATATGCGGGCCTACCAGTCAAGCGCCCCCGGGCGATCCGCATGCCGTCGGGCAGAGGTGGGAATAGCCCAGGTACTCATGTCCGCAGAGTGAGCAATCCTGGGGGGAATCATGACGGGTGACCGTCACGACGCGGCCAGCCCGGCTCGCCGCACCCGGCGCGAGAAGATGACGGCTTGGTACGGCCGCAATGTGCTGTGGGTCGTCATAGGCGGCTTTTTGCTGCTGGTGGCGGTGTTCTACCTGATTGCGCTCACCAACGGCCCCGGCGGTGGCAAGCCGTGCCCGGCCGACAAGGTCTGTGATTTCGTCCGTTGATCTTGCCGAACCGGCCAAGCGAACCCGACCAGCTTGCTGGGCCCCCTCCGTGACCTCGGTGTCCCGGCCCAACGAGCACGGACCTCCGCCTTTCGGCACCTCGTCCTCCAGGCCCCCCGCGCCGGTCATCGCCAAGGCCCTCGGCTATCACGAGGAAACCGCCACCCGGCTCGTCACCGAGGCCGGTGGCACCTGGAGCCGATACGCCCCCGGTGACCACGAGCGGTGAAACGTGAGCACTCACGCTGAGTCGGCTGAGCCTCGCTTGTCCTCAACGTGGACGACGTGAAGTTCTGTGCCATCCCGATGGCGCTTGGAGCGTCCGAACAGCCCGACAGCGATCTCCGACTGATCTTGAGGCTCATCAGGGCCGACATAGGTAAGGACGTCGTTGTGGTGCCCGGTGACGACCCATCCCTCGGCGTCCTTGAGGTCGATCACCCCAAAATCTCCTGCCGAAGATCCGGCATGCACCGGGCCGAACTCCTTCAGGAGGGTGGTGGCCTGTTCAGCCAGCTTCCCTTCCGGAGCGGTCAGCACGACACAAGTGCCATGCTCGAACAGCACCCACGACGTGCGGGGGTCGGCAAGAAGCCGCTGCCAGACATCTATCAGTACCTCGGTGTTCACGGCGATCATCATGCCGCAAAGCATCGACACAGGGTGTCGATCGACTGGCGGCTACGGCGAATACGCGACTCCTGAACATGCGGGCCTACCAGTCTCAAGCCCCAAGTCGAAGTCGACCAGGTCCTCGGGGTGGCCGGCCGTGCGGAGCCAGGCGGCGGCCGCGGCCTTCACGTACAGGTGGTCAGCGCTCGCCACCCCGCGGGCACGCCGGCCGCACCGGTGCGAAGGCACGTCCGCACCCGGGTGGTGGGCGAAGTGGCAGACGCGATCGGTGTACAGCTTCGTCGTCAGCTGGACACCGCAACCACCGAGGAGCAGCCCGCACTGATGGCGACATCTGAATCTCCCCACCAGGCGCTCGGGGCTGCCTCAGAGTTGCTCGGCTTGATTCCCCAGCCAGATCCGCGCTCACCTGCGGCCCGGCGACCAGGGGGAGAGACAGCGGGCCGCACCTCCTGAAGAGGTCCTCGATGTACTCGCCAGACCGCCGTACGACAGTGGATTCACGCACTGCCCCGGAATTCACCGGCGCCCGGCCCCGGTGGTGGTTGCCCACCGGGGCCGGGTAGGCCTCAGGTATCCCCATGTCTCCCTCGCAAGGGGGGAGATGGTCCGCACCATCGAGGGACGCGAGGCCTCCGACGCCGGGGCGAGCATGGCGGTACCGGAACTTCCGGGCGAAAGGAAGACCACGATGAGCGCCATCTATTCCGAGGCTGTACTCGACGTGCCACGCCGCATCAGGTGGGCGGCGCACGCCATCCCCCTGTGCGCCCTGCCCTCGGGGCTGTGGCGCATCGCGCTCGTCGCCGGCTGGCCCGACTGGTACGCCGGGCACGTCTGGCTGCCGGGGGAGCGGTCGTACGTGCTCTCGCTCTCGCTGGTCGCCGAGTGCCTGGCGCTGCTCGCCTTGGGGCTGGTCCAGCCCTGGGGTGAACGGCTGCCCGCCTGGGTGCCGTTCGTCGGCGGCCGCGTGCTGCCGGTTCGCGTGGCCGTGGTCCCCGCCTCGGTGGGCGCCTTCCTCGCCACGGCGCTGTCCGCCTACGCCACGCTCAACTACTTCTTCCACTTCGTTTCGCCGCTGAACGACAACGGCGAGGCGTTCCCGACGAGCGGACCGGGCGCCTGGGCACTGTGGGCCTGCTACGCCCCGATTCTTGCCTGGGGGCCACTGCTGGCGGTGGCGACCCGGGCCTATTACCTGCGCCGGACCCGCAGCCAGGGTGCGGCTCGAGCGGACGAGGCAAGCACCTGAACGGTCCTCGTGCCGACGGCGAGCAGCAAAGGGCCGCCTGATAGCTGGCCAGCACCAGGGGCGCGGCGCCCGTCCAGGGGTGCGCGAAGCGCACCGCGTAAGCAACGCTGAAGGCGCCCTTGACGGGCCGACGGGGCCTGCGCACTGATCGAGCGGGGGGCCTCGGCCCACTCCGCATTCGCCGCTCACCGAACTTCCCCACTCGCTTGAGAACGGGACCAAGTGAGGCGAGGAGCACGGGTGGTCGCTTTCAAGAATTGCCATCATTCCTGCTGATCCCGCAGCCGAACGCTGACCAGCTGCTGCTGGAGTCCGGGGTAATGGCCGCACTGGCCTGGCGGCAGATCGCCACCGTGCACCCGTGGGGCATCAAGTACGTCGACCCGCGCCCCGACCGCCTCGCGATCCGATTCGAGAGCGACGTGGTCGGGCGGCGCGCCCCGGAGGAGACCCAGGCCCGGGATCTGGCCAAGGTGCTGCTGCCGCGCGCCGACGAGTACGGCGAGATCACGGGGGTGCCCGGGGCCCGCACTCATGTCGAGAACGACCAAGTGGTGCTGCGTCGGCCGGGCACAACCGCCTCCGTCACCCTGCTGGGCCTGGACCCCGATGAATGGCAGAAGGCGGTCGATGCCCAGGACCACGAAATGAGCACCTATGGCATGACGCCGTGCCACCGAGATCGGCCGGACCGGTGGCACCTGGCAGAGCGCCCCTACCGGCGGCCGATTCGCCGGGGCGCCACGGCGTCGGCCTGGCTGACCAGCGGACTGCTACGCCGGGGCGGTCTGATCCGTTCCCTGGGTGTGCCGCTGGCTGTGACCGGCTGGCTCAACTGCCGTGAACGCGAAGGCGGCGAGCGCTGGATCATCGACCCCACCTTCGCTCAAGGCCACGGCGCTACCGGCCACCGACGGCTGACGGCCCTGCTCGCAGCACCCGCCTGGGGCCTGCCCGTCGCCATCGCGGACGAGCACTGCAACTGCCACCTGCCGCCCGGCTACACCGACCAGTGCACCACCACCCTCGGCGCCGTACGGGCGGAGCAGCCCGGTGTGCTGGAAGTGCGCACCATCCATCGCCGCGGCGACCGCCTGAAGCGGATCGAGCAGGACAACCCAGCGCTCTACGCGGCCCAGCAACAGCTCGCACTCCCAGTGCCCGCCGGGGTAGACCGCTGGCTTGAGTCCGGGGGGTCGACTGCTGCCGGTGTTCCCGTCGGCGCTGTCACCTGTCCTCGCTGAGTCACTCGCCCTACCTTGCGGGGCGCAGATACGGGCATGGCGCTCGCGAGTGGGGGCTGAAGTCGTTCTCCTCGGTCATGCCGGCGTACTCGTACAGGTCAGGCAGCTTGAGCGGCCCGTCGGCTGTGGCCTTCGGCACGTCTCGCCGGAGGCCAGCTGATGGTCCCTGTCGGCTGACTGGAGCGAGCGGCTCGGATTCTGGATCGTGCCTCGGCAGTACTGCGGCCCTCACCCTGGACGTTCCTGGGCGAGGGCCGCGGCTGCTGGGTACCGGATTTATCCGCGCCGCAGGTGGGTCGCCGGCAGCCACCGTGTCTTTGTCGTGGCCGGGTCGTCGGCGGCGGGCGAACGTACGGGGTCTGTTCAGATGATGTGTGGCTGGTGGGTACCGACCGGATGAGGTCTGACTTCGGGAGGTGCGGGCGGGCGTGGGTAGAGCACGCCGATCGTGATCGCTGCGGCGGCGGATACGGTGCCGCCCAAGGCGAGGGCAGTGCGGGGGCCGGTGTTCTGGGCGACCCATCCGATGCCGGGGGCCACCAGGGGTGTGGTGCCCAGGGTGGCGAGGAGGTACAGGCTCATGATCCGTCCGCGTATGCCATCGCCGACGCCGAGCTGGAGGCGGGCCTTGGCGGCGGTGAGGAAGATCAGCAGTGCGGTTCCCGTTGGGACCAGAAGTACGAGGAAGGACACCGGGCCGGGCATCAGGGCGCACGCGGTCTCCAGCGCCCCAAAGGCGAGAGCGGCGGCCGCCAGTCGGCGGCCGGTCACCCGCGGGTGGCGGGCGGCCAGGAGTGAGCCGATCACGGAGCCGGCGGCCAGGGCGGTGTTGCCGAGCCCGAACACGGCGGCCGGGGCCTGGTAGACGCGGGTGATCATCAGTGCGGTGGTGATCTGGAAGTTCATGCCGAACGCGGCAACGACCGCGACAAGGATCAGGGTGAGCGCGAGGTCGCGACGGTCGCGGACGTAGCGCAGTCCCGCCCGCACTTGCTGCTTCCCACGGGGAACTGGAGGGGCCGGGCGGCCGGCCCCCGGGTCCATGCGCAGCAGGCAGACGATCACGGTCAGGTAGGAGAAGGTGTTCGCGAGGAAGGCGGGGCCGGGGCCGAAGAGGACGATGAGGGGGCCGGCGAGCGCGGGGCCGGCCATGCGGGCGAGGTTGAGGACGGCGCTGTTGAAGGCGAGGGCGCTGACGAGCTGGCCGGGTGCGACGGATTCTCCGATGAAGGCCTGCAGGGCGGGCTTCTCGACGACCATGGTGAGCCCGAGGGCGAGGGCCAGGATGTAGAGGGTGTCCAGGCAGGCTGTGCCGGTGGCGACGAGCAGGGCGGGGATCAGCGCCAGGGCTGCCATGACCGTCTGGGAGGCGAGCAGGATCCGCCGCGTGGAGTGCCGGTCCACGAGGACACCGCCGTAGGGGCCGAGCAGTAGGAGGGGCAGGAACTGCAGGGCCGTGGTGATGCCCAGGACCGTGCCGTTACCGTGTGACAGCTCCAGGGCCAGCCAGTCCTGGGCCACCTTCTGTATCCACGTCCCCGTGTTGGACGCCGTCTGGCCAAGGGCGAAGAGCCGGAAATTCGGGCTCTTCAGCAGCGGCCAGCGGTTCAACCGGGGCGGGGGCACGGGCACGGGTTGGGCTCCTCGGCCTATTGGCCCGACGATGCGACGCGGCCTTCAGCAGCCGTCAGACGGGTCCGGCAGGCGGCCGCGAGCGCGGGGGCGATCTCTTTCATCTTGGGCTGCCAGCCGGCGTTGGCGTTCACTTCGCAGACGGTAAAGTCGCCGTCCGGGGCGAACAGCAGGTCCACCCCTGCGACACCGAGCCCCATGACGGAGGCGGCCCGGACCGCGAGTTCCTCCCCCTGGGGGTAACGGCCCGTGCAGGGCGTGAGGGTCGCGCCCAGAGCCAGATTGGAACGGAACTCCCCTCCACTGGCGGTACGCACGACCGCACCGGCCGCACGTCCGTCGACGACCACCACCCGCAGGTCACGGCCATGGGAATATCCGACGTACTCCTGAAATAGGCAGGCAGTATCCGGTGCGAGCCCGCCGTGGACGGTGCGGAGGGTCTCAGTGTCCGGCGCCAAGAACACCTGCTCACCGCGGTGCCCCCGGACCGCCTTCACCACACATGGCTGCGGTAACCCGGCACCGATCACCGCCTCCAGCGAGCCGCCCGCACTCATGTGGGTCTCGGGTACCGCTAGTCCCGCCGACGCGAGACGCTGCATCTGCCAGAACTTGTCCAGACATGCCAGCACCGCATCCGCCGGGTTCAGCAGGACGCTGCCCATCGTCTCCAGATGCCGCAAAAGCGTGATCTCCCGATCCACGCCCGCACCGGGCGTCCAAACCCGCCCGTACGCCACCCGAGGAGCTGCCAGCCCACGCCCATCCAGACCATGCAGCGTCAGACCGCCACGCCCCGCCCTCATCAACAGCTCATCGCTGCCCACGACAGCGAACCGGTCGCCGAACTCACCTTCCAGAGCACCCGTGATCAGGCTGGTCACCGGCCGTTGCGACAGGCCGGCACCCAGCACCAGCCACACATCGGAACCACCATCCACCAGATCCGTACGGCTCCCGTCACTGCCAGCCACGGACACCTGGACTCCTCCCGATCAACGGGCCGCCGGACAATCCGCCACCCCTACCAAGCCCTGCCCATATCGGACGAAGGCAGGCAGAACGCTGCTGGTCTCACCCAGATGGCGCAGGCCGGGATCCGGGTTGGAGTTCTCAACGAAGGCGTCGCTCTTTGCGGTGAGGTGCAGGGGACGCGACTCCACCCGGGCGGCACCGTGTCACAGTGGGCGAAGGGTGGGGCTGGGTCCGGTTGGTGGCGGTGAGAGGGTCAGTCCCGGGTGTGTTCGCGAGGGGCCGACTGACCGGCTCGGCGGGACTGTCGGCGGGTGATTCGCCTGGTCATGAGGGTGATCGCGGCCCAGGTGATCAGCGATTCTGAGTGCTGGATGAGGCGTTCGTAGTCTCGGGCGTGTCTGCGGGCGTGCATGACCCACGCGATCGACCGCTCGACCACCCAACGGCGAGGCAGGATCACGAACCCGACCGCGTTCTTTGGCCGACTGACCGTCTTCAGGTACTTCTTCGCCCATTCGGCAAGCTGTCCGGCGTAGGCGGAATCGGCCCAGACGATCGTGATTTCGGGGTGCATGAGCCGCAGCCGGAACAGGACTTCCTTCGCCGCGTCACGGTCGGTCATGTCGGCGGGGGTGACTATCACGAACAGTGGCAGGCCTTTGGTGTCGACTACCAGGTGCCGCTTCCTGCCGTTGATCTAATGGGCAGTAGATGGGACCGCTGAAGGCATCAGTTCGACGCTGGCCGCTGGCGTCAGCACGACGTCCTCCGTTGATCCGGGCCCTTGAGCCCTCAAAGAAGACTGACGCTCGCAGTCGGCGTCGAGCGCTGTTACGTGATCACCGATGATGATCGTGGTCCAAGCCTCCTGCGGGGCCTACCTCTTACGTGCTCGCGAGCCACCAGCTCCGGTCACCGAAAATCCGATTCGGACGCGTTCGCCCAGCGGTCACTGTGACCGTTCGTCGAACGATTCGCTTCGGGAGCGCCAATCCCTCATCAGGCACCGCCGCGAGCAGAATACGGCGTCTGACCGCCGATCCACCCCGGCCACCCAGGCAGTCCCGCACAAGGGACACACCACCCTGCCCGACCCGCTCAACTCCGACTGCACCCGCCGCCGCAACCGACGCTCCCACCGCCACGACCTGGCACGACACGTCGCCGAGCAGAACACCACGTCCGACCGCGAGGCCGGCCCCAGCCGGTCACCACAACCCCTGCACACCCGCTCCCCGAGCCGCCCGGATCCCTCGGACAC
Organism: Streptomyces sp. NPDC090741; assembly: GCF_044769045.1. Taxonomy (NCBI): domain Bacteria; kingdom Bacillati; phylum Actinomycetota; class Actinomycetes; order Kitasatosporales; family Streptomycetaceae; genus Streptomyces; species Streptomyces sp. NPDC090741. Next base: position 486 of record NZ_JBIVXF010000019.1, on the reverse strand, counting down.
CTCTCCAGCCTAGAACCCCAAGCCCGTCAAAAAACGGGATATGGATCAGGTACTCGGACAGCCTCAGGACAGCACGCCCCCGCACGAACCCCGGAGAACCCTGCCGAAAACGATCAAGATCACGATCTGTAGCCGGATACTAGGCGGTCGCGGCCCGGCGTCGCGACCAGAGCGGTTGCAGGGCGATGCCGAGGGCGAGCAGCTCAGCGGCGGCGAGGGCTGTGACACCGGCCCAGCCGTACGGCAGGCTCGACGCGACCGGCAGAGCCAGCAGCAGGGCGACCCCCTGCAGGACGGTGGAGAGCACCACCAGCTCCTGCACCGACCGGCCCTTCCGCCTGCGCATCACCGTGATCCCCCATAGCAGCGGGAAGAGCAGGCAGACGATTGAGAGGAGGGCGAAGAGCGGCACGGCGAACACGGCCCCCATGTTCCCGCCGCCGGGTGAGTCGTCGCCGGGGACGGGCACCGGATGATTCACGTCCC
>NZ_JBIVXF010000018.1:0-217511 GCF_044769045.1 Streptomyces sp. NPDC090741 | reverse complement strand
TGTACAACCTCGCCCTCGCCGGATAGGCCAGCGGATCGCACCGCGACCGACCCTGCCCAGGGCGACTCGAAGATCATTTACGGGACAAGTCTTAGGCTCCATGGTTTGGCGCGCACTGGTTCATGCAGAAAAGCCGGAATCCGCGCTTGGTGCGCAGAGACCGCGTCGGCCATGCGTGAGCAATGCTGCCCTTGGCCGCAGGGCAGTAGTCACCACCGGTAGCGGTTTGGCGCATCGGCCGGGGCTGCAGAGAGCCGGCGATGTCGTCCTCGCCGATCGAAGCCCGTGCGCCGATGTTGGCGTGCCAGACTGCCCGCCGGTCGTTGTACCGCAGGCGGCAGACCGGCCAGCTTGGCGATGGTCAGCTGCTCGGGCTGCGTACGTGCCGGTCCGTTGACCTCCTGCAGCCAGCCGGCAAGCCGGGTGGGGCTGTACTGGCGGTCATCTCCCTCGAAGACCTCGGCGGCCTGCGTACTCACCGGATCTCCCAGACATCGCGGTAGTAGTCGGTCTCGTCGGCTGCGGGCGCGCTCTCCTCGCCTGGGAAGGCGGCTTCCAGCTCGGTGTCCTCGTCATTGTCTCCGCCGGGGACCGGCTCGCCGTCACCGACCGAGCGAACTTCCTCGTCTCCGAAATCCGTCTTGTCTGCCCCGGGCCCGCCCATGGCCGCGAGCCGCCGAAGGGACGGAAGAGAGGCGACCGTGTCTTTCGCCGGCAGGTCCTCGCCTGCCCTGGCCAGCCGCAGCCGTTCCTGCGACAGCCCTAGCGCCATGCGGCGTTCGGTCCGGTCCCGGGGCCCCACGACGCTGCGATGTCACGCAACCTGGAGCGCTCGGCCCCGGCGAGTGCAGGGGACAGGCGAGGTGAATTCGCGAAGACGACGACGGCATCGGGCGCAAGCCGTGCGCTCCTAAGAGGTACGGGCGTGTGTCAGGGCTGTCCAGCCGTCCAGCCTGTGCTGTGTTGGGTGTATGAGCCCGATTGAAATCCGCGTCCACGGCGTCGGCGATCACGGTCCCCTGAGCGCATTGGGCAGTGTGGGCCTTGAACCGTCGGCGCGGCCCCACAGGGGCATCGAGTCCTACGTTGTGCCCAACACCCCGGCTCATGACCTCGCCCTCGTCAACTGGTCGCGGACCTCGCGCGGCGTCGCCGGCTTCCTCTGGTACCTCGCCATCCCCTTCACCCTTCTGAACGTCGTCGGTTACATGAAACCCGCCGGACGGTGGCGCGACTGCTACACAGCCGTCACTCACCTGGCGTGCGTGTTGGCCACCGTGGTGCTGACGGCATGGCTGATCGTCATCACGGAGACGGTGCTGGAGTACGTACCGGGCCTGGCCGGCGAGGCGCTCCTGGCGGAGGCGCTGTCCGCGTGGCTTCCGGCTGCGGCCGTCGCCGTGGCGATCCTGTGCCGGACCTGGCTGCGGCCGGAACGTAGGATCCCCCCGGTCCTCGCGTGCGCCCACGCGCTGTTCGCCCTGGTCGTGGCCGCGGTCGTGTTCGGGTGCAAGCCAGCCCGGATGGAGCGCAGCAGCTGGCCCAACAGCTTCGGCTACGGCGGCGACGTACCCGCTGCGGCACTCGGGACAGGCGCCGATCCACGCGCCGACGCGATGATGCTCTTCGTACTTGGCTCCACCTTCATCGCCCTGGTCCTCGCCTGGGCACTGTGGAACTCGGCAGCCGCAGTCGTAACGATGCTCGTCTTCCTCGTACTCCACGCGACCGGCGCGATTCTTCGGCTCGGCGCCGGGTGGCTGATGGCGTACCTGGAGTACATCGGGGCCGTCGTCGACCGGAGCTCAGGCATGGCAGCTTCGTCCCACCTGCTCAGGGCGGCCGACCCCGAAGGGGACCGGGTCCTGCTTCTCGACCTCGTGCCCATCGTCGCGTGTGCCGCGATCGGGGGCTTCGCCGTGGCGTTCGCGTTCACGGCCTTCACCTCTAAGTGGAAGGACGCAGCCGAGAGGGAGGAGAACCATGCCTACCGGCTTCGGAGTTTCGTCCACCTCGTCGTGACCGCGCTGCCGCAGTTGATCCGGCGTGCCCTCGGCGCGGCTGTCGTCGTCTACGCCGCCCTGGCGGCCGTGGTCTGGGTGGTGGCCATCCTCACGAGCTGGAGCGGCTGGCCGCTGACCGTGGCACTGGTCCTCACACACGCCACCGTCGCCGGAGTGCTCGTGTTCGTCATCATGCGCGGAAGGCTCTCGGCGGTTCCCAAGGTCTTCGGCACGATCGCCGATGTCGCCGGCTTCTGGCCGGTCCGGTACCACCCGCTGGCGGGCAGCTCCTACCGCGACGAGGTCGTGGACGGGCTGCAAGGTGAACTCGAATGCCACCGGGAGGATCGCGTCGTCCTGTTCGCCCACAGCCAGGGTTCGGTCCTGGGCACCTGGTTGCTGGCCAATGAGAAGGTCCCCGAGAATCTCCGGGACGCGGCGGGGCACCTCGCCATGGAAGGGCCGTCATCGCTGCCGCTGAAGGAGAACCTCCATCTCCTCACGTGTGGATCCCCGCTGAAGTCCCTGTACCGGGGCTTCTTCCCGTCCTACTTCCACGACTGGTTCTTCCTCCGCGCCTCGGAGAGAACCGCCGGATGGCTCAACGCCTGGCGGGAGACGGACCCGATTGCGACGGCGATGCCGCAAGCGGTGAGCGATCAGGTGCATAACGAGCAGGTCGCCGAAGTGAATCTCGGCCGCTTGCGTGCCCACAGTGACTACTGGATCGAGGACGTGCCGACAACCTGGATTCAAGCGGCGCTCGCACCGCCCGGTGGAGCCACACCGTGACCGGACTGCGTCGGCACAGCCGCCCGGGGCGCGATCCGCATCCGTAAGCCGTCCCACATCACGGTCTCTGCGGGCCCAGCCTCCCCGTCGGCCCAGGTGTATTGATCACGAGCGCTGTTGACACTGGTCTGGTCTTGAACATGACGAAGACCTCCGGTGTGGTGGGAGCTGCGGCACGGAGCCCCCGGCGTGCCCCTCTCCGAAAGACCGCAAGAGATCGACAACGACAGCTACGGACTGTAACGAATGCGCACTGATCCCTGGATTTGCGCACGTCTTGCGGCAGCCGCCGCGGGACGCGGAAGCCAGGGATGGATGCCGCACCTCGAATTGCAGCCCCCTGAGGGTCCTCGTAGCCTACCCACAGAGGGTCCAAATCTGTCTACTTACATTAGACAAGGCTGTCTAGTATGCTTAGCCAACGACGATGAGACGCAGCGCACTCCTCGCGGAACTGAAGCTGATCGCCGAGAAGAAGGACCTCGACCTGATCCGCGTCCGGGTGGGCCCCAACACTGCCCTCTATGTACTAGGCACGGTGCAGCTCACCGTGCCTCGCCGGGCAGAGATCAACGACATCACTGCTGCGAGGATCATCGAGGAGGCGAGCCGCGCATGAGCTTTTACCGTGCTCTGGCCATTCGCGCCGGGAAGTGGTGGGCCGTTGACGTGCCCGAGGTTCCCGGAGTACACACTCAGGGTCTCAACCTTATCGAGGCGGCCAAGATGGCGCGCGAGGCTGTCGCGCTAACGTTCGACATCTCTGTCGACAAGGTCGAGATCGAGCTTGAGGCGGAGCTGCCGGAGGAAGCCGCAGCGGCGGTGCGTGGGTTCGAGCGTGCCCGGGCTGCGCGGCAGGCAGCCGAGGAAGCGGAGCGTACCGCCCAGCAGGAAGCTGCTCGGTCGCTGATTCGGGCGGGTCTGACCGTGCGGGACGCCGGCGCTGTGCTCGGTGTTTCACATCAGCGCATCGCGCAGCTTGCCCCAGCTGGCGGAAAAGATCGGCCCGGGACGAAACCGCCGGCAAAAGAAGGAGGCACGGTAGGCCAACGGAGAAGGTCGAGCCGTCCAGCGATCGCTCGCATCACAGTGGCAGATCCTCGCATGCATGGCGTCGAGGTGCTCAAGGAGGCCGCCGAAAGGGCTGCGCAGTACTCGCAGCCGCGCGTCAGTCAACGAGCCTGATCCGCGCGGGGTCTCCAGCGCCACATCAGACAGCTACACGGATTCCGCGGCGAGGTAGCGTACAACAGCAGGCATGGTCCCGCCCCCACCTCCCGCATGGCCCGCCTGCGCTCACCCCGGCTGCCGAGGCAGGCGGGTCGAACGGCCGTCCTATAGTCACTGTCTCTCTCATCTATCCAGGCGCCAGCAACGCCGAGCCCTTGCTGGCCTGGGCCCGCGTGCGGACGTCGACTTTAGGGGCGTGCGCTTTACTTCATCCCTGCTGTTTGACCTGCTGAACGCCCTGCGCGATGCGGGCGGAACCGCGATCTTCGGCAATACCTTTTTCGAAGAGGCTGAGTTCAGTGACGCCAGCTTCAGTGAAGTCCAATTTGTCGGCAGCGACACTGTGTTCGCTGACGTCAAGTTTGCGGGCCGCACCAATTTTGACTTCGCTGTTTTCTCTAACGGGAATGTTTCCTTTAAGGAGGCGGAGTTTTCTGGCGGGGTAATTTTCGATGACGCACGGTTCGGTGGCGGTGATGTTGACTTCGCCGGTGCGAAATTTTCAGGGGGTGACGCCTCACTCGCCGGGGTTGATTTCGGGAATGGTGACGTCTCATTTGTAGGGGCACAATTGGATGGCGTCGTGGGCAGCTTCGACGGTGCGCAGTTCGCTGGCGGTCTTGTGGATTTCGGTGGAGTCAGCGCCACGGGGAGCAAGCTTAGCTTCGAAGGTGCGTCCTTCCGAGGTAGGTTCGAAGCGACGATGACTTGCGCCGACGTTCTATCACTTCGCGCTGCGGAGTTCAATGAACAGGTTCACTTGGATGTCGCTGCCGTTTCTCTTGCGTGCCGCGAAACACGCTTCGGTGGTCCAGCTAGAATTCGGGTCCGGTACGCGCTAGTCGACCTGTCCGATGCAGACTTTAGCCATCCGGTTACTTTGGCTGCTCATCCGACACAGTTCAGTGATAGCCAGGGGAGCCTAATGCTTGAGACGCCCCTGGCAGGTCGGGATCCCAAAGTCCGTATTACGTACTTGAACGGCGTTGACGCTGAATACTTGACGCTGACCAATGTCGACCTCTCCGGCACCGTGTTCTCTGGGGCTTCCCACCTTGATCGGCTCCATCTCTCAGGACGCGCCAACTTTCTGCGCCCTCCAGCCAATCGGAGCAGGCGAAGTGTGCTTGCCGAGGAGTACCAATGGCGGGGCTGGCAGAAAAGCGATGCAACAACGCGTGATGGCTCCGCTGCAGATCTACAGCACCTCGCTGCCCATCCTTCCGTCGACCCGGAGCTGCTGGCCTCACTGTATCGGCAGCTACGCAAAAGCCTGGAAGATGGGAAAAATGAGCCGGGAGCCGCTGACTTCTATTATGGCGAAATGGAAATGCGTCGCCGCAGTCCACACACGCCATGGGGGGAAAGTATTCTCCTGAGGGTGTATTGGTTTGTTTCTGGTTACGGACTCAGGGCCTCCCGGGCGCTAGCCTGCCTACTGGCTTCAATGCTCTTGACCATCTTGGCGCTAATGGCATGGGGCCTACCGAACAAAGCCCCAAAGCCGGAGATTACCGGGGTCCTCCCGGCTGCGGGGAAGATGCTGAACCTGAAGGTGGACACCCCTGATGTGAAGTTTCACGGTGGAGGACGGGTGTCCACTGAGCGGCTGGGCAGAGCCGTCCCAGTGGCCCTCAACTCGGTCCTCTTTCGCACCAGTGCTCAAAACCTCACCCCTATCGGGACCTATGTTGAGATGGCCAGTCGGCTAATCGAACCAATCTTCCTAGGCTTGGCTCTCCTCGCCATGCGTGGCCGCATTAAGCGTTAACCAGGCAATGACGTTGTCGGCTTCTGCTGCTTCGGCGGCGGCGTGGACGGCTGTGTGCCTTCGGAGCGAGACTGGAATGTTCTCGCGGAGGGCCAGTTGGGGATCGCTCAGCACCTTGTCCCGAAAGATCACAAGAGGTCAGTACCACAGTTGCGGTCCGGAGTCATTGCGCAATGACTCCCGGATTTGCGCATTCACTGCGCATCAGGCGCCGACATTGCGCATCGACTCGCGGATCCTAGAGGCAGGCGGTGCGGGCCGGTCAGCCGTGCCAGGAGCGCCACAAGGCCGCGTACGCGCCATCGGCCGCGACCAGCTCGTCGTGCGAGCCCAGTTCGCTGATCCGGCCTCCCTCGACCACCGCGATCACGTCCGCGTCGTGCGCGGTGTGCAGCCGGTGCGCGATCGCGATCACCGTACGGCCGTCCAGCACCCGGGCCAGCGAACGCTCCAAATGCCGCGCGGCCCGCGGGTCCAGCAGCGAGGTGGCCTCGTCCAGCACCAGTGTGTGCGGATCTGCCAGCACCAGCCGGGCCAGCGCGATCTGCTGCGCCTGCGCCGGGGTCAGCGCCGTACCGCCCGAGCCCACCTCGGTGTCCAGGCCGCTCTCCAGCGCCCGGGCCCAGCCGTCCGCGTCCACCGCGCCCAGCGCCGCCCACAGCTCGGCGTCACCGGCCCCGGTGCGCGCCAGCCGCAGGTTGTCCCGCAGCGAGCCCACGAACACGTGGTGCTCCTGGTTGACCAGCGCCACCTGCTCGCGCACCCGCTCCGCGGGCATCCGCGACAGCTGCGCCCCGCCGAGGGTGACCTCGCCGGTCCGCGGTGCGTAGATCCCCGCCAACAGCCGGCCCAGCGTGGACTTGCCCGCCCCCGAGGGGCCGACCAGCGCCATCCGGGTGCCCGGCGGCACGGACATCGACACCTGGTGCAGCACGTCCACGCCCTCCCGGTAGCCGAAGCGCACCTCGTCGGCCCGGACGTCCCGCCCCGCCGGGGAGACGCCCGCGTCACCCGCGTCCGGCTCGATCTCCCGTACGCCCACCAGGCGGGCGAGCGACACCTGGGCGACCTGCAGCTCGTCGTACCAGCGCAGGATCAGGCCGATCGGATCGACCATCATCTGCGCCAGCAGCGCACCGGTGGTCAGCTGTCCCACGGACATCCAGCCCTGGAGCACGCAGTAGCCGCCGATCATCAGCACGGAGCCGAGGATCGTCACGAAGGTGACGTTGACGACGGGGAAGAGGACCGTCCGCAGGTACAGCGTGTACCGCTCCCACGCCGTCCACTCCTTGATCCGCCGCTCCGACAGGGCGATCCGGCCCGGCCCGAGGCGGTGCGCCTCGACCGTGCGTCCGGCGTCCACCGTCTCGGTGAGCACGGCCGCGACCGCCGCGTACCCGGCCGCCTCCGAGCGGTACGCCGACGGCGCCCGCCGGAAGTACCAGCGGCAGCCGGTCACCAGCACCGGCAGCGCCACCAGCGAGGCCAGGGCCAGCGGCGGCGCGGTCACCGTGAGCGCCCCGAAGAGCAGCCCGATCCAGACCACGCCGATGGCCAGCTGCGGCACGGCCTCGCGCATCGCGTTGGCCAGCCGGTCGATGTCGGTGGTGATGCGCGACAGCAGGTCACCGGTGCCGGCCCGCTCCAGCACGCCCGGGGGCAGGCCCACGGACCGCACCAGGAAGTCCTCGCGCAGATCGGCCAGCATCTCCTCGCCGAGCATCGCGCCGCGCAGCCGGACCAGCCGCACGAAGAACGTCTGGACCACGAGGGCCAGCGCGAACAGCAGGGCCACGCGCCCCAGATGGAGCTCACGGGCCCCCGCCGCCAGCTGGTCCACGACCCGGCCCAGCAGGTACGGGCCGACCATGGAGGCGGTCACCGCGGCCGCGTTGACCGTCACCAGCACCACGAAGGCCCGCCGGTGGCGGCGCAGCAGGCCGCGCACATAGCCCCGTACGGTCGCCGTCGTGCCCACGGGCAGGGTGGCGGCCGATGCGGGGGCCGCCGGGTCGTATTGCGGCGGCGCCACGCCGATCATGCAGATTCCTCGATCTCTGTGAGTACGTCTTCCAGCCGGGTCAGCTCCAGCCGGGCCACCCGCTGTTCCTCGTCGGTCTCGCGGGTGACGACCGCCCTGTAGAGCGGTTCGCCGTGCAGCAGTTCGCGGTGCGTACCGGTCGCGGCGACCGCGCCCTCGTGGATCAGGACCACCCGGTCCGCGCGGTCCAGGAGCAGCGGCGAGGAGGCCAGCACCACCGTCGTGCGCCCGGCGCGCAGGGTGGTGATCCCGTCCGCGATCCGCGCCTCGGTGTGCGAGTCGACCGCCGAGGTCGGCTCGTCCAGGACCAGCACCTCCGGGTCGGTGGCCAGGGACCGGGCCAGCGCGAGCCGCTGGCGCTGCCCGCCGGAGAGGGACCGGCCGCGCTCGGTGATCCGCGCGTCCATCGGGTCCTCCACCCCGTCCGGCGCCGACTGCAGCAGCGCGTCCAGGACGTCCGCGCACTGGGCGGCGGCCAGCGCCGCCCCGGGCTCGACCGCTCCGGACGCCGGTACGGCGAACAGTTCGCGCAGCGTCCCGGACAGCAGCACCGGGTCCTTGTCCTGTACGAGGACCAGCGTGCGCGCGGTGTCCAGCGCCAGCTCGTCCAGCGCGACCCCGCCCAGCAGCACCGAGACCCGCTCGGCAGCCGGGCCGTCGTCCGCCGGATGCCCGCCGAGGCGCTCGGCGAGCCGCCCCGCCAGGTCCGGATCCCCGCACACCACGGCGGTGAACCGGCCCGCCGGGGCCAGCAGCCCCGTCGCGGGGTCGTACAGGTCCCCGCCCGGGGCCGGAGCCCGCGGGATCCCGGCGTCGGGTGCCTCCGGCTCGGGGGCGTCCGTACGCGTCAGCGACAGCACCCGCGCGGCCCGCGCGGCGGAGGGCCGGGAGAAGGAGTACGCCATGGCGATCTCCTCGAAGTGCCGCAGCGGGTAGAGCATCGTGGCCACCGCGCTGAAGGCGGCGACGAGTTCACCGACCTCCAGCCGGCCGTCCAGCACGAGCACGGAGCCGTACCAGACCACGGTGATCAGCAGGGCGCCCGGGAGCAGTACCTGGATCGCGGAGATCAGCGCCCACATCCGGGCGCTGCGCACGGCCGCCTTGCGGACCTCCTGCGAGGCCTCGCGGTAGCGGCCCAGGAACAGCTCCTCGCCGCCGATGCCGCGCAGCACCCGCAGGCCGGCGACGGTGTCGGAGGCGAGTTCGGTGGCCTTGCCGGCCTTCTCGCGCTGCACGTCGGCGCGCCGGGTGGCGCGCGGCAGCAGCGGCAGCACGGAAAGCGCCAGCACGGGGACGCAGATCGCGACGACCACGCCGATGGCGGGCGCGTAGAACAGCAGGCCGACGCAGATGGCGACGACGGAGAAGGCGGCGGCGAGGAAGCGGGAGACCGCCTCGACGAACCAGCCGATCTTCTCCACGTCGCCCGTGGAGACCGCGACCACTTCGCCCGCCGCGACCCGCCGGGTCAGGGCCGAGCCCAGTTCGGCGGTCTTGCGGGCGAGCAGCTGCTGCACCCGCGCGGCGGCGGTGATCCAGTTGGTGACGGCGGTCCGGTGGAGCATCGCGTCGCCGACCGAGATGGCGACGCCGATCAGTACCAGCAGCACCCCGACCAGCAGCAGCCGGGTGCCGTCGCGCCGGACGACCGCGTCGACGCCCAGGCCCACCACGTACGGCAGCCCGGCGACGCCGCAGAAGTGCACCAGTCCCCAGCACAGGCTCCTGGCCTGTCCGCCGAGTTGGCCGCGCCCCAGCCACACGAGGAAGCGCGGGCCTGAACGGGCGTCGGGTACCCCGGGATCCGGATACGGAAGATCGCTGATCTGCATGACGCCCCATGACTGGTCGAGTGGTCCAAACCGTGCAAGGTTCGCCTTCCGGACCGGTTCCGGGCAATCGATTTTGCGTTGGCCAAGGCCCTACGCAGCGGGGTGTGCGGCGCGTCCGGCCGCGGACCGCCCGGTCAAGGACGGGTCGCCCACTCCAGCTCCAGCAGCGCCGAGTGGTAACTGCGGCCGGTGGCCCGGTCCATGCCCACCTCGCACATCCGGTTCGCCGACAGATGCGCGTCGAACGGGCGCGAGATCACCTCCGCCGCCTCGCGCTCCGTCGCCGAGGCCGTCAGCTCCGGATGCAGCATGCCCCGGTCGCCCGCGAAGGCACAGCAGCCCGCATCGTCCGGAACCACCACCTCCGTCGCACAGGCCTCGGCCACCGCCCGCAGCTGCGCCACGTCACCCAAGTGGTGCATCGAGCAGGTCGGATGGAGCACGGCCGAGCCCACCGTGCGCCGGACCTCCAGGTGCGGCAGCAGCTCGTCCGCCGCCCACACGACGGAGTCGATGACCGTCAGCTCCGCGTGCAGCGCCCGGTTGTCGTCCGTCAGGTACGGGACCACCTCGTGCGCGATGCCCAGCGTGCACGAGGAGGCGTCGACCACCAGCGGCAGCCGCCCGCCGGCGGTCCAGCCGTAGGCGGCCTCCACGATCCGGTTGGCCATCACCCGGTTGCCGGCGTCATAGCCCTTCGAGTGCCAGATCGTCGCGCAGCAGGTGCCCGCGACGTCGCCGGGGATCCACACCGGCTTCCCGGCCCGCTCCGACACCGCCACCACGGCCTCGGGCAGTGAGGGGCCGGGCCGGCCCTGCGGGCCGCCGAAGATCCGGTTCACACAGGCCGGGTAGTACACGGCCGCCGCGCCCACCCGCTCGGTCCGGGGCAGCTTCCCGGCGGCGGCGCCGGGAAGCTGCGGCAGCCACTGCGGAACCAGGTCGGGTCGTACGGCCTTGCGCGCGAGCGCGGTGACGGCCTCCAGCAGACGGTCACCGACCCGGGCAGTGATCTTGTCGGCGGCGGCCACGGCCAGCCGGGCGGAGCCCTCCACGGCCTTGAACCGCTGCGCGGCGAGCTCGGCGGCCCGCTCCTCGCGCGGGCTGTGCCGGCGGTGGCGGAACTCCCGCATCAGCGCACCCGTGTCGATGCCGACGGGGCAGGCCAGCTTGCAGGTGGAGTCGCCCGCGCAGGTGTCCACGGCGTCGTAGCCGTAGGCGTCGAGGAGTCCGTCCAGCACCCGGGAGCCCGGTTGCTGGCGCATCATCTCCCGGCGCAGCACGATCCGTTGGCGCGGCGTGGTCGTCAGGTCCTCGCTGGGGCAGGTCGGTTCGCAGAACCCGCACTCGATGCAGGGGTCGGCCACCGCCTCCACCCGCGGGATCGTCTTGAGCCCGCGCAGATGGGCCGCCGGGTCGCGGTCGAGGAGGATGCGCGGGGCGAGCAGCCCGTCCGGGTCGACGACCCGCTTCGTCCGCCACATCAGCTCGGTGGCCCGGGGCCCCCACTCCAGTTCCAGGAAGGGGGCCATGTTGCGGCCGGTGGAGTGCTCGGCCTTCAGCGAGCCGTCGAACCGCTCCACCGTCAGCCGGCAGAAGGCGTCCATGAAGGCCCCGTACCGCTCGACGTCGGCGGGCTTCGCCGCGTCGAAGGCGAGCAGGAAGTGCAGGTTGCCGTGGGCCGCGTGGCCGGCGACGGCAGCGTCGAAGCCGTGCTCGGTCTGGAGCGAGAGGAGCGCCTCGCAGGCCTCGGCCAGCCGGGAGGGCGGCACCGCGAAGTCCTCGGTGATCAGGGTGGTGCCGGGGGCGCGGGCTCCGCCGACGGCGGTGACGAAGGCCTTGCGGGCCTTCCAGTACCCGTTGATCGTCCTCGCGTCGCGGGTGAACGCGTTGGTGATCGAGGCCACCGGAGCGACCAGGTCCAGCCCGGCGAGGACCTCGGCGGCGCGGCGTTCGTACTCCACGCGGCCCGCCTCGTCCGGCGCGCGGAACTCCACCAGCAGGGCGGTGGTGTCCTTCGGCAGCCCGGCCCAGTCGGCGGGGACGCCCTCGACGCTGACCGAGGCGCGCAGGGTGTTGCCGTCCATCACCTCCACGGCGAGGGCGCCCGCCTCGTTGAACCGCGGTACGGCAGCCGCCGCGGCGGGCAGCGAGGGGAAGAAGAGCAGCGCGCTGGTGAGCTCGCGGTCCAGCGGCACGGTGTCGAAGACGACCTCGGAGATGAACCCGAGCGTGCCCTCCGAGCCGACCATCAGGCCGCGCAGGATCTCGACGGGGGTGGCGCCGTCCAGGTACGCGTCGAGGCGGTAGCCGGTGGTGTTCTTGATCTCGTACTTGGCCCGGATCCGCGCGACGAGCTCCGGGTCGGCCTCGATCTCGCGCCTGATCTCCATCAGCCCGCGGCACAGCGCCGGTTCCGCGTGCGCCAGTTCCTCGTCCGCCAGGGGATCGGCGGTGTCCACGACGGTCCCGCCGGGCAGCACGAAGGTCAGCGAGGAGAGGGTGCGGTACGAGTTCCTCGTGGTCCCCGCCGTCATGCCGGACGCGTTGTTGGCGACGACCCCGCCGAGCGTGCAGGCGATGGCGCTCGCTGGGTCGGGGCCGAGGACGCGGCCGTGCCGGGCGAGGGCGGCATTGGCCCGCGCCACGGTGGTGCCGGGCCGGATCCGGGCGCGGCGGCCCTCCTCCAGCACCTCGATGCCGGCCCAGTGGCGGCGTACGTCGACCAGGATGTCCTCGCCCTGGGCCTGGCCGTTCAGCGAGGTCCCGGCGGCGCGGAAGACGACCTCGCGCCCGCGGCCGTGTGCGTACGAGAGGACCGCGGAGACGTCGTCGATGTCCTCGGCGATCACCACCACCTGCGGCACGAACCGGTACGGCGAGGCGTCGGAGGCGTAGCGGACCAGGTCGGAGATCTTCCACAGCACCTTTTCGGCGCCCAGCAGCGCCGTCAGCTCGGTGCGCAGCGGCTCAGGGGTGCCGGCGCCGCGGTGGTCGGGGACCCGGTCGGGGGCGGGGCCGCCGACGCTGTGCGGCCGCAGGGCGCCGGGCTTCGGTTCCAGCAGCGGCATGCGTGACCCTCGCTTACTCGTTCGGCCCAGTCCGAGGAACTCTCTGCGGCCCCGGGGCGGCCCTCTCAGCAGCCGTGCTCCAGTGGGGCGTCCGTCAGAGCGTTCAGCAGGCCGCCGAGCACCTCGCGCTGCTCGGCGGTCAACGGAGCCAGGATCTCCTCTGCCGCGCCGGTTCGCGCGCTGCGCAGGCGGCGCAGCGTGGCGCGGCCCGTGTCGGTCAGCTCGATCCTTATGACCCGCCGGTTCGCCGGATCGGGCGCGCGGCGTACGCATCCGGCGGCCTCCAGGCCGTCCACCAGCGTGGTCACGGCCCGGGGCACGACTTCCAGGCGGGCGGCGAGGTCCGCCATCCGGGGCGGCCGGTCGCCGTCGTAGTGCGAGACGAGGCGCAGCAGCCGGCTCTGGGCGGGGGTGATGCCGAGCGGTTCCAGGTGGTGCTTCTGGATCCGGTGGAGCCGGCGGGTCAGCCGCAGCAGCTGCTCGGCGAGCACGCCGTCCGTGCTGTCGGTTTCGGAAGCGGTCCTCATACTGGGAAACAGTACCAGGACCACATTCATTGTGAGTATAGGTAACAATGAGCTATGCTCATTTGAGTCTCGTAGTTCTTGTACTCAGTCAGGTCTCGCCAGAAGGAGGCCCATGCGCCCCGAAGAGCCGAAATGGATCCCATCGAAAGAAGCCCTCGATCCCAACCGCCCCGCCCCCGCGGAGCAGCCGCGCGAGCTGCGCCGGATCGTGGGCCTGTTCCGCCCCTACCGCGGCCGCCTCGCCGTCGTGGGGCTGCTCGTCTGTGCCTCCTCGCTGGTCGCGGTGGCCTCGCCGTTCCTGCTGAAAGAGATCCTGGACGTCGCCATCCCGCAGGGGCGCACCGGGCTGCTGAGCCTGCTCGCGCTCGGCATGATCCTCACCGCCGTCGTCACCAGCGTCTTCGGCGTGCTCCAGACCCTGATCTCCACCACCGTCGGCCAGCGCGTCATGCACGACCTGCGCACCGCCGTGTACGCCCAGCTCCAGCGGATGCCGCTGGCCTTCTTCACCCGCACCCGGACCGGTGAGGTGCAGTCCCGCATAGCCAACGACATCGGTGGCATGCAGGCGACCGTCACCTCCACCGCGACCTCGCTCGTCTCCAACCTGACGGCCGTGATCGCCTCGATCGTCGCGATGCTCGCGCTCGACTGGCGGCTCACCCTCGTCTCGCTGCTCCTGCTGCCCCTGTTCGTGTGGATCAGCCGGCGCGTGGGCCGCGAGCGCAAGAAGATCACCCTGCAGCGTCAGAAGCAGATGGCGGCCATGGCCGCGACGGTCACCGAGTCGCTGTCGGTGAGCGGCATCCTGCTCGGCCGCACCATGGGCCGCGCCGATTCGCTGACCCGGTCCTTCTCCGACGAGTCCGAGAAGCTCGTCGACCTCGAGGTGCGCTCCAGCATGGCCGGGCGCTGGCGGATGTCGACCATCGGCATCGTCATGGCCGCCATGCCCGCGCTCATCTACTGGGCCGCCGGCATAACCCTCCAGCCGGGCGCCCCCTCGCTGTCGGTCGGCACCCTCGTCGCCTTCGTCACCCTCCAGCAGGGCCTGTTCCGGCCCGCCGTGAGCCTGCTGTCGACCGGCGTGCAGATCCAGACCTCGCTCGCCCTGTTCGGACGCATCTTCGAGTACCTCGACCTGCCGGTGGACATCACCGAGCGCGCGGACGCGGTACGCCTGGACCGGGCCCGGGGCGAGATCCGGCTGGAGGACGTGCACTTCGCGTACGAGGCCAAGCACGGGCCCACGCTGACGGGGATCGACATCACCGTCCCGGCCGGCGGCTCGCTCGCCGTGGTCGGCCCGACCGGCTCCGGCAAGAGCACGCTGAGCTACCTCGTGCCCCGGCTCTACGATGTGACCGGCGGCCGGGTCGCCCTCGACGGGGTGGACGTCCGCGATCTCGACTTCGACTCGCTGGCCCGCTCCATCGGCGTGGTCTCCCAGGAGACCTACCTGTTCCACGCCTCGGTCGCCGACAACCTCCGCTTCGCCAAGCCGGACGCCACCGACGAGGAGATAGCAGAGGCGGCCCGCGCGGCCCAGATCCACGAGCACATCGAGTCCCTGCCCGACGGGTACGACACCCTGGTCGGCGAGCGCGGCTACCGCTTCTCCGGAGGCGAGAAGCAGCGCCTCGCCATCGCCCGCACCATCTTGCGCGACCCGCCGGTGCTCATCCTCGACGAGGCCACCAGCGCGCTCGACACCCGCACCGAGCATGCCGTGCAGCGGGCCATCGACAACCTGTCCCAAGGCCGCACCACGATCACCATCGCGCACCGGCTCTCCACCGTCCGCGACGCCGACCAGATCGTCGTCCTGGACAAGGGCCGTATCGCCGAGCGCGGTACGCACGAGGAGCTGCTGGAGGCGGACGGCCGGTATGCGGCCCTGGTCCGCCGGGACCGGGAAGCCGCGCTCGTGCCCGAGAAGGTCGCGCAACCCGCACCGGTAAACGTGTGATCGTATGACCGGCGTGCGAGTGTGGTGCCGTAAATATGGCGTTTCGCGGGTTAGCGTGCCCGCATGCGCCATGAGTACCAGCCGCCACGGCGTCGCTCCCGGCTCACTCGCCGGGGCCGTCTGGCGCTCTTCCTCGGCATGATGCTCGCCATCGGTGCGGCCGCTCTGTTTCCGCTGCTGCGGAACGGGGACGCCCCCGAGAAGCCGCGCCAGTTGACCATCCCGGAGGGCTGGCGGGCACCCCAGGTGTACGCCGCGATCGACCGTGAGCTGAAGCTCCCGGCCGGCTCCACCAAGGCGGCGGTTCCCACGGCCGGACTGGCCCTGCCCACGGAGGCGAAGGGCAATCCGGAGGGCTTCCTGTTCCCGGCGACGTATCCGGTGACCTCCAAGTCCACGCCGGCCGCCCTGCTCGCGTACATGGTGGACACGGCCAACCGGAAGCTGGCGGCCAAGGCCGTCGCCGACGGCTCCAAGGCGCACGGGATGACCCCGTATCAGACGGCCACGCTCGCCAGCATCATCGAGGCGGAAGCCGAATCGCGCAGCGACCGGGGCAAGGTCGCCCGGGTGGTGCACAACCGGCTGGCGCGGTCGATGCCGCTTCAGATGGACTCCACCATCAACTACGCGCTGGGCCGCAGCACGGTGGACACCAAGCTGAGCGAAACGCGGATCGACAGCCCCTTCAACACCTACGAGCGCCAAGGGCTCCCGCCGACGCCGATCGACAGCCCGGGCCTTGAGGCCATGACCGCGGCCGTCGCGCCGACGCCCGGAGACTGGCTGTTCTTCGTCACCGTGAAGCCGGGGGACACCCGCTTCTCGGCGACGTACGAGGAGCACAGGAAGCACGTCGCCGAGTTCAACCGGATCCGGGCCGGTGCCGGTGCCGGTGCGAGTACGGGGACGGGTTCGGGGACCCGCGAGGCCGCCGCCGGGCCCGCCCGGGCGGGCTCCCGCGCCGGCTAGGCGGAGTGGACGGCGGCCGGTTCGAGGGTGCCGTCCGTGCCGCCCGTACGGTCGGTCCCGTCCGTGCCGTCCGTGCCGCCGACCAGCAGGCGGCGTATCTCACGGACCGCGGCGCCGCCGGCGCGGTTCGCGCCGATCGTCGACGCCGACGGGCCGTAGCCGACCAGGTGGATCCGCTCGTCGCGGACCGCGCGGGTGCCCTCGACCCGGATGCCACCGCCGGGCTCGCGCAGGTGCAGCGGTGCCAGGTGCTCGATGGCGGCCCGGAACCCGGTGGCCCACAGGAGCACGTCGGCCTCCGCCTGCCGCCCGTCCGCCCAGGCGATCCCCGTCGCCGTGATCCGCTCGAACATCGGCCGCCGCTCCAGCACCCCCGAGGCCAGCCCGGCCCGGACGGCCTCGTTCAGCGGGAGCCCGGTCACGCTGACCACGCTCTGCGGCGCCAGCCCCTGGCGCACCCGCTCGTCGACCAGGGCCACCGCGGCACGGCCCTCGGCCTCGCCGAAGCTCCCGTCGCGGAACACCGGGGGCCGGCGGGTCACCCACGTGGTCTCCGCCGCCACCTCGGCGATCTCCAGCAGGTGCTGTACCGCTGAGGTGCCGCCGCCCACCACGACGACCCGGGCCCCGGCGAACTCCTGGGGACCCGGGTAGTTCGCGGTATGCAGCTGTCGGCCCCGGAAGGCCTCCTGGCCCGGGTAGCGCGGCCAGAACGGCCGGTCCCAGGTCCCGGTCGCGTTGATCAGCGCCCGCGCGGTCCAGATCCCGGCCGGGGACTCCACCCGCAGCCCCCCGTCACCCCCGTCCCGTACGGCCGTGACGTGTACGGGTCGCCGTACGCGCAGCCCGAACCGCTCCTCGTACGCCGCGAAGTACTCCCCGATCACCGCCGAGGACGGCCGCAGCGGGTCGGCGTCCGTGAGCTCCATGCCGGGCAGCGCGTGCATCCCGTGCACCTTGCCGTACGTCAGCGACGGCCAGCGGAACTGCCACGCGCCGCCGGGACGCGGTGCGTGGTCGAGCACCACGTACCCGATCCCGGCCCGGGCCAGGTGGTACGCGCTGGACAACCCCGCCTGACCGCCCCCGACGACCACCACGTCGACGTCCGCCGCACCCTGCCTGAAATCGTTCACGGTTCTACCAACTCGGGGATCCGGCGAGATCTTCCCGGCCGCCCGATGGCGGAGCCCTCCCGGGGACGGGGCCGCTGGCCCGCACCCGTGCGGCAGTGGATCAACGTCGCCGACCGCGGCGACCTCGTGGCGCTGGCCAAGGAGCTCGGGCCGCGCTTCGGGGAGCGGGTGCGGGACCTGTCGGTCCACAACGGGGGCTCGGGCGCACGACGTACGGCCCTATCTGACGGCGGCACCGACCGGCCGGGCGATCGCCGGAGCCCTGACCGGCCCGGGGTGACTCCGGAGGGGTGATTCAGGCGGGGTGATTCGGGCGGGGCGATTCAGGCGGCCGGGTGCTCGCAGAGCCACTCGTAGGCCGCCTCCGCGCTGAAATCGGGCTGCCCGCCGCGGAACAGCAGGCCGGCACCGGCGAACGCCGGGTCGTTGGCGGTCGCTGCCACGTACGGGATCGCCACGCAGGCCATGCCGGCCGCGTGGGCGGCCTGCGCCCCCGGCGCCGCGTCCTCGACCACCACGCAGTCGGCGGGGTCCGCGCCGAGGCGGCGGGCCGCCTCCAGGAACACGTCGGGGGCGGGCTTGCCGTGCGCCACCTCCTCGGCGGAGACCACCGTGGTCAGCAGCGCGTCCAGGCCCGTCCCCGCCAGCACGGCGTCGATCGCCTCGCGCGAGGACCCGGACGCCACCGCCATCGGGACCCCCTCCGCGTGCAGCCGCTCCACGAACTTCCGCATCTCCGGGAAGGACTCGGTCCCGGCCCGGGCCAGCTCCAGGTAGGCGGCGTTCTGCTCGGCGAGCAGCTGTTCCACCGGGGCCTGGATCCCGTACCGGTCCCTGAGGATCTCCAGCGTCTCCAGGGTGCCGATGCCGATGAAGCGCGCGTGCTGCTCCCATGTGAAATCCGGGACCCCGTGCCGCGCCAGGGTGCGGCGCCCGGACTCGTAGTAGTTCGGCTCGCTGTCCACGAGGGTGCCGTCGAGATCGAATATGACGGAGATCATCCGCTCTGCCCGTCCTGCCGGTTACATGCCTGCCCCAGCCATCCTGTCAGGATTTGCGCGCTGCCCGTCCCACGGACTCCACCAGCGGCAGCAGCCGGTGCGCGACGCGCTCGCGCAGCGCCACCTCCGTACGGGTGCGGACCACGCCCGGCAGCCGGATCAGCTGCTGGATCACGTCCTCCAGATGCCCGTTGTCCCGGGCCGCCACCCGGGTCAGCAGGTCCCCGCCGCCGGTGATCGAAAAGGCCTCGATGATCTCGGGTACGGCGGCGAGAGCCTCGCCCACCTCGTCCAGGTGCCCCTGGGTGACCTCGATGTGCACGAACGCCAGCACCGGATGCCCGAGTGCGGCGGGGGAGAGGACGGGACCCGTTCCGGTGATCACCCCGGTGCGTTCCAGCCGGTCCAGCCGGGCCTGCAGGGTGCCGCGCGCGACCCCGAGGGTCCGGGCGTACTCGCGGACGCTGGTGCGCGGCTGTTCGATCAGCAGACGCAGGATCCGGGTGTCGAGCTCGTCCACCGCCATGCCGCGACTGTACCAATGGCCCAGTGCGGTGCCCTTCCGGCGAATGCGGCCGAGGTGCATCCGCCGTCACCGTTCCGCGGGAATCCCTTACGGGACTGCCGGGCGGACACGTTCGAGGAGCGGAGAGAGCGATGAAGGCCACCACCGGTCTGCACTGCCTGGTCACCGGGGCCAGCGGATACATCGGGGGCCGCCTCGTGCCCGAGCTCCTCGACGCCGGACACCGCGTCCGGTGCCTGGCCCGGTCCCCCGAGAAGCTGCGCGACCACCCGTGGGCCGGGGACACCGAGGTCGTCCGCGGCGACGTCGTCGACGCCGAGTCCGTCGCGACGGCCCTGCGCGGCATCGACGTCGCCTACTACCTCGTCCACGCCCTCGGAGCCGGATCCGGATTCGAGGACCGCGACCGCACGGCCGCCCGCGTCTTCGCGGAACAGGCCCGTGCGGCCGGCGTCCGCCGCATCGTCTACCTCGGCGGGCTCACCCCGGCCGGGATCCCGGTCCGCGACCTCTCCCCGCACCTGCGCTCCCGCGCCGAGGTCGGCGAGATCCTCCTCGGCTCCGGGGTGCCGGCCACCGTCCTGCGCGCCGCCGTCATCATCGGCTCCGGCTCGGCCTCCTTCGAAATGCTGCGCTACCTGACCGAACGGCTCCCCGTCATGGTCACCCCCAGCTGGGTCGGCACCCGCGTCCAGCCCATCGCGGTTCGCGACGTCCTGCGCTACCTCGTCGGCAGCGCCGCCATGCCGCCCGAGGTCAGCCGCGCCTTCGACATCGGCGGTCCCGACGTGCTCACGTACGAGGAGATGATGCGCCGCTACGCCGCCGTCGCCGCCCTGCCCCGCCGGCTCATCCTGCGTGTCCCGATGCTGACCCCGCGGCTGTCCAGCCACTGGATCGGCCTCGTCACCCCCGTGCCACGGGCCCTGGCCCGGCCGCTCGCCGAATCCCTGCGCCACGAGGTCGTGTGCGCGGAACACGACATCGCGCGCTACGTCCCCGACCCGCCCGGCGCCCCGATCGGCTTCGACCGGGCCGTGTCCCTGGCCCTGCGGCGGGTGCGCGAGGCGAACGTGACCACCCGCTGGTCCTCCGCCTCCCCGCCCGGTACGCCCAGCGACCCGCTGCCGACCGACCCCGACTGGGCGGGCGGCAGCCTCTACACCGACCGGCGCGAACGCGAGGTCGACGCCACGCCCGCCGCGCTGTGGCGGGTGGTGGAGGGCATCGGCGGGGAGAACGGCTGGTACTCGTTCCCGGCGGCCTGGGCCGTACGGGGCTGGCTCGACCGGCTCGTCGGCGGAGTCGGCATCCGGCGCGGCCGACGCGACGCGGTCCGGCTGCGGGTCGGGGATTCCCTGGACTTCTGGCGGGTGGAGGAGATCGAACCGGGCCGCCTGCTGAGGCTGCGCGCGGAGATGCGGCTGCCGGGGCTGGCCTGGCTGGAGATGTACGCGGACCCGGCCGCGCCGCCGGGCCGGGACCAGGGCGGTGCCGTCCGGGGCGCCCGGTACCGGCAGCGGGCCCTGTTCCATCCGCACGGGCTGCTCGGCCACCTCTACTGGTGGAGCGTGTCGCCGTTCCATGCCGTCGTCTTCGGCGGCATGGCCCGCAACATCGCCCGCGCCGCGCAACGCCTGGACCAGGAGGCCGCCGCGACCCGGGACCCCGCATCCGACGGGCCCGCATCCGACGGACCCGTATCCGACGGGTCCGCATCCGGCCGGCCCCGGTCCGCCGAAGTACCGGACGACAGCCGTCCCCCCGGTCCCGACGCGGAGCGAGAGAACCCATGAACGTCGCGGTGGTCCTGTACACCTCCGACCTGCGCCTGCACGACCATCCGCCGCTGCGCGCGGCCCTCTCCTCCTGCGACCGGGTGGTGCCGCTCTTCGTCCGCGACCGGGCCGTGGACGCGGCCGGCTTCGCCGCGCCCAACCGGCTGGCCTTCCTCGCCGACTGCCTGGCCGATCTCGACGCCGGACTGCGCGAGCGCGGCGGCCGCCTGGTGCTGCGTTCCGGCGACGCCGTCGCCGAAGTCCGCGCCCTCGTCCGGGAGTGCGACGCCGACGAGGTCCACATGGCGGCCGGGGTCAGCGGGTACGCCCACGCCCGCGAGGAACGGCTGCGCGCCGCCCTCGAAGCCGAGGGCGTGCGGCTCTACGTGCACGAGGCGGTGGTCACGGTCGCCGCCCCCGGGGCCGTGCTCCCCGCCGGATCCG
This sequence comes from Streptomyces sp. NPDC090741, assembly GCF_044769045.1. NCBI lineage: Bacteria > Bacillati > Actinomycetota > Actinomycetes > Kitasatosporales > Streptomycetaceae > Streptomyces > Streptomyces sp. NPDC090741. Next base: position 196,412 of record NZ_JBIVXF010000018.1, on the reverse strand, counting down.
ACCACTTCGCCGTGTTCACCCCGTACTTCCGCCGCTGGTCGGAACTGCCGCCCCGCGCCGTCGCCCCCGCGCCACGCTCCGTCCGCGTGCCCGGCGGCATCGGCTCCGAGCCGCTGCCGCGCCGCGCGGACGTCACCGGGGTCTCCCCGGGCCTTGCCCGCGGCGGCGAGCGCGAAGCCCGCGACCTCCTCAGGCGCTGGCTGCGCGCGGGCCTCTCCCGCTACGCGGACTCCCACGACGACATGGCCGGCGACGCCACCTCCCGGATCTCCCCGCACCTGCACTTCGGCACGCTCTCGCCCACCGAGGCCGTCCACCGAGCCCGCGCCGCCGCCGGCCCCGCCGCGGACCCCGGAGCCGAGGCCTTCGTCCGGCAGATCTGCTGGCGCGACTTCCACCACCAAGTGCTCGCCGCCCGCCCCGAGACCGCCGTACGGGACTACCGCGACCGCCGCGACCGCTGGCGTACCGGGGCGGCCGCCGAGGAGGAGACCGAGGCCTGGAAGGAGGGCCGCACCGGCTACCCGGTGGTCGACGCGGCCATGCGCCAGCTCCGCCACGAGGGCTGGATGCACAACCGGGGCAGGCTGCTCACCGCCAGCTTCCTCACCAAGACCCTGTACGTGGACTGGCGGGTCGGCGCCCGGTACTTCCTGGACCTCCTGGTGGACGGGGACCTCGCCAACAACCAGCTCAACTGGCAGTGGGTGGCCGGGACGGGCACCGACACCCGACCCAACCGGGTCCTCAACCCGGTGCGCCAGGGCCTGCGTTACGACCCGGCGGGCCGCTTCGTGCACCGCTGGGTGCCGGAGCTCGCCGGGCTGGACGCCCCGAAGGTGCACGAGCCCTGGCGGCTGCCCGCGCCCGAGCGGGCCCGGTACGCCTACCCGGACCGGATCGTGGAACTCGCCGACGGGCTCGACCGGTTCCGGAGCGGCCGGGGAGCGCAGTGAACGGCGGGCCCGGCCCCGGAGCCCTATCGTGAGCGGGTGGACCGCGTGCCCCAGACACCACCGCCGCCCCAGACGCCACCGCCGCCCCAGACGCCACCCCACCCCCAGACACCGCCGCCGCCCCGGCCCGCCGCCGCACTGAGCACCGGCGCGGTCGCCCGCCGCCTCGGGGTCTCGCCGACGACCCTGCGATCCTGGGAGCGCCGGTACGCGATCGGCCCGGCCCGCCGGGAGCCCGGCCGGCACCGCCGCTGGACCCCGGGGGACATCGCCCGGCTGGAGCTGATGTGCCGGCTCACCGCCGACGGGGTGCCGCCGGCCGAGGCGGCCCGGGCCGCGCTCGGCGGGGCCCCCGGAGCGCGCCGCGCCGAGGCGGCGCCGTCGCCTGCTCCCGGCGGGCCCGACGCCCTGCCGCTCGGCGCTGTCCGTCCGGAGTGCCGGGGGCTCTCGCGGGCCGCCGTACGCCTGGACGCGCCGACCGTGGCGGAACTGCTGGAGGTGGCCTTGGCCGAGGACGGCCTCGTCACGGCCTGGGAGGAGGTCATCGCGCCGACCCTGCACGCCGTGGGCCGCAAATGGGCCACCGCCGGGGAGCGCTACGTGGAGGTCGAGCACCTGCTGTCCTGGCAGATCTCCGCGGCGCTGCACCGGATCCGGCCCCTGCCCGAGCCGCCCCGGAGCCCACCGGTACTCCTCGCCTGCGTCCCCGGCGAGCAGCACAGCCTGCCCATCGAGGCCCTGACCGCGGCCCTCGGCCAGCGGGGCGTGCCGGCCCGGATGTTCGGGGCCGCCCTGCCCGCCGAGGCCCTGCGCGACGCCGTGCGGCGCACCGGTCCGCGGACCGTCGTCCTGTGGGCGCAGTCCCGTACGACCGCCGACCCGGCCCTGGCCCGTTCGGTGGCCGGCATCGAGTGGGGACTGCGCGGTGCCCGGGCCCGTCCGGCGCTGCTGCTCGCCGGACCCGGCTGGGGCGCGGACGTACCGGCGCCGCGCACCGAGCGGCTGTACGGGCTGCGCTCGGGCCTCGCGGTCATCGAGTCGCTCGCGCCGCCTCGGGCAGCGACCGGCGCAGCCGGTGCAGGGCCCTTCGCATATGGCTCTTGACGGTGCCCAGGGGGAGCCCCGTGCGGTCCGCGATCTGCGTCTGGGTCAGGTCTGCGTAGAAGGCGAGGTGCAGCACCCTCCGCTGCTCGGAGGGCAGCCTGGCCAGCTCCCCGAGGACCAGCACCCGGTCCAGGACCTGCTCCGCCTCCTGCCGCGCCGGGCCTTCGGGAGGCTCGGCCGCACCGCAGGAGGCGCGCGAGGCGGCCTCGGCCGCCCGGGCCCGCCGGGTCCGCGCCTCCAGGGCGTCGGCCACCTTGTGGCGGGTGATGCCGGTGATCCAGGCCCCTAGCCCGCCGGGCCCGGGCCGGTAGCGGCGCCGGCCGTGCCAGGCGGCGAGGAACACCTGCTGGGTGACGTCCTCGGCCTCCCGCTCGTCGCCCAGGTACCGGTGGGCGAGCGAGTGCACCAGCGGCCGCCAGCGCCGGTAGACGGCCTCCATGCACCGCTCGTCGCCCGCCGCGAAACCCGCCGTGAAACCCGCCGCGGAACCCGCCGCGACGCACTCCTCGCGCTCGCTCTCGTCCATGCTCCGAGCCTCACGAGTGCGCACCCGACGAGCCACTCGCAGCGTTTGCGCATCGATTTCCCGGACCCGTACCCGAACGCGCCGTCCTGCCCCGGAACAGCAGGAATCCTCCGGCGCCGACATGCCGGAGGGTTTAGGGTCCGGAGCATGAGCGACCTGTTGCTGGTGAGGCACGGCGAGACGGCCTGGAGCGCCAACGGGCGCCACACCGGGCGGACCGACATCCCGTTGACCGCCACCGGCGTCGAGGAGGCCATCTCGCTGGCCCCGTACTTCCGTGACCGGCACTTCGCCCTGGTGCTGACCAGCCCGCTGCGCCGGGCCGTCGCCACGGCCGAACTCGCCGGACTGAGCGGCGGCGTCACCGACCCCGATCTGTACGAATGGGACTACGGCGGCTACGAGGGCATCACCACGGCCGAGATCCGGCGGACCCGGCCGCACTGGTCCCTGTGGACCGACGGCGTCCCGCCCGGCGACGCCGAACACCCCGGCGAGAACGCCGCCCAGGTCGGCGCCCGCGCGGACCGCGCCCTGGCCCGGGCGGCCGCGGTCCTAGCCGAGGACCGCGGCGATGCCGTCCTCGTCGCCCACGGCCACTTCCTGCGCGTCCTGACCGCCCGTTACCTGGGCCTGCCCCCGCAGGACGGCCGGCTCTTCCTGCTGCGCACCGGCACGGTCAGCATCCTGTCCACCGAACACGGCCTCCCGGTGATCGCGGGCTGGAACACCCACCCCTGAGTTCCGCGTCCCCGGGTCCCGCGGCCGTACACGTGGGATTCTGAGAACGTGCGAGCCCTTGGGGAACTCGAACGGGAACTCCGGACGGGCACCGGCCCGACGCCGGCGGCCGCACGACGGGCCGTCCGGACCACGCTCGCCGCCTGCACCGGTTTCTTCGTGTTCCTGTACGGATTCGACCGGCCCATCGGCGCGACCTACGCCCTCTTCTCCGCCGTCTCGCTGGCCGGGCTCGCCCGCATCCCGGGCACCGGACGGCAGCGGGCCGCCGTCATGGTCAGGCTGCTCCCGGTGGCCTGCTTCCTGGTGACCGTGGGCACCTTCCTCGCCGTACGGACCTGGAGCGCCGTCCTCGGCATGGCCGTCGTCGGCTTCTGCCTGGCCTTCTCGGCAGCGGCCGGACCCCGGCCGGCGGGCGCCGCACCCGGGCTCCAACTGCTGTACATCCTGCCGAGCTTCCCGCCGTACCTCCCGCACACCCTCGGCGAGCGGCTGGTCGGCACCCTCACAGGCCTCCTGCTGCTGATCCTCGCCGAGGCCTTGATCCTGCCCGACCCCCGTCCGGTGACGTACGCGGAGCGGGCCGCGGGCGCCACGGCCGAAGCGGCCCGGTGCGCCGCCGCGCTGGGGCAGCCGCCCCACGTACTGACCGCTCCGGCTGCCGACCGGGCCCGGGCAGCAGCCGAGGCGCTGCGCCCCTCCCGCGTCCCGGAGGCCGAACGGCCCGCCGGGCCGGGCCTGCGCGAGCGGGCCATGGCCCACACCGGGCTCGCCGCGCGCACCCTGCTCTCCCGGCTGCGGAACCTGCCCGCACCGCCGGCCGGGCGGGAGCCGAGACAGGCCGGGCTCGACCTCCTCGGCGCGGTCCGGGAATCGGCGACCGGGACCGCCACCCTGCTCCGCGACGGGCGCCCGCCCTCGGTGGACTCGGCGGAACTGCTGCGCCTGCGCGCCCGCAACGCCCGTACCCCGGCCGACCTGCCCGAGTCCCGCCGCCGGCAGGCCGCGCTGCTGGAGGTCGCGGACGCCGCCGTGGCGCTCCGCACGGCATCGGAGATCGCCGTTGAGGGGCGCGGGGCGCACCCGGACGCGGACGCGGCGGACCGGTTCTGGTACGTCCGGCTGAGCACCCCCCGCCTCTGGTGGCACCGGCTCGCCGCGCACACGGGGCCGCGCTCCGTGCACTTCCAGAACGCCGTACGGATCGCGCTGGCCCTCGCGGTGGCCCGTACCGTGGCCGGGCTCGACTCCCTCCCGCACGGCTTCTGGGCCATGCTCGCGGTCATCAGCCTCACCCGGACCACCGCCGTGCAGACCCGGGGCACCGTGCGCAGCGCGCTGATCGGCACCTGCCTGGGCGCGCTCGCCGCCGGCACGGTGCTCGCCCTGGCCCGCGAGGAGTCCACCGTGTACGCGATCGCGCTCGCGCCGCTGATGCTGCTCACGTTCACCCTCGGTCCCGTACGGGGCGTGGGCTGGGCGCAGGCGATGTTCACGCTGGTCGTCGCCGTCGTCTTCGCCCAGCTTGCGCCGGTCACCTGGCAGCTGGCCGAGGTCCGCTTCCTGGACGTGCTCATCGGCAGCGCGATCGGGATCGTGTGCGGGCTGTTCGCCTGGCCGCGCGGGGCCCAGGATGAACTGGGCCGGGCGGTGGCCGGGCTGCTGCGCGCCTGCGCCGACGACGTCGAGTCGACCACCGCCGTCGTCGCGGCGCCCGGGCGGCTCCCGGAATCCCCCGGGGACGAGGAGCACCGGGTCCGGCTCACGCTGACGATGGCGGAGTCGGCGTACGCCCAGTACCAGACCGAGACGCAGCGCCCGGTGGGGCCCGGCGCCGACTGGCAGGCCGCGGTGATGACCGGGCACCACGTGCTCTGGGGCGGCGGGCGGGTGCTGGGCAGCGCCGACGGGACGCCGCTCGCGCGCAGTGAGGCGGCGGGACTGCGGGAGTACGCGGCCCGGGTGGCGGCCGGACTGCGCCGCGCGGCGGCGGCGGCCGACGCCCCGCGCAAGACCCGGCACGGCCCGCCGGGCGGCCCCCAAGCCCTCCTTCCGGACACACTGCCCGCGCCCACCGACGCGGCGCCGCCCGATGCCGGGCCCGCGTACTTCGCCACGACGGCCTGGCTCGACTCCCTGACGTCGGACCTCCAGCTCATCGCGTCGGGCCGCGCCGCGGCCCACTCCCCGGGGTGAGCGCCGGGACCCCCGCCGTTTCCCGGCCGCCGGCGCGGGCAGAACCTCCACGGTGTGCGGACCGGCCGGGCCGCTGCGAACACGGATCGAGGGTGAAGGTGGGGGAGCCGATGAAGGGTGGCAAGTCCGCGGCAGAGGTCTTCGACGACGTCGGCGCACGGTACGAGGAGGTGTTCGGGCGCGTCCCCGGACAGCTCGCGGCGCTGGACTGGCTCACCGCCCGCCTCGCCCCCGGCGCCCGCGTCCTGGACGTCGGCAGCGGTACGGGCCGCCCGGCCGCCGAGGCGCTCGCGCGGGCCGGCTGCGCGGTGACCGGCATCGACGTCTCGGCGCACATGGTCGACCTCGCGCGCTCCCGGGTCCCGCAGGCCCGCTTCGAGCAGGCCGACGTCCGGACGTACGAGCCCGCGGAGGGCCCCTTCGACGCGGTGTGCTCCTTCTTCCCGCTGCTCGTGATGGACCAGCGGGCGATCGCGACGGCTCTGCAGCGGATGGCCTCGTGGGTGGCGCCGGGCGGGTACTTCGTTCTGGCGACCGTGCCGGGGGACATCAGCGACCTCGACATCGTCTGGATGGGGCACGAGGTCACCGTCAGCAGTCTGTCCCCGGCGGAGCACCTGCGGCTGCTGGGCGCGGCAGGCCTGGAGGTGGTGGAGCACCACACCGCGCTGTTCCGGCCCGCGGGGGTCGAGCCCGAGGAGCACTTCTTCTGCTACGCCCGCCGCCCCGCCTGAGCGAGCGCTGGTCCGTTGGCCGCAGGTGGCCGAAGAATACCCTTCAGTACTGGGCCAATGGCCCAGTGATACGGAGGTGTGTTGAGCCAGTGGGCCCTCGGATGCTTATCTGTGTCGTATCCATGTACTTACGGCGCCGCGCAGCGCCGGGCGGCAACGAGGCCGGTCCGGAGCGCGGTGCCTTCGCCGTGCCCGCCTGCCGCCCACCACCCCCGGGCGGACGCCGGACCGGCGCGCACCACTGCAAGGGGGGCGGCACACCGCCGTGAAGAGGATGTTCGTGGCTCCGGATCCGGGGCGCCTGAGACTGAGGAACTCGCTGCGGGCCGTGCTCGGCGTCGGGCTCGCCGTCGCCGTGGCCGAGCTCTGCGGCCTCTCCCTCACCGCTTCCATCACCGGGGGACTGGCGGCCCTGCTCACCCTGTTCACCGTGCTCGACACGACCGTGCGGGCCCAGCGCGTGACCAGCGCCCTGCTGCCCGTCGCCGGATTCCCCGTCCTCGCACTGGCCACCACCCTGCACGGGGTGCCGCTCGCCCGGGACGCCGCCTTCCTCGCCGTCGTGTTCGCCGGGGTCTACGCCCGCCGCTGGGGGCCGCGCGGGCACGCCCTCGGGATCTTCGGCTTCATGATGTTCTTCGTCACCCAGTTCCTGCACGCCGTGCCCGGCCAGCTGCCCGAGCTGTACGCCGCCGTCGGGCTGGCGCTGCTGTCCGCCGGAGCGGTGCGGTTCCTCCTCTGGCCGATCGAGCGGCGCACCCCGCCGCCCGCCGCGCCGCCCGGCCTGCCCGGCACCGGCCTGGCCCGGCCGACCACGCGGCAGGCCTTCCAGGCCACCGCCGCCTGCGCCTTCGCGCTCGGCATCGGCCAGGCGCTCTCCGACGACCGCTGGTACTGGGCCGTCGGCACCGCCTGGTGGATCTTCGTCAACACCGCCTCCCGCGGCGAAACCCTCGTCCGCGGGTTCCGCCGGGTCCTCGGCACGGTCGTCGGCATCGCCGCCGGGCTGCTGATCGCCGTACCCCTGCACGGGGCGCCCGCGCCCACCGCCGCCCTGGTCGCGGTATCCGTCTTCGGGATCTTCTACACCGCGGCGCCCTCGTACTCCTGGATGATGTTCTTCGTCACCGTCATGGCCGGACTGCTCTACGGGCTCCTCGGCGTCCTGCACCCCGGCCTGCTGCTCCTGCGCTTCGAGGAGACCGCGATCGGCGCGCTGGGCGCGGCCCTCGCCGTGGTGCTCGTCCTCCCGGTGACCACGCACGCCGCCAACGACGCCTGGATCCAGCGCGCCCTGCACTGCGTACGGGCCTCCACGGCGGCCGCCCAGGGCCGCCTCGCCGGGGACCCCGAGGCCGATCCCGCCCCGCACGCCGCCGAACTCGAACTGCTGCTGGCCCGCGTACGGATGGCCCTCGCGCCCCTCGTCCACCCGCTGAGCCCGCTGCGCGCCCGCAAGGCCCGGGCCCGGCAGGTCCTCGGGCTGCTCGACGACTGCGCCCGCGAGGTGCGCGGACTGGTGGCCGTCGCCGCCGACCCGCAGGCCTCGCACGACGCCCGGCTGGCCGCCGCGTGCTGGCGGGTGGAGAGCGCCGTGGAGGCGCTGACCGCCCCTCGGGCCGTGGCGGAACGCGCCGTTCCCGCCCACCCCCGGCCCGCCGCCGCGGAGCCGGCCCTCGCGCACCTGCACGGCCTGGAGCACGCCCTCGCGGCCCTCCACACCCCTCTGCGCACCGACCCCCGCGCGCCCCTCGCCATCGGCGCCTGATCCGGCCCGGGTCCTGATCTACGAGGTCAGGGGCCTGATGGCGGCAGATCTTACGCCCTGTCAGGACCGCTCCGCAGGGCAATGGCCCGAAGATCACTCGGTGGAGTTGTTCCGGCCGTGCGTGCCATACGCCGCTGACTTGCGGCATGTACAACGGGTGGTTGTTGACAGCACATTCATCTGGCACGTACAGGGTGGATCTGGTCGGACAGGGGGTAACCGCCCGGGATGGAAATACTTCAACAGCGCTCGACCACAGCCCAAGTGTGGGAAGCAGCCGAGGAGTTCATCCGACTCTTCCACCGGGAGAATCCGCCGGCGGGTGATCCGCGGGCCCGGCTCGCCGCCGTGCGGGCCGAGCTCGCGGACACCGGAAGCTATCGGCACACCCCGCAGGAGCTCGTCCACGGGGCCCGTGTCGCCTGGCGCAACAGTAACCGCTGCATCGGCAGGCTGTACTGGAACTCGCTGCGCGTGCGCGACCGCCGCGAGATAACCGACGCCGACGACATAGCCGCCGAGTGCTTCGAGCACCTGCGCGACGCGACCAACGGCGGCCGGGTCAGACCGACCATCACCGTCTTCGCCCCGGACACCCCGGACCGCCCCGGCCCGCTGATATGGAGCGAGCAGCTCGTCCGGTACGCCGGATACGGGGACCACCACTCCGTCACCGTGGGCGACGCCCGCAACGCACCGCTCACCAGCGCCCTGCTCGGCCTCGGCTGGACCGGGGGCGCGGGCACCCCGTTCGATCTGCTGCCGCTGGTGGTCCAGGGCGTCGACGACAAGCCCCGCTGGTTCGAGACCCCGGCGGACGCCGTGCTGGAAGTCCCGATCGAGCACCCCGACGACGCCGGCTGGGCGGACTGGGGGCTGCGCTGGCACGCCGTACCCGCCATCTCCAACATGTGCCTGGAGATCGGCGGCATCCACTATCCGGCCGCGCCCTTCAACGGCTGGTACATGGGGACCGAGATCGGCGCCCGCAACCTCGCGGACACCGACCGGTACAACCTCCTCCCCGCCGTCGCCCGGCGCCTCGGCCTCGACACCGCCAGCGACCGCTCGCTGTGGAAGGACCGCGCGCTCGTCGAGCTCAACCGGGCCGTACTGCACTCCTTCGACCGGGCCGGGGTCACCATCGCGGACCACCACAGCGAATCCCGGCGCTTCCTCAGCCACATGGAGCGCGAGGAGCGCAAGGGGCGGGAGGTGGGCGCCGACTGGTCCTGGATCGTGCCGCCGATCTCGGGCTCCGCGACCCCGGTCTTCCACCGCACGTACGACGACCGGCCGAGCTCGACGGCGTACGTGCACCACCCGGGCGCGCAGGAACGGACCCAAGGGCGGGATCTGGTCTAGACCTTCTGTTACCGTCGGCTCCGCACGGATCGATCCGGAACGGTGGAGAGGGGCATCCCGTGGGCGGCGCGGACGGTACGGATCTTGCGAACGGCACGGACGGCAGGGGCGGCACGGACGGCAGGGATGGCCGGAGCGGCGGACTGCGGGCCCACATCGGCTCGTTCACCTCGGGAGGCGGCCGCGGCATCACCACCGCGGCCGTGGACCCGGCGACCGGTGCGCTGACCTTCCTCTCCGCCACCGACGCGGTCGCGGACCCCTCGTACCTCGCCCTCGACCGGGACACCGGGGTGCTCTACGCCGTGAGCGAGACGGAGCAGGGTGCGGCCGCCGCCTTCCGGCCCACCTCCGAGGGCCTCACCGCCCTCGGCCCCGCCGTCCGCGTCGGCGGCTCCGGTCCGACCCACCTCGGCGTGGCCGGGCGCCGGCTGCTGACCGCCAACTACACCTCCGGCAGCGTCAGCAGCCTCCCGCTCGCCGCGGACGGCAGCTTCTCCGGGCCCGCCTCGGTCCTCGCGCACGAGGGTTCGGGCCCCGACGCGAGCCGCCAGGAACGGCCGCACGCCCACCAGGTGCTGCCCGATCCGAGCGGCCGCTGGGTGCTCAGCGTGGACCTCGGCACCGATTCGGTCCGGGTCTGCGCGCCGGACCCGGCCACCGGGGCGCTGCGCCTGCGCGGCGAGACCGTGCTGCGTGCCGGGACGGGCCCGCGCCACCTCGCCTTCCACCCGGGCGGCGAGGTGGTCTACGTCCTGCACGAGCTGGAGCCGCAGCTGACCGTCTGCCGCTGGAAAGCCGGCTCCGGGCAACTGGAACCGATCGATGAGGTTCCGGTCGCGTCCGAGGCCGCTCCAGGGGCCGTACGGGCCTACCCGTCGGCCGTGGTGGCCTCGCCCGACGGCCGCTTCGTGTGGGCGGCCGTGCGCGGAGCCGACGCCATCGCCACCCTCTCGCTCGCCGACGGGGCCGAGAGGCCGCGGCTGGTGGGCAGCGTGGACTGCGGCGGCAGCTGGCCGCGGGACCTGGCCGCCGACCCCTCGGGGCGCAGGCTGTACGCGGCCAACGAGCGCTCCGGGGACGTCACCTGGTTCGACGTCGACCCCCTGACCGGGCAGCCGCGCCGGGCCGGCTCGGTGCCGGTGCCGGCCGCGACCTGCGTGGTCTTCGCCTGATCCGACTGCCCGACTGCCCGCGGCCGTGTACGCACGGACGAGGGCCCGCGCCCCAGGAGTTCAACTCCCGGGGCGCGGGCCCTCGTACGAGCGGACCTGCGCGGGATCAGTGGGCAGCGGCGCCCTGGGTGAGGCCGAGCGCCGCGGAGTACTGGGTGACGACCAGCTTGCCGAGCGCCGAGTAGGCCCCGAGCACCTCGGCGGCCGCACAGTCGGCCTCCTTGCAGGCCGTGTCCAGCAGCCCCTCGGCGGCTTCCGGGCCGATCAGGTAGGGGGCCAGCGCGAGCTGCGTCGAACCCTCGCTGCGCAGCTGCTCGGCAACCGCGGCCACCGAGCCCTCCTGGTCGAGCGCGGCGGCCTTGACGGGCACCGCGAGGCGCGCGGCCAGCAGCATGCCGGTGACCGCGGCGGCCTGGACGGCCTCCTCGCCGCCGGTGGTGGCCACGATGATGCCGTCGGCGGCGGTGGTGACGGTGAACAGCCGGGCGCGGTCGGCGCGGGCCAGTCCGGCCTCGGAGAGCCGCACGTGCAGGCCCTCGGCGAGCAGCGGGTGCGGGCCGAGCACCTCGGCCAGCTCGGCGGCGGCCGAGGAGTCCATGACGGCCTGGCGCATCCGCCGCAGCAGGTCGGCGTCGGGGCCGGCCAGCAGCGGGACGACCACGGCGTCCGGGCCGGTCGGCGCGGGTACCTCGTGGCCGGCGGTGCGGGCGAACTCCGCGCGGGCGACGCGCTCGGCCGCGACCGAGGTCAGCACGCGGGAGAGGGCCGGGAACTCGGAGCCCTCGGCGTCATCGCCTTCAAGGAAGCCGATGCGGGCGTCCAGGCCCGGCAGCTCGGAGCGGCCGATGCTGATGATCTCTTCCGCGAGCCCACGAGAGGCGGCCGAAGGGGCACCGGGCACGGCGAGCACCAGCGCGGGCGCGCCCTCGGGCGCCACCGCGGGCTCGGGTCGGCGGTGCCGTCCGGCAGGGCGGGGTCGCGGCATTCGTACGGGCAGGCCATTCGCGGGCCCAGTGGGGGAGCTCATGGCGCCGCATGCTACTGGCTTATCGGAACCGAGTGTTCGGGCAGGGCCTCAATGGGCGGCTTCTGTCCGTATTTATCCGTGAAATGTCGTATACCGTTCAACAGAAAGCCCAACAGAAAGATCAACCGAAAGATCAACCGGCGGCCGGAAGGTGCCAGTCCACCGGCTGGGCTCCCTGGCGGACCAGCAGGTCATTGGTCCTGCTGAACGGCCGCGAGCCGAAGAACCCATTGGCGGCGGACATGGGTGAGGGGTGGACGGACTCCACCGCCGGCAGCTCGCCGAGCAGCGGCCGCAGATTGCGGGCGTCCCGGCCCCACAGCACCGACACGAGGGGCTTCCCGCGCGCGGCCAGCGCCCTGATGGCCTGCTCGGTGACGGTCTCCCAGCCCTTGCCGCGGTGGCCCCCGGTCTTGCGCGGGGCGGTGGTCAGCGCGCGGTTCAGCAGCAGCACACCCTGCCGGGTCCACGGGGTCAGGTCCCCGTTCGCCGGCCGGGGTACGCCGAGGTCCGCGTACAGCTCACGGAAGATGTTGTCGAGGCTGGGCGGCCACGGGCTGACGTCGGGCGCCACCGAGAAGGACAGGCCCATCGCGTGCCCCGGGGTGGGGTACGGGTCCTGGCCGACGATGAGCACCTTCACCTCGTCGAAGGGCTGTTGGAAGGCGCGCAGTACGTTCGCCCCGGCGGGCAGGTACGTCCTCCCCGCCGCGATCTCGGCGCGCAGGAAGTCGCCCATCGCGGCGATCTGCGCCGCCACCGGCTCCAGAGCCAGGGCCCAGCCCGGCTCGACGATCTCGTTCAACGGTCGTGCTGCCACAGCGAGTCACTCTACTGGCCGATTCAGTGAGCGACGACCGCCGCCCGCACGCACAGGACGTCGGGCAGATGCCCGGCCAGCAGCTGCCAGCTGTCCCCGTCGTCGTGGCTGGCGTACAACTCGCCGTTGCGGTTGCCGAAGTAGACCCCCGCCGGGTCCGCGTCGTCCGTGCACAGGGCGTCCCGCAGCACCGTCCCGTAGTGGTCCCCGGCCGGCAGTCCGCGCGTGAGCGGCTCCCAGGTCGCGCCCGCGTCCTGCGTACGGAACACCCGGCACCGGTGCTCCGCCGGGACCCGGTCGGAGTCGGCGTTGAGCGGGAAGACGTACGCGGTGTCCGGCCGGTGCGGGTGCGCGGCCACCGCGAAGCCGAAGTCGGAGGGCAGGCCGGCGCCGATGTCGGTCCACCGCGCCCCGGCGTCGTCGCTGCGGTACACGCCCCAGTGGTTCTGCAGGTACAGCCGCTTCCGGTCCCCGGCGTCCTGGGCGATCTTGTGCACGCACTGGCCGAACTCCGGATGCGGATCCGGCAGGAACACCGCCGAGACGCCTTCGTTGGACGGGGTCCAGCGGGCGCCGCCGTCCAGGGTCCGGAACACCCCGGCGGTGGAGACCGCCACCGTCACCTTGGCGGGGTCGGCCGGGTCCGTCAGCACCGTGTGCAGGCCCTCGCCGCCGCCGCCCGGCACCCAGCTCCCCCGGCTCGGGTGCTCCCACAGCGGGCGGACCAGCTCGAAGGACTCCCCGCGGTCCGTCGAGCGGAACAGCGCGGCCGGCTCCGTCCCCGCGTACACCACGTCCGGCGCCTCGGGACCGGCCGGGTGCAGCTGCCAGACCCGCTCCAGCGAGGCCCCGGTGTCCTTCGGGAACTTCACGGCGGGGGCGGCGGGCTCGTGCCAGCTCGCCCCCAGGTCGTCGGAGGTGAACACGGACGGCCCCCAGTGCGAGCTGTCGGCGCCGACGAGCAGCCGGGGCACGGGTCCGCGCCGGTCGACCGCGACGGCGTAGACGGCCTGGGCGTTGAAATGGGGCCCGTCGAGCTCCCAGGGGCCACCGCCCCGCCTGCGGCCGATGAACAGGCCCTTGCGGGTCCCCGCGAGCAGGATCACCTCGGACATGGCCGACATGGCCGACACCTCCGGACTTCGCCGTCCCGGTCACTGCGTACCGTTTCCAGCCAGTCTGCACCCGGCCACCGACAGCGGCCGGTCCGCCGGTCCGCTGCGCCGAGCAGTCGGTCGGCATCGATCAACAGGCGTATCCAAAGGGTGGCTACTTGATCGTAGGAGGCCGATGGGGGTTGACTTCCACCTCTGCCACCGCACGCGAGAGGCAATACGTGGCCACCGAGCACCTGTCACCGCTCGACCTCGCCTTCTGGCGGATCGAATCCGCCGCCCACCCCATGCACCTCGGCGCCCTCGCGGTCTTCGAATCCGCCCCGCGGGACACCCCCGGCGCCGGCCCCGGCCCCGACCCCGCCGTCCGTGCCGCCGCACTGCTCACCGCCCGCTGCCCCGCCGTCCCCGGCCTGCGCCGCCGCATCCATGACGTTCTGCTGCCGATCGGCGCCGCCGCCTGGTCGCCCGACGCGGACTTCGATCCCGCCCGGCACGTGTTCCTCGTCCGCACCCCGGACCCGCGGGCCGCCGCCGGGCCCCTGATGGCGCGGCCGCTGGACCGCGGCCGGCCGCCCTGGGAGGCGCACGTCCTGGCCGGGCCCGATCCGGGCTCCTTCGCGGTGCTCTTCAAGTTCCACCATGCCCTCGCCGACGGGCTCGGGGCCCTGGCGCTGGCGGCCCTGCTCTTCGACGAGGGCCCGACCGTACGGGGTCCCGTGCGACCGGTCCCGGCAGCGCGGCCCGCCGCCGGCTCCGCCCTGCGCGGCCTCCCGGGGATGCTGGCCGCCCGGGTCCAGGACGTCGGCCAGGCCCTGGAGATCGGCGCCTCCGTGGCCCGCGCCGGACTGCCCCTCGGGGTCCCGGCGGCCCTGACGGCCGTCCCGGCGCGGACCGGCTCCCGCGTGGTCGCCGGCCTGGCGCTCGACCTCGACGACGTCAACCGCATCCGGAAGGTCGCCGGAGGCACCGTCAACGACGTGCTGATCGCCCTGGTCGCAGGCGCCCTTCGGCGCTGGCTGCTGGGCCGCGGCGACCCGGAGCCCGAGGGCCCCGGCCCGCGCGCCCTGATACCGGTCTCCCGACGCCGGCCCGGCGGCGCGGCGAAGTACGGCAACCGGCTCTCCGGCTACCTGCTCCGGCTCCCGCTCGCCGAACCGGACCCGCTGCTGCGCCTGGACCGGGTGCGGCTCGGCATGGACCGCAACAAGGAGGCCGGACCCGCCCGCGGCGCCGGGGCCGTCGCCCTGCTCGCCGACCACGTCCACCCCCTCGGCCACCGGCTCGGCGGCCCCCTGGTCGCCCAGGCGGCCCGGCTGCTCTTCGACATCCTGGTCACGAGCGTCCCGCTGCCCGGCTTCACCTTCTCGCTCGGCGGCAGCCGGGTCCGCGAGGTCTATCCGCTGGCCCCGCTCGCCCGCGGCCACTCCCTCGCGGTCGCGGTCTCCACGTACAAGGGCACGGTCCACTACGGCCTGGTCGCCGATGCGGCCGCCGTGCCGGACCTGGCGGCCCTCGCGGAGGCGCTGCGCGCCGAACTCGACGAGCTTGTACGAGAGGTCTCGTAGTACGGGATAAATCGTAGTACGCTGACTCTCGTACAAGCCGCCGATCCGCGGCGTGCCCGGCCACCTCCGGAGAGTCCTTCATGAGTGCTGCCCCCATCGCCCCCGCCGCCCACGTCCCGGCCACCCACGCCGAGGCCCTCTTCGAGCCCTTCACCCTGCGCTCGGTCACCGCGCGGAACCGGATCTGGATGGCGCCGATGTGCCAGTACGTCGCCGAGGCCTCGGGTCCGGCCGCGGGCGTGGCCCACGCCTGGCACTTCGCGCACTACGCGGCCCGCGCGGTGGGCGGCACCGGCCTGATCCTCCAGGAGGCCACCGCCGTCTCCCCGGAGGGCCGGATCTCCCCGTACGACCTCGGCATCTGGAACGACGCGCAGGTCGAGGCACTGCGCCCGATCACCTCCTTCATCAAGGCCCAGGGCGCCGTCCCGGGCATCCAGATCGCCCACGCAGGGCGGAAAGGTTCGACCGGCCGGCCCTGGGAGGGCGGCCGATACGTCGGCCCCGAGGCGGACGGGTGGCTGCCGAGCGCCCCGAGCCCGGTGCCCTTCGCCGAGGGCGACCCGGTGCCGCACGAGCTGACGACCGCCGAGATCCACGAGATCACGGGGCAGTTCGCGGCGGCCGCGCGGCGCGCGCTGGCCGCGGGCTACGAGGTCGTCGAGATCCACGGCGCCCACGGCTACCTCATCGGCCAGTTCCTCTCCTCGGAGAGCAACCGGCGCACCGACGCGTACGGCGGCTCCTTCGAGAACCGGGCCCGCTTCGCCCTCGAAGTCGTCGACGCCGTACGGGCGGTGTGGCCCCAGGAGCTGCCGCTGTTCTTCCGGGTCTCCGCCACCGACTGGCTGGAGGAGTCCGGCTGGACCTCCGAGGACACGGTCCGGCTGGCCGCACTGCTCCAAGGCCGCGGGGTGGACCTGCTGGACGTGTCCACCGGCGGGATGGCCCCGAAGGCCAACATTCCGGCAGGGCCCGGCTTCCAGGTGCCGTTCGCGGCCGAGGTCAAGGCCCGGACCGGCCTCCCGGTGGCCGCCGTCGGGCTGATCACCGAGCCGGAGCAGGCCGGCGCGATCCTGGCGGACGGGCAGGCGGACGCGGTCCTGCTCGGCCGCGAGCTGCTGCGCGACCCGTACTGGGCCCGTACCGCGGCCGCCGCACTGGGCGCCGAACGGGCCGCCGAGCCGGGCACCGGGGTACGGGTGCCCGTCTCGTACCACCGTGCCTGGTAGCCGCCACCGGGAGCACGTGTGCGCGTCCCTTCCGGCGGCAGTCGATGTACTACGGTGGTTCTCGTACGAACAGGGGACCCGGAAGAGACGAGGGCAGACGTGACGGATACGGCCACCACCCGTGCGCTCGCGCATCCCGGGCTCGCCGAGATCCGGCTCGAAGCGGTGCTGCACGCACTGTCGGACCCGATCCGGCTGTCGATCGTGCGGGACCTCGCGGCCACGCCGGACGAGCTGGCGTGCTCGTACTTCGACCTGCCGGTCACCAAGTCGACGACCACGCACCACTTCCGCGTCCTGCGGGAGGCCGGTGTGGTCCGCCAGGCCTACCGGGGGACGGCGAAGATGAACGGCCTGCGCGGCGCGGAGCTGGAGAGCCTGTTCCCGGGGCTGCTCGACAGCGTGCTCGCGGCGGCCGCCGCGGAAGAGGCGCGCCTGGCGGGCTAGATCGCCAGGCACCGGACCGGCCCGAGCTCAGGCGCCCGCGTTCGCCGCCGTCAGCAGGCCCGGCCAGTCCGGGATCTTCACCGAGCGGCGGCCCAGCGAGCGCCCGAGATCGGTCTCCGCCGTCTCGATGGCCAGCCAGCCCGGCCATTCCACCGGGTGCAGCCCCGCCGCCCGCAGGGCGTCCAGCGGGTCGCCCGGCAGCTCCCGCCGGGCCAGCACCGCCGCGTCCTGGAGCAGCGAGGACGCCGTCTCCTTGGCGCAGGGCCGGTTGGTGCCGATCACCCCGGTCGGGCCGCGCTTGATCCAGCCCGCCACGTACTCGCCCACCGAGGCCCGGCCCTCGCGCAGCACCCGGCCCGCGGCGTGCGGAACCGTGGCCTTCACCGGGTCGAACGGCAGGCCCGGCAGCGGAACCCCCTGGTACCCCACCGAGCGCAGCACCAGCTGTGCCTCGATGTCCTCGTACGAGCCCGTCCCGGTGACCCCGCCGCGGCCGTCCGGGGTGGTCCGCTCGAAGCGCATCCCGGCGACCCGGCCGCCGGGGCCGGCCAGCACCTCCACCGGGCGCAGGTAGAACCGCAGGCCGATCCGGCGCTGCGCGCCGCCGGGGTCCTGCCCGGCCCAGCCGCGCAGCACCTCCAGGTTGCGCCGGGCCACCGCGGGCAGCGCGGCGGCCGCGTCCTGGTCGGTGTACGCGGGGTCGAGGGCCAGCTCGGCGGGGTCCACCTCGGCGGCCACGCCCGGCAGCGTGCCCAGCTCCCGCAGCTCCTTGGTGGTGAACTTGCCCTGCGAGGGCCCGCGTCGGGCCACCATCGACACCGACTTCACCCCGCTGTCCGCGAGCGCGCCCAGGGCCGGCTGCGGCATGTCGGTCGGGGCCAGTTCCTGTTCGCCCCGGGCCAGCATCCGCGTCACGTCCACGGCCACGTTGCCCGCCCCGACGACCACCGCCGAGCCCACCCCGGGCAGGTCGAAGGCCTCGGCCACGGCGTCCGGGTGGCCGCTGTACCAGGCGACGAAGGCCGTCGCGGAGTGCACCCCGGCCAGCTCCTCGCCCGGGATGCCGAGCAGCCGGTCGCGGGCGGCGCCCACGCAGTACACCACCGCGTGGTACAGCTCCAGCAGCCGTGCGGTGGGCAGCTGCGGTCCGCCGACCTCGACGTTGCCGAGGAAGCGGATTCGCTCGTCCTCCAGCACGGTGCGCAGGCTGCCCTGGAGCGACTTGATCTTCTCGTGGTCGGGGGCCACCCCGTAGCGCACCAGCCCGTACGGCGCGGGCAGCCGGTCCAGCACGTCGACCCGGACGCCCGGCACCTCACGCTGCTGCACCAGGGTCTGAGCGGCGTAGACCCCGCTGGGGCCCGAACCGACGACGGCGACACGAAGCACGGCGGAGCTCCTCCCGCAGGTGCTCCCAGCATGCCACCGGGCCCGGCGGCCGTCAGCCCATCGCGCGCATCCGGTGGATCTCGGCGGTCTGGGTGGCCACCACCTCGTTGGCCATTTCCTCCACCGCGCCGTTGTTTCCGGCGGCCAGCGCCTCGCCCGCCATCTTGACGGCGCCCTCGTGGTGGGCGGTCATCAGGGTGAGGAAGAGCTTGTCGAAGTCCGCGCCCTTCGCCCCGGCGAGCTGTTCGAGCTGCTGCCCGGTCGCCATGCCGGGCATCGCGCCGTGGTCGTGCCCGGCCGCCGGGGCCCCGGAGGGTGCCGGGTAGCGCGCCGACCACTTCTCCATCGCGCCGATTTCGGGCTGCTGGGCGGCCGTGATCCGCTCGGCGAGCCGTTTGACCGCATCCGCCGAGGCCCGGTCCGGGGCCAGTGCGCTCATCGTGAGGGCCTGCCGGTGGTGTTCGACCATGTGCTGTACGTAGGTCCGGTCGGCCGCGTTGGGGCCGTCGTCCGGCTGCCGCTTCGCCGCCTCCTCGGGGGAGAGGGTGCGGGCCTTCTCGCCCGGTCTGCCTGGGGCGATGACCGCCGCGCCGCCGTTCTTGGCCCCGTCGCCGCCGTCCCCGTCGCGGCAGCCGGCCAGGGCGAGCAGGATCCCGGCGGCCACGGCCGCCGCGGTCGTTCGGCCGAGTAACCCTTTTGCCATGTCCATGAAGGGAACATACTGCCGGGGACCGCTCCGGTACCCCGGCGGGCGCGTTCCCACCACGAGCGGAATCGATCGGACTCCATGGGAGGGCACAGTGACCTCGAAGCTCACCACCAGAGTGCGGCACAGGAGTCTGGGGGCGGCCGTGGCCGCGGCCGGGCTGCTGACCACGCTGTTCGCGGCCGGCCCCGCGGCCGCCACCCCCGATCCCGGGGACTTATCGCCCGGCAGGGCTGCCACGCAGGGCGGCGACCCGGCGGCGGGCGGGCGCGCTCTCGCCCCGGGTGAGATCCCCGGCCAGGACGAGATCGTGCACAGCGCCAACGTCAAGCACCTGACCAACATCCCGAGCACCTACCCGGGCGTCATCAACACCGACCTGGCCTTCCAGGGCAAGTACGCCTACGCCGGCAACTACAACGGCTTCACCATCTATGACATAGGCGACCCGAAGGCCCCGAAGACCGTCAGCCAGGTGCTCTGCCCCGGCGGCCAGAACGACGTCTCCGTCCAGGGGGACCTGCTCTTCCTCTCCACCGACTCCTCGCGCAGCGACGACTCCTGCAACAGCGTCTCGCAGCCCGCGACGGAGAAGTCCTCGTGGGAGGGCATCAAGATCTTCGACATCAAGGACAAGAAGAACCCCAAGTACATCAAGTCCGTGGAGACCGACTGCGGCTCCCACACCCACACGCTGGTGCCGGGCGAGCGCGACATCTACCTCTACGTGGCCTCGTACTCCCCGAACGAGGCGTTCCCCGACTGCCAGCCGCCGCACGACGGCATTTCCGTGATCAAGGTCCCGAAGAAGAACCCGACGCAGGCAGCGGTCGTCGCCTTCCCCGTCCTCTTCCCGGACGGCGGCAACCCGGGCGCGCCCACCAACCCCGGTGTCAGCAAGACCACCGGCTGCCACGACATCACCGTGCTGCCGTCGAAGAAGCTGGCCGCCGGCGCCTGCATGGGCGACGGCATCCTCTTCGACATCAGCAAGCCCGAACAGCCTCGGGTCATCGACCGGGTGCAGGACAACGTGAACTTCGCGTTCTGGCACTCGGCGACCTTCAACGAGAAGGCCGACAAGGTGGTGTTCACCGACGAGCTGGGCGGCGGGGGCGGCGCCACCTGCAACGAGGCTACCGGCCCGAACCGCGGGGCCGACGGCATCTACGACATCACCGGCCGCGGCGACCAGCGCAAACTCGTCTTCCGCAGCTACTTCAAGATCCCGCGCATCCAGGCCGACACCGAGAACTGCGTGGCGCACAACGGCTCGCTGATCCCGGTCGGCGGCGGCCGCGACATCATGGTCCAGTCCTGGTACCAGGGCGGCGTCTCGATATGGGACTTCACCGACTCCGCCCGGCCCCAGGAGATCGGCTACTTCGAGCGCGGCCCGCTCACCACGGACCGGCTCGGACTCGGCGGGTCCTGGTCGGCGTACTACTACAACGGGTACGTCTACTCGAACGACATCGCCAAGGGCCTCGACGTGCTGAGGATCGACGACTGGCGCACCGAGAGCGCGAAGCGGGTGTGGATGGACCGGCTCAACGTGCAGACGCAGCCGGAGTACCACTGATCATGGCCTAGCCCGCTGAGGGAACGTTCCGCCGGGCGGTCCGCCGTCCGGCGGGAAGCCGAGCTCCCAGTCCAGCCCGTAGCGCTGGAACAGCTCCGCCCGCAGCCGCGCCGGCGGCATCGGGGCCCCCGGCAGCAGGACCGCGACCACCGCGCCCATGAGCAGCGCCCGCAGCAGCGGGTAGTCGGTGTCCACGTCCGCCGATCCGTACCGCGTGACCGTGTCCCGGAGCAGCTCCGCCAGCCGCTGCTGCTCCGGGCACTGTACGAACCCCTCGGCCTGGAGGATGCCCGCCATGTGTGTCCGCATCAGCAGCGGTTCGTCCCGGGCGAGCCCGAGGATCGCGTCGACGGCGCGGGCGAGCCGCTCGCGGCCGTCGTCGCTGCGCGGCTCGCGCTCCAGGGCCGAGCCCAGCGTGAGGTGCATCAGCCGGTGGACGGCCGACTGGAGCAGCTGCCGTTTGCCCGGGAAGTAGTACGAGACCAGGCCGCGGGCCGTGCCCGCCCGATCGGCGATGTCGCCGAGCGTCGTGGCCTCGTAGCCGCGTTCGGCGACGAGTTCGACCGTGGCCTGGAGCAGCCGCTCCCGGGAACGTCTGCGCAATTCTTCATTGACCGATGCGCTGCGCGGGGACATGCTTACTCCTGCGTTGACTGGCTCCCAGCCAATATACTCAGCGCACGGGGTCGCCTGCTCTGGGTGACGCGGGGGATCACCCAGAGCAGGGACTTCCACACCTCGGGGCAAGACGACTTTCGGCCTGCCGCCCGGACGGGCGCGATCAGGTCCGGTGAGATCGGGCGGGTGCGCTCAGGTGAGTGCGCTCAGACCCGGCATCAGGGCCACGACCAGCGGGACCGCCGGGACCAGTGTGGCCAGTGCGGTCAGCCGGAGCCGGCGGCCCGCCGACAACCGGGGCGCCGCCGACAGCAGCCGCCGCACCCGCTCCGACACGTGCGGCTGCGGGCTCGGACAGGGCCCGAACACCCCCCGGTCCTCGTTGAGCCCGACCAGCGCCAGCGCGATCGTCAGCCTCCCGAACCGCCGCGAGGCCACGTCGTCGGCGGCCAGTTCGACGAGCCGGTGCATCTCCGCCTCGAACGCCGCGAAGACCGGCACCTGCGGGAACCCGCCCGCCAGCGCCCGCGAGCAGTGCAGCAGCCAGTCGTGCCGGGCCTGCGCGTGCCCCTGCTCGTGCGCCAGCACGGCGTCCAGCTGGCTCCCCTTGAGCCGTCCGAGCGCGGCCGTGGTCACCACCAGCTGCGGGGCCGCGCCCGGCAGCCACCACGCGTCGGGCCGCGTCCCCTCCAGGACGACGAGCCGCGCCCCCGCCGGGTCCTCCCCGGGCAGCAGTGGCGCCCGTACGAGCAGCTCGGCGCCCTGCGCCCGGCGCCGGGCCCGGGCCCGCAGCACCTCCCGGGTCAGCCGGGCCCCGGTCCACAGCCCGCCGCCCGCCAGCGCCAGCGCGGTCCCCACGGCCCACGGGCCGCCGGTCGGGCCCAGCGCGTACGCGTCGACCACCCCGTGCGGGGCCGCCGCGAAGAGCCGCCCGCGGACCGCCAGCCAGGCGGCGGCCGCGCTCAGCAGCATCGACAGGGCGAGGCACAGGAGCACCGCGCCCACCACGCACTGCCACACCCACAACGCGACGACGGGCTCCCGCTCGGGCCATTCGGCCCGGGCCAGCAGACGGGGGGCGAGCACCGCGGTCAGGGCGCCGAGCAACAGGAGTGCGGCGGGGACCATCATGTCCGCCAGCCTATGAGCGCGGGGCTACCTGCGGGTACGGCCTTTCGCGATTGGTGACGCAGGACACGTTTGCCCGTCGGCTCCCAGAGCTTCACAGACTCAGCAGCATCGCCAACATCCCCATTCCCATGGCGAGTCGGCACGCCCGCGTCAGCTCCGCGGCCTTCACGGGCGGCCCGCCCGTGACCGGCTGCGCACCCCCGCCCGCCGTCACCAGCCGGGCCCCGCCGAGCAGCACGTACCCCGCGAAATAGAGGAGCAGCGCCCCGGTGACGAGCGGCAGGCCACCGCTGCGTCCGTGCCCGTGCCCGTCGGCCATCGTCAGCGCCATGTACCCCATGGCCAGCGAGCCGACCAGGTGGTGCGCGTGGTGCACCCCGCCCCTCAGCAGCCACAGCGCGTGCAGCGCGGCCCCGCAGAACACGGCCAGCAGGATCCCGGGCCCCCACGGGCCGATGCCCGAGGGCACGGCCATCACCGCCATCCCGAACGCCATCAGCGCCTCGCCCGCCGCCCCGCCGCGTGCCTCCCGCTGCGATCTGCGCACCCGCCACAGGCAGTACGCACCGCTCACGGCACACAGCAGTACGAGGAGCCAGGCGGAGAGGGAAGCGGAAAGGGACATCGCGGGACCGTGCACGGCGGAACCTCCCGGTTCGTCGGCGTCACGGGAAGAGATGCCCAGGCCCGGATGCCCGCACGCCGCTCCGGGTTAGGCTCTCCTTGCCGCACCGGGCATGTCATATGCCACCGAGCAGAACGGGAGCCCTCGATGTCGACCGCCCACCCCACCGCCCTGAACTTCCGCAGTGCCCTGGAGGCGGACGTACCGGAACTGGTGATCCTGGTCGAATCGGCCTACCGCGGCGACGCCAGCCGCGCCGGCTGGACCACCGAGGCGGACTACCTCGACGGGCAGCGCACCGACCCCGAGGGGGTCCGCGCGATCATCGACTCCGCCGACGGCATCCTGCTCGTCGTCGAGCGCGCCGGCGAGCTCGTCGCCTGCTGCCAGCTCGAACACCGGGGCGACCACGCCTACTTCGGGATGTTCGCGGTCCGCCCGGGGCTGCAGGGCGGCGGCCTCGGCAAGGAGATACTCGCCGAGGCCGAGCACCGCGCCCGCGAGACGTGGGGCGCCAAGGAGATGCGGATGACGGTGGTGAACGTACGGGAGGAGCTCATCGCCTACTACGTGCGCCGCGGATACCGGCGCACCGGCGAACTGAGCCCCTTCCCCTACGGCGACGAGCGCTTCGGCGTCCCGCTCCGCGACGACCTGGCCTTCGAGCTGCTGGTCAAGCCGCTGTAGTACGGAGCGGGAGGCGCCGTCAGGCGATGAACCGGCCCGTGCTGCGGATCTCCGGGAAGTCGGTGGCCGCGCCGTCCAGTTCGAGCGCCCGCGCCACCCGCAGCTGTTGCAGGGTGTTGACGGTCCAGCCGGTCACCCGCAGCCCGGCCGCGTGGACCGACTCCACCGTGTCCAGGGTGAGCTCGCGGATGTTCAGGGCGGCGGTGTGCGCACCGACGGCCAGCGCCCGGTCCACGATGGTCCTGCGGTGCCCGAGGTGCCGGTCCGCGTACAGGCAGCTGCGCACTCCCGGCAGCAGCCGGGCCGCCTCGGCGAGCACCTCGTCGCTGAAGGAGGCCACCTCCAGCCGTGCGCTCAGGTCGCGGCGCAGGACCAGCTCCGCCAGCGCCGCCGCGGTCGGCCCGTCCTGGACCGACACCTGGAGCGGGGTCCGGACCGCGTCCAGGACCTCCTCGAAGACCGGCACGCGTTCGCCCCGGCCGGCGTCCAGCTCGCGCAGCGCGGCCAGGGTCAGGTCGGCGACGGCTCCGGAGCCGTCGGTGGTGCGGTCCACCTCGGCGTCGTGCAGGACGACGAGCACGCCGTCCTTGCTCAGCTGCAGATCCAGCGCGATGACGTCCATCCCGGAACGTTCCGCGCGGACGAACGACCGCAGGGTGTTCTCCGGTTCGACACCCATGACCCCGCGGTGACCGATGGTGAGGAAAGTCAAGGTTCTCTCGCTTCCGTCGACGGCGGCTCGCCGCACGGTCGCGGTGTCCCTACCGGCCGGGCGGTGAGGACGCATGCTAGTGCGCCGGGGATGCGTTGGGACCGCCCGTGCAGCGCCCGGAACGGGGCCTTCGGCCGGTTCCCGCCAGGGCTGTACGCCGCCGCGCGCGCCGCGGCGGGCCTGCAGTGTCACCCGGGCGTGGGCGCGTCCCCGCTGCCTTGACGATCCGCGGCCGGGGCTCCGGCCGAGGTCCCCGTACCGGCCGCGTCCAGCTCCGCGAGATCGGCCAGCAGGGCCTCGCCCAGCTCCAGTTCGGCCAGGTGCTGCCGCTCGCTCCAGCGCAGCGCGAGCGCGGGGAAGGCCCACTCCGGTACGTCGTCCGCCTGCGCCATGGCCTCCCGCACGGCGGCCAGTTCGCCCCGGGTGCGCTCCAGGTGGTCGCCGACCATCGCGCGCAGCAGCTCCGGCTCGGCGAGGTGGCCGAGCCAGATCCGCAGTAGCAGCCCGTGCTTGAGCACCGGCGGTCCGGCCTCCGCGGTCTCCGAGGCCCAGCCGGCGAGGGCCGCGCGCCCCGCGCCGGTGATGGCGTAGCGGCGCTTGGCCCGGGCCTCCTCCGGTCCCGAGCGCGCGGAGGCCGCGTACCCGAGCTCCTCCAGCCGGCGCAGTTCGGCGTAGATCTGGCTGATGGCCGGGGACCAGTAGAAGAAGCGCAGGGAGGAGTCCGCCCACTTCTTCAGCTCATACCCGGTGCGCTCCCCGGGGAAGGACAACAGCCCGAGCACGGCCCAGGCGGTCGCCGGTAGGTCTTGCTTCTTCGACGTCTGACTACTAGTCATATTCCGAATTGAAGTAAGGCCGGGCACGGGACGCAACCCTGGAGGCATCGTGAAATTCTCCGTGATCTTCGAAGCTCAGCTCGCCGACCCGACCGTGGAGCGGGAGCACCAGGTCATCCACGACTGCGTGGAGCAGGCCGTGCTCGCCGAGCAGATGGGATTCGACCGGATCTGGGCCGTCGAGCACCACTCCCTGAAGTGGTACGCACACATGTCGGCTCCCGAGGTCTTCCTGACCTGGGTCGCGGCCCGGACGCACACCATACGCATCGGCCACGGGGTCGTCTGCATGCCCTTCAACTTCAACCACCCGGTCCGGGTGGCCGAGCGGGCCGCCATGCTCGACCTGCTCTCCGGCGGCCGCCTCGACCTGGGCGCCGGGCGTGGCGGCACCGAGCAGGAGACCTCCCTGTGCGGGGTCGACCGGGAGCGCACCACGCAGGAGGTGGAGGAGGCGCTGCGGATCATCGGCAAGGCCTGGCAGGAGGAGGAGCTGGAGTACCACGGCGAGCTGATCGACATCGACCCGCACCCGATCCTGCCGCGGCCGCGGCAGACCCCGCATCCGCCGCTGTTCCTGGCGTGCAGCCGCGCCGAGACCCTCGTACAGGCCGCCGAACTGGGCGTCGGGGCCCTGGTGATGGGCTTCGCCGGGCCGGAGTCCATCGCCGGGATGCGGGCCGTGTACGACGGGGCGGTGGCCGGCCGGGACGGCGCCCGCTTCGTCTCCACCGCGGTCAACGACCACTTCTCGGTGCTCTGCCCGACCATCGTGCTCGACGATCCGGCCGAGGCGCGCCGCATCGGCATCCGCGGCCAGCGGTTCTTCGCCCAGTCCATCGGGCATTGGTACGGCGGCGCCGGCATCCCGGACGAGGCCGTGGTCGCGGGTGCCGACGAGGCGACGGAGATGCGCCGGGCGGCCGAGCAGGTGGTGGCCCGGCTGCACGAGCAGGCCATACCGGTGCGGCCCACCTCCACGGCGACCTTCCATGCCGATCACGCGTACGGGAGCGCCGACGACGCCATCGCGTACGTGCAGCGGCTCAAGGAGGCGGGTGCGGACGAGGTCATGTGCCTGATCCAGATGGGCACGGTGCCGCAGGAGGCCTGCCTGGAGACCCTGCGGCAGTGGGGCGAGAAGGTCATCCCGCACTTCCGCACCGCCTGAGTGACGGACGTCACCCACCGGCCCCGCGGGCACCCGCCCGCGGGGCCGACGGGCGCGGGTGGCGGTGCGCGAAAGGGGCGAAGCGCTCGCTCGGACGGTGGACGGCGGGAAGAATTACGGTGTCGATAGGGGTCGTGCAGGATAATTTCCCGCACAGGCCCTTGAGCAGGACAGGCCCGCACCCATACGCTGTGTTGACGCGAGGTTCTCCTGTGGAGGAAGTGACATGACGGAAATTCTTGTGCCGGGTTCTGGCGGTGCGGTGATAGCCGCCGGTGCGCGGGTGGTCGACCACCCGGCGTGGCCCGAGCTCAAGGCCGCCGTGGAGGAGATCCGCCCCTGGCAGGCCAAGGACGGCTCGATCGACTTCGAGGCCGCGGACGCCCCGGCTCCGACCGAGGTCGCAGCAGCCGTCGAGCGGGCGATCGCCGCCGTGGAGACGCTGTCGCCGCTGCTGCCGCACGCCGCCGCGTACCACCGCGCGCTCGTCTCCGACCTGAGCAAGTGGGTGGCGGACGGCTTCAAGGTGCCGGACTTCCTGGACTCCCTGCTGGCCTTCCACCCGGCCGCCGAGCGCGCCGACGGGCTCCAGCACCTGGTCGTCTTCCCCATGTACACGCAGAACGGCAACCTCGACCGCAACTTCGAGGCCGTCGTCCTGAAGATGGTGTGGCCCGAGTGGCTCTCCGAGCTGGAGCGCACCCGGTACGACAACCCGCTCTTCCTCGGCATCACCTTCGAGGACTTCACCCCGGGCTACGACACGCACTCCGCCGTGCTCTTCCCGGAGACCATCGCCGTCCGCGAGGCCCCCGAGCGCTTCACCTGGGGCGGCATCTTCTGCGACCGCGAGGCCGCCCGCTACCGCAAGGTCACCGAGGCCGCCGTCGACATCCTGGGCATCGAGCTGCCCGAGGACATCGCCCGCATGGTCGAGGACCAGGAGCGCTGCGAGAAGGCCTTCGTCCTGTGGGACATGGTCCACGACCGCACCCACAGCCACGGCGACCTGCCGTTCGACCCCTTCATGATCAAGCAGCGCCAGCCGTTCTGGATGTACGGCCTGGAGGAGCTGCGCTGTGACCTCACCGCCTTCAAGGAGGCCGTGAAGCTGGAGTCCGAGGGCAACGAGCACGGCCGCGACGTGCAGTACGCCGTCCTCTTCGACCGGATGTTCCGCTTCCCGGTCTCCGGTGACCGCAACCGCAACTACGACGGCCTCGGCGGCCAGCTGCTCTTCGCGTACCTCCACAAGCACGACGTCGTGCGCTGGACGGACAACACGCTGAAGATCGACTGGATGCGCGCCCCGCAGGTCACCAACCAGCTGTGCGCCGAGATCGAGGACCTCTACCGGGCCGGCATCGACCGTCCGAAGCTCGTCCACTGGTTCAAGGCGTACGAGCTGGTCTCCACCTACCTCGCCCCCCACCCGGGCTCCAAGTGGGCCAAGGGCCCCGACGCCCTCGACCTGACGCAGCCGCCGCGCAAGCTCGTCGACGACGTGCTTCCCGACGAGTTTCCGCTGAGCATGTTCTATGAGGCGCTCGCCAAGAAGCTCAAGGGAGTGATCGCCTCCACAAAGGGCATCACTGCAGTGAACGCCGATTCGGCCGAGCGGGTCGCCGCGTGAGCGCTCGCGCACAGGAGGCTGCACAGATGAACAGCGCTGGGAAGTCCGGGAACGGCAAGCTCCACGGTGCCGTCGTGGCGGTCGCCGGGGCCGGCGGCCCCGCCGGTCGCGCCGCCCTGCTCCGCCTCGCCGAGGCCGGTGCCGTGGTCGTCGCGGCCGACGCCGACCCGACGCGCCTCGCGGAGTCCGTGGACGCGGCCCGCTATGCCCACGGCGGCGCCACCGTCACCGGTGACACCGTGGACCTGCTCGACCTCGCGGCCACCAAGGCCTGGGCCGAGCGGACCGAGAAGGAGTTCGGCCGGATCGACGGGGTCGTCCACCTCGTCGGCGGCTGGCGCGGCAGCAAGACCTTCACCGACGTGGACCTCGCGGACTGGGACTTCCTGGAGAAGCTCCTGATCCGCACCGTCCAGCACACCTCGCTCGCCTTCCACGACGGGCTGCTGCGCAGTGACCGCGGCCGCTACGTCCTGATCAGCCAGTCCGGCGCGCACAAGCCGGTCGCCAACAACGCCGCGTACAACGCCGGCAAGGCGGCCGCCGAGGCCTGGACGCTCGCCCTCGCCGACTCCTTCCGCAAGGCGGGGGGCGAGGACGGCCCGGGCGCCGCGGCTGCGATCCTGGTGATCAAGGCACTGGTGCACGACGCGATGCGCGCCGAGCGCCCCAATGCGAAGTTCGCGGGCTTCACCGACGTCAAGGAGCTGGCCGAGGCCATCGCCGGCGTCTGGGAGCGGCCCGCCATCGATGTGAACGGACAGCGTCTGTGGCTCACTCCGCAACCGTGAAGACCGATGCCCACCGCCACCACGATCCGGCGGTGCGCGGATTCGCGAGCGACAACTACGCGGGGGTCCATCCGGAGATCCTGGAGGCCCTCGCCCTGGCCAACGGCGGCCACCAGGTCGCCTACGGCGAGGACGAGTACACCGAGTACCTGCAGAAGATCATCCGTAGCCACTTCGGCCCGTACGCGGAGGCCTTCCCGGTCTTCAACGGCACCGGCGCGAACGTCACGGCCCTCCAGGCCCTGACGGACCGCTGGGGTGCGGTGATCTGCGCCGAGTCGGCGCACATCAACGTCGACGAGGGCGGCGCCCCGGAGCGGATGGCCGGGCTCAAGCTGCTCACCGTCCCGACCCCGGACGGCAAGCTCACCCCCGAGCTCATCGACCGGCAGGCCTGGGGCTGGGAGGACGAGCACCGGGCGATGCCGCAGGTCGTCTCGATCACTCAGAACACCGAGCTCGGCACGGTCTACACACCGGACGAGATCCGGGCGATCTGCGAGCACGCACACGCCCACGGCATGAAGGTCCACCTCGACGGGGCCCGCATAGCCAACGCCGCGGCCTCGCTCGACGTGCCGATGCGCACGTTCACCAACACGGTGGGCGTGGACGTGCTGTCCTACGGCGGCACCAAGAACGGCATGATGTTCGGCGAGGCCGTGGTGGTCGTCAACCCGGACGCGGTCCGGCAGATGAAGCACATCCGCAAGATGTCGATGCAGCTCGCGTCCAAGATGCGGTTCGTGTCGGTGCAGCTGGAGGCACTGCTCGCCAAGGACCTGTGGCTGCGCAACGCCCGGCACGCCAACGCGATGGCGCAGCGGCTCGCGGCGGGGGTGCGCGAGACCGACGGGGTGGAGATCCTCTACCCGGTGCAGGCCAACGCGGTGTTCGCGAAGCTGCCGCAGGAGGTGTCGCGGAGGCTGCAGAAGCGCTACCGCTTCTACTTCTGGGACGAGGCCGCCGGCCACGTGCGCTGGATGTGCGGCTTCGACACCCAGGAGGAAGACGTGGACGGCTTCCTCCAGGCGCTGAAGGAAGAGCTGTCCCGCTGAAGATCTGAATAGATATACCCTCGGCCGCAAATCCATTGATCTGCGGTCGGGGGTATGCCTATGCTCCGGGCCATGCAGCTGATCCCGCAAAGCCCGGATGTGCACGCCTATCTGGCGGCAGATGAGGTCATCGACCACGACCACCCGCTCGTACGGGAGACCGCCGACGCCCTGTGGACCGCCACCGGCGACGCATACTCATACGCCAAAGCCGCCTTCGAGTTCGTCCGCGACACCATCCCGCACTCCGCCGACTCCGGGGACCTGCGCGTCTCCTGGCGCGCCTCGGACGTGCTGCGCACCCGCAACGGCATCTGCTTCGCCAAGTCCCATGCGCTGGTCGCCCTGTTGCGGGTCCGTGGCATCCCGGCCGGCCTCTGCTACCAGCGGCTCACCGATGACGACGGCTCGAACCCCGTCGTGCACGGGCTGATCGCCCTCCGGCTGCCGGGGGCCGCGGACTGGGCCCGCCAGGACCCGCGGGGCAACAAGCCCGGCGTGGACGCCCGGTTCGCGCTGGACGCCGAGAGGCTCGCCTTCCCCGTACGCCCCGGGCTCGGTGAGGTCGACTACCCCGAGCTGTACGCCGCCGCGCACCCGGCCGCGCTGGCGGCCCTCCAGGAGTCCGCCGACCGGCCCGAGCTGTGGCGGAACCTTCCGACGGAGATAGGAAAGTTTCCTGTCGGATAGCGTTGTCAACTTGGCATGCCCATGGGTATTTTCGGCGGCAGAACATCCCCGTTCCCCCCACCCCCGAACGGAAGGTGCTCCATGCGCCACGGAGTTCCCGCGGCTCTGGCCGCCCTGGCACTCGGCCTGACCGCGGCCCTGACCCTCACCCCCACCGCCCAGGCCGGGCCCCCGCCGGCTCCCGCCCCCGCCGCAGCCGCCGCTCCGGCGCAGTTCGCGCACCCCGGAGTCCTCAACAGCCGCGCCCAGCTGGACTTCGTACGCACGAAGGTGCAGGCGGGGGAGCAGCCGTGGAAGTCGGCGTTCGACGCCATGCTCGCGAGCCCGTACGGCTCGCAGTCGCGTACGCCCGAACCGCGCGCCGTCGTCGAGTGCGGCTCGTACTCGAACCCGGACAACGGCTGTTCCGAGGAGCGTGAGGACGCCATCGCCGCGTACAGCGACGCCCTCGCCTGGTACATCACCCGGGACGCCAAGTACGCGAAGAAGTCGATCGAGCTGATGGACGCCTGGTCCGCGAAGATCAAGGACCACACCAACACCAACGCCCCGCTGCAGAGCGGCTGGGCGGGCTCCACGTGGCCGCGCGCCGCGGAGATCATCAAACACACGTACACCGGCGGCTGGCCGAACCAGGGGCGCTTCGCCACCATGCTGCGCGACGTCTACCTGCCCGAGGTCATCAACGGGAAGCCGAACAACAACGGCAACTGGGAACTGATCATGATGGACGCCGCCATCGGCATCTCGGTCCATCTCGACGACCGCGCGAGCTACGACAAGGCGATGGCGATCTACCTCGGCCGGGTCCCGGCGTACTTCTACCTCGCCTCGGACGGGGCGCAGCCCACGTACCCGCCGCGCTCGACCATCGACACCAAGAGCGAGCTGATCGACTACTGGCAGGGCCAGAGCACCTTCGTGGACGGTCTCGCCCAGGAGACCTGCCGGGACTTCGGCCACACCGGGATGGCGATCGCCGCGACCATGCACGTCGCCGAGACCTCGCGGATCCAGGGACGCGACCTGTACCCGCAGTTCAAGGACCGGTTCCGGTACGCGCTCGGCTTCCACGCCCAGTACGAGCTCGGCGCGAAGGTGCCGTCCTGGCTGTGCGGCGGGAGCGTGACGAAGGGCATCGGCCCGGCCACCGAGGTCGGCTACAACGCCCTGCACACGCGCCTGGGCGTCAGCATGGACAACACCCGCAAGCTCACCGAGGGGCGGCGCCCGGCGGGCACCGAGAACCACTTCGAGGCATGGGAGACGCTGACCCACGCCGAGAACCCCAACTGACGGTCGGGCTCGACCGGCACACCGGCACGAAACCGCGGCCCCGCCGTGAACAGCGGGGCAGCACGATCACCCGACCTGGTGGTGCGGAATCAGCCCGCTTCCTTGACCTGGGCGGCCGTCGGCGCGGTGCCGCCCAGGTGCGCCGGCAGCCACCAGGTGTCCTCGGGGCCCTTGGGCTTGCCCGGGTAGGCGCTCTGCGCGGCGTCGAGCAGCTCCTGCACCCGCTCGCGCAGGCGGCGCGTGATGGCCCCGGCGTACTGGTCGGTGGGCGCCTCGATGGGCTCGCCGATGCGCATCGTCACCGGGATGTGGCTGCGCTTGAGGTTCTTCGGGCGGCCCTTGGTCCACAGCCGCTGGGTGCCCCACAGCGCCACCGGGATCAGCGGGACGCCGGCCTCCTGGGCCATGCGCGCGGCGCCCGACTTGAAGCTCTTGAGGGTGAACGACTGGGAGATCGTCGCCTCCGGGAACACGCCGATGATCTCGCCCGCGCGCAGCGAGTCGAGGGCGTGCTGGTAGGCCGTCTCGCCCTGCTTGCGGTCGACCGGGATGTGCTTCATCGCGCGCATCAGCGGGCCGGACACCTTGTGGCGGAAGACCGACTCCTTCGCCATGAAGCGGACCAGGCGCTTCTGCGGCCGCGCGGTCAGGCCGGCGAAGATGAAGTCGAGGTAGCCGATGTGGTTCGACACGAGAACCGCCCCGCCCTTGCGCGGGATGTTCTCCGTGCCCTTCATGTCGATGCGGATGTCCAGCGCCTTGAAGAGGGTGTGGGCGGCGCCGATCACCGGAGGGTAGACGAGCTCAGCCATGAGGGGGAGACCCCGCTTTCTGCCTGGGGAGGTGCTCCCGGCCGGAAGTTACGGCTGCGTAGGTACGCTGCCCTTGGGGATCGTGCCCCATACGCGGGCTGCTGGCCAGCCCAGACGACCGTGCCCGAGGAGATTCTCGTCACGCCGGGAATGCGGTGCGTAGCCGGGGCGCTCGGATCACCGTACGAACGCAGTTCAATGATGCGGCAACGAGGTCCGCGGCGACGGGAGCACGGGTGCACGGGGACGAGGACGGGCAGGTCACGGGCCTGGTACGGCTGGGCGCGGCGGAACTGGGCGCACCGCTCGGGCGCCGGGCCAGCCTGGTGCAGTTCTCCAGCGCGTTCTGCCAGCCCTGCCGGGCCACCCGGCGGATCCTCGCCGACGTGGCCGGCCTGGTCGAGGGCGTCGAGCACATCGAGATCGACGCTGAAGCCCGTCTCGAGCTGGTGCGCGCCCTCGGCATCGAGAAGACGCCGACCGTGCTCGTCCTCGACGCCGGGGGCCGGATCGTGCGGCGCGCGGTGGGGATGCCGCGCAAGGCGGACGTGATCGCCGCGCTGGGCGCCGCGGTATGACGGGCACGGCGGCCGGTCCGAAGACCGGTCCGAAGACCGGTCCGATGGCCGGTCCTATGACCGGCGCGCCGGTGCACGCGCCCGCACGCAGCGTGACGCGCCTCGCATCTGCCCGATGCGGCTTGACTGTGTACACGGGAGATCGCCAGGCTGGCGGCATGCGGTATGAACTCCTGCTTTACGGGCGGGTCCACGTGGACCTCGTCCGCTACGCGAGCGCGCGTTGTCAGGGCCACTGAACGAACCCGGTCCCCGACCCGATCCCACCGCGCCCGTGCCCGCCGCCTCCGCGGCAGAAGGAAGCACCTCCATGACGGCCCCGACCGCCTCCACCGTTCCCACCGCCGACTCCGGCCGGCCCGGCTCGCCGGACCTGCTGCGCTCCGTCTTCCGCCGGCATGCCGCGGGAGTGGCCGTGATCACCGCCGAGGACGGCGGCCGCCCGGTCGGGTTCACCGCGACCTCGCTCAACTCGGTCTCCGCCGATCCTCCACTGCTGTCCTTCACCATCGCCACGGGGGCCTCCAGCTGGCCCGCGATACGCGACTCCGAGCACCTCGGCGTCCACATACTCGGCGAGCACCAGCAGGACCTCGCGGGCCTGTTCGCCCGCAGCGGCGCCGACCGGTTCGGGCCCGGCACGGGCTGGGCCCCGGGTCCGCACGGGGTTCCGGTGCTGGACGACGTACTGGCGTGGCTGGTGTGCCGGGTGGTGGCGCGCGTACCGGCCGGGGCGCACCGGGTGATCATCGCTGAGGCGGTGACCGGGGACCCGGCCGGGGAAGGCCGGCCGCTGCTGTACCACCAGGGTCGCTTCAACGCGCTGCGCGACTGAATCGTCCCTGCTGGGGCGGGTTCGGGCGGCGTTGGACAGATCACAGTTCACCGGCCTTGCCACCGTGGAACACCCACGGTGTACTGACGAGTAACATTCCCTTCGGAGCGCGGGCCGCCCCGACCGGGATCCGCCCGACAAGGCGCCTATGCTGCCTGCACAAGGCGGTATCAGAAAAAAGACGATGCGGTAGGAGAGCCGGCGTGAGCCTGAGGATCGTTGTCTGTGTGAAGTACGTGCCCGACGCCACCGGCGACCGGCACTTCGCCGATGACCTGACGGTCGACCGCGACGACGTCGACGGTCTGCTGTCGGAGCTCGACGAGTACGCCGTCGAGCAGGCGCTGCAGATCGCCGAAGACGCCGACGACGCCGAGATCACCGTCCTGACGGTGGGCCCCGAGGACGCCAAGGACGCGCTGCGCAAGGCGCTGTCCATGGGTGCCGACAAGGCCATCCACGTCGAGGACGACGACCTGCACGGCAGCGACGTCATGGGCACCTCGCTGGTGCTCGCCAAGGCGATCGAGAAGGCCGGCTACGACCTGGTCATCACCGGCATGGCCTCGACCGACGGCACCATGGGCGTGCTCCCGGCGATCCTGGCCGAGCGCCTGGGCGTCCCGCAGGTCACCCTGCTCTCCGAGGTCAAGGTCGAGGACGGCACCGTGACGGGCCGCCGCGACGGCGACTCCGCGAGCGAGCAGCTGGAGGCCTCCCTCCCGGCGCTCGTCTCCGTGACGGACCAGTCGGGCGAGGCCCGCTACCCCTCCTTCAAGGGCATCATGGCCGCCAAGAAGAAGCCGGTGGAGTCCTGGGACCTGGAGGAGCTGGAGATCGAGTCGGACGAGGTCGGCCTCGAAGGCTCCTGGACCGCGGTCGACTCCGCGACGCAGCGCCCGGCCCGCACCGCCGGCACGATCGTCAAGGACGAGGGCGAGGGCGGCAAGTCGCTGGCCGAGTTCCTGGCCGGCCAGAAGTTCATCTAAGAGCTTCGGTCACCTCTGTTAGCCCCCAGATACTTCGCAATCGCAGGAGAGCAGTCCCATGGCTGAAGTTCTCGTCTACGTCGACCACGCGGACGGTGCCGTCCGCAAGCCCACCCTTGAGCTGCTGACGCTGGCCCGCCGCATCGGCGAGCCCGTCGCCGTCGCCCTCGGCGCCGGTGCCGAGGCCACCGCCGCGGTGCTCGCCGAGCACGGTGCGGTCAAGGTCCTGACCGCCGACGCCCCCGAGTTCACCGAGTACCTCGTCGTACCGAAGGTGGACGCGCTCCAGGCCGCGTACGACGCCGTCTCCCCGGCCGCCGTGCTCGTCCCTTCCTCCGCCGAGGGCAAGGAGATCGCCGCCCGCCTGGCGGTCCGCATCGGCTCCGGCATCATCACCGACGCCGTCGACCTGGGGGCCGGTGACGAGGGCCCGGTCGCGACGCAGGCCGCCTTCGCCGCGTCCTTCACCACCAAGTCCCGTGTCTCCAAGGGCACCCCGGTCATCACCGTCAAGCCGAACTCGGCTCCGGTCGAGGCCGCCCCGGCCGCCGGCACCGTCGAGGCGCTCGCCGTCACCTTCGGCGCCCTGGCCACCGGCACCAAGGTCGTCTCGCGCACCCCGCGCGAGTCGACCGGCCGCCCCGAGCTGACCGAGGCCGCGATCGTGGTCTCCGGCGGCCGCGGCGTCAACGGCGCCGAGAACTTCCACATCATCGAGGAGCTCGCGGACTCCCTCGGTGCCGCCGTCGGCGCCTCGCGCGCCGCCGTCGACGCCGGCTGGTACCCGCACTCCAACCAGGTCGGCCAGACCGGCAAGTCGGTCTCCCCGCAGCTGTACATCGCCTCCGGCATCTCGGGCGCGATCCAGCACCGGGCCGGCATGCAGACCTCGAAGACCATCGTGGCCATCAACAAGGACGCCGAGGCCCCGATCTTCGACCTGGTCGACTACGGCGTGGTCGGCGACCTCTTCGCGGTCGTCCCGCAGCTGACCGAGGAGATCAAGGCCCGCAAGGGCTGACCTGCGTCGATGCTGTGACTCGGGGCCGCGTGGTGACACTCACCACGCGGCCCCGAGGTGTTTCCTGCAACCATTGACTAGACAAGAACCCCTCATTAAATTCTGCTATGCGGATCTATGCTTCCGTGAAGCGGAAAAAGAGGAGAGTGCGCGATGGGTCAGCAGGAGAAGGTGGCGACGAGCCTCGCAGGCGCGGTCAGCGAGGGAATCAGCGCCTCCCTGGCGCCGGTGGACGCGGAGCTGGCGCGCCACTACCCGGGCGACCCCGGCACCCGCCAGCCCATCCACACGGTCTACGTCCCCGGTGACGTATTCGCCGCCGACACCATCCGCTCCTGGGGCGACCAGGCCCTCGCCGCCCTCGACGAGCACGCCCCGGACGCCGCCACCTTCGCCAAGGTCCTCGGCATCTCCGACGAGCTCGCCGTACCGGTCTACGACCGGGTCCGCGCCAAGCTGCAGCGCGAGCCCATCGAGGACCTCCGCGTCGACTTCGAGGACGGCTTCGGCGTCCGCTCCGACGAGGAGGAGGACCAGGCGGCCGCCCGCGCCGCCCGCCTCGTCTCCGAAGCCTTCTCCAACGGCACGAACGCCCCGTACATGGGCATCCGCATGAAGTGCATGGAGTCCAACGTCCGCGACCGCGGCATCCGCACCACCGACATCTTCCTGTCCGGGCTGCTGGAGCACGGCGGGCTGCCCGAGGGCCTCGTCCTGACCCTCCCGAAGGTCACGTACGCCGAGCAGGTCAGCGCCTTCGTCAAGCTGCTGGAGGCCTTCGAGACCGCCCGCGGCCTGCGCCCGGGCCGGATCGGCTTCGAGATCCAGATCGAGACCAGCCAGTCGATCGTCGCCTCCGACGGCACCGCCACCGTGGCCCGGATGATCGAGGCCTCCAAGGGCCGCGCCACCGGCCTGCACTACGGCACCTTCGACTACAGCGCCTGCGTCGGCGTCTCGGCCGCGTACCAGTCGAGCGACCACCCCGCCGCCGACCACGCCAAGGCGATCATGCAGGTCGCGGCCGCCGGCACCGGCGTACGCGTCTCCGACGGCTCCACGAACGTCCTGCCGATCGGCAGTACCGAGCACGTCCACGAGGCCTGGAAGCTGCACTACGGCCTCACCCGCCGGGCCCTGGCCCGCGCGTACTACCAGGGCTGGGACATGCACCCGGGCCACCTGCCGACCCGCTACGCGGCGGTGTTCACCTTCTACCGCGAGGGCCTCGAAGCCGCTGCCGCGCGGCTGAAGGCGTACGTCGCGAAGATCGAGGGCGACGTGATGGACGAGCCGGCCACGGCCAAGGCCCTGGCCGGATACCTGGTCCGCGGCCTGGACTGCGGCGCGGTGGGTGCGGAGGAGGTCGCCGCCCTGACCGGCCTGACCCGCGCCGAGCTGGACGCGTTCGCGATCCCGCGCCGCTCGGCGACGCTGACGGCGACCGCCTGATCCGCCGCGCGGTGGACGAGGCCCGGCCGGGGACGCCCCGGCCGGGCCTCGCGGCGTCTTACAGCGGGCCGATGATCCAGCGGTTCAGGGTTCCGTCCCGGCCCGCGGAGGCCGGCAGGCGGCCGTCGGGTGAGAAGGCCACGTCCCGGACCGGGGCGAGGTGCCCGACGAGGCGGTGCCGGAGGGCGTACGGGGCCGGGCCGGCGGGAGGGCGGGCCGGCGGGCCGGGGGGGGCTGGTCGGGATCCGGTCGGGATCCGGTCGGGCGGTGGGCCCGGGAGCCGGTCCGGCCGTCGGACCGGTCCCCGGTTCAGGATGCCGTGGTGTCCGGGCCCGGTCGGCCGGGCCGAGGGAGTCGGCAGGTTGGTGGGGCGCGGCGGGGCGCGAGGGCCGGTGGCCGATTCCCCGAGGGCCTCCCGTACTGCTTCCCCGCCCTCGGTGGCGCTCCGCGCGGCACGGGCGGCGCGGGCGGCGCGGGCACGGGAGTGCCCGGAGGACTGCATCGCGGCAGGTTCCCGCCAGCGCCGACGCCAGGCATCGAGTTCGGGTGCCGTGTGGGAGGGGACGGCGGTCGGACGGCCGTATCCGTCGTAGGACAGCATGACCCGGACCAGCGCCATGAAGGTGTCCAACCGGACAAGCCGCTTGCCGTTGAAGATGTCGCTCTGGGTGGCCACCGCCAGCCGGATCTGCGTCATGGATCCGGCCGCGCGCGCTCCCGGATCGCGGTAGGAGGGCATGCCCCGTTCGATCCGTAATCGCGTCAGATCACCGGCGAGCGCGGCGAGTCCCTCTTCGAAGGCGGCGCGCGGTTGCGGCTCCATGTCCCCCATGTCCCCCCTCGGCCATGTGTGGCCGCCCAGGTTGGAACGTCGCGGGCGGAACAGTCCGGAACTTTCCCGAACAGCCGGGAACAGCCGCGGCGTTCCACCGAACAACCCCGTCGTTCAAGGGACTTCCGGGGCGATCGGCTCGGACCGGGTTCGTTGCGTACGTGGGCGCCGGCGGCCCGGCCGGGGGCGCAATCGAGCCATGACCACTCCACGTGAAACGCAGCAGCCGTTCCTGTCCCTGCACACCGCCGTCGTGCTCGTCATCGCCCTGCTGATCGGCGGCGTGGTCGGCGGACCGAGCTTCCTGGGCGGCGTTCCCGTCGCCCTGTCCGCACTCGCCGGGCTCACCGCCACCGGCGGGGCCGTGCCCGTGCTGCGCGGGCTGATCTTCTGAAGCCGAACCCTTATGCGGCCGGGGGGATTTCGCCCGAGCCGCGGGGGATCAGCCGGGTCGGGAGTTCGATGCGAGCCGGGTCGAGGGCGGCGCCCGCGAGGCGCTGGAACAGGCGGTCCGTGGCCACCCGGCCCAGGGCCGCCGGGTCCTGGGCCACCACCGACACCCCGGGGCGCAGCAGGTCGGCCAGCTCGAAATCGTCGAAGCCGACCAGGGCCACCGGCACCGGGTGCTCGGCCAGGACCCGTACCAGCGTCACCGTCACCCGGTTGTTCCCCGCGAAGACCGCCGTGACGGGGTCGGGGCCCGTCAGCATCGCGCGGGCCGCCTCCCCGACGCGGTCCGGGGAGGTCGAGCCGAGGGAGACCCAGGGCTCCGCCACCGGCAGGCCCGCGTCCGCCATCGCCGCGCGGTAGCCGCGCAGGCGCTCCGTAGCCGTGTGGATGTGCGGGTGGTCCCCGATGAAGCCGATCCGGCGGTGGCCGCCCCCGATCAGGTGCGCCACGCCCGCGCGGGCACCGCCGAAGCTGTCCGACAGCACCACGTCCGCGTCGATCCGGCCCGCCGGCCGGTCCACGAACACCGTCGCCACCCCCGCCCGGATCTCCGGCTCCAGGTAGCGGTGGTCGTCCCCGGCCGGGATCACGATCAGCCCGTCCACCCGGCGCGCGCACAGCGCCAGCGCCAACTCCCGCTCCCGGTCGGGATCCTCGGCGCTGGACCCGTTGATGAGCAGCGCCCCGTGGGCCCGGGCCACTTCCTCCACGGCCCGGTTCAGCGGTCCGTAGAAGGGGTCCGCGAGATCCTCCAGGACCAGCCCGACGGTGGCCGTACGGCCCTTGCGCAACACGCGGGCGCTGTCGTTGCGGCGGAAACCGAGCGCCTCGATGGCCTCCTGGACCCGCCGCACGGTGTCCGGGGTGACGCCCGCCTCGCCGTTGACCACGCGCGAGACCGTCTTCAGGCCCACGCCCGCACGGGACGCCACGTCCTTCATGGTCGGCCGGTTGCCGTAGCGGGGGTCGGACGGGCGGCGGGTCTGCGGCACGGGACGGAAACCTCCGGAGGCGGCGGGGCGGGCGGGGCGGGCGGGGCCGGGATCTGACCTTTCCGACCTTGAGGATAAGCACTGGGCCGGGGAGCGGGTTTCCGTGGCAGGGTGATGCGGGCAAGCCACTGGGGGCTCCGGACGAGCCATGGGGAGAGGGGTAGACGTGATTGTCTGGATCAACGGCACATTCGGCGCCGGGAAGACCAGCACGGCCCGCGAACTGACCGGGATCCTGCCGGACAGCACCCTGTACGACCCGGAGCTCGTCGGCGACTCACTACGCCAACTGCTGCCGCGCAAACGCCTCGCGGAGGTCTCCGACTACCAGGACCTGCCGAGCTGGCGGCGCCTGGTGGTGGACACGGCCGCCGCGATGCTCGCGGAGCTGGGCGGGGTGCTGGTGGTGCCGATGACGCTGCTGCGGCAGGAGTACCGGGACGAGATCTTCGGCGGGCTGGCGGCGCGCCGGATTCCGGTGCGACATGTGCTGCTCGCCCCGGAGGAAACGATCCTGCGCGAGCGGATCGCGACGCGGGAGGAGCCGGGGGACCCCGCCGACGTGGACGTGCGGGTGCGGCAGTGGGCGTACGGCCATATCCCCGCCTACCAGCAGGCGCTGGGCGGCTGGCTGGCGGCGGACGCGCACGTCATCGACAACGGCGCCCTGAGCGTGCGGGAGACGGCGGAGCGGATAGCCGAAGCCGTACGCACGGACGCGGCCCGGGTCTGCGACATCGTGCAGACGCCGGAGCCGACCCGGGAGACGGTGGCGGCCGGGGTGCTGCTGTTCGACGACGAGGACCGGGTGCTGTTGGTCGATCCGACGTACAAGCCGGGTTGGGAGTTCCCGGGCGGGGTCGTGGAGGCGGGCGAGGCGCCGGGCGGCGCCGGGGTGCGGGAGGTCGCGGAGGAACTGGGCCTGGCGCTGGACGCCGTACCGGGGCTGCTGGTCGTGGACTGGGAGCCGCCGGTGCCTCCGGCGTACGGGGGACTGCGGCTGCTGTTCGACGGGGGCCGCCTCTCGCCCGCCGCCGCGGCGGGGCTCCGGCTGCCGGGTCCGGAGCTGCGGGCGTGGCGGTTCGTCACGGAGGAGGAGGCGGCGGGCCTGCTCCCACCGGTCCGCTACGAGCGACTCCGCTGGGCCCTGCGGGCCCGCGAGCGCGGCCGCCCCCTCTACCTGGAGGCCGGCCGCCCCACGCCGTGACCCCTGGGGACAGCGGTTACGGGAGGTCCGCGGCTGTGCGGAGGGTGGCCGCCGCGGCCTCGGTGAGCGGGTCGCCGTGGCCGAAGCAGGCCACCGACGGGGACAGCCCCGCCAAGCGCCGGAACGAGGCCTGGGCCCCCGCGCGGTCCACGTTGAACACGCCCAGCATCACCCGGTCCACCCCCGCGATGCAGTCGCCCGCGAACAGCACTCCGTGGCGCGGCAGGTGGATGCCGATGCTGCCCGGCGTGTGGCCCGGGGCGTGGACCACCACCGCGCCGCCGCCGAACGGGAGCACCTCCCCGTCCTCGACCTCCCGGTCGACCCGCGTCGGCGGCGCCGGCGGCACCGTCAGGCCGTGTGCGTACAGCGGGAGTTCCCAGTCCAGCAGAACCGGCTCCGGGACCGGGAGCTCGCCCCGGATCACCGGGGCCTCCAGCCGGTGCGCCAGCACCTGTGCACCCCAGCGCCCGGCGAGTTCCTCCGCGGCGCCGACGTGGTCGCGGTGGCAGTGGGTCAGGACGATCCGCGCCAGCCGCTCCGGGCTCAGCCCCAGGGAGCGAACGGCCTCCTC
The DNA here is from genome assembly GCF_044769045.1 of Streptomyces sp. NPDC090741. NCBI lineage: Bacteria > Bacillati > Actinomycetota > Actinomycetes > Kitasatosporales > Streptomycetaceae > Streptomyces > Streptomyces sp. NPDC090741. The sequence goes on along the minus strand of NZ_JBIVXF010000018.1, from coordinate 154,971 downwards.
GATCGCCGCCGCGGCGCCGACGTGGCCGGAGTCGATCAGGGTCAGGGCCTCACCGTCGCGCCACAGGTACGCCTGGCCGATCGGGAAACGGAGCATGTGGAGCCGCTGCGGGAGTACTTCGACAAGATCCATGCCCCGAACGTACGTCCCTGTCCGTCCGTCGGCTCCGCTCCCGGCCGGCCTTTCACCGGGAGCGGAGTTCGCCCGTAGCGCAGGCCGACAGGCCGGCCGGTCCTCAGGTCAGCCGCGCTTGGACTCCGCGTAGTTGACCAGGAACAGGGCCTCCGCGACCGACAGCCGCTCCAGCTCCTCCGGTGAGACGCTCTCGTTCACCGCGTGGATCTGCGCCTCGGGCTCGCTCAGCCCGATCAGCAGCATCTCCGCCTCCGGGTAGAGCGAGTTCAGCGTGTTGCACAGCGGAATCGATCCGCCCATGCCGCTGATCTGCATCTCCTGGCCCGGGTAGGCCTCCTGCAGGGCCGCCCTCATCGACGCGTACGCCGGGCTGTCGGTGTCCGCCCGGAACGGCTGGCCCTGGCCGACGACTTCGAGTTCGAGGCGCGCCTGCCACGGAGTGTGCGCCACCAGGTGCGCCTCCAGCAGCTTGACGGCGTCGGCCGTGTCCACGCCCGGCGGCACGCGCAGGCTGATCAGCGCGCCGGCGCTCGCGTGCACCGAGGGGGTGGCGCCGACGACCGGCGGGCAGTCGATGCCGAGCACGGTGACGGCCGGGCGGGCCCAGAGCCGGTCCGCGATGGTGCCCTCGCCGATCAGCTCGACCCCGTCCAGCACCTTCGCGTCGGTGCGGAAGTCCGCCTCCGGGTACTGCAGGCCCTCCCAGACGGCGTCCGAGGCCAGGCCGTCGACGGTCGTCGAACCGTCCGCGGCGCGCAGCGAGTCCAGCAGCCGGATCAGCGCGGCCAGCGCGTCGGGCGCGGCGCCGCCGAACATGCCGGAGTGCAGGTTGCCGCCCAGAGTGTCGATCTTCACCTTGATCAGGCACATGCCGCGCAGGGTGGCCGTGACCGTCGGCAGGCCGAGCCGGAAGTTGCCCGTGTCGCCGATGACGATCGTGTCGGCGGTCAGCAGCTCCGGGTGCGCCTCGGCGTACTGTTGGAGGCCGCCGGTGCCCTGCTCCTCCGAGCCCTCGACGATCACCTTCACGCTCACCGGCACCCCGCCGTTGGCCTTCAGCGCGCGCAGCGCCAGCAGGTGCATGATGAACCCGCCCTTGCAGTCCGCGGCGCCGCGCCCGTACCAGCGGCCGTCGCGCTCGGTCAGCTCGAAGGCGGGGGAGATCCAGGCGGCGTCGTCCAGCGGCGGCTGCACGTCGTAGTGCGCGTACAGGAGGACGGTCGGCGCACCCTCCGGACCGGGCAGGAAGCCGTACACCGACTGGGTGCCGTCGGGGGTGTCGAGGAGCGCCACGTCCTGGAAGCCGTCGGCGCGCAGCGCGTCGGCCACCCAGTTGGCCGCGCCCTCGCTCTCGCTCTGCGGGAACTGCGCCCAGTCCGCCACCGACTGGAAGGCCACCAGCTCGCTCAGCTCCTGCTTGGCGCGGGGCATCAGCGAGGTGATGGTCTCGGCGATCGGATTCTGGGACATGGGCACGCTCCTCTTGGGTGCGACGTTGTGTAGGTGTACGCCGTGTACGCGTACGCCGAGTATGTGTACGCCGAGTATGTGTACTCGGCGGTACGTGTACACCGCCCGCATCCGCGTGGTGGGCGTATGCCGGGTACGGCGAAAGACAGTCCCGATCCTCGCACAGCAGGACGGGCCGGACTCGCGCCGTAGGATTTGGCTGCATCGGAGCAACCGCATGATCAGGAGCAGCAGCACATCGTGAGCAGCGACGACAGCACCGTCGGGGGACCCGACTCAGCAGCAGGGCAGGCCGCTCAGGGGGCGGAGGACGGGGTGGCCGAGGTGCCCGGGGGCACAGGTGAGGTGTGGGACGTGGTCGTGGTCGGGGCCGGGCCGGCCGGCGCCTCGGCCGCGTTCGCGGCGGCGAAGGCAGGGCGGCGCGTACTGCTGCTGGAGAAGGCCGAGCTGCCCCGGTACAAGACGTGCGGCGGCGGGATCATCGGCCCTTCGCGCGATGCCCTCCCGCCCGGTTTCGTCCTGCCGTTCAAGGACCGGATCCACGCGGTCACCTTCTCGCTGAACGGGAAGCTGACCCGGACCCGCCGTTCGCGGCAGATGCTCTTCGGCCTCGTCAACCGGCCGGAGTTCGACGCGGCGCTGGTCGCCGAGGCCGAGAAGGTGGGTGCCACCGTCCGTACGGGTACGGCCGTCACGCGGGTCGAGCAGCACGGGGCGGCGGTGCCCGACCGGCGCACGGTCGCCGTGGTCCTCGCCGACGGGGAGACCGTCCTGGCGCGCGCGGTGGTCGGCGCGGACGGCAGCGCGAGCCGGATCGGCGCGCACGTCGGCGTCGAGATGGAGCAGGTGGACCTCGGCCTGGAGGCGGAGATCCCGGTTCCGGAGACGGTCGCGGACGACTGGAAGGGGCGGGTGCTCCTCGACTGGGGCCCGCTGCCCGGCAGTTACGGCTGGGTCTTCCCCAAGGGCGACACCCTGACCGTCGGGGTCATCTCGGCGAAGGGCGACGGGGCCGCGACCAAGCGGTACCTGGAGGACTTCATCGCCCGGCTCGGACTCGCCGGGTTCGAACCCGCCATCTCGTCCGGGCATCTGACCCGTTGCCGCAAGCCCGAGTCGCCGCTGTCGCGGGGCCGGGTCCTGGTCGCGGGCGACGCGGCCGGACTGCTGGAGCCGTGGACCCGGGAGGGGATCTCCTTCGCGCTGCGCTCGGGCCGGCTGGCCGGGGAGTGGGCGGTGAAGATCTCCGAGGCGCAGGACGCGGTGGACGCGCGCCGCCAGGCCCTGAACTACGCGTTCGCGGTCAAGGCCGGACTGGGCGTGGAGATGGGCGTCGGCAAGCGGATGCTGACCGCCTTCGAGGCCCGGCCCGGGCTGATGCACGCGGCGATCACCGGCTTCCGTCCGGCGTGGCTGGCCTTCGCCCGCATCACCCGGGGTGCGACGACGCTGCCGGACCTGGTGCGGACGTATCCGATCGCCCGCAAGGCGCTGCACATCCTGGACGGCAAGCAGGCGCGGAACCGGGCCGCGGGCCCGGAGCAGGGACAGGGACAGGGGCAGGAGATGGAGAAGGCTTAAAGCGCCGGCCCGGGCCCGGGGGGCCGGGTACGGCGGCCGGGCTCTTCCTGGCCGGGGTGTGGACGAGGGTGGCGGTCTTGCCGGGTGTGCGGGCAAGGCCGCCGCTGCTTTTGGGCGGGGCGGGGTGCAGCGTGGCGTGCGCCGTGTTCCGTGTGCGTCAGTTCGACACGGTGATGCGGAAGACCGGGTGGTCACCGGATGTGGCCTGGAGCTCCGCGTCGGTGGACCGGGCGGTGACGCCCTGGAAGAACCGGTTGACCTCCCAGCCCCACTTCTCCAGGTAGGTGCGCAGGACGGCGGCCTTCTGCACCGGGTCGGTGATCTCGGTGACCGTGAAGGTACGCACCTTGCGGCCCACGCGCAGCTCACCGCCGCCCGCCACCCGCATGTTGCGGACCCACTGCGAGTGGCCGCGCGCCGACACCAGGTACTGCTCGCCCCGGTGCGTGTGCGGGTTGACCGGGATCCGCTGCATCTGGCCGGACTTGCGGCCGCGCACCGACAGCTCGGCGGTGCCGGCCAGGCTGATGCCGAGCCGGGCCAGCTTCCCGAAGAGGGAGTTGAAGCGGGTGGCGAGCGGGCTGGCCTGGACGTAGTACGGGGTGGGCGCGTTCATGGCTTGCTCCGGGGCGTTGGGAGAGCGGTGCTCTCGCTTGAGATCAGTGTGCACGGATAGCCTTCCCAAAACAAGAGCACCGCTCTCTGAATGGAGCGACGCTCTGATTTTTGGGCAGTGCTCTGACTTCTGGCACACTGCTCGTATGAGTACCGTGCGCGGGGCCCGGGAGCGGGCCCGTATCGAGGTCACCGCCGCCATCAAGGACGAGGCGCGCCGCATGCTCGCCGCCGAGGGCGCCGCCAAGCTCTCGCTGCGCGCCGTGGCCCGCGAGCTGGGCATGGTCTCCTCGGCCCTCTACCGCTACTTCCCGAGCCGCGACGAGCTCCTCACCGCCCTCATCGTCGACGCCTACGACAGTGTCGGCGCCGCCGCCGAGGAGGCCGACGCCCGCGCCCGCGCCGCCGGCGCCGCGCCCCGCGAGCGCTGGACGGCCGTCTGCGAGGCCGTCCGCGCCTGGGCCCTGGACCACCCGCACGAGTACTCCCTGATCTACGGCTCCCCGGTCCCCGGCTACAGCGCCCCCATGGACACGGTCGCCCCCGCCTCCCGGGTCGGCAACACCTTCATCGGCATCGTCCGGGCCGCCCACGCCGGGCGCGGCCTCGCGCTGCCGCCGCTGCCCGCCGCCCTGCGCCCCGAGGCCGTACGGATGACCGCGGACTTCGCCGAAGGGCTGCCCCCGGAGGTCACCGCCGCCCTGGTCGCGGCCTGGGCGCAGTTGGTCGGCCTCATCTCCTTCGAGCTGTTCGGCCAGTTCAACCGGGTCGTCGAGGACCGCGCCACGTTCTTCACGCACGCCGCGGGCCAACTGGCCCACGGGGTCGGGCTGCCCGCGGTATGACGGCCCGGGCGGCCGTCCGCACGACTTCTCGTACGGCCGTCCGTACGACTGCCTGTACGGCCGTCCGTACGGCCGCGTGATGCGCGTGATTCGCATGATGAGGTGACAGATCGCTTGTCTGTTCCTCACATCAATACGAGTGGTTCGGCTTTCACCGAACGGGCGCCCGTCTAGTGTTCGTCGGGTCGTGCTCCTGCCCCCGCCCCTTGTCGGAGGAACAGCCATGGCCCGCGCCGTGAAGGCCCTGTACGCCGTCCTGGTCACCTCCTTACTGGCCGCGCCGGCGCCCGCCGTGCCCGCCTCGGCCGGCACCGTGGCCGAGGACGCAGTCCCGGCCCCGAGACCCCGGGCAGCCGGCGTGCGGGGCCTGGAGATCGGCGTCCCCGCGTACGCATGGGCCGGGGACCACATGCTCGGCGACCTCGTCGCCACCACGCCCGCCGCGTCCGTGGTCGTCCTCAACCCGGGCAACGGCGACGCCCCCTTCGACGCCCGCTGGCAGGCCCGCGCCGACGCCCTGCGGGCCGGGACCACCGCCACCGGGGAGAAGACGAAGGTCCTCGGCTACGTCCACACGGACCACGGCAACCGCGACGTCGCCGCCATCAAGGCCTCCGTCGACAACTACCTCAAGACCCGCGACGGCCGCCTCCACGTGGACGGCATCTTCTTCGACGTCGTCAGCCGCGACTGCGGCCCCGGCAACGCCACACGCGACCACTACGCGCAGCTGCGCGAGTACGTGCAGGACACCATGGACGCCGCGGACCCCACGGCCGCCGAGCTCGTGGTCGACAACCCCGGCACCGCCATCGCCGACTGCTACCTGGAGCCTGGCCACCGCACCGCGGACGTCTTCGTCACCTTCGAGGACACGTACGCCGCGTACACGGGAAGCGGCTGGCTCGGAGGGAACGTTTTCGCAGAGTCGGGCGGCTACCGCGCCGGCACGGAACTCGACCCGACCGGCACCGCGTTCTGGCACCTCGTCCACGCCGTCCCGGACGCCACCGCCATGCGCACCACGCTCCGCACGGCCTTCGACCGCGGCGCCGGATACGCGTACGCGACCGGCACGCGGATGCCCAACCCCTGGGACGAGTCGCCGAGTTGGAAATACCGAAGCCAGACGCTGTACGCCGCCACGCTGGGCTGACGGACGAGGCGGTCAGCGGCCGTCGTTCTCCGGGCGGCGGGCGAAGCGCCACAGGACGTGGGTGATCCGGAACAGGAACACCGCCCCCGCCAGGACCCCGGCCGCCACCGTGAGCACCGCGTCGGCGGTGGGGGAGACGTCGAAGACCAGAGCGGGGCCGTACACCGCCCCGAAGACGAGCGCGGCCGCGAAGCACCCGCTGACGAACGCGTAGCCGATCTCTATCGTGATCGCGTCGCGATCCTCCTGCGTCCGTCGCCCCATGCACGCAGTGTCACAGCCCGTACCGCCCCGTCACAAGAGTGCCTTGAGGCTGTTTCGACTTGCCCGCGCGGCGCGCCCCCGGCTCCCGCCCCGCCCCGCCCCCCCCGGAATCCGTCAGCCGATCCCGGCCGCCTCGGCCCACTGCCGCGCCAGCGACTCGTCCCCGGTCACCCCGGGTCCCATCAGCGGAAGGCGGTTCCACAGCGCCGCGTACAGCCACGACGCCGTCCCGATCACCTCGCAGTCCGCCGGGTCGCCCGTGTCGCCCGACACCGTGCGGGGCGGCTCCGGCGACAGGTGTACGGTCCACACCGCGCCCGTGTCGGCGGCGCGGACCCGCATCACCCGCGGCTCCTGCGTCCGCATCCGGCTGCGCGGCCGCGCGTGGAAGCCGGTCAGCAGCTCGTCCACCCCGTCCTCGGCGAACTCAGGTGCCACCGGCGCGTAGACCACGCCGAGCGCCGCCTCCGCGTCCATCCGGTGCACGGCCGTCTCGTGCGCCTGCCGGCGCGCCCAGAACGCCAGCGGTGACGGCGCGGCCGTCGGCAGGAAGGTCCAGCACTGCACGTCGGCCGGAGCCTCGGTCAGCGTCCGCACCAGGGCCTCGTGACCCTCCCGGTACCAGGCCAGCAACTCGGCGCCGACCAGCTCCGGGGCGTCCGGGAACGGGCCGGGCTCCACGACCGCGTCCCTGACGTACCCGGCGGCCCACCGGTGCACCGCGCCCGTGTGCCGCACCAGATCGGAGACCCGCCATCCGGGACAGGTGGGCACGGGGGCCTCCGTACCCGCCCGCTCGGCCGTGTCGGCGAGCAACTCGCCTTCCTGCGCAAGCGTCTCCACATACTCCGGGATCTTCATGCGGGCAGTCTCGCACCGGCCACTGACAATGCCGGTGAGAATGGAGCCATGGACGGGGAACTCTTCCCGCGCGAGCGGACCGAGATCGCCCCCGGCGCCGTGCACGTGCCCGACTGGCTCGGGCCCGGGCGCCAGCGGGAGCTGCTCGCCGCCTGCCGCGCCTGGGCGCGGCCGCCCGCAGGCCTGCGCACCGTACGGACACCCGGCGGCGGGACGATGACCGCCCGCCAGGTGTGCCTCGGCCTGCACTGGTATCCGTACGGGTACGCCCGCACCGCCGTGGACGGCGACGGGGCTCCCGTCAAGCCGATGCCCGGCTGGCTCGCGGAGCTGGGGCGGGAGGCGGTGGCGGCGGCGTACGGGAACGACGATGAGGCCGAGGCCGAGGCAGCGACCGCGGCTCCGTACGCGTACGACATCGCGCTGATCAACTTCTACGACGGCGACTCCCGCATGGGCATGCACCGGGACGCCGAGGAGAGGTCGGGGGCTCCGGTGGTCTCCCTCAGCCTTGGCGATACGTGCGTCTTCCGCTTCGGCAACACCGACTCGCGGGGCCGCCCGTACCAGGACGTCCGGCTGCGCAGCGGCGATCTGTTCGTCTTCGGCGGCCCGGCCCGGCTGGCCCATCACGGGGTGCCGAAGGTACTGCCCGGCACCGCCCCGCCCGGGCTCGGGCTGACCGGGCGGCTGAACATCACCCTGCGGGTCGGTGGCCTCGGGGCGGCCCCCGACTGATCGGCGGCGCCGCGCACACCGCCGATCATGCGAGGATCGCTGTCATGAACGGCAACGGGGCCCCGCCGCGGGTGGGGGATGTGACCGCGGTGTCCGCGCTGTCCGCGGCGTCTTCCGCATCGGCGGCCGAATCCGCGTCTTCGGGTGCGTCTTCGGCCGGGTCTGCGGCTGCGTCTTCGGCGAGGACCAAGCTGGAGCGGGGCCGCGGCGCCCTCGGCCCGGCGCTGGAGCTCGTCCACACGGGCCGGGCCCCGACCCGCGCCGTCCTGACCGCCGAGCTCGGTGTCACCCGCGCCACGGCCGGGGCGGTCGCCGCCGAGCTGGAGGCGCTGGGCCTGATCCGCGTCGACTCCCGCCCGGGCGGCGCGGGAGGCACCCAGGGCCGCCCCTCGCACCGGCTCTCCATCGACGAGAACGGTCCCGTGGCGCTGGCGGCTCAGGTGCACTCCGACGGGTTCCGGGCCGCGCTGGTGGGCCTCGGCGGCCGGATCGTGGCCACGGCGCCCGGCAAGGTCACCGTCTCCGCGGATCCGGCCCAGGTGCTCGGCGAGGTCGTCGAGGCGGGCGCGGCCCTGCTCGCCGAGACGGGCCGCCGCTGCATCGGCGCGGGGCTCGCGGTGCCGTCGGCGGTCGCGGAGCCGGAGGGTACGGCGCTGAACCCGCTGCACCTGGCCTGGCCGGCCGGGGCCCCCGTACGGGCCATCTTCACGCAGTGCGTGAAGGCGGCCGGGATCGACGGCCCGGCCCTGACCGGGAACGACGTCAACCTCGCCGCGCTCGCCGAGCACCGGCACGGCGCGGGCCGCAGCGCCCAGCACCTGCTGTGCGTGGCCACCGGCCACCGCGGGGTGGGCGGCGCGCTCGTACTGGACGGGCGCCTGCACACCGGGAGTTCGGGGCTGGCCCTGGAGGTCGGCCACCTCACGGTCAACCCGGAGGGCCGGCCCTGCCACTGCGGCAGCCGCGGCTGCCTGGACGTGGAGGCCGATCCGCTGGCCTTCCTGACCGCGGCGGGCCGCACCCCGGGCCCGGAGGTGTCGCTGCTCCAGCAGGCCCGCGACCTGCTGCGCGAGGAGTACGCGCAGCAGGCGGTACGGGCGGCCGCCGAGGAGCTCATCGACCGGCTGGGCCTGGGCCTCGCGGGGCTGGTCAACATCCTGAACCCGGACCGGATCATCCTGGGCGGGCTGCACCGGGAGCTCCTGAACGCGGACCCGGAGCGGCTGCGCGCGGTGGTCGCGGACCGCAGCCTGTGGGGCCGCAGCGGGGGAGTACCGATCCTGCCCTGCACCCTGGACCACAACAGCCTGGTGGGCGCCGCGGAGCTGGCCTGGCAGCCGGTCCTGGACGACCCGCTGGGCACGCTGGGGGCGGCGGCTTAGGGGGTGCCGGGCGGGCCGGGCCCGGCCCTGATCCGCCAGACACCCCCCCCGACCGTCCCGGCCGCGCCCGGCGCCGGGTGAGGCTTGGCGCCGGGCGGGGCCCGCCGCCGGGTCGACGGCAGCCCGCCGGCGCCCTGGCAGCACTGGTGCTGCCGGGGCGTGGTGCGCGGGGTCCGCGGGGTGCGGCGGCGGAACCCCTACCCGGGCCTGGCGCCGACCGAGGCCGCCACCGGCACGGCTGCCGGGAGGGCGGTCGGGTCCACCGCGACCACCACCGCCGGCGCGGGCTCCCGTACGGGCTTGGAGCCGCTGCCGACCGGGGCGGCGCGGAGGGAGAACCAGACCACCTTGCCGGGGCCGTCGGCCTGGTTCCGCGCCCCCCAGGCCTCGCTGACCGCCGCGACCAGCGCGAGCCCGCGCCCGCAGGTCTCCAGCGCGTCCGCGGCCGCCTCCCGCAGGACGGGAAGCCGCGGATCGCTGTCGTACACCGAGACCGTGAGCCGCCCCAGCCGCAGCTCGATCTCGACCGTGCACGTCTTGTCCGGCTGCGCATGGCGGTGGACGTTGCTGAGCAGCTCTGTCACGCCGAGCGCAGCCCGGTCTATGAGCGGATCGAGCTGCCAGTGGCGCAATTGTGCTGAAACGATCCTTCGGATCTGTCCGATCCGGGACGGCAAGGCCTGCAGTTCGACGACGCAGTGCCTGCGGGAATGACTGATCACGGCTGCGACTCCCCGACATGAGTGTTACGGGTGCTGCACCCTCAGTAATGCTCCACCAGGGTCACCCACGGTGCCCGTGTATGCAACCGAACGCGATCGAAAGCGATCCGCATAGATACCCAAAGTGACTGTTTGTGCAGGTGAGGGAGGTACATTGCGAAAGCAGGGGGCGAAAAAACGCACGAAGGAGCAAGGCGCATGAGCACCACCCGAACCTCCGGTACGACGGCTACGACAATCGACGTCGACCGTAGCGACGCGGATTACCGCGCCTGGCTGAAGGAGGCCGTCCGCAAGGTTCAGGCCGATGCCAACCGCTCCGCCGACACCCATCTGCTGCGCTTCCCGCTCCCCGAGGAATGGGGCATCGACCTCTACCTCAAGGACGAGTCCACGCACCCGACCGGCTCCCTCAAGCACCGCCTCGCGCGCTCGCTCTTCCTCTACGCGCTGTGCAACGGCTGGATCCGCCCCGGACGCCCGGTCATCGAGGCCTCATCCGGCTCGACCGCCGTCTCCGAGGCGTACTTCGCGAAGCTGATCGGCGTTCCGTTCATCGCCGTCATGCCGCGTACGACCAGCCCGGAGAAGTGCCGGCTCATCGAATTCCACGGCGGCGAATGCCACTTCGTGGACGACTCGATGAAGATGTACGAGGAGTCCGCGGAGCTCGCCGCCCGCACGGGCGGGCACTACATGGACCAGTTCACGTACGCGGAGCGTGCGACGGACTGGCGCGGCAACAACAACATCGCGGAATCGATGTACCAGCAGCTGCGGTTGGAGCGTTATCCCGAGCCGGCGTGGATCGTGGCGACGGCGGGTACGGGCGGTACGTCCGCGACCATCGCGCGCTACGTGCACTACATGCAGCACGACACCCGGGTGTGCGTCCCGGACCCGGAGAACTCCTGCTTCTTCGACGGCTGGACCAACAACGACCCGCACGCGAGCAGCGATTGCGGCTCGCGCATCGAGGGCATCGGGCGGCCGCGGATGGAGCCGAGCTTCGTGCCCGGAGCCATAGACCGCATGATGAAGGTCCCCGACGCGGCGAGCGTCGCGGCCTGCCGCGCCCTCGAACAGGCCATCGGCCGCAAGGCGGGCGGCTCGACGGGGACGGGCGTGTGGAGCGCGCTGAAGATCATCTCGGAGATGGTCGCCGAGGGCCGCAAGGGCAGCGTGGTCACCCTGCTGTGCGACCCGGGCGACCGCTACCTGGACAAGTACTACTCGGACGAGTGGCTGGCCGCGCAGGGCCTGGACATCGCCCCGTACACGCAGACCCTCGATACCCTGCTGGCGACCGGCGTCTGGCGCGAGCCGGCGGCCTGACGGGGCGGGCGCCGCCCACGACGGGTCGTGTCACCGACCGGCGGCCGGGCGGTGGGACGTCAGACGGGCGTCCAGTGCGCGGACCGCCGACCGGAACGACCGCCCCAGGAGCGGACGCGCGGCGGTGAGGGCGAACCGGAGCGGCGCCGAGCCGTCCACCGCGAACGTCCAGCGGACGAGGGTGCCGGAGCAAGGGTCGGCCGGGGTGAGCCGCCACTCCTCCAGCAGGGCGCGGATCCCGGGGACGTTGGTCTCGTCGACCCGGTACGCATAACGCCGCTCCGGGTCCGCCGCCATGATCGTCTCCTCGAAGCGGGTCCCGCCGGCCAGCCGGACCTCCCGGCCCGCGCCGCCGTGCGTCGGCCGGGCCAGGGTCACCGCCCCGAACCATTGCGACCACCCCTCGACGTCCTCGGCCAGGGCCCGGTACACGGCCTCGGGCCCCGCCGTCGTCCGGGCGGCGAAGCGCAGCCGGGTCGGGGCGTCCTCGATGAAGTCCAGCCCCACCGGGCGGAGTCGGCGAACCATGGTGGTCCCTCCTGGGGGTGCGCAGTGGAACGTGCGTCCGCGTACCTTAGCTGTCGGATCGTCAGATGTCCGCTGCCCGGACGCCGCTGCGCGGGCCCGCGCACGAGGCCCGGTACGAGGCCCCGGTACGAGGCCCCGGGCCGCGAAGGTCACCCGGACACCCCCTAGGCAGGGGGTCCGGGGCGCGGGATGCTGGAGGTGCGCTGAACCCCGCCCCGCGAGCGGAGGCCGTTGTGCCGGACACCCCCCAGCCCCCGCAGCCCCTGCATCCCCTGGCCCTCGAACTCCTCACACCTCCACGCCCCCTGGCCCTCGAACTCCGAGTGCACGGAGTCCACGGCGCGCCCCCCGAGGAACTGCTCGGTGATCCGCGCACCGTGCGGATCACCGGGGACTCCACCGCCGCCGTGTTCCGGCGCGCCGCGGACGTCGACGCCGAGGCCCACCCCGAGTGGTACGCCGGCCGGCCCGTGGTCGAGGCCTACTGCTGGTCCCGGCTCACCTCCGGCAACGGCTCCCGCGCCCTGTGGCTGCTGCTCCTGCCGTTCATGGTGGTCAACCTCGCGCACTGGGCCAGGCCGGCCGCGCCCGCCACCGGTCCGGCCCCGCGTGCGGTGCGCACGTACGGGGTCCTCGTACGGGTCCTCGCGCTCAGCCTCACCCTGCTGCTGATCGCGGCCGCCTGCGAGGTCGCGCTCGACCTCCTCGCCTGGCAGTGCGCGGGGTCCGGCGCCTGCACCGGCTCCCGGTCCTGGCTCGGTTTCCTGGAGCCGGGTGGCTGGTGGGGCCAGCCGGGGCGGCGGCTCGCGCTCGGCGCGCTGGTCCCGGCCGCGCTGACGGGGCTGCTGTGGTACCTGTCGAACCGTACGTGGAGCGCCTACGAGTCCCAGCCCCCGCCGGCGGACACCGCCGTCCTCGCCGCCGAGCCGGACGGTACGCCCGCGCTCGGCCGGCCCGGATTCTGGTACGGGCGGCGCATCGTGGCCCGGCTGCGCGCCGCGCACACCGCCGCCGGGCTGCTGATCGTCGCGGCCGCCGTCGCCGCGCCCACCGCCCGCTACGACCGCCGCTCCGGCGGCGGCCCCGTACTCGAAGCCCTCGGCTGGGCGGTGGAGGCGGCGCTCGCCGCCGGGGCCGTCGCCGTCGCCTGGGTCGTCTGCCGGCGCGGCCGCACCGAGGACCGCGCCGACCACCGCCTCGACCGGGCCGCCGTCACCCTGCTGCCCGGCTCCGCCCTCGCGCTGCTCGCCGCCGTGCTGTTCTACGCCGGCTGGTCGCGCCCCGGGTGGACCTCCACCGGGCGGCTCCCCGGCGACTTCGCGTTCGGCGTGCTCATGCTCGGGCAGGGGTGCTGCGTCCTGCTGCTCGCCGCCGTCGCCGTCCGCCTGTACCGGCTGGCCCCCGACCCGGCGACCGCCCTGTACGGGCTCGGCGGCCCCGGCATCGCCATGCTCGGCTGCGCCCTCGGCGGGGTGATGTCCGGCGGGGTCGCCCAGCGGGTCGCCGACTGGCTGGACGGCGGGGCCTCCCCCTCGGCGGCCGGGGCGCCGGTGCCCGCGCCGCCCGTGCTGCTGTCCTGGCAGGCGGCCGTACTGCCTCCGCTGCTCCTCGTACTGGCCCTGCTCGCGGCCTGGTTCGCCGTACGCGGGGTCCTCGCGCGGGGCCGGCTCGCCGCCGGGGTGGCCGCCGAGTACCCCGGGGAGCCGCCCGACGAGAACCGCAGCCGCCGGATCGCCGGAGCCCGGGCCGCCGCCGCGCTCACCGACTCCGCGCCCTGGTTCGTGGCCGCGGTCTCCGGGATCACCCTGCTGCTCGGCGGGGGCGCCCTCGCCGGGGCCTGGCTCAGCGGGCAGGTCCCGGGTGAGGCGGCCCGCGGCGCCCACCCGCTGCTGGAGACCGCCGCCCGCGCGGCGCAGGACGCCGGGTCCTGGCTGATAGGCCTCGGCATCGCCGCGTTCGTCGCCTGGGGCCGCCGTGCCTACCGGGATCCCGCCGCCCGCCGCACCATCGGCGTGCTGTGGGACGTCGGCACCTTCTGGCCGCGCGCCGCCCATCCGTTCGCACCGCCCTGCTACGCCGAGCGTGCCGTCCCCGACCTGACCTGGCGGATGACCGGCTGGACCGGCCGCACCGGCGGCCGCCTGGTCATCTCCGGCCACTCGCAGGGCAGTGTCCTCGCGGCCGCCGCCGTCTGGCAGCTGCCGCCGCAGGTCCGCCGCCGGGTCGCGCTGCTCACGTACGGCTCCCCGCTCCGGCGGCTCTACGGGCGTTGGTTCCCGGCGTACTTCGGCCCGGGCCCGATCGCCGCGCTGCACGCCGACATCGACTGCTGGCGCAACCTCTGGCGCGCCACGGACCCCATCGGCGGCCCCGTCCTCCCACCGGCCGGCACCACCCCGACAGGCCCCGTCCTCCCACCGGCCCCGAGCTCCGCCCAGACCGTGGCCCAGGCCGGTCCAGCCGCCTCGGCTGCCGCTCCTACCGGCCCTGCCCCCGCCCCCGCCGACTCCGTCGACCGGGGGCCGCTGGCCGATCCGCTCGCCTACGGACGCAGCGCCCGCTACCCGCTGCCCGCGCCGATCCTCGGCCACTTCGACTACCAGGCGGACCCGGCCTTCGCCGCCGAGCGCGATGCCCTCCTGGCGCGGCTGGCCGGACCGGCCCGCCACGCCCGGTTCCGGCCGACCGGGCACGGCAACACACCGGCCCCACACTCCGCAGCCGCCGCACCACCCGCACCCGTCACACCGGATCCGGCCACCCCGGCCGTGCCCGGCCCCAGGGTCAGCAAGGCGTCGACAGCGCCGGAAGCGTCGGAAGCGTCGGGAGATCCTCCGGGAACAGGAGGGTGAGTTCGTCCGTGCCCGGGTCCGGGAGCTGCGCCACCCGGCCCGCATGGCGCTCGACCATCGACTCGAAGGTCTGACGCGCCGTGCGGCCGTTGCCGAAGGCCTGCCCCTTCGGCAGCTCCGTGAAGTACGCCAGCAGCGCCTTCGCGGTGCCCTCCCCGAGCCGGTACTCGTGCTCCTCCGCCTGCTGCTCCACGATCCGCAGCAGCTCCTGCGGACCGTAGTCCCCGAAGGTGATGGTCCGCGAGAACCGCGAGGCCACACCCGGATTGACGGTCAGGAACCGGTCCATCTCCGCCGTGTACCCGGCGACGATCACCACGACCGCGTCCCGGTGGTCCTCCATCAGCTTCACCAGGGTGTCGATCGCCTCACGCCCGAAGTCCCGCCCGGAGTCCTCCGGAGCCAGCGCGTACGCCTCGTCGATGAACAGCACCCCGCCGCGCGCCCGGTCGAACGCCTCCTGGGTACGGATCGCCGTGGAACCGATGTGCTCGCCGACCAGGTCCACCCGGGAGACCTCGACCAGGTGGCCGCGCTCCAGGACCCCGAGGGAGGCCAGGATCTCCCCGTAGAGCCGGGCCACCGTGGTCTTGCCCGTGCCGGGGCTGCCGGTGAACACCAGATGGCGGCGTACCGAGGCGGCCTTGAGGCCCGCCTGCTGCCGCCGCCGGCCCACCTCGATCATGTCGGTGAGCGCCCGCACCTCGCGCTTGACGCTGTCCAGGCCCACCAGCCCGTCGAGCTGCCCCAGGACCTCGCCGGAGCCGCGCGCCGCCCCCGGCGGCTCCCGGTCCGCCTCCTCCACGCCTCGCGGGGCCGGCACCTGCGTGGCCTCCACCGCCGGGCCCCGGACCGCGCCGACCGTACGGATCCCCGCGCGCTCACCGGCCGGAGCCCCGGCCGCGGCTCCGGCCGACTGGGCGGCGAGCCGTGACCCGGACTCGTCGCTGGTGCAGTCCTCGGCCACCGGGCCGTCCTCCGCGAACTCGTAACCCCCGCGCGCGCAGCGCTCGGTGTGGCAGCGGGTCAGCGTGGTGCGGCAGCCGTCGATGACGTGGAAGCCGAAGCCGGAACTGCCCGTCACCCGGCAGGACTGGAAGCTCCCGCGGCCGCCCGCCGACACGTAGAACCCCGCCTCGGAGGGGGAACTGACCGTGCACCGCTCCAGCTCGGGATCGGCCCCCTTGGTGACGATCACCCCCGTCTGGACCGCGTCGATCGTGCAGTTGGCGAGGGTGCCGCCGCTGCCGTGGTCGCGGAACCAGGCCCCGGTCGCCGCCTCCCGGATCCTGCAGTCGTCGACCTGCGCGGTGGCCCCGTCGCTCACCGAGACGGCCGTGTTGCGCACCTGGGAGAGGTCGCTGTCGACCACGTCGGCGCGCGAGCCCCGGTCCAGGACGAACACGGCGTCCGGTACGTCGTGCACCCGGCAGGAGCTCAGCGAGGCGGTGGCCCCGTCGCTGATCCACACCGCCGGATAGTCGCCCGTACTGTCGTGGATCTCGCACGACTCGGCATCCACCCGGGTACCCGGATCCCACACCGACAGGCCGTTGCGGCCGAACCTGCGGACGGTGGTGCGGCTGAGCGTGAGCACGGAACGGGAGCGCAGGTCCACCGCGTTCTCCGGGATGTCGTGGATGTCGCAGCCGGCGATCGTCAGCACCGCGTCCGTGTCGAGGGTGACCCCGTCCGTCGAAGTGCGGTGCACCGAGCAGTCGGTGAGGCGGGCCGCCGCACGCGAGGCGATCTGTACACCCGTGCCCTTGATCTCGTACACCTCGCAGCCCAGCGCCTCCAGGCCCGAACCCTCGCCGGTGACCGCGATGCCCGCACCCGAGGCATGGTGGATCCGGCAGCGCTCCAGCCGCGGCCGCCCGCCGCCGCGGACGGAGACCCCGGTCTGCCCCGCGGCCACCACCTCGCACTCCTCGAACACCCCGCCGCCGCCGTCCAGTACGGCGATCCCGACGCCCGCCGGGTTCTCCACCGTGCACCGCCGCACCAGGGGCCGGGCTCCGCCGCGCACCTCGATCCCCGCCGCGGACCGGGTGCTGACCCGCAGATCGGTGAGCTCGGGCGAGCCGTCCTCGACCAGCAGCGCGGGCGCCGCCCGGTCCTGCCCCTCCAGGTGCAGGTCCTGGACCACGGCCGAGGCGCGCACCGTCAGCGCGACCCCGTCGAGCGGGGCGATCCGTACCGACCCCACCGAGCCCTCCGGCCCGCGCAGGGTCACGGCATGGTTGAGTACCAGGTTCTCCCGGTAGGTGCCGGGAGCGATGGACAGCACATCCCCGTCGCCCGCGACGGCGAGCGCGGCGGCCAGCGTCGGATACTCACCGGAGCGGCGCCGCCACCGCGAAGACCCGCCGTGCGTCACCTGGACCGTGCCCTGTGCCATGGTGCTGTCGTGCCCCCGCCCTCGTGCTCGTGCCATCGAAGCGACTGAAACCACCGCCGCCGCCCGCCGCCTTGGCGGCGACCGACTCTGGCCGCTCCACCGTAGCGCGCGCGGAGCCGGTGAGATGCCAGGTCAGCTGCCCGCGCCCGCCCGGCCCCAGTCCGGTCCCGCCGCCGCCCACGCGCGGTCCAGCCGTATGTACCGACGATGCATGAGCCTTCGTACGACGAGGCGGCGGACCGTCTCCACCAGCGCGGCCGCGCCGAGAGCGGCGGCCAGGCCCACCACCGCCGCGTGGGCGCTCGCCAAAGACGCGTCGAGGGGACGCCCCACGAGCCGGCCCTGCGTATCGGTCCATATCCGGAACCGGTCGCCCGCCTGCGGCGGTTCCTCCGCGGCCGGCACCGTGCCCTGGTGGCTGCTGCCGTCGGGCGCCGTCCAGGACGCCACGATCTGCGTGCGCTGCGGGGTCTGCCGCTGCGCCGACGGATCGGCCTCCGTCCCCGCGGGCGGCTCCGCGGGCGGCTCCGCGGCCGGCCGGACCACCACCGCCGGGACGAGGTACCGCTCCTGCCGCTGTTCGCGCGCGGCCCGCTGCAGCGTGCCGTCCACCTCCAGGCCCGCGACCGTGCCGACGGCCGGAGCCACCAGCAGGACGCACACCAGCGCGGCGAACGCCACCCATGCCTCGAAGAGATCAGTCTGCCGGCGCAGTGGATTGCGCCGCCAACGCCACACACCCGTTGCTGTCCACACGGTCCGGCACCCCCTTTGCCTCCGTCTGCCTGCGGTCCAAGCCTCCCGCGCCCCCGGGCAACGCGCATTCCGGGACGCGCGGCAGCCGTGTCACCCGATCCGGTGCATGAAGTCCCGGAAGCGCGGCCTCAGCCGCAGCCGTAGTCACAGTCGTAGCCACAGCCGTCGCCGAGCTTGCTTCCGCACCTTCCTGTCACAGCCGTCGAATGCACCAACGGTCCGCTCACGGTGCTTGGTTCCAGCGTTCCCCCACAGCCCCTCGAAGGTGTCATTCCGAGGGGTCGCCGCCGCCCCGCTCACTCCAGGACGCGGACCTCGTCGCCCACCCGCACCGTCCCCGTCCGCACCGGCACCAGCTGCCGCCCGAAGGCCAGCGACTTGCCGATCCGCCGGTGCCGGGCCAGGGTCTTGAGGGGCTCCTTGCCCCGCTCCGCCGTCGCCTGGTCGGTGGTCGTGACGATGCACCGCCCGCACTCCCGGGCCCCGCGGAAGACGGCGTCGCCGATCGCTATGCGCCGCCAGCCGTCCTCCGCCCACGCCTCGGCGCCGGCGACCACCACATTGGGGCGGAAACGGTTCATGGGCAGCGGACCCTCCGCGGGATGGTCCCCCTGCGCGATCAGCGAGTTGAGCGCGTCCAGCGATGCGAGGGTCGTGAGCAGCACCGGATAGCCGTCGGCGAGGCTCACCGTCTCGCCCGGCAGCGCGTACTGCGGGTCGACGGGCCGCCGTACGGCAGGGTCGTCCATGTGCACCAGCCGCGCCGGCACCCCCAGGTAGGCGCTGAACCAGTCGGCCGCGGCGCTCGCCGCGACCACGGTCTCGATCTTCTTGCCGAACAGGGTGACGGGCTCCAGCGGACCCGGCTCCGGCACCTCCACGGCCAGCTCGGCCATGCCCGGCGCCGACAGGGCAACCGCGCCGCCCTCCAGCGGACGCGCCGCAGCCAACGCCAGCCGGGGCTGCTGGCGTTGGGTGATGACCGTGCCCTCGGTGTCGACCAGTGCCCACCGCCGGTCCCCGGAAAGGCCCCAGGGCTCCACGGCCATCTCGTCGGGAGCTGTCCCCGCTACCGACTTGACGGGATGGATGTGGAGCGCCTGGACGTACAAGTTCGACATGGGAGCATCCTGCCAGGAGCCCCCGCGCCCGCGCTGGTGAGCGTCCCCGGATCTGTCAGTACCGGCTCCGTCAGTAGCCGCGCCCCTGGTACGGGCGGCCGTACGGGTCCTCGTACGAGGCGGCCGGAACCGGAGCCGGAACCTGCATCGGGCGCGGTGCGGCCGGACGCATCGCCTCGTACCCGGTGCCCGTGGCCACCGGCCGGGGCTGCTGCGGCTGGGCCTGCTGCATGTAGCCCGCGCGGGCCACGGCCGGCTGCTGCTGCGGGATGTACGGAGCGGGCGCCTGCTGCAGGGGCATCGGTGCGGGTGCCTGCTGCTGGTACGGGTACCCGTACGCCGGGGCCTGCTGCTGCGGCATGGCCGGGGGCAGTGCGGCCGGCAGGGCGGGCAGCGACGAGGCGAGGGCCGGGAGGTACCCGCCGCTCGAATAGCCGGAGCTGGGGGAGTCGTACGCGGCCGGAACGCGGATCGGGGCGATCTGCGGGGTGCCGCGTTCGGCGACGAGGGAGTCGTAGATGGGGGTGTCCGGGAAGGAGGGCGCGGAGTAGTAACCGCCGCCATAAGTGGAGCGGGGGGAGGTCATGGGACCTAAGTTAAGCCCACGACTTCACCGGGTCCATAGCGAGGTGTGACGAACACCGCGCTGACCTGCATATTCCCAGGTCAGAGCCACACCCTTCACTTCGTGTTCACGTGCACGTTTTCGCCACTTCCGCCCCGGGTTGCTCCTACTCGTACTCACTGGTTGGCTGTTGCACCGACTTGCCGCTGACGTAGCGTCACAATGCGGTGACCTGGGATGACATCGGTAACGGGGGTGGTCGGGGGGTGGTTTTCCGTTTCAGGCGTCACTCGGGCGGGCATAGGTTCGGCCCTTCCATGCGGCGCCGCGGCCCCGGTAGTGCTGAACGGCGGAGTCGACGGTCATCAGGAGGTACAGGAGGGCCGTGAGCGGAAGGAGTGGCGCGAGTGCTGCGGGCTGCCGGTAATAGCGCAGCATCGGCAGATAGGTGCCCGCCATCAGCAGCCAGGCCAGCCCGCCCGCCCAGGCGGTGGCGGCATGCCCCGTCGCCAGCCCCGCGAGGAGGGCGGCCGGGGGGACGAGGTAGACGAGCACGAGCCCGGCCACCGTCCCGGCCAGCAGCAGCGGCTGGTGGCGCAGTTGCGCGTACGCGCTGCGCGAGACCATCCGCCACAGGTCCCCGAGCCCGGTGTACGGGCGCACGCTGTCCACCCGCTCCGCGAGTCCCAGCCAGATCCGGCCGCCCGAGCGACGGACGGCGCGGGCGAGGGAGACGTCGTCGATGACGGCGTGCCGGATCGAATCCGGCACGCCGGCCCGTACGGCGGCCTCGGTGCGCAGCAGCACGCAGCCGCCGGCGGCGGCGGCGGTCCGCCCGGTCGGGCGGTTGATCCGGCGGAACGGGTAGAGCTGCGCGAAGAAGTAGACGAAGGCCGGTACGACGAGCCGCTCCCAGGGGCTGACGGCACGCAGGCGGGCCATCTGCGAGACGAGGTCGAGCTCGGCGCTGGTCGCGGCCGCGACCAGCTCGCGGAGGCTGTCGGGCTCGTGCGCGATGTCGGCGTCGGTCAGCAGGAGGTACTCGGGCTCGGTGGCGTGGGCGGTCCGGGCGAGCGCGATGCCGTGGCGCAGCGCCCACAGCTTCCCGGTCCAGCCGGGTTCCGGCTCGCCGGGGGAGGTGAGGGTGAGGGGCAGTCCGGGGTGCTCCCGGGCCAGCCGCAGGGCGAGGTCGCCGGTGCCGTCGGTGCTGCCGTCGTCGACCAGGATGACCTCGGCTTCGCCGGGATAGTCCTGGGCGATGAGAGAGGGCAGGCTGCACGGCAGCACCTCGGCCTCGTCCCGGGCCGGGACCACGATGGCGACGGACGGCCACCGGTCGGGGGCGCCGCGCGGCGGGAGCCGCACGTCGGTCCGCCAGAACATGCCCTGGGCGAAGGTGAGCCAGATCCAGGTGGCGAGGGAAGCGCAGGCGGCGCAGAGAAGGCCCATGCGGGCAGTGTGCCGAAGATGGAGGGGGGTGTCGTGGATTTGGGCGAGGCGGCGGGGTGGCCGTGGGGTGGGCGCGGGGTCCGTCGGGTCGGGGTCGGCGGGTCTCGGGGGGCGGGCTTCCATTAAGGTGACCAGGTGAAGATCGCCCTCATGGACTCCGGGATCGGCCTCCTCGCGGCGGCTGCCGCGATGCGGCGGCTGCGGCCCGACGTCGATCTGGTCCTCTCCTCCGACCCCGCCGGCATGCCCTGGGGGCCTCGTACGCCCGCCGATCTGACCGGGCGGGCCCTCGGTGTGGCCCGGGCCGCCGCCGGGCACCGGCCGGATGCCCTGATCGTGGCCTGCAACACCGCCACCGTGCACGCCCTGCCCGCCCTCCGGGCCGAGCTCGAACCCGGGATCCCGGTGATCGGGACCGTGCCGGCGATCAAGCCCGCCGCCGCCCCGGGCGGGCGCGTGGCCATCTGGGCCACCCCCGCCACCACCGGCAGCCCCTACCAGCGCGGGCTGATCCGTGACTTCGCCACCGGGGCCCGGGTCACCGAGGTGCCCTGCCCTGGACTCGCCGACGCCGTCGAGGCGGGGGACGACAGCGCCGTCGCGGCCGCCGTTGCCGCGGCCGCCGCGCTGACCCCGGCCGATGTCACCGACGTCGTCCTCGGCTGCACGCACTACGAGCTCGTCGAGGTGCCCATCCGGGCCGCCCTGGCCGAGCGGACCGGCGGCGCCGAGCTCCGCTACCACGGCTCCGCCGAGGCCGTCGCCGTACAGGCGCTGCGCCGTCTCGGCGCCCTCCCCGAACCGGGCCTGCCGCGTACCGGAACCCTGACCGTCCTGCTCAGCGGGGAGGAGGGCACGCTCCCCGCCGCCGCACTCGGGTACGCCGAAGGGCGGCTGCTCGCGGGCGAGGGCGCGGCCGTCGGGCGCTGACCCCGCAAGCGCTACGTCCGGCCCGCCAGCGACCGAGCGAGCGCGCGCAGCCCGTCCGCGTCCAGCACCCGGTCCCCGTACCCGGGCAGCGGTACGTGCAGCGGAGCCGTCCACTCCGGCGGGATCGCCGCCTGGCCGTAGCGGGCCCCGGCGAGGGTGCCGGTGACCGCCGCCACCGTGTCGGTGTCCCCGCCCAGGTCCACGGCGGCCCGTACGGCCCCGGCGAACCCGGTGGTCGTCCGCAGCGCCCACACCGCGGAGCCCAGGCAGGGCCACACCGCCCCGTTGAACTCGGTGGCCAGCCCCGGATGCCAGTCGGGGCCGAGGACGACCCCGTATCGAGCGCGGTGCTCCGGGTGCACCGCGTCGAGCACTTCGGGCAGCGCGGCCAGCGGATCGCCCCCGTCGAGCATCACCCGTACGAGCTCGTGCAGTACGGCCGTACCCTCCCAGGCAGCCCCGTCGCCGTGCGTCAGGGCCGCGATCCGCCGGGCGGCGTCCATCGTCCCCGCCCGCCCCTCGGCGGCGAAGTACACGGCCGAGGTGGAGGCCCGCATCAGGGAACCGTTGCCCGCCGCCCGCGCGTTGATCTGGAAGTGCAGTGCGGCGGCCAGGTCCCAGGCGTCGCCGCTCGTCAGCACGTACTCCGTCTGGAGGCCGATGTCCTTGGGCTCGGCCGCCGCCCAGCGCTGGAACCGCCCGAAGACGTCGGGGAGTTCGAGGCCGCCGTGCTCCAGGAGGGACTCGCCGACCAGGACCGCCATCTGCGTGTCGTCGGTCGCCTCGCCCGGATCCCAGCCGCCGCCCCCGCGCATCTCCTGGCCGCGCGCGGTCAGTTCCCCGGCGGGCCCGAACTCGTAGGGCGCACCGAGGGCGTCTCCGACGGCCGAGCCCAGAACGGCGCCCACGGCGCGGTCGAGTCGAGTGATCACAATTCCTCCTCGGCGGTTCGGGGCATGTGCAGGCCAGTACACCGCGTGCGAAGCCCTCCAGGGAGACGGCCCGGTGCGTCGGTCCGCGCCCGCCCGCCCGCTTGCGCCGGCACGGCCCTGGTCGGCGACGCGGCCCACGCCGTGACGCCCCACCTCGGCCAGGAGGCCTGTACCGCCCCCCTCGACGCCGAAACCCCTGCCCCGCGCGGTCGCCGCCCACGAGCGGGCCGCCCTGCCCGCCGCCCTGCGCGCGTACGACCGCGAGCGCCGCCGTACCCAGCGCGTCGCCTTCGCCTCGCGGAGCCCGCACCGTTTCATGCCCGGCCCGGCCCCGCCCCGCCCCGCCCTGTGCGACGCGCTCGTCGGCCCCTTGCCCGGCGGCTGAATCCGCCGGGGGTCACGCGTCCGTCAGCCGGCCCTCCAGCTCGTCCCAGGACACGTCCTCCAGGTGGGTCAGGAACACCCACAGATGCCCGAACGGGTCCCGGAGGATGGCGGTCCGGTCGCCGTGGAACTGGTCGGCCGGCGGCTGGAGCAGCTCCGCGCCCTCGGTCACAGCCGCCCGTACGAGGGCGTCCACGTCCGGTACGAACACGTGCAGCGCGGCCGTGGTGCCGCCCAGTGCCGACGGGGCGGTGAACGGCCCTTCGGAGACGTCGCCGAGCATCAGGGTGGCCCCGGCGATGCGTATCTCGGCATGGATCACCCCGCCCTCGGGGTGGTCGAGCCGGAAGTCCTCGACGGCGTCGAAGGCCCGTCGGTAGAAGGAGAGTGCGGCCGGCGCGTCGGCCACCATGATGTGCGCCACCACCGCCGTGCGGTAGCGGTCCGGGACGGTCTGTACGGCCTTCTGGTCTGCCTCGTGTGTGCTCATGAGGGCGAACGTAGGACCTCAAGTTTGCTTGAGGTCAAGGCCGGGCAGACGCCCTACGGCGCGTCCGCGCCGCGCGGGCGAGAGGCAGTGGCGCACATGCGGAACGTGAGTACGCTGCTACACATGACGGTTCACCCCCCGGGTCCGCTGTGGACGGGACGGGCCTCCAACCGCGTGCAATGGCTGCTCGCGGCGGCCGGCGCGGCCTGCCTCGCGCTCGGCGTCGAGCTCGCCGTCGACTCGAACTGGACCTCCGGCGTCGTCCCGCTGCTGATGTCCGTGATCGGCTGCCTCGCCGTCGGACTGCTGATCCTCTACGGCACGCTCGCCTTCGTGTACGTCGCCGTCACCGTCGACGCCGAGGCCATGGAGGTCCGCTGCGGCCACATCGGGCTGCCGCGCCGCAAGATCCGGCTCGCGGAGGTGGCCTCCGCCGAGTTCGTTCCCCGGATCACCCCCCAGCAGTGGGGCGGCTGGGGTTACCGCTGGCGGCCCGAAAGGGGAACCGCCGTGATCGTCCGGCGCGGCGAGGGAGTGGAGCTGCGGCTCGGCGACGGCAAGGTGTTCACCGTCACCGTCGACGACGCCGAGAACGCGGTCCGGGTCATCCGCACCCACCTGCGCGCACTTGCCCACTGAGGGTTCTCCCGCTGCCTGCGGGCGGGCACGTACACTCCGGCAGATGAGCAGCAGTGTCACCGCAGAGCCCGGCCCCGGTGTCGACGGAGAAGCGGAACTCGCAACCCTGGCCGCGTCCCCCCGACGGTGGGCGGCCGCCTGGCCGGTGCGCGCCGCCCTGGCCGTCGGCTCCGGCGTGCTGCTCTACCTGAGCTTCCCGCCCCGCCCGCTGTGGTGGCTGGCCCCCTTCGCCCTCGCCCTGCTCGGCGCCTGCCTCCGCGGCCGACGTGCCCGCGCCGGCTTCGGCCTCGGTTTCCTGCACGGCCTGGGCTTCCTGCTGCCGCTGCTCATCTGGACCAGCGAGGGCGTCGGCCCGGTCCCGTGGCTGGCCCTCGCCACCCTCGAAGCCCTCCTGATCGGCCTCACCGGCCTCGGGATCGCCCTCGTCAGCCGGCTCCCCGCCTGGCCCCTGTGGGGCGCGGCCGTCTGGATCGCCGGCGAGGCGCTGCGCGCCCGGGCCCCCTTCGGCGGCTTCCCCTGGGGCAAGCTCGCCTTCGGCCAGGCCGACGGCGTCTTCCTCCCGCTCGCCGCCCTCGGCGGCACCCCGCTGCTCTCCTTCGCCGTGGCCCTGTGCGGATTCGGGCTCTACGAGGCGCTGCGCGTCGGCATCGACACCCGGCGGGCCACCGCCGCGCTGCTCGCCGCGACCGCCGTGGCCGCCCCGCTCGCCGGGGCCCTGGCCGCCCGGCCGCTGGTCTCGGACGCCGCCGAGGAGGGCACCGCGGTGGCCGCCGTCGTCCAGGGCAACGTCCCGCGCGCCGGATTCGACTTCAACGCCCAGCGCCGCGCGGTCCTCGACAACCACGCCAACCGCACGCTCCAGCTCGCCGCGGACGTCAAGGCCGGCCGCGTCCCGAAGCCCGACTTCGTGGTCTGGCCGGAGAACTCCTCCGACATCGACCCGTACACCCAGCCCGACGCGTACGGGGTCATCGACAACGCGGTCAAGGCGATCGGCGTGCCGGTCGCGATCGGCTCCGTGCTGGCCCCGGAGACCGGGCCGCTGCGCAACACGATGATCTTGTGGGACCCGGTCAAGGGGCCCGTCGACACGTACGACAAGCGCAAGATCCAGCCCTTCGGCGAGCGGATCCCGATGCGGTCCTTCGTCCGGCTCTTCAGCTCGGACGTCGACCGGGTGCAGCGCGACTTCGGCCCCGGCAAGGAGCCGGGCGTCTTCGCCATGGCGGGCAGCGCGGTCGGCATGGTCACCTGCTTCGAGGCCGCCTTCGACGACGCCGTGCGCTCCACGGTCCAGGACGGTGCGCAGGTGATCGCCGTACCGAGCAACAACGCCACGTTCGGCCGCTCGCAGATGACGTACCAGCAGCTCGCGATGGACCGGGTGCGCGCGGTCGAGCACAGCCGTACCGTGCTCGTGCCCGTCACCAGCGGTGTCAGCGCCGTGATCCGCCCCGACGGGGAGATCGTCCGGCAGACGAAGATGTTCACGGCCGACGCGCTCGTCGCCGAGATCCCGCTGCGCTCCACGCAGACCCCGGCCACCCGCTACGGCCCGCTGCCGGAGTACCTGCTGCTCCTGGTCGCCGCGGGCGGCCTCGGCTGGACCCTCGCCCGCCGGGTCCGGTCCCGCCGGACGGCCGCCTGAGGGCCGACCCGGGGGACCGCACCGCCCTGCCCCGCACCGCCCCCGCCCCGTCGGTGCGCGCGGCCTCGTAGGGTCGGAGGATGACCACACCCGAGTTCATCCGCCAGATCCGCACCTCCGCCGGGAACCAGCTGCTCCTGCTGCCCGGGGTCACCGCCATCGTCTTCGACGACGAGGGGCGGGTGCTGCTCGGCCGCCGCTCGGACACCGGCCACTGGTCCGTGGTCGGCGGGATCGCGGAGCCGGGGGAACAGCCCGCGCAGACGGCGGTGCGCGAGGTGTACGAGGAGACGGCGGTGCACTGCGTCCCGGAGCGGGTGGTGCTGGTCCAGATGCTGGAGCCGATCACCTACCCGAACGGCGACGTCTGCCAGTTCCAGGACATCACCTTCCGCTGCCGCGCCACCGGCGGCGAGGCCCGCGTCAACGACAGCGAGTCACTGGAGGTGGCCTGGTTCGAGGTGGACGCCCTGCCCCCGCTGGAACCCTTCGCGGTGGACCGCATCCACCGCGCCCAGCGCGAGGACCCGACCTGGTTCGCGCCCGTCGCCGGTTTCCGGGCGGAGCAGCGCCAGGCGTCCGAAGGCGGTACGGAGGGTCAGCCGGCGGAGACGGCCGCCTCGCGGTAGAGCTCCAGGGCCTGGTCGTCCATGACCGCGCTGTACGAGACCTCCGGGACCGTGCCGCCGCCCTCGTAGCCGCCGAGGACGCCGGCCAGGGCGCCGTCCGCCAGCCAGGGGCTGCCGCTCGTGCCGCCGCTGAGGTCCGGGCAGTCGATCCGGCGCTGGGTCTCGGAGAACAGGCTCGTGGCGTTCGCGCAGCGCAGCGGGGCCTCGTCGCCGCTGGGGTAGCCGAGGATCGTCACCGTCACCTCGTCCGGCTGTTCGGTGGCCACCGGGAAGCCGCCCACCGCGTCCTCGATGCGCGCCGTGCCGCCGTCCGCCGGGGCGACCGTCGCGAAGGCGACGTCCGCGTCCGGGTCCTTCCCGTCCGTCCAGGCCGGGGCGAGGGACACGCCCGTCAGTTTCCACACCCCGTACGGGGCCCTGCCGTCCCGGTAGCCCGGCGCGAACACGGTGGTGTCCGGGTTGTCCAGGCAGTGCGCGGCCGTGGCGATCACATCGCGGTCGTCGCTGTGCACCACGGCCGCGGTGCAGAAGTGCCCGCCGTCGAGGGAGCCCGCGAACAGGGCGCCGACCCGGTTCGCCGTCGGGTCGGACCCGGCCTCGGCGGTGACCCCCAGCGGCGGCACGGCCGCCGCGTCGGGCAGGTCCATGCTCAGCAGCGCGGCCATCGCGGCCAGCGCCAGCAGGATCCGGGACGCCCGCCGGGTGCGGGGGCCGTGGGCCGGTCGGGGAAGCATGCGCGGGATCATGCACCGAGCCTCCCCACCGAAGCTATGCCCTGAGCCCGGTATTCCATATGAATGTCCTGTGAATCGGGGCTCCGTGCACGTGCCGTGGTTTCGGGCTCCGCAGGCGGCCGTGCGCCGCGCGGGCGAGACTGGCAGAGGCGGCAGGGGGGTCCAGGAGGTGTCCCGCCATGACCGCACAGCACCGCACGCCCGTGGTGTTCATCCACGGCCTCTGGCTGCATTCCACGAGCTGGGAGGGGTGGGCCGACGCCTTCCGCGAAGCCGGGTACGAGCCCGTCCTGCCGGAGTGGCCCGGGATCCCCGACACCGTCGCCGAGGCCCGCCGCCGGCCCGACGACCAGGCCGGGGTCGGACTCGTCGAGATCTCCGACGCGCACGCCAGGGTGATCCGCGCCCTGCCCGCCCGGCCCGTCCTCGTGGGGCACTCGGTCGGCGGGTTCATCGCCCAGCACCTGCTCGGCCAGGGCCTCGCCGAGGCGGCCGTCGCCATCTGCCCCGGCCAGATCAAGGGCGTCAAGGCCATCGCCCCGGCCCAGGCCAAGTCGACGTTCGCCGTCCTGCACAACCCGGGCAACACCCGCCGGTCCGTCTCGCTCAACCGCGAGCAGTTCCGCTACGGCTTCGCCAACGCCGTCTCCGAGGAGGAGTCCGAGGAGCTGTACGACGAGTGGACCATCCCGAGCACCGCCCGGCCGCTGTTCCAGCTCGCGCTCGGCAACTTCACCCCGCACTCGCCGGCCGAGGTCGACACCGGCAACGAGACCCGCGGCCCGCTGCTCCTGCTGTCCGGCAGGCTCGACCACACCGTCCCGGACCTGCTGACCCGCTCGACCTACAAGCAGTACCGCCACTCGCACGCGACGACCGAGTACCAGTGCTTCGAGGACCGCGGCCACTCCCTGACCGTCGACCACGGCTGGCCGGACCTGGCCCGCGCCTCGCTGTCCTGGCTGGACTCCCACACCGAGGCGGCCCACCCCCGAGCCGCGTGAGAGGGCCTACCGGCGCTCGTACACCGTGACTCGGCGGCCCCGGATCTGGCGGTCCTCCACCACCGTGAAGCGCTCCTTCAGCACCGCCGCCTTCGCCGCGTCCCGGGCGGCCCCCGAGGGCTTCGCCACCTTTGCCGCGTCCGTCACCAGCAGCACCCGCGACTGCCGGAGCAGCGCCTCCCGGATCCGCGCCGGGTCGGCCTCCTCGCCCTTGAGGGTGGCCGAGGCCACCGGGCTGCGCTCCAGGGCCACGTCCGCCAGCCCCGCGAACGCCCCCGGCGAGACCAGCGCCGTGTCCCGCCGGGCAGCCGGCACGAACAGCACCGCGTCCCCGGGCCGCCCCAGGCGGGCCACCTCCCCGGCCACCGCCAGTACGTCGTCGACCCGGCTGGCCGGAGCCCGCTTGCCCAGCTCCACCGGCAGCAGCGCCAGCACCGCGACCCCGACCACGCCCGGCACGAGCAGGTCCGCCGCCCTCGGGAACCGGGGCCGGGCCGCCCGTACCGCCGCCCCCAGCCCCGCCCCGATCAGCAGGGCCAGACCCACCATGCTGAACAGCACGTACCGGTCCAGGAACAGCGGCTGGACCAGCGAGATCCCGATCAGACCCAGCTGCGGCACCGCCAACAGCGGCAGCCCCACCGCGGCCGCCGAGAGCCGGCCCGCGCGCGGCCGGTCCAGCCAGGCCCCGAGACCGCCGACGGCCAGCAGGATCGCCGGGCCGATCATCATGTGCCAGGTCAGCGGCGGTATCCAGGACACCTGATCGGACTGGCTCCGGCTGAACAGCACCAGCGGCAGCGCCCCCGCGACCGCGCAGGCCC
Source organism: Streptomyces sp. NPDC090741 (assembly GCF_044769045.1). Taxonomy (NCBI): domain Bacteria; kingdom Bacillati; phylum Actinomycetota; class Actinomycetes; order Kitasatosporales; family Streptomycetaceae; genus Streptomyces; species Streptomyces sp. NPDC090741. Next base: position 125,981 of record NZ_JBIVXF010000018.1, on the reverse strand, counting down.
CGTACGCCGCCCAGCGCAGCCACACACCGCGCCCGGCCCGCACCCACCACAGCGTCGCCGCGTGCGCGGGCAGGACCAGCAGCGACAGCCAGTTCAGCAGCGCGCACACCAGCACCGTGACCGCGTACGCCGTCCACCGCGGCCAGGCCCGCCGCCCCGGCCCGGACGGGACGGACAGCAGTGACACCAGCAGCAGCGTGGAGAGCCCGGCACCGGCCGCGACCAGCGCGTACGGCCGGCCCTCCTGGAGGTAGAACTGCACGGCCGGCAGCAGCCCGAGCGCCAGCCCGCCGCCCAGCCCCGCCCAGAACCCGGCCAGCCGCCGCCCGATCACGGCCACGCACGCCGCTGCGGCCGCCACCGCCAGGACCGACGGCAGCCGCAGCGTGGTCGTACTCGCCCCGAAGAGCTCGAAGAGCCCGTGCATCAACAGGTAGTACAGCCCGTGCACGGCATCGACATTGCCGAGCATGTCCACGATCTCGCCCGCCGACCGCCCGGCCACCTGCCAGGTCGCCGCCTCGTCCCGCCACACGCTGTCCTGCCGCGAGAGCCCCCACAGGCCGAGGGCGACGGTCCACAGGAAGGGGAGCAGCCGGATGAGGGGCCCGCGTCGGGCCGGGGGTATGTGGCAAAGCATGAAGGTGCTGGAATCCTCGGTCTGGCGTTCGGCGGAAGGCACCAGTCTATGGACGCGGCGGAGGACTTCCGGACCGGCTGTTGTGCACCGCGGAGCGTGATCGCAGGGCCCGCCCGCCCCTAGCCTCGCCGCAGGAGCACGAACGAGGGGCGGTACCCGGTGAACTGGCTCATCCACGACTACCGCGAGAGCGATCTCGCCGCTGTCGTCCACCTGATCGACACCACGGCCGAACTCGGCCAGGAATCCGTCTTCTCGCTCGCCGAGTGCATCAGCGCCCTCACCGACCGGCAGCCCTGCGTGGTCGCCGTCCACCAGGGCGTCCCGATCGGCGCGGCCCTCGCCTGCGTCACCGGCGAGCGGGCCTGGGTCATGCGGATCGCGATCGCCGCAGGCTGGCGCGGCCGCGGCCTGGCCAGCGCCCTCCTCGTCGAGCTGGAGCGGCGGCTGATCGCCGCCCGCGTCGGGCGGATCGCGTACGTCCTGCCCGAGGAGGACCTGCTGGGCGAGGGCCTGCTCAACGCGGGGTACACGCGCCAGCCCGCCGTCGCCTACTTCGAGAAGACCGAGCCGCTGCACGGACCGGCGGCCGGCCTCCTCGACGACCTCGGCGGCCGCTTCCTGCCCAATGACCTGTGGACCAAGGTCGCCGGAATGGAACACGAGAAGGACCTCATAGAACGGCGCGTCGTGCTCCCGCTCGCCGAGCCCGAGCGGGCCGCCGCTCACGGGGTGCGGCCGCCGCGCGCCATCACCCTCTTCGGCCCGCCCGGCACCGGCAAGACCACCTTCGCCCGGGCCATCGCCTCCCGGCTCGGCTGGCCGTTCGTGGAACTGCTGCCCTCCCGCCTCGCCGACGAGGGCAACCTGGCCACCGCGCTGCGCGACGCGTTCGCCCGCATCGCCGAGCTGGAGCGGGTCCTCGTCTTCATCGACGAGGTCGAGGAGATCGCCCCCGTACGCACCGAGCCCGCGCAGCCCGGCGGGATCCACGGGGTCACCAACGAGCTGCTGAAGCTGATCCCCGGATTCCGGGAGGGCGACGAACGGCTGCTGGTGTGCGCCACCAACTCCATCCGCTCCCTGGACCCGGCGTTCCTGCGGCCCGGGCGCTTCGACTACCTGATCCCGATCGGCACCCCGGACGCCGGGGCGCGCGCCGCGATCTGGTCCCGCTACACGGCGGGCCGCACCGACGTGGACGTGGCGGCTCTGGTGGCGGCGAGCGAGCTGTTCACCCCGGCCGACATCGAGCACGCGGCGCGGATCGCGGCGCAGGTGTCGTTCGAGCGGGATCTGGAGGCGGTGGGGGCGCGCGGAGCGGCGGCGGCCCAGCTCGGCGCCTCCACGCAGGACTACCTGGCGGCGGTCGCGCAGTGCCGGCCGACGGTGACCCCGGCGATGACGGGGGAGTTCGAGGCGGACATCACCGCTCACGCCAGGTTCTGAGAACTCCGGAACGTCCGGGAAAACGGGGCACGGACCCGGCCTGCCACGGACAGGTCGGCAGGATGGCCCGCAGCCACTCCCCAAAGCGGCTGCGGGCCTCCCGCGCGGACTGGCATCCGTGCGGGACGGCCACGCTCCGGTTGGGGTGTTCGCCGGCTGGAACGTGACGCGCAGGGGTGCCGGAGGGCGTCCCTGAGCCCTCGTCAACGCCTACGAGTCAACCAGCGGGCGGGGTGCGCGCGCCTCGGCCGGACGGCCAGCGCTGAGGCGGCCGCCCCGGCCGGAAGGACGGTGCCGATGGTCCCGCTGCCCGCCCTCCGCTAGCCCGCGCAGCGGTACGTGAACTGCGTCGCCGCGGTGCGCTGCCCGGGCGAGACCAGCTGGAGCTTCGCCTCGGCCCCGTACGTGCCCCGGCCCTGGAAGGTCCACAGCAGGTGCAGCCGGGCCTCCTTCCGCCCGCGCGGCACCCGCTCGGTGAGCTGCTCCGACTGCGTGCCGTCGGAGCGGATCCACCGGTACGTGAGGGTCCCCGGCCGCCCGTTGGTCCGTACGACGGCCACCACATCGGCTGTCGAGTCGCAGCCGGGACCCTGCGGGTCGGCGGTGGCGACCGTCACGTCCCGTACTTCGAGGGCGGGTCCGTACCGCTGCCAGGCCAGGTACGCGAGCACCACGAGCAGGATCACGGCGGCCAGGGTGTACCGCCGCCACTCCCCGCGCCGACGGCGGGGCGGCACCGGTTCCGCGATCACGGGGAAGGGGGCCGGCATGGCGGCCGTCACCCCGGGTCCGAACCTCAGGACCGAGCCCTCGACCCGGTCGGGCACGGCCTCCTGATGCGGAACCTGCGGCTGGGGCCGGGTCTGCTGCGGCCCGCTGAACCAGTGGCTGCCGAGGACGGTGGCGCTGTAGTCGTCGTCGCTGTCGCTCATGAGATCGTGCACCGCCTGATGAAGACCTGGCTGGTCGAGGAACCGTTGCCGGCGGCGGGCTTGGTGGTGGCGCGCACGCCCCAGTAGCAGCCCGTACCGGAGAAGGTGTGGGTCTTGACGAGCGGCGCGGCGGCGCCCGGCTGGTAGGTCAGGGCGTCCGCGGCGCCGTCCGGCTTGCCCAGCCGCCCCTCCACGTCACCCGTGAACCATTCGAGCACCACCGTCACCGGCGCGGTGCCCTTCGCCTCGACGGACACCGTCGCCTGGCCGATGGAGTTGCCCGTCTGGCGGACGGTGACGGACACCGCGCCGACGACCACCGTCGGCTTCGGCGAAGGCGGCGCAGTGGTGGGCGGAGCGGTCGTCGGCGCCGTGACCGTGGGCGTCACCACCGGCGAGTAGCTCGGGCTCGGAGTGGAGGACGGCGACGCGGACGCGGACGCGGACGGGGACAGGGACGGGGAAGGGGAAGCGGACGGCGAGGGGCTCGCCGACGTGCTCGGGCCCGGCGCCGGCGACGGGCCCCCACCGCCCGGGCTCGCGCTCGACGTGGCGAACGCGTTGAGCGCGGCGGCCCCGCCGGCCTCCCCGCCGGCCGCGCTGTAGGTGAGCGCCATCAGGACGCCGAGGACCAGGGCCGCGCCGCCCGCGATCAGCCCGCGCCGGCCCGGGGACCAGCGTGACGGCGCCGCGATCGTGGTCGTCGCCACCGCCGTGGTTCCCGCGGCCGGGGCGCCCGCGGAGGGGAACAGCAGGGGCAGCAGCGCGGCCAGCGCCGCCAGCTTGCGCTGCCCGCGCTCCTCCCAGCCGGCCCCGTACGCGGCGAGCGCCACGTCCTCCAGCTCCGCCACGAACGCCTCGGCGTTCTCCGGCCGCTCCTCCGGGGCCTTGGCCAGACCCCGCCGGATCAGCGGGCGGACCGGCTCCGGGGCCTCGGTCTCCGGGACGGGCGCCTCTATGTGCTGGACCGCGAGCTCCGCGAAGTTCTCCCCCGCGAACGGCTTACGGCCGGTCAGGCATTCGAAGAAGGTCGCCGTCGCCGCGTACACGTCCGCCGCGGGCGAGGCCGGGCGGCCCTGCCACTGCTCGGGGGCCATGTAGGCCGGGGTGCCGGCCACCCCGGGCGTCGTACCGCGGCGCGCCGCGATCCCGAAGTCCACCAGCTTCGAGGAGCCGTCGGCGGAGACCAGGACGTTCTCGGGCTTGTAGTCGCGGTGGACCACGCCCGCCCGGTGCGCCGCGGCCAGGCCCAGCAGAGAGCCCTTCAGCACCACCAGCGCGGCCTCGGGACCGGCCTGCCCTGTCTGCTTCAGCAGGGCGCGCAGGGAGATCCCGTCGACCAGCTCCATGACGATGGCGGCGCCGGCGGGCGCCTCCACGTACTCGTACAACCGGACCACGTACGGGGTGTCCAGGCCACCGAGGAGGCGGGCCTCGGCCCGGAACTCCGCGACGAACGCCGGGTCCTCGCGCAGCCGGTCGCTGAGGTACTTCACCGCGACCGGCGTGCCCGTGGCCTCGTGGACGGCGAGGACCACGCGGCCGCTGCCGCCCGAGCCGAGCTCCCGGACCTGCGCATAGCCGGGCACCGTCCACGCGTTCTTCATCGTCATGCCCCCGTCCCCGTGTCCTTGTCGCCCGCGTCACCGGGCCCGCCGGGCCCCGGGCTGCCCGTTCCCGCCGAGCGGCCACACCCAGGGACACGGTTTCCGCCACGGCCGGTTCCCAACCGCGCGGAGCATTTCACACGGTGGTCAGGGCGGTTTTACGGGGGCTGTACACGGGTCGTCAGGGGGTCACGCCGCGGCCCGCGCCGCGCCGATCATGGTGTGCAGCCGGTCGGCCGCCGCTCTCCCGAAGTCCGGGTCGTTGATGTGGGTGTCGTAGTCGTAGAGCCGGGCGGAACTGCCCCGCAGCCCCTCGCGCAGCGCCGAGAACAGGGCCCGGTCCGCGTCCGGGTCATGGTAGGTGCCGCCCGGGGCGCCGAGCGTGGACAGTCCGCGGAGCGGGACGCAGACGGCCGTGGGACCGGTCGCGGCGCGCAGTTTCGCGGCGACCCGGCGGCCGAGCTCCGCGCATTCGGCGGGGGTCGTACGGACCACCGTGATGGACGGGTTGTGTACGTGGACCCGGCGGTAGCGGGCCCGTTCGGGCAGGGTTTCCAGTGGGCCGAACTTCACCATGTCCAGCGCCCCGAGGCTCACCACCTGCGGAATCCCGGCCCGCCCGGCGGCGCTGAGCCGGTCGGGTCCGGCAGTGAGGATGCCGCCGCACAGGTCGTCGGCGAGCTCGCTGAGCGTGAGGTCGAGGACGCCCGCGAAGATGCCCTGGCCGGCCAGGGTCTCCAGGGTGCGGCCGCCGGTGCCGCTGACGTGGAAGACCAGTACCTCGTAGCCGAGTTCGGTCAGTCTCTCGCGGGCGGCGTCCACACCGGTCGTGGTGACGCCCGCCATGCTCGCGGCGATCAGCGGGCGGGAGCCGGCGCCCAGCCGGGCCGGGCGGCGCAGCTCCCGGGAGGCCCGTTCGAAGGCCTTGGCCATGCCCGCGGCCGCCTCGACCGCGTTCGCCATGACCGGCGCGGAGATGCTGTTGATCCCCGCGATGTCCACCACGCTGTACATCATCGTGATGTCCGAGGATCCGACGTACGGGGCCACGTCCCCGGACGCCATGGACGAGACCATCAGCTTCGGCACGCCGAGCGGCAGCGCGCGCATGGCCCGGGTGGCGATGGAGGTGCCGCCGCTGCCGCCTATGGCGAGCACCGCGTGCAGCCGGCCCTCGGCGTGCAGGCGTAACAGCGTCGCCTCGGCACCTTTGGCCATCGCCGTCACGGCCGCGCCCCGGTCGGCGGCCGCACGTAGTTCCGACAGCTCCGTTCCCGCTGCCCGGGCCACCGCTTCGCGCGGTACGTCCGCGGGCACCCGGGGATCGCCCATGATTCCTGTGTCGATCATGATCACTTCGACGCCGGTGCGCAGCAGCCTCTCGCGCAGCCAGCCGTACTCGACACCCTTGGTGTCCAGGGTTCCCACCAGCACGACGTTCGTCATATGTGCAATGTCCACGCAGGCGGGGTTTGTTGGCAAGTCAAGGTCGGGTCAACCTCGCGGCAGCCCCAACAGCCTCTCCAGGAAGGGGATTTGAGAGGCAATCAGCTTGGTTTTGGCCACGGGGGGAGTGAACCAGGCCACCCGGTCCAGTTCGGGGAACTCCTGCGTCCGACCCGAGTGCGGAGGCCACTCCATCGTGAAGGTCCCGGGCACCATCAGCGCCGGATCCAGGTCCGCCCGTACCGCCCAGATCGTCACCAGCTTGCCGCCGGGGATCCGCAGCTCGCCCAGCGGGAGGTACGGGCCCTCCGGCGGCGGCAGGCCGATCTCCTCGGTGAACTCCCGCCGGGCCGCGTCGATCGGGGCCTCGTCCTCCTCGTACTCGCCCTTGGGGATGGCCCAGGACCCGTCGTCCTTGTGCTCCCAGAACGGGCCGCCCATATGGCCGAGGAGCACCTCGATGCCGTCGTCGGGGGAGCCGGCGGGCTCGGCGGCCTGGCGGAACAGGAGCAGTCCGGCGCTGCGCTTCTGTGTCATGCGTCCATATATGCCCCGTGCACGGGCCCCTCAGTGGTCGTGCGGGCCCTGCCGGTGCACCGGGCCGTGCGCGTCGGCGCAATGCGGGTCGGCCGGGTCCTCGCCCGGCCGTCCGACCGTGAGCAGGGCCTCCTGTACGTGGTCCACCTGGAGGGTGGTGTGCGTGATCCCGTACTCCTTCTCCAGCAGCCGCTCCAGGTCGCGCCGTACGGCATGGCAGTCGCCGGCCGGTTCGACCAGGACGTGCGCGGACAGCGCCGCCTGCCCGGAGGTGATGGTCCAGATGTGCAGGTCGTGCACCTCGGTCACCGGCGGGTGCCCGACGAGCCGGTCGCCGACCGCGTCCGGGTCCATGTGGGCCGGGGCGGCCTCCAGGAAGATCCGGCCGGATTCGCGGACCAGCCCGTAGCCCGCCCGGACCATCAGCACCACGACCACCAGCGTGGCGATCGCGTCGGCCTGGACGAATCCCGTGGTGAGCACGATCAGACCGGCGACGGCGGTGCCGATGAAGGCGAACAGGTCGTTCAGGATGTGCTGGTAGGCGCCCTCGACGGCGAGCGAGGAGCGGTTCGCCTTGGAGATGCACCAGGCGGCGGCCACGTTCACGACGATGCCCGCGAGGGCCGTCACGAGGACCAGCCCGCCCGCCACGGGCGGCGGGTCGAGCAGCCGCCGGACCGCCTCGTACGCCAGCCAGACCGCGAGCAGGAGCAGGGTGAGCCCGTTGGCCTGGGCGGAGAGTATCTCCGCGCGCTTGAGGCCGTACGTGAATCCGCCGCGCGCCGGGCGGGCCGCGAGCCGCATCGCGATCAGGGCGAGGACGATCGAGACGGCGTCGGTGAGCATGTGGGCGGCGTCGGAGATCAGGGCCAGCGACTGGGCCACGATGCCGATGACGACCTCGATCGCCATGAACGCGCCGATGAGGCCGAGCGCGATGGCCAGCCAGCGGCGGTCGGCGTCCGCGGCGACGCCGTGGCTGTGCCCGCCGTGCCCGCCGTGATCGTGGCCGGCGGCCTGATCGTGGCCGTGGCCGTGGCCGTGGCCGTGGTCGTGCGGCGCGTGGCCGTCGTGCGCGTGGTCGTGCCCACTCATGGCGTCCCCCGTGTGTTCGGTTCCGACGCGTGAAGTGAAGCGCACCGTGACGCAATGGGCAAAGGCTGCAACGGGGACCGTTGTCATTACCCATAAGAGGCTGCTGACCTGCGGTGATGTAGATCTCTGCCGAGCCGGGCGGATCGTGGGAAAATCTGCACATGGCCCAGCGCCCCGGTGTGCCGACCGCGCCCGAGCTCGTCCTGGAAACCGACGCCGGCACCACCGCGATGGTCCCGGGCCGGACGTACCACGTCGGCCGCGACCCCCTCTGCGAGATCTGCCTCGACGACGCCCGCGTCTCCTGGCACCACGCGATCCTGCGCCCCGAGGGCGACCACTGGACCGTGGAGGACGAGGGCAGCACCAACGGCACCTGGGCCGACGGCCACCGCATCCACGCCTGGAGCGTCGGCGCCGGCAGCGAGCTGCGCTTCGGCAGCGCGGCCGACGGCCCGCGCGCCCTGCTGCTCGGCCCGGCCCCGGCACCCGCCGCTTCGGCGGCTCCGGCCGGCGGCTCCCGTCCGTCCTCGGTGTCCCACCCGTCCCTCACCGGCACCTTCCGCCGGCCCACCACCGTGCGCCCGCTGCCCGCCCGTACCGCCGTGCGCATCGGCCGCGCCCCCGCCAACGACCTCGTCATCGACGACCTCGTCGTCTCCCGCCGCCATGCCGAACTGCGCGCCCTCGCCGACGGCACGTACGAGATCGCCGACCTCGGCAGCCACAACGGCACCTTCCTCAACGGCACCCGCACCGACCGCGCCCCCGTCACCGAGGGCGACATCATCGGCATCGGCCACACCGCCCTGTGCCTGGTCGGCGACCAGCTCCAGGAGTACGTCGACACCGGCGAGGTCTCCCTCGACGTCCAGGACCTCGCCGTCGCCGTCGACCACGGCCGCAAGACCCTCCTCGACCACGTCTCCTTCCCCGTCGGCGCCAAATGCCTGCTCGCCGTCGTCGGCCCCAGCGGAGCCGGCAAGTCCACCCTGCTCGGCGCCCTCACCGGACTGCGCCCCGCCGACCACGGCACGGTCCTCTACGACGGCCGCGACCTCTACCGCGACTACGCCGAACTGCGCAGCCGCATCGGCCTCGTCCCCCAGGACGACATCCTGCACGCCCAGCTCACCGTCCGACGCGCCCTCACGTACGCAGCCGAACTGCGCTTCCCGCAGGACACCGCCCCGGCCGAACGCCAGGCCCGCGTCGACGAGGTGATCGGCGAACTCGGCCTCGGACAGCGCGCCGCCCAGCCCATCCACACCCTCTCCGGCGGCCAGCGCAAACGCGTCTCCGTCGCCCTCGAACTGCTGACCAAGCCCTCCCTGCTCTTCCTGGACGAACCCACCTCAGGGCTCGACCCCGGCATGGACCGCTCGGTCATGCACATGCTGCGCGGCCTCGCCGACGACGGCCGCACCGTCATCGTCGTCACCCACAGCGTGCTCAGCCTCGACGTCTGCGACCGGCTGCTGGTCCTCGCCCCGGGCGGGCGCATCGCGTACTTCGGACCGCCCGACGAGACCCTCGCCTTCTTCGGCTTCGCCCAGTGGCCCGAGGCCTTCGAAGCCTTCGAGAACGAGCGGGACCGGGACTGGGCGGGGGAGTACCGCAGCTCCCCGCAGTACCGCACGTACGTACGCGACGCCGCGCGGCAGCCCCGGTCGGCGGAGGACCGGTCCATGGCGGCCGCCTTCGCCGCCCCGCCGCCCAAGGCGCAGAGCTGGGGCTCCCAGCTCTCCACCCTGATGCGCCGCTACGCCGCCGCGCTCAGCGCGGACCGTACCTTCCTCGCCATCATGATCGCGCTGCCGTTCGTCATGGGCGCCATGGCCAGGGCCCTGGCCGGCAGCACGCTCACCCCGGAGACCGCGATCAACGCCCTGCTCATCCTGTGCGTGGGCGGCGTGCTGACCGGCGCCGCCAACGCCGTGCGCGAGCTGGTCAAGGAACGCGTCATCTACCAGCGGGAACGGGCCGTCGGCCTGTCCAGATCCGCCTACCTGATGTCCAAGGTGCTGGTGCTCGGCGCCATCACCGTCGCCCAGGCCGTCGTACTCACCCTGGTCGGCCTGTACGGAGTGGACACCAACGCCCCCGGCGGAAAGGGGGTCTTCATGCCGCCCCTCGTCGAGATCACCCTCGCCGTCGCCCTGCTGTCCTTCACCGCGATGGTGCTCGGCCTGCTGGTCTCCGCCCTGGTCCGGAAGGAGGAGGTCACCATGCCGCTGCTGGTCCTCCTGGCCATCGTCCAGGTGGTCTTCTGCGGTGCCCTGCTCCAGCTCGACGGCGTACCGGTGATCGGACAGCTCGCCTGGCTGGTGCCCTCCCGGTGGGCGCTCGGTGCCATGGCCGGCACCATCGACCTCGGCGCGATCGTGCCGGGAAAGCTCACCGACGACCCGCTCTTCGCGCACAGCGCGGGCGTGTGGCTGCTCGACCTCGGGATGCTCGTCGCCCTGTCCGTCCTGTTCGGGGTGCTGGTGCTGCGGCTGCTGCGCCGCCACGAGCCCGCGATCATGCGGAAGTAGCCGCCGATGACCAGTACGACCGGTTCCGCCGGCTTCCACCCCACCCACGTGGTCCCCCGGGAGGGGCTGTCCGCCTGGGAGGAGCCCGACCTCTCCCGGCCGACCGCGGCCCTGGACCCCTTCCTGCCCGTACAACTGCTGTCCCGGCGCGGGGAGTGGGGGGAGATCCTGTGCGCCAACGGCTGGTCCGCCTGGGTGGACGCGCGGCTCCTGGTCTCCGTACCCGAGCCGCCGCCGACCGGCGGCCGGCCGACGTCGCGCTCCGAGGACCCGCTGCCGCTGCTCGTGCACGGGGCCGAGGCCCTGGAGCGCTACCGGCAGGCCGCCGCCGACCTCGCCTCGGGGAGCGCGGACACCGAGGCCTTCCGGCGGGCGACCCGGGGACTGCGGGCCGGCATCGTGGTCGACGGGGAGTCCGTCTGGCTGTACGAGGAGGCCACCGGGCGCTGGATGTACGGGGACGGCACCGGCCTCGTGACGTACGCGGTCGGCGAGGGTCCCGGGGTCCCGGCCGAGCCCGAGCCGCCGGAGCCGCCGGAGCCGTCGGTCGGACACGAGCCCACGCGGATCGTGACCCCGCCCGGGAGCGGAGGGCCGTGATGGCCGCCGAGCCCCTGGGCGGGCGCCCCTCCGACCTGCGTGGCAGGCAGATCGCCGGATACCTGGTGGAGAGCGAGATCGGCCGCGGCGGCATGGCGGTCGTCTACCTCGCCCGGGACCTGCGACTGGACCGGCCCGTCGCCCTGAAGCTGCTGGCCCCCGAACTCGCCCGCAACGACGTCTTCCGGCAGCGCTTCGCCCACGAGTCGAAGGTCGCCGCGGCGATCGACCACCCGCACATCGTGCCGGTCTTCGACGCGGGCGAGGCCGACGGGCTGCTGTACATCGCGATGCGCTACGTCCCCGGACAGGACCTGCGCGCCCTGCTGGACCGCACCGGGCCGCTGCCGGTGGAGACCGCGGCCCGGATCGCGGGCCAGGTGGCCTCGGCGCTGGACGCGGCGCACGCCCACGACCTGGTGCACCGGGACGTGAAACCCGGGAACATCCTGGTCGCGGAGGGGACGGACAGCGAGCACCCCGAGCACGTGTACCTGACGGACTTCGGGCTGACGAAGAAGTCGCTGTCGCTGACCGGGTTCACGAGCGTCGGGCAGTTCGTGGGCACCCTGGACTACGTGGCGCCCGAGCAGATCTCCGGCAAGCCGGTCGACGCCCGCTGCGACGTCTACAGCCTGGGCTGCGTCGTCTACGAGACGCTGACCGGGAGCCCGCCGTTCCGGCGGGACGACGACATGGCGCTGCTGTGGGCCCACCAGTTCGATCCGCCGCCCGCGGTGAGCTCACGGCGGCCAGGCCTGCCGGCGGCGGTGGACGAGGTGCTGGCGAAGGCCCTGGCCAAATCCCCGGACGACCGGTGGAGCAGCTGCCTGGAGTTCACGGGGGCGCTGCGCCGGGCCGGCGCGCAGGAGGCTCCGCCGCCCGGCGACCCACCCCCGCCACCGCGCTGGGCGCTGCCGGTGTTCCGGGGTGAAGGCACCACAGGCACCGGCTGAGGACCGGTCACCTCTCCGTGGCGGCGGGCGGCTTCTCGACGAGACCGCGCCGGTGGACCGGGCGGGCCAGCAACGCGCCCAGGAAGCCCGCGAGCGCACCCCAGACCAGGGCGAGGCCCACGTTGCGCCACAGCACCGGGCGCAGCTCCACGTTGCCGCCGAGCCCGCCGACGTCCCCGATGCCCAGCAGCGACAGCCCGAACCGGGCCTGGACACCGGCCAGCAGGCACACCATCAGGGTGGCGAGGGCGAGGGCCACGCCCAGGTGGAGCGCGTGCTGCCAGGCGCGGACGCCGGCCGGGGAGCGTACGGCGGCCAGGAAGCCCGTGCCGAGCAGCAGCACGGCGGCGACGGCCACCAGCCACCAGGCACGGGAGTCCCGCTGCGCGAGCGAGGCCACATCGACCCGGGACAGGTCGGGCCCGCGCAGCACCTCGTCCAGCAGCTGCGGAACCGGCAGCCCGAACGGCCCCTCGGCCTTGCCCTCCCAGGCTCCGCCGAACCCCAGGGTGAGCGCGAACCAGGCGAGGTTCGGCAGGCCGAGCAGGATCACGGCGAAGGTCCGGTCCGCGTGCCCCTGGGTGGCGGCCACCACCAGGCCGACGCCGATGCCGAGGACCACGTACGCGAGGAGCAGTGCCACGGTGGCGAACGCGGCGGGCCGCACCGCCGTGTGGAAGCGGACGAGGCCGGCCGGGAGCGGCGCGCGGCGCGAGACCAGCAGGGCGATCAGCAGCAGGCCGAGGATCCACAGGAGTCCGCAGCCGAGCGTCGCGGGCAGGGCTGCCCGGAAGCCGACCGTCGGGGAGGCGTCGAGGAGTTCGCCGAGGTCGGCCACCGGGGAGTCGCCGGTGGCGATCCCGAAGGTGTGGCGGGCGAGGAGCGCGGCGCCGGTGAGGGCGAGCAGCCAGAGCACGACCAGCGGGCCTGCCCGGGCCAGGAGTTCCCCCGGCCGGGCCACCGCCCGGTTGTGCAGGGGGCGCAGGAAGAGGGAGCCGGCTGTGAGGGCCCCGGCGAGGCTCACCGAGAGCGGGAGTACGAACAGGCTCGCGTCGGCCTCGGCCAGGAAGCCGGCCCCGCCCGTCACCTCGACCGATCCGCCGACCGCCATCACGACGACCGCCGCGACCACCCGGGGGAACGCGCCGCCCGGCAGGCCGGTCGCTCCCGCGCAGGCCAGACCGGCCGCGGCGACGGCGGCCATCACCGCGAAGCCCGCCACGACGGCGACGAGGGCGTCCCGCCAGGCCCGCGCCGAGACCCCGGATGCCGAGCGCGGTGGTACCGGACCCGGTGACGACGGACTGCTCACGCTCACGCTGCAACCGTAGGCACGCTCGGCTTGCGGCCACCACCGGGACGACGCACACAATGGTCCGCAGGGACCGGAACTCCGCCGCCTGGAAGAAGAGCCCGTGACCACGCAACCTTCCGGCCCCGGCCAGGAGCCGCAGCGGCCCACGCAGCCCTCGCAGCCGCCGGGCCCGCGCCCCACCGGTCCGCCGTCCGGCCCCCTCTCGGGCGGGCGGCAGGGCCCGCCGCCCACTCCGCCGGCCCCGCCGACCGGGGGGACGCCGCCTGGGCCACCCGCCAAGGGGCCCTGGTGGCGGTCCGTACCCCGGCTGGTCACCGCACTCGTCGCGGTGGCCGCCGCCGTGGTCCTGGCCGTGGTGCTGACCCGGCCCGGCGGCTCCCCTTCCGCCCGCGGCGAGGTGTTCCTCCAGCCCGCCTCCGCCACCGGCCCCGCCCCCTTCACGGAGTCCACCGCCACGCAGGAGGCCGTGGAGCCGCCGCAGAGCCCGGCGCCGTCGGCGCAGAGCGCCACGCCCGGCACCGGCACCACCGCCACGCGCAGCATCAGCGGCTCGGCGCCGGGCCTGTACGGCGGCACCCGGTCCGTGGCGAGCTGCGACGTCGAGAAGCAGATCCGGCTGCTGTCCGCCCAGCCCGCAAAGAACGGGGCCTTCGCCTCGACGCTCGGCATCCGGCCCGAGTCCGTACCCGGATACCTGCGCGCGCTCACCCCGGTGCAGCTGCGCACGGACACCCGGGTCACCAACCACGGCTACCACGACGGGAAGGCCACCGGCTTCCAGTCGGTGCTCCAGGCCGGGACGGCGGTGCTGATCGACGACAGGGGGGTGCCGCGGGTGCGGTGCGCGTGCGGCAACCCGCTCGGGGCCCCGGTCGCGCTGGCCGCCGACCCGAAGCGGCACGGGGAGCCGTGGAGCTCGTACGAGCCGTCGAAGGTGGTGGCCATCGCGCCGTCGGTGACGGTCGTCCACAAGTTCGTGATCTACGACCACCACGACGGGCGCTGGTTCGCGCGGGACCGGGGCGACCACCGGGGCAAGCACGACAAGCCCGTGGCGCCGCCGCCCGTGCTCCCGCCCGCGCCGGTCACACCGTCGCACCCCGCTCCCGCGACCTCCGCGGAGTCCCCGACCGCGCCGACCCCCTCGCACCCCCCGGCCGAGTCGGCGTCCGAGTCGGCGTCCGAGTCCTCGCCCCCGCCGCCGTCCCCGTCCGAGCCCCCGTCCGAGCCTGTGTCGAAGCCCGCGCCCCCGCCCTCGTCCGAGCCCCCGTCCGAGCCTGTGTCGAAGCCCGCGTCCGCGCCTGTGTCCGAGCCTGCGTCCGCGTCCGAGCCCGCGTCCGAGCCCGCGTCGAAGCCCGCGTCGAAGCCCGCGTCCGCGCCTGTGTCCGAGCCCGCGTCGAAGCCCGCGTCCAAGCCTGCGTCCGCGCCCCCGCCGGGGAACCCGTCCGACTCCGGCACACCGTCCGCCCACGGCGCCGGCTGACCGGCGGGAGGCCTGTGCGGGCAGGCGTCCGGGAACGGTGAGACCCTGGCTGCATGGCCGAAAGGGGAGCGAGCCCCGAGGTCGACTGGCCCGCGCGGCCGGACATGAGCCTCGCGCTCAACCGCATGGGCACCTTCGACTGGGACCTCGACAGTGGGCAGATGCATCTGGATCCCACCGCCCTCGAGGTCCTCGACCTGCGCCCCGAGGAGTTCACCGGCACCCCCGAAGGGCTGCGGGTACGGGTGCCGCCCGGCGAGGAGGTCCGGCTCGACGCCCGGGTCGCGCAGGCGCTCAAGGACGGCCGCAGCCACTACGGGGCGTACGTACGGACCCGCCTGCGTGACGGGACCCCGGTCTGGACCCACATCCAGGGCCACATCCTGCGCGAGGCCAACGGCCGCCCGTACCGGATCATCGGGATCCTGCGCGACGCCGCCCACGACCCCGGCGAGCCCGGCGCCGGCGGGGAGCAGGCCGAGGGGCGGCGCCGGATGACCGGCGTCGTCGAGCGGACCAGCACGATCCTGGCCCACGCCCGCACCGTCAACGACGTGACCGACGTCCTCAAGGACCCCGAGGCCCTCGGCCACCTCGGCGCGGTCAGCGTGATGCTCGGTATCGTCGACGGCGGCCGGATCCACCTCGTCGCCGAGGGGCAGCTCGGCTCGTACGTCCCCGAGATCGAGTACACCCGGATCGACGCGCGGCTCCCGATGAGCGAGGCCGTACGCAATCTCCAGCCGGTGTTCATCGCCTCGCGCGAGGAGTTCCAGGAGCACTACCCGCAGCTCTGGCCGTACATCGAGCCGCTCTCCGTGCGCAGCGGCGTCTACCTGCCGCTGATCGCCCAGGGCCGGGCCGTCGGCGCGCTCGGGCTGCTGTACACGCGGGACGGAGACTTCACCGCCGAGGAGCGGAACCTGCTCGTCGCGCTCGGCAGCGGCATCGCGCAGAGCCTCCAGCGGGCCATCCTCTTCGAGCAGGAGCACGATCTGGCGGAGGGCCTGCAGCGGGCGATGCTGCCGCGCCGGATCCCGGAGGTGCCGGGCGCGCGGATCGCCGTACGGTACCGGGCCGCCCGGATGGGGCGGGACATCGGCGGTGACTGGTACGACGTGGTCCCGCTCGGCGAGGGCCGCGTCGGGGTGATGATCGGCGATGTGGAGGGGCACGACACGGACGCGGCGGCGGTCATGGGCCAGCTGCGGATCGTCCTGCGCGCGTACGTCGCCGAGGGACACACCCCCGGCACGGCCATGGCGCGGGCCTCGGCCTTCCTGCGGGAGCTGGATACGGAGCGGTACGCCACCTGTACGTACGCCGAGGTGGACCTGAACACCGGCAGGCTCCAGTTGGTCCGCGCCGGCCACCTCGAACCGGTGGTGCGGCGCGGCGACGGCAGCTGCCACCGCATCGCGGTGGCCGGCGGACTCCCGCTCGGGCTGCCGCCCCGCGACAATCTGGGAGTCGGCTCCGGCTACCCCGTCACCAGCCTCGAACTGCACCCCGGGGACACTCTGGTGCTGTGCACGGACGGCCTGCTCGAACGGCCGGACGGCGCCCCCGAGGCAGGGATGCAGGAACTCATGGAGGCCGTCCGCGCCGGGCCCGTGGACGTAGAGGAGCTCGCCGACGTCCTGTGCGACCTCGTCGGGGACGCGGGCGCCGGCGACGACATGGCCCTGCTCCTGCTGCGCCGCCGCGGCACCCCCGCCCCGCGCGGCGGCGGCCCGCTGCGCCTGCCGCTCACCCCGGGCGACCCCGACGGCCCGGCGATGGCGCGCCACCTGATCCGCGCGGCGGTGGCCGCGTGGGGCGCCGCGGACCGGGCCGACGAGATCGAACTGGCGGCGGACGAGCTGATGACGAACGCCCTCGTGCACACCGAAGGCGGCGGCCACGTCAATGTACGGCTGACCCCGGAGGGCCGGATCCGGATCGAGGTCGAGGACTCCAGCAGCGCCCTGCCGCGCCGGCGCGAGGCGGACGACTGGGCGGTGTCGGGGCGCGGCCTGCTGCTGGTGGACCGGCTGGCCGGGGAATGGGGCGTGGAGCCCCGGGGCGGCGGGAAGAGCGTGTGGTGCGAGTTCGCCGTACCGGGGCACCCGGCTCCGCCGTGACCTGCGGGGGCGCCGCCGGGCGGCGGGTCAGACCGCCGCGTACGGGCCCTGCTCCGCCTTGATGGTCTGCATGGCCGTCAGCTTGCGGACGAAGACGATGGCGAGGACGGCGGCGGCGACCGTCACCAGGTCGGTGACCATCCCCACGGCGGACGCGTCGCGCAGGGCCTCAGGGGTGTCGGCCCCCTTGTACATCGAGCTGAACACCCGGTCGAGCACCAGCGAGGAGGCCCACAGGGCCCACCAGGCGTTGAGGGGCGCGGCCGAGACCTCGCGGAAGGAGCCGTCGGGCCCGAGCTGGGTGCTGGCCGTCCAGGTCTGCCTGGCGATCTGGAACGGCAGGAAGAAGTTGCCGATCGGGATGAACCAAGCGCCGATGGCCCAGCCGCGCTTCTGGACGAAGGCGTCGGGGCGCATGATCTCGCCGTTCACGCGCACGCGGTGGAACCAGATGATGAAGACGACCGCCGTGGCCAGCAGGATCAGGGCCTGGAGGGAGCCGGCGACAGCGGTCATGACGTCCGACCGGTCGAGCGTGCCCTGGCCGACGTCCGCCGGGTCGGTGCTCACGCGCTTCATGAGCGTGAAGACGTACCCGCTGATGGCCGCCGAGAACAGGTTGACCGCGGCCGCGACCCCCAGCAGCGCGGTGACCGCGACCGCCAGGCCGCGCGGGGAGCGCAGCACGTCGGTGGGGGGCAACGGAGCGGCGTACGGCATGCCGGGGTACGGGCCGCCGGGGTACCCGGGCTGGGGTGGGCCGGGGTACGGGCCGCCGGGGTACCCGGGCTGGGGTGGGCCGGGGTACGGCTGTCCGGGGTAGGGCTGGGCCGGGTGGGCCTGCGCCGGGTGGGCCTGCGCCGGGTACGGCTGCGGCTGCGCGGCGGGCTGCGGCTGCTCCGGTGCCGGAGCCGGTGCTGAGGCTTTGGCCTCGGTCGGGGGCTGCGGCGCGGCCGGGGCTTCGGCCGGGGCTTCGGCCGGGGCTTCGGCCGGGGCCGCGGCCTCGGCCGGCGGCTGAGCCGGAGGTGGAGTCGGCGGGCCCTGCGGCTCGTTCGAGGACATGCGGTGTGTACCCCCCACGGGAACATGTGACTGAGATGCGGATGCCCGCTGACCTGCGGCGGGCACGCTCGAACCTTGCCAGCCCGGCATCCGGCGGCCAAATCCTTTCTGCGGGCCGAATGACGGGCGAATGGCTGAAACCGCGGGGCACGGACGGTCGTGCCCGCCCAGGGCGGGCCGAGTGGCCGATCCTGCCTGGGTGCTGAGCCTGCGTCCGCTGCTGCCCGTCCTGCTCGCCGCCGTACTCGTCGCTCCCGCCCCTGCGCCCGCGCTCGCCGCCGGTGCGGGGTCCGACGGGATCGAGACCGCCCGTACCGGCCGGCAGATCGCCCCCGGGATCCGGCTGGAGTCGTACGACCGGCTGGAGGCCGACCGCTGGCTGCGGATCGACGAGCTCCTCGTCGACCTCGGCGGGAGCGGCGGGGTGCGCGCCGAGTACCTGGGCGGGCACGGCCCGGCCACCGTCGCCGAGTCCGCCGCCCGCCACCCCGCGGGGCCCGGGCGGCGCGTGGTCGCCGCCGTGAACGGCGACTTCTTCGACATCCGGGGTACGGGCGCACCGCTCGGCCCCGGCCTCGGCGACGGCCGGCTGCTGCACTCCGCGGGCCCGGGGCCCGGCGAGGCCCCGGCCGCCGGGTTCGGCGCCGACGGCAGGGGCCGGATCCTGCGCCTCGGCCTCGACGGGAGCGTCACCCTGCCCGGTGGCGCGGTGCGCCCGCTGACCGGCTACAACGCGGCCCGGCCGGCCGCCGGGGGCCTGTCCGCGTACACCTCCGACTGGCCGGGGGCGGAGTTGCCCGCCCTGGGTACCGCCGTGGCGGTCCGGGACGGCCGGGTCACGGCCGCGGCCCCGCCCGTACGGGGCCCGGCCCGCCGGGAGCGTCCGGAACCCGGCACCACGCTGCTGTCGGCGGCCGCCGGCGGGTCGGCCGCCGCCGAACTCGCCGCCCTGCGGCCCGGGGACGCCGTGGCCGTCGCAGCCCGGGCCGTCCCGGGCGCCGGACCGGTCCCGGTGGCGGCCGTCGGCGGTCGCGAGGCCCTCGTGGTGGCCGGTGTCCCGCAGAACCACGACGGCGAATCGAACGACACCGCCGCGCCGCGCACGGCCGTCGGGTTCTCGCGCGACGGGCGTCGGCTGCGGATCCTCACCGTGGACGGCCGCCAGCGGGACAGCGGCGGCCTGACCCTGACCGCGCTGGGCGGGCTGATGCACCGGCTCGGCGCGTACGAGGCCTTGAACCTCGACGGCGGCGGCTCCTCGACCCTGCTCGCCGGGCTGAGCGGGGCGACGGCCCTGGCGTTGGAGAACTCCCCGTCGGACGGGCGGCCGCGGCCCGTGCCGAACGGGCTCGTCCTCACGGCCCCGGCGGGCTCCGGCCGGACCGCCGGGTACCGGATCGAGCCCGTCGGCGGCACCACCGAGGACTTCACCCGGGTCTTCCCCGGGCTCACCCGGGGACTCTCGGCCACCGGGTACGACGCGCTGCTGGGTCCGGCCCCGGGCGCGACGGTGTGGTACGCCGAGGGGGCCGGCCGGGTCGATTCCGCCGGGGTGTTCCACGCCGTGCGCCCCGGTCGTGCGACGGCGCACGCCCGGCGCACAACGGCGCACGGTGCGCTGTCGCTTGAGGTGCTCGGCCCGCTGACCCGGATCCGGCCCGCGCCGGCCCGGATCGGGCTCGCGGAACAGGGGGAGAAGGGCGGATTCCGGCTGACCGGGTACGACGCACAGGGCGCCGCCGCCGTCGTGGAACCCCGGGACGTGGCCTTGGAGTTCGACCGGTCCCGGTGGAGCGTCGCCGATGACGGCCGCGGCGGCTTCACCGTCACCGCCCTCGTCCCCCAGGCCACGGGCCACCTGCGCGCCACGGTCCGGGCGGCCGGCGGCTCGCCGGGCGCGGCCGTCGAAATCCCGCTCGGCGTCGGGCTGGTGACCCTGCCGCTCGCCGATCTGGCCGATGCCGGGGAGTGGACCGGAGCGGGCGCCTCCGTGGCCGAGGGGCATCCGGGCGCGGGGCTCGCCCTGGATCTGCCCCGGGCCGGGGCGCAGGGGAGTGCCGCTCCGCCGCGCCCCCTGCCCGTGCCGGAGCTCGCCCGTTCGCTCACGCTCTGGGTCGGCGGCGACGGCTCCGGGGCCCGGCCCGCCGCGGAACTGGCCGACGCGGACGGGGCCGCCGTCACGGTGCGCGGGCCCGCCGCGGACTGGACCGGCTGGCGGGAGGTCACCCTTCCGCTCCCGGCCACCGCCCGGCCGCCGCTCACCGTGACCCGGCTCTCGGCGGTCGGGGGGACCCGCCCCGGACGGCTCGGGCTCGACACGCTCGGCGCCCGGACCCCGCCGACGGGACCCGCCGCCGTGCCCGTGGTCCGGGATCCGATCGTGGCCACCGAGGCCGGGGTCCGGGCGCGGCCCTGGCGGTTCGCCGTCGGGGGCGGGGCCGGGGGCGGGGACGCCGGTGCCGACTTCGTGCTGACCGGCGCCGACCGGCCGGAGTTCGTGCACCGCGGGGTGCGGTTCCTGTCGCTCGACACCGCCAAGCCCACCTTGGGGGGAGGCGGCCTGTACCGGATGCGGGCCCTGCGCGAGGCCCTGGCGGCCGCCGCCCGGGAGCCGGACACGGGCGCGCTGGCCGTCGTACGGGCGTACGCGCCGGACCGCGTGGACCTCAAGGAGGCTGCCCTGACGGGGCGTCTGCTCGCCGGGTTCCGGCGCACCACCGGCAAACGGGCCGCCGTACTCACCCTCGGCGCCCCGGAGTTCGCGGCGGACCGCTCCGAGGGCGTCCTGTCGGTGGCAGCCCCGAGCACCGGCCGGACCCTGGTCGGCGTCGACGCCTTCGCCCCGGGGGACTGGCTCGCGGTCCGGCACACGCCCTGAACCCGGTACGAGTCAGAGCTCCACGAGCGTGACCTCGGTCGCCTTCACGCTGGTCCACACCTTCGAGCCGTCGACCAGCCCCAGTTCGGCCGCGGCCTCGGGGGTGATCTCCGCGACCAGGTCGGGGGCCTCGGCCGAGCCGACCAGCACGCGCAGTCGGCTGCCGACGGCGGTGATCTCCCGTACGGAGCCCTGCCAGACGTTGCGCGGGCTGCCGGCCGGGCGGTCGCGGTGCACCGACACCGCCTCCGGGCCGATGATCGCCAGCGCCCGGGACCCCTCGGGCAGCGCCTCCGCCACCACCAGGCGGCCCCCGGCGGCGAGTACGAGGCCGTCGGCCGACGCGGTGCCGGACCAGGCGTTGCGGCCGAGCATCCGGGCGACCCAGGGGGAGCGGGGGTGGCGGGTGACCTCGGCGGGCGGGGCGTCCTGGAGGGTACGCCCGTCGGCGAGGACGAGGACCCGGTCGGCGAGGGAGACCGCCTCGACGGGGTCGTGCGTGACGATGAGGCAGACTCCGCCGAAGCCGGCCAGGTGCGTGCGCAGGGTGTGCCGGACCCGGGCCCGCGTGGTCTGGTCGAGGGCGGCGAGCGGTTCGTCGAGGAGCAGCAGACGAGGCCGGGCGGCCAGCGCGCGGGCCAGGGCGACGCGCTGGGCCTGGCCGCCGGACAGCTGCGCGGGTTTGCGGGCGGCGAGGTGGCCGACACCGAGCCGGTCCAGCCACAGCTGCGCCTCGCGGCGGGCCTCGGCGCGCGGCACCCGGCGGGCGCGCAGCCCGTACGCGGTGTTGGCCAGCGCGCTCAGGTGCGGGAACAGTGCGCCGTCCTGCGGGACCCAGGCCACCTGGCGCTTGTGCGGGGGCAGCTCGGTGACGTCGGTGTCGCCGAGCCGGAGTTCGGCGTGGGCGCGCGGGGTGAGGCCGAGGAGGGCGCGCAGCAGGGTGGTCTTGCCGGCGCCGTTCTCGCCGACGACGGCGATGGTGGTGCCGGGATCGGCATCCAGGGTGAGCTCGTTGAAGCCGGTGACGGTGGCGTGCAGCGGCCAGTGGCCGCCGTCGTCGGGGGCGGCGGACGGGCCGGCGGGCAGGCCGTCGGGCAGGCCGTCGGGCAGGTCCGCCGGCACCGGTGCGCCCGGCGTCCGCTCGGTCCCGGGGGCCGCGGCCGCCGCCTCGTCCGGTATCCCCGGGGCCGCGGCGGGCCTGGCGGCGGCCGGGGTGCCGGTCCAGCGGCCGCGCAGGGCGATCAGTACGGCCATGGCGATCACGAGCAGCAGCAGTGAGACGGAGGTGGCGGCCTCCGGCTCGTCCTGGAGCAGCAGGTACACCTGGAGCGGCAGGGTCTGGGTGGTGCCGGGCAGGTTGCCCGCGAAGGTGATGGTCGCGCCGAACTCGCCGAGCGCGCGGGCCCAGGTGAGGGCGGCGCCCGCGATCAGGCCGGGCGCCACCATCGGCAGGGTCACGGTGAAGAACACCCGGACCGGCGAGGCGCCGAGGGAGGCGGCGGTCTCCTCGTAGCTCTGCTTGAGGCCGCCGAGCGCACCCTCCAGGCTGATGACGAGGAAGGGCATGGCGACGAAGGTGGCCGCCACGACGGCCCCTGACGTGTGGAACGGCAGAGTGATCCCGAACGTCCCCTCCAGCCAGGGCCCGAGCAGCCCGCGCCGGCCGAAGCCCAGCAGCAGCGCCACGCCGCCGACCGTCGGCGGCAGCACCATCGGGAGCAGCACCAGCGAGCGGACGAACGCCTTCCCCCTGAACGGGACACGGCCCAGCAGCCAGGCCAGCGGCACACCGAGGAGCAGAGAGAGGCCGAGAGCCCACAGGGAGACGAAGAGCGAGAGGCGCAGCGCCTGGACCACACCCGGGCTGGTGAGGTGGGTGCCGACCTCGCCCCACTCGGTGCGGCTGAGGATGCCGATGAGGGGCAGCAGCAGGAACGCGACGGCGAGCAGCGCGGGCAGCGCCAGGGTCACGGGGGGCCGGGTGCGGGTGCGGTGTCTGCTCATGTGGATTCCTGGCCGAAGCGTACGGGGGACGGGAAGCGCGGGGAGTACAGGAGCGCGGGGAGTACGGCGCGTCGGCGGGGATACGCGGAAAGGGACCGCCCGTCCCCCCGGACCAGGCAGTCCCTCTCGATCCTTGCGGCTGCGGCGCCGGTTACGCCTTCTGGAAGCCCGCGTCCTGGAGGATCTTCTGCGCCTCGGGGGTGCTCAGCCAGGCCACGAACGCGGCGGCGGCCTCGGCGTTCTTGGACGCCTTCAGGGTGGCGGCCGGGTAGGAGGCCACGGCGTTCTCGGCGTCCGGGATGTCCACGACGGAGACCTTGTCGCCGGACTTGATGGTGTCGGTCTTGTAGACGAGGCCGGCGTCGGCCTCGCCGAGCTCGACCTTGCTCAGCACGGCGCGCACGTTGGGCTCCTGGGAGACCGGCTTCACCTCGATCTTCTGGGCGTCGAGGATCTGCTTGCTGTAGCGGCCGACCGGGACCTCGGGCGCGGCGAGCACGACCTTGATCTTGGTGTCGGCCAGGTCCTTCAGCTCGTCGACCTTGAACGGGTTGCCCTTGCCGGCCGCGATGACCAGGCGGTTCTTGGCGATGATCGCCGGGTCGTTGGTCTCGGCCTTCAGCCCGTCCATGGTCTTGGTGTCGGCGGTGACCAGCGCGTCGGCCGGGGCGCCCTGCTTCACCTGGGCGGCGAGCTCCTGGGAGCCGGCGAAGGAGAAGGTGACCTTCGTGCCGGGGTGCGCCTTCTCGTACGCGGCGCCCGCGGTCTTGAAGACGTCGGTGAGGGAGGACGCGGCGAGGACGGTGAGGTTCGCGGCCTTGGGCTCGGCGGAGGCGGAGGCGTTCGCCGAGGGGGAGGCCGCGGCGCCGGAATCCTTCTTGTCGCTGCTGCCGCAGGCGGCCAGCGCGGGTACGAGGAGGGCGGCGGTCAGCGCGGCGGTGAAGGCACTGCGGCGGTTCAGGATCGGGGACATGAGCTGGTGCTCCTCGGTCGGGTCGGCGGCCGGCCTGGTGCCGGTTCCGCGTGGTGGTGACCCGCGCCGGTGACGGGCGGAGCGGGTGAGAACGTGCGCTGGTGCTGGAGGGTCAGGTGCGGTCGATGTGCACGCTGGTGGACTTCACGCGGGCGGTGGCCTGCATGCCGACCTCCAGTCCGAGTTCCTCGACGGCCTCACGGGTGAGCAGGGAGACCAGGCGGTGGGGACCTGCCTGGATCTCGACCTGGGCGGCCACGTCTCCGAGCTTGACGGCGGTGACGATGCCGGGGAACGCGTTGCGGGCCGAGGTGTACGGCTCCTCGTCCTCGGCGTGGGCGCCCTGGCCCACTGCCACGGAGAAGGCGGCCAGGTCGCGGCCGTCGATCAGTCGCCGGCCGGCGTCGTCGCGGTGGGTCGCGACACGGCCGGCGTCGGCCCAGCGGCGGGCGGTGTCCGGGCTGACGCCCAGCAGGCGCGCCGCCTGTCCGATGGTGTAGGACTGCATGAGCGACAAGGTAGGGGCACGTGTCCCGCATTTGCAATTCCCTTGGGCTGATACACATGGCAGATGCCATGCCCTTTGGCATTTCCGCCAATATGAATTCCGCTTGGGGCCGGCCGGCTGGCTAAAGTTTCGGCATGGCTGATGAAGCAACGGGAACGGGCGCGGGAACGGCTACGGGAACGGGGACCACGGGATCCGCCCGGGTGGACGCCTGGATTTGGTCGGTCCGCCTGACGAAGACCCGTTCGGTCGCGGCGACCGCGTGCCGGGCGGGCCATGTGAAAGTCAACGGGGAGCGCGCGAAGCCGGCGCAGGTGGTGCGGGCGGGGGACGAGGTACGGCTGTTCCACGCGGGGCGCGAGCGCATCGTCGTGGTGAAGCGGCCGGTGACGAAGCGGGTGGGTGCGCCGGTGGCCGCGGAATGCTTCGTCGACAACAGCCCGCCGGCGCCGACGCGCATCGAGGCCGAGGTGGTCGGTGTCCGCGACCGCGGCACGGGCCGCCCCACGAAGCGCGACCGCCGCGAAATCGAATCCCTCCGCGCCCGGGGCCGCTGACCGGACCAGGCCGAGCCGGGCCGGCGCGATCCGAAAGGGGACGCCCCGGCCCGCCGGTCAGACCTTGCGGTACGTGTAGGCCTCCTCGGCCGCCGCTGCCACCGCGTCCAAGGGGGCGCCCGCGGAGGCTGCCACCACCGCGGCCACCGCTCCCTCCAGGAACGGGGCGTCCAGCAGCCGGGACCCCGGCGGGAGTTCGTCCTCGACCAGCAGCGCCTTGACCGTCAGGACCGAGCTGCCCAGGTCCGCCAGGAGCGCGACCCCCGCGCCCCGGTCCACCTCGTGCGCGGCCGCCGCGATGCGGTCCGCGTCCGTACCCAGACCGCCGTCCGCGGTGCCGCCCGCGGCGGCCACCGGGACCACCGGGCCGCCCGCCGCCAGGCCCCGCGCCAGGTCCGCCACGGATTGCGCGACCGCCGCGCTGTGCGACACCAGCACGATCCCGACCGCCGGCCCGCTCATGCGGCGTCCGCCGCATCCGTAGCGTCCGCCGTGTCCGCGAGAGCCCCCAGCAGCAGGGCCGCCGAGGTCGCCCCTGGATCCTGGTGGCCGATGCTCCGCTCACCGAGGTAGCTCGCCCGCCCCTTGCGGGCCAGCATCGGCACCGTCGCCTGCGCCCCGTTCTCCGCCGCGCCCGCGGCCGCCCGGTACGAGGTGCTCAGCGCCGCCACCCCCGGTACCAGCGCGTCCAGCATCGTCTTGTCGCCCGGCGCCGCCCCGCCGAGCTGCGCCACCGCGCCCACTCCCGCGTACAGAGCCTTGCGCAGCGCTTCGTCGGAGACCTCGGCGGCCTCCCCGAGCTCCTTGCCCGTGCGCCGCAGCAGCGTCCCGTACAACGGGCCCGAGGCCCCGCCGACCGTCGAGATGAGGGTCCGCCCCGCCAGCACCAGCACCGCCCCCGGACTCGCGGCGGGATCCGCCGCCAGGGCCGCCCGTACCGCCGTGAAGCCGCGCAGCAGATTGCTCCCGTGGTCGGCGTCCCCGATGGGGGAGTCGAGCTCGGTCAGCCGGTCCGCCTCGCGCTCCACCGCGGCCCCGGCGGCTGTCATCCAACGCCGGAAGAATTCCACGTCACGCAATTCCGTCTCCTCACCGTGTCCACAACCTTGTCCGCACCGTGCCCGCCCACCCTCTCAGCAGCCCCACCGCAGGGCCGGAGTCCGGACGGGCGCGTCCCACAACCGCAGCAGCTCCTCGTCGGCGCGGCACAGCGTCACCGAACACCCCGCCATGTCCAGGGACGTGACGTAGTTTCCGACCAGCGTCCGCGCCACCGGCACTCCGCGCTCCGCCAGCACCCGCGCCACCTCCGCGTGGAACCCGTACAGCTCCAGCAGAGGCGTCGCCCCCATGCCGTTGACGAGTGCCAGTACCGGCCCGTCCGCCGGAGCCACCTCCCCGAGCTCCTCCAGTACGGCTCCCACCGCGACCTCCGCGATCTCCCGGGCCGGCATCATGGCCCGCCGCTCGCGGCCCGGCTCGCCGTGGATGCCGATCCCCAACTCCAGCTCCCCGTCGGGCAGGTCGAACGTCGGGCTGCCCTTCGCCGGTGTCGTACACGCGCTGAGCGCCACCCCGAAGCTCCGCGAGGACGCGTTGACCCGCCGGGCGAGCTCGGCGACCCGCTCCAGCGGGGCGCCCTCCTCGGCGGCCGCACCGGCGATCTTCTCGACGAACAGCGTGGCCCCGGTGCCGCGCCGCCCCGCCGTGTACAGACTGTCGGTGACGGCCACGTCGTCGTTGACCAGCACGCGTTCCACCCGCAGGCCGTCCTCCTCGGCGAGTTCGGCGGCCATCTCGAAGTTCAGCACGTCCCCGGTGTAGTTCTTGACGACGAACAGCACCCCCTGCCCGGAGTCCACGGCAGCCGCCGCCCGCAGCACCTGGTCGGGCACCGGCGAGGTGAACACCTCCCCGGGGCACGCGGCCGACAGCATCCCGTACCCCACGAACCCGGCGTGCAGCGGCTCGTGCCCCGACCCGCCCCCGGACACCAGCCCCACCCGGCCCCCGGCCCGGGCGTCCCGCCGTGCGACGACCCGCCGCTCCACATCGACGTCCAGCTCGGGATGCGCGGCCGCCATCCCCCGCAGCGCATCGGCGACGACGGTCTCGGGACTGTTGATCAGCATCCGCATGGGTATCTCCTGGTGAGGCCGACAAATGGTGGGCGGGAGGGGGACAGCGCGCTCGCTCCCCCTACCCAGCCGGACGGCGCGCTCATGCCGACCGGCGGTCCAGTTCCTCGTCGAGCGCCAACGCGGCGTCGATGAGCGCCAGGTGCGTGAACGCCTGCGGGAAGTTGCCCAGCTGCTCGCCGGAGGCCCCGATCTCCTCGGCGAACAGGCCGACGTGGTTGGCGTACGTGAGCATCTTGTCGAACGCGTACCGTGCCTGGACGATCCGGCCGGCCCGGGCCAGCGCCTCGACGTACAGGAAGCTGCACAGGTTGAAGATGCTGGGCGAGTCGAACCGCGGCGTGCACCGCCAGCCGACGGTCCCGGCGCTGGAGACCAGCGCGACCGTCTGGAGATCGCCGATCAGACCGTGGTCCGCGATCGGGGGATAGGCAGTCATGGCGACTCCGGTGGTGAGTGGCTGCCCTCCCACGGTACGTACGGTGCCCGGATCGCGCCCGGCCGGACGGTCGCGGACGCGGACGCGGACGCGGACGCGGTGAGCGTGCACAGCCGGACGTCATCACCGGCCGGGACGGCGAGCCGTGCGTCACTCCGCGAGTTCGCGCGTGTCCAGCGGGAGCCGCCAGACGTTCCGCCGGTGGACGGCGTCGAGTTCGGCCTGGAGCGGGGACGGCGGCACGGTCAGTACGGGGCAGGGCGCGTGCGCCAGGCAGTGGCGGGCCACCGAAGGCCGCAGCAGGCGGCGTACGGTCCCCCGCCCGCCCGTCCCCACGACCAGCAGGTCCTCGGGGCCGCCCACCGCATCGACGAGGGCCGCGCCGGCCGTGGCCCGTACGGCGTGGCCCGCGAGAGTCACGCCCGGCCCGGCCGGGCCGAACGCTGCGTCGAGGGCCAGCCGCAGCCGCTCCTCGGCCGCGGCCTTGGCGGCGGCCAGCACCGGGACCCCGCCCGGGCCGCGGCTGCCGATGTCCCCGCCGGGCGCCTGCCAGGCCAGGACCACCCACAACTCCGCGCCCCGCACCCGGGCCTCGGCGGCGGCCCGGTGCAGGGCCGTCAGGCTGCCCGAGCTCCCGCTCACACCGACCACGACCCTGTGCCGCACTGCGTCCACCGTCCACCCCTCATCCGGTCTGCTGCCGGCTCCCATGCAAGCGCCGGGCGGGCGGATACGGGTGGTCCGCTGACGGCTTCCTGACGGGGAAGCCGCGAACCATGACGGGTTGCTGATACCGCTCGCCGTCAGCCGGCGTGGACGTGGGGGCGGCGGTTGCGGTCGGGTTCGGCCTCGCGGATGACCTCGCGGGTGACGGGGGCGACCTCGCCCTGCCCGAAGAGGAAGAAGCGGAAGAAGTTGGCCATCGGGTTGCCCTCGGTCCACTCGAAGTAGATGTGCGGGCGCTGGCCGGTCTCGTCCCGTACGTGGAGGAGGAGGGCGGCGAGCGCGTTGGGGATGCTGGAGCTCTCCAGGGTCAGGACGCGGTAGCGGCCGTGCAGGACTTCACCGCGCACCCGCATGCCGGATTCGAACTCCGACGCGTCCAGGACGGTGACCTCGACGAACATGACGTCGTCCTCGGCCGGGATGTCGTTGTCCGCGCGGATCTGCGCCTTCTTCAGCCGGTACTCGTCGAGGTCCCGGTTGTCGGGCTCGTTGGCGATGAAACGCATCGTGCGGTTGGCGGTGTCGCGGATGAACCGCTGCGCCATGTCGTCGAACTCCACGTGCGTGACGCGCAGCTCGAAGACCCGGGCGAGGCGGGAGAGCAGGGAGAGGGCCATGATGCCGGCGATGAAGCAGGCACCGATCTTCACGCCGTCGGGGCGCTCGGCCACGTTGACCGCGGTGGTGTAGACGAAGACGGCGGAGATCACGCCGAAGCCGATCGCCCAGCCGCGCTCCCCGGCCCGTCGGGCGGCGATGGTCACGGCGACGGCCGCCGAGGTGATCAGGACGAGGACACCGGTGGCGTACGCGCCGCCCTGGGCGTCGACGTCGGCGTCGAAGATCCACGTCACCAGGAAGGCGATCAGGGTGAACACGATGACCATCGGGCGCAGGGCGCGGGCCCACTGCGGGGCCATGCCGTAGCGGGGCAGGTAGCGCGGCATCAGGTTGAGCAGGCCGGCCATGGCCGACGAGCCCGCGAACCACAGGATGAGGATGGTCGAGATGTCGTAGACCGTGCCGAACGCGGAACCCAGGTACTCGTGGGCCAGGTAGGCCAGGGCGCGGCCGTTGGCCTCGCCGCCGGGCTGGAACGCTGCGGGCGGGATCAGCAGGGTGGTGACGAAGCTGCTGGTGATGAGGAACACGCTCATGATCACGGCGGCGGTGGTGAGCAGCTTCTTCGTGCCGCGGATCCGGCCCGCGGGTTTCTCCTCCGTGTCGTCCGGGGAGCCCTGGACGTGCGGCATGACCGCGACACCGGTCTCGAACCCGGACAGACCCAGCGCCAGCTTCGGGAAGACCACGAGCGCGATGGCGATCATCATGAACACGTTGCCGTGCTCGGCGGTCAGCGCTTCCTTCCAGTCGCCGATGACCTGCGGCTCGCTGGCGACCTGCCACAGGCCGACCGCGATGACGACGACGTTCAGGGCGAGGTACGAGAAGACCAGGACCACGGCCACCCCGATGGCTTCGCTGAACCCCTTGAGGAACACCGCGCCCAGCAGGGCGATCATGATCAGGGTGATCAGGACCTGATGGCCGTTGAGCGTGCTCGTCAGATGCGGGTTCTCCACCAGGTGCGCGGTCGCGTCGGCCGCCGACAGGGTGATCGTGATCAGGAAGTCGGTGGCCGCGAAGCCCAGCAGGGTCAGGACGAACAGCTTGCCCTTCCAGAACGACAGCAGCCGTTCCAGCATCGCGATGGACCCCTCGCCGTGCGGGCTCTCCTCCGCGACGCGGCGGTAGACCGGCAGCGCCCCCAGCAGGGTCAGTACCACCAGCACGATCGTCGCCAGGGGTGACAGCAGGCCGGCCGCGAGGGCCGCGATGCCCGGCTGGTAGCCGAGGGTGGAGAAGTAGTCGAGGCCGGTCAGGCACATCACGCGCCACCACGGCCGCCCGTGGTCGGCGGCCCCGGCCGCCGGGCTCCCGTCCGGCTCCTCCTCCGGCCGATGGCCCGACCGGTGTTTCGTCTGGTCGGTCAGGCCTTCCAGGAGCCATGCCCTCAGGCGGCTCGGCTGGGTGGGGGTGGCCATCGCGGGTGCTCCTTCGTACGGCTTGGATCCGGCCATCGGTGCGACGGCTGGGCAAGCGTACGGAACTCGATCATTCGTGCACGCGCGCGTTCTCATGCTGACGGGCCCTTGACGGTGCCGCTCGGGGGATTGCTCCGGTTGGGCGGAGCCCCGTACTTCGCCCGGAACCCGCCTCCCACCTGCGTAGACGTGCCGTACCACGGCCCTGCCTGGACGGCCGTCCAAGTTCGCGACCCCCACCGGTCTTGACGGCTCCTTAACGCCTCCCTAGCGATACCTTGACGGCCCGATTCCGGGGGAGCGGGCGCCTGTGGGCCATGAATCGATCGAATGTTCGAGTGGCGCGATATGATGGATCCGTGCGTACGATCCCCGGCCTTCAGGGCTCCCTCTTCGACCAGGGCGACGAGATCCGCCTCGGCCCCCTCCCGGGGCTGAGCCGAACCGGGCTGGGCGCCGGGGCCTGGGTCGACCACCTGCCCGGCTGGCTCTCGGGCGCCGACACGCTGTTCGAGCGGCTGGCCGAGGACGTGCCGTGGCGCGCCGAGCGCCGCCAGATGTACGAGCGCGAGGTCGACGTACCCCGCCTGCTCGCCTTCTACGACGAGGGCGAACCGCTGCCGCACCCGGTGCTCACCGAGGCCGGCTCCACGCTGACCCGGCACTACGCCCCCGAGCTGGGCGAGCCCTTCGCCACCGCCGGACTCTGCCTCTACCGCGACGGCCGCGACAGCGTCGCCTGGCACGGGGACCGCATCGGCCGGTCCGCCACCGAGGACACGATGGTCGCGATCCTCTCGGTCGGCGACCCCCGCGATCTCGTCCTGCGCCCCCGCGACGGGGGACCCACCCTGCTGCGCCTGCCCCTGGGGCACGGCGACCTCGTCGTGATGGGCGGCTCCTGCCAGCGCACGATGGAGCACGCCATCCCCAAGTCCACCCGCGCCGTCGGCCCGCGCATCAGCATCCAGTACCGCCCCCGCGGCGTCCGCTGAGCCGTGGTCCCCGGTCGCCGGGGCCCCGCTCAGTACCCGTAGACGCTCAGCTCCGTGATGGACGCGAAGATGTGCTCCCAGACCGCGGCGCCGGGCTCTTCGGGATCGTCGGACTCCAGGACCTCCGGCTCCAGGTTCCCCACCTCGCAGAGAAAGGAGCCGTAGCCGTTCTCCTCGGGATACGGGTCCCAGCACGCCCCCATGAACCGCCGCACGGCCTCCAGGAGGCGTACGAACGTCTCCGTGTCCCGGGCGAACGGGAACGGCCCCTCGCCCTCGCGGACCAGGGACACCGCGCCCGTCTCCGGGTGGACGAGCACATGGCCCTCGTCGGCGTAGCCCAGCTCGAACGTCCCCAGGCGCAGCAGTCCGCCGAAGCCGGCCTCGGACTCCGGCTCCCCGGGCCCGTCCCCGGGCCCGTCCTCGGTCCAGGCGAGCTCGAACGAGGTCACGCCCGCCGCCCAGTGGCGCGGCAGGCCCACGGTGCTGATCAGCTCCCGGGTCGGGAGGTGGGTCAGTTCCGCGGGCAGCCGCGCATCCGGTACGCGGACCGTGCGGTCGGCGCCGAACACCGCCTCCACGCGGGCCGCGTCCAGCGGGGTCTCACCCGGCTCCGGGCCGGCGAACCACGGATCGCTCGCGCCCTCGTTCCACGAGGAGGTGTCGGCGCCGCCGGCGGGCCAACCGGTCGCGGACACCGCCCCGTTGCGCTCCACCACCACGATCCCGCGGGCCTCGGCAAGCAGGAAGCGGCCCCCGCCGAGGGGTACCGGGTCCTCCCAGGTGCCGGGGCAGTGCAGGGCCCAGGCCTCCTCGTCCGGGTCGAAGAGGAACGGCTCCGCCTCCTCGGGCTCCGCCGTGCGCCGGGTGAACTCCCCGGCGGCGGGCGCGGGGCACGGCGCGCCGGTGGCCAGGTCGAACCAGCGTTCCTCGGTCCACAGCGACCAGACCTTCAACAGGCTCCGGCCTTCCGGCCCGTCGAAGACCAGCGCCGAGGCGTCCCCGCTGAGGTTCGGTTCGGCCCGGAAGGCCCCGACCGGCCGCCACCAGGCCCATACGGTCCGCCACGGCATGCCGGGCTCGGCCGCGGCTATCCGCTCCGCGTACGCGTCGTGTCCCAGCACCTTCGCGGCGAAGTGGAGCCACGAGCCGAACTCCGCCCGCGATACCTCCGCGTACCCGAACACGGCCTCGGCCTGGCTGAAGACCTCACGGGCGACCCCGCCCCCCGTCTCGGGGCCGGGCCACTCCCGTATCCGGGCGGCTCCGGCCTCCGGCGGGGCGGCGGCGGAGGGGAACAGGGCGTCAAGATCTTCGCGAGGCATGCCGACCATGGTGCCGGAGGCCACTGACAGTCCCCGACCCAGGGGATGTTGGGCCCGTGGCGGCCCGTGGCGGCCCGCGCCGCTACGCGGGGTCCGGCTCCTTCGCCGCGGCGGGCTTCGAGGCCGCCGTCACGCCCGGCCGCACCGCCGCGGCCGCCGCGTGCAGGGAGCGCAGCGCCAGCAGCAGTACGCCGATGTCGTCGAGGTACACGGGGTCCGGGATCAGGTCCACCGGTGAGACGGTGTAGATCACCGCGACCCAGAACAGCGCCTTGTCGCGCAGCGGGATCCCGGCGTCGAGCAGCAGCCGCCGCGCCGCGAAGACCCGTACGAGGAGCACGCCGGCCGTGATCGCCAGCCCGAGGGCGACGAGCGCGGCGATCGTCAGCCAGACCGTTGCGTCCATGTCACCCCTATACCCCGTCCGGCCGCGCCACCCGCGCCCTGCCGTCCACTATCCGCCGTCCGTCAACCGCCGTGCGTGCGCAGCCGGCGGCTGACCTCGCCCAGCCCGTCCGCAAGCGCTTCGAGCTGCGCGGGCGTGAGCACGTCGATCAGTGCCTTCCGGACCGCCGCCACATGCCCCGGCGCGGCCTCCTCCAGGCGGGCCCGGCCGGCGTCCGTGAGGACGGCGAAGACCCCGCGCACGTCGGATGGGCAGCTGCGGCGGCGGACCAGGCCCGCCTTCTCCAGCTGCGTGACCTGGTAGGTCAGCCCGCTTTTCGAATTGATCAGGCCATTGGCCAGTTCTGTCATCCGCAGCTCGCCGTCCGGAGCCGCGGCGAGTCGTACGAGTATCTCGTACTGCGGGTGCGAGAGGCCGGAGTCGTCCTTGAGCTGCTGGTCGAGGTGGCGGTTCACCAAGGCGGACGCGGCCAGGAAGCCGCTCCAGGCGCGCATCTCGCGCTCGTCCAGCCATCTCGTTTCAGCCATGCGCCCAGCCTACACGGGTTGTTCCAATTTGAATCACTCGCTAGGGTCGGGGCTGGCGGTTCGAATTTGAACAACCCTGCTCCACCGCAACCCCGTCCCCGCCCGGACCGCCCGACCGGAAGGATCCCCCCCATGACCAGCCCCTCCGTCACCGCGACGAAGCCGCAGGCCGCAGCCGTACCGGCCGTCCCGCTCGCCCTCTCCACCTCCGCCCACGACGCCGGCCTGCTCCTCCTGCGCGTCGTCCTCGGACTCACCATGGCCGGCCATGGCGTCCAGAAGCTCTTCGGCTGGTTCGGCGGCGGCGGCATCAGCGGCACCGGCCAGTTCTTCACCGCCAGCGGCTACCCCGCGGGCGACGCCATGGCCGTCGTCGCCGGCCTGACCGAGACCCTCGGCGGCCTCGGCCTCGTCCTCGGGCTGCTCACCCCGCTCGCCGGGGCCGCCGTCGTCGGCACCATGATCAACGCGATCGCCGTGCACGGCGCCGGCGCGTTCTTCGCCCCCAAGGGCATCGAGTACGAGCTGCTCCTGACCGTCGCCGCGGCCGCCGTGGCCCTGACCGGCCCCGGCAAGTACGCCGCAGACCGCTTCCTGCCCGTACTGCGCAGCCACCGGCTGGCCCACGGCCTCCTCGCCGTCGCCCTCGCCGTGGTCATCGCGGGCGCGCTGCTCCTCGTACGCAACTGACCGTCGCGCTCCAGAGGGTGCCCGGGTCCCGGATTGATTGGACCCGGGCATTGGGGGGAACAGCGCACAAATGACACAACCCATCGAAGACTACGCACTCATCGGCGACCTCATGACCAGCGGGCTCGTCGGCCGCGACGGGTCCATCGACTGGCTGTGCCTGCCGCGCTTCGACTCGCCCGCCTGCTTCGCGGCGCTCCTCGGCGACAAGGAGAACGGCCACTGGCGCATCTCGCCCGCCGGGGCCGCCGACGACGAGCAGTGCACCCGCCGCGCCTACGTCGACGGCTCGCTGGTCCTGGAGTCGTACTGGGACACCCCGGACGGCGGCTCGTTCAAGGTCACGGACTTCATGCCGCAGCGCGACAACGCGCCCGACGTGATGCGCATCGTCGAAGGCCTGACCGGCGAGGTCACCGTACGCAGCGTCCTGCGCCTGCGGTTCGACTACGGGCACGTCGTCCCCTGGGTCCGCCGCGCCGAAGGCGACCGGGTCGCCGTCGCCGGGCCCGACTCCGCGTGGTTCCGCAGCGAACCCTCCGTACCCACTTGGGGCGAGGCCAACAGCACCTGCTCCGAGTTCACCGTCGCCCCGGGCGAGCAGGTCGCCTTCGTCCTCACCTGGCACGCCTCGCACGAACCGCGCCCCGCGACCGTCGACCCGTACGACACGCTCCGGCAGAACCTCGCCGCCTGGCGGGACTGGTCCGCCCAGTGCACCTACGAGGGCCCCTACCGGGAGGCGGTCACCCGCTCCCTGATCACCCTCAAGGCCCTCACGTACGCCCCGACCGGCGGCATCGCGGCCGCCGCCACGACCTCCCTGCCCGAGGAGCTCGGCGGCGTCCGCAACTGGGACTACCGCTACTGCTGGCTGCGCGACTCCACCCTCACCCTCGGCTCCCTCCTGGAGACCGGCTTCCTGGACGAGGCCCGCGCCTGGCGCGCCTGGCTGCTGCGCGCGATCGCCGGAGACCCCGCCGACCTCCAGATCATGTACGGGATCGGCGGCGAGCGCCGGATCCCCGAATCCGACCTGCCGTGGCTGCGCGGCTACGCCTCCTCCGCCCCGGTCCGGGTCGGCAACGCGGCCGTGGACCAGCTCCAGCTCGACGTGTACGGGGAGGTCCTCGACTCCCTCTACCTGGCCAGGTCGAACGGGCTGCCCTCGGAGCGGCACGCGTGGCGGATCCAGCTCGCGCTCCTCGACTTCCTGGAGCGCAACTGGCGGCGGCCGGACGAGGGCCTGTGGGAGGTGCGCGGGCCGCGCCGGCACTTCGTGCACTCCAAGGTGATGGCCTGGGTCGCCGCGGACCGGGCCGTGCGCACGATGGAGAGCGACCCCTCGCTGCTCGGCGACGTGCAGCGGTGGCGGACCATGCGGGACGAGGTCCACCGGGACGTGATCGAGAACGGCTTCGACCCGGTGCGGGGCACCTTCACGCAGTACTACGGCTCCCGCGAACTGGACGCCGCCACCCTGCTCATCCCGCGGGTCGGATTCCTGCCGCCCGACGACCCGCGCGTGATCGGCACGGTCGACGCGGTGCGGGTGGAGCTCGGCAGCAGCGGCCTGGTCCGCCGCTACAGCACCGAGGGCCCGTCGGTGGACGGGCTGCCCGGCGACGAAGGGGCCTTCCTGGCCTGCTCGTTCTGGCTGGCCGACGCACTGCACATGACCGGGCGGGAGAAGGAGGCCCGGGAGCTGTTCGAGCGGCTGCTGGCCGTACGCAACGACGTGGGACTCCTCGCGGAGGAGTACGACCCGGTGTCCGGCCGCCAACTCGGCAACTTCCCACAGGCGTTCAGCCACGTCGGCCTGGTGAACACGGCCATCACTCTGGGCCGCCCCGCCGGCCCGCCCGCGGGCTGAGCGCCCTGGGGCGGGGCAGCCGGGGATCTACGGGGACGGTGGCGCGGCCGGGTTCATCAGGCGGCGCAGCAGCTGGGTGAGAGGGCGCTCCAGCAGGCGCTGGAGCAGCCAGGCGATCAGTACGACGCCGGCGATCACGCCGAGCAGGGTGGGCCACGGGCCCCACTGCTCGTTCCAGCGCCAGATCACCCGTACGCCCAGTGACTGGTGAACGAGGTAGAGGGGGTATGAGATCGCGCCCGCGACCGGCAGCCAGCGCCACTGGATCCAGTCCAGTTTGCCGAGCGCGATCAGGCCCATCAGCAGGTACATGGCGGTGATGGCGGCCAGGCAGACCTTCCAGTTGATGCCGTGCCCCTCGCCCTGCATGATCGCCGGGAGGCGGTGCTGCATCAGCAGCCAGGACAGCGCCAGGATGCCCAGGGTCTCCCCCTCGATCCTGCCCGCCCGGCGGACCAGGTAGAACGCGATCCCGGCGATGAAGAACGGCGCCCACCGGGGCACCAGCAGCTGGTCGAGCAGCGGGATGCCCGACGCGGGTGCCAGGACCGAGCCCAGCGCCCAGACCCAGCAGAAGGTCGCGACGCGGCGGTAGCCGGTGCCCAGCAGGACGACGAGCGAGAAGACCAGATAGAAACGCAGCTCGATCCAGAGCGTCCAGTAGACGTTGTCCACGCTGTTCACACCGAGGGGCTCGTGCAGCATCGTGAGGTTGGTGAGCATCTGGCCGACGGTGACCCGCGGCTCGCCCGGAACGTGCGGGCCCAGGCGCGCGGCCGCCGAGGAGAGCAGGACCGCCACCCAGTAGAGGGGGAACAGCCGCAGGATCCGGCCCTGCCAGAACTTCTGGAGCGATTTGCCCCAGCCGGACATGCAGATGACGAACCCACTGATCATGAAGAAGAGGACCACGCCGAGCCAGCCGAACTCGGCGACCTTGTGCAGCGTGGGAAACAACTCCACTGCGGCCCGCTGCCACGGGATCGTCCCCGACCCGGCCAGGTAGTGGAACAGCACCACCGACAGCGCCGCCAACAGCCGCAGACCGTCGAGTACGGCTATTCGAGGCGCCCGCGCGGCCCCGGCCCCACCGCTCCTCGACCACACCCGCTGGCCGCTTCGGCCGGGGGCGGCGGCTGTCTGCGGCGCCTCGGCGGGCTCCGGGACATGGTCCCCGGTGAGGACGAGCCTGTCGGACATGACACCTCTGAAAGTCATGGGGGTGTCTGCGACACCGATACGTTCGGGGGGTCTGGAACCGTGCGATCGTATCGGTGCTCTGTGCACCCACACGCATCCGGGGCCCGGCTTCTCTGCTTCCCGACCGGGTCAGACGGCGGCCGTGCGGCGGTGGAGGAGGGTGGCCGTCTGGGGGTCGGCCGGGAGGAAGGCTTCCAGGTGCAGCTCGGCCAGGGTGACGTCCACGGCCGTCGCGAACGACGTCAGCGTCGTCAGGAGCCGGAGCTCGCCCTCGGCGATGTGCAGGCGCAGGGGGACCGCGAAGCCCAGGTGGTCCGGGCCCGGCGGTGGGGTCGGCGGCAGGTAGCCGGTCAACTCGCCGATGATTGCGTCGAGTTCCGGGTCCGGGTGGGCCGTGGCCCGGGCTCGCAGGCTCTCCGTGATGTGCCGTCCCCACGCCGCCAGGTTCGCCACGCGCGGCGCCATGCCCTCGGGATGCAGTGCGAGCCGCAGCACGTTCACCGGCGGCGCGAGCAGATGCGCGGCCGCGCCCTCGCTCAGCACCTCGAACGCGGCGTTCGCCAGGACGAGTTCGCCGCGTGGACCGGCGACCACCGCCGGGTACGGCAGGTGTCCGGTCAGGATGGAGCGCAGGGCCTCCATGGCCGGCCCGACGGCGGCCGACTCCGGCGGCGATTCCGCGTACGCCGGCGCGTAACCGGCGCTCAGCAGCATCGAGTTGCGCTCCCGCAGCGTCAGCCCGAGGGATTCGGAGAGCCGGACCACCATCGCCCGCCCCGGCACCGAACGGCCGCTCTCGATGAAGCTGAGGTGGCGCTGGGTGGTCCCGGCCAGGGTGGCCAGTTCGAGCTGGCTCATCCGGCGCAGTGCCCGCCGCCGGCGGACCTCACGGGCGAACGGGGTGGGTGCGGGGGCAGCGGTGGTGGCCATGGGCCCTTTCTAGCCGCCGCCGGCCGGACCGGGCGATTCCCCGGAGGGAATTGCCGGCGTGTCCCCGACCCCGGAATCTGGGCGTCACACCCCGCCGCACCCCGCCCCACCCCGCCACCGACAAGCCCGGAGGACGCAATGCGCTCGTACCACCTGGAAGCATTCGGCGGCATCGAGGGAATCGCGCTGCGCGACTCCGGCGGACCCCGGCCCGAACCGGCCGGCCCCACCGGCATCGTCGTCGCCGTCCGGGCCGCCTCCCTCAACAAACGGGACCTGCTCATCCTCGACCGGCTCTACCCGCTGCCCGCCGTACCCGGCGTGGTCCCGCTCAGCGACGGCGCCGGTGAGGTGGTCGCCGTCGGGGAGGCGGTGACCCGGTTCGCGGTGGGCGACCGCGTGTCCTGCGCGTACTTCCCGCGCTGGCGCACCGGCCGGATCACCCCGGACGCCCTCGACCAGCCCGGCTGCACCCTCGACGGGATGCTCGCGGAGTACGCCGTACTCGACGAGCAGTGGGCGGTCCGCGTCCCGGACCACCTGACCTGGGAGGAGGCGGCCACGCTGCCCTGCGCCGGGGTCACCGCCTGGCACGCGCTGACCGGCGGGGACCCGCTGCTGCCCGGCCAGACCGTACTGACGCTGGGTACCGGTCCGGTCGCCCTCTTCGCCGTGCAGTTCGCGAAACTGCTGGGCTGCCGGGTGGTGTCGACCACATCCAGCGCCGGCAAGGCGGACCGCCTCAAGGCACTCGGCGCCGACGAGGTCGTCGACCACCGGCGCACCCCCGACTGGGGCCGGGCCGTACGGGACCTCACCGGCGGCCTCGGCGCCGACCTCGTCGTGGAGACGGGCGGCCCCGAGACCATCGAGCAGTCGGTGCGGGCGAGCGCCCTGTACGGGCAGATCGCCCTGCTGATCACCGCGAGCCCCGCCAAGTCCGGGATCGAGATCTCGCACGCGGCGTACGCGTCGAGCCTGGCCACGATCCGCCGGGTCTTCGTCGGCAGCCGCACGCAGTTCGAGGACATGAACCGGGCGGTGGCCGCCCACGGGCTGCGCCCGGTCATCGACCGCGTACACCCCTTCGAGGAGGCGCGCACGGCCTACCGCGAGTACGCGACGGACGCGCCCTTCGGCAAGGTCGTCATCACGATGGACGGGGCCGACGGGAACTGAACCCGTACGGCCCCGTCCATCGGGGAGCGCGGATCAGACGGCGGCGGGCTCGTCGTCCTCCGGGATGCTGACCAGCCAGCGGGTGTCCTGCCGCGGCCGCAGGTACAGCGCCCAGTACAGCGTGGCCACGGCCACGATCCCGCCGGTCCACAGCAGGTACTGGGTCTCCTGCTGCGTGAGGATGTACGCGAGTACGGCGATCAGCACGATCGGCACGGCCGGCCACAGCGGCATCCGCCAGGCGGCCACCGCGCGGTGCGCCCCGCCCCGGGCGAACAGCGCGGCCACCGCGACCAGCAGGTACATGCCGGTCACCGAGACGCCGGTGACCCCGTACAGGGTGTCGAGGTTGACGAAGCACAGCGCCGCACCCGGGACGCCGACGAGGAGGGTGGCCACCCACGGGGAGCCGAAGCGGCCCAGCTTGGACAGCGCGTGGTTGACCGGCGCGGGCCAGGCCTTGTCGCGGGCGGAGGCGAACAGCACGCGCGAGTTCTGGATCACCATGACGATGCCGGCGTTGATGATGGCGAGGGCGACGCAGAGGCTGACGAAGGTGCCGACGGCCGAGTTGGACCAGGCGGTGACCATGCCGCCGAGGTCGCCCTCGGACAGCGCCGTGAGGTCGGGCGCGCCGACGGTGATCGCGATGACCGGGATCAGGATGACGGCCGTGGAGATGGCGAGGGTGGCGAGCACCGTACGGGCGACGTTGCGCCGCGGGTTCTCCAGCTCCTCCGACAGGTAGACGGCGGTCGAGAAGCCCTGCGTGATGAACAGGGCGATGGCGAGCCCGGAGACGACCATCATCGCGGTCACCGTGGACGTACCGCCGCCCTCGGCCGCGACCGTGCCGTGCACCAGCGCGTCGGCGCCGCGCTCGCTGTGCGCGAAGCCCAGTACGGCGACCAGCGCGGCGGCGACCACCTCCAGCACCAGGAAGATGCCGGTGATCCAGGCGTTGGCCCGCAGGTCGAGGAGGCCTGCGAGGGTGGCGAGCAGCATCACGCCGCCGCCCGCGACCGGGGCCGGTATGTGCACGATCGGCGCGAGGTAGTCGGCCGTGCCCATGGCGATCACGGGCGGCACGATCATCACGACCAGCAGGGAGAGGACGAACACCAGCCAGCCGGCCAGCCGGCCCGCCATGGTCGACACCATCGCGTACTCGCCGCCGGCGCTGGGGATCAGGGTGCCGAGCTCCGAGTAGCAGAACGCGACGCCGATGCAAAGCAGCGAACCGATGGCGATCGTGAGGGCGGTCCACGAGCCGAGGCTGGCGAACAGGTCGGGCACGACGACGAACAAGGTCGAAGCGGGCGTCACGCACGAGAGCGTCAGCAGTGTGCCGCCGACGATGCCGATGGAACGCTTGAGCTTCTGGGGGACGGGCCCGGTGGCGGGGGCGAGGGCCTGAGGGGCGCTGATCGTTTCAGACATCGGTGCGGGGTTCCGATCGGCAGGTGCGGTGAACTGAGGTGCGGGAGCGGTATCGCCTCCGAGGCGGTGGTGAGCAGAGTGGTTCAGTGGCTCCCGGGCCGACATCGAATCCCTGCGGGATTCGCAGGTCAAGAGCAGTTCTCCTGCGGATTCCATCGTCGGGTCCCGCGGCGGTGGCCCTACGGCAGCGTTAAGACCGCGTAAACGCTGCACGGAGTGCGGGTGCGGGAACCGCAGCGGGGGGCGGGCAAATTTTCTTCCGCTTTGCCGACATGTGCCCGGGGCGACACCACCTGCCCACGGAGTGGGCACCCGGGTGGGGGCTCCGGGTCGCTCCGGGGTCGCTTCCGGGTCGCTCCGGTTCAGCTGCTCGCGGCG
The DNA here is from genome assembly GCF_044769045.1 of Streptomyces sp. NPDC090741. NCBI lineage: Bacteria > Bacillati > Actinomycetota > Actinomycetes > Kitasatosporales > Streptomycetaceae > Streptomyces > Streptomyces sp. NPDC090741. Next base: position 84,985 of record NZ_JBIVXF010000018.1, on the reverse strand, counting down.
GCCCGGCCGCCCGTACGCCAGGCCAGCAGCAGGGCGATGTCGTCCGGCCGGTCCGCGGAGCCCCCCGCCCCGCCGATCAGCCGGTCGGCCATCTCGGTCAGCGGCGACGGCCCGGCCGCGGCCAGCGCCGCCCGCAGCCGCTCCACGCCGACGTCGATGTCCGTGCCCGCCTCCTCCACCAGCCCGTCCGTGTACAGGGCGAGCACCGAGCCCGGCGCCAGCCGCAGGTCCGTCACCGGGTACGTGGCACCGGCGTCGATGCCGAGCACCACCCCGCCCGGCAGGTCCAGCACCTCGGCCCGCCCGTCCGGGTGCCGCAGCAGCGGCTGCGGGTGCCCGGCCCGGGCGGCCCGCGTCCGGCCCGACACCGGGTCGAGCAGCACGTAGCAGCAGCTCGCGAACTGGCCCGGGTCGAGATCGATCAGCAGCCGGTTGGTGCCCGCCACCACCTGGTCCGGCGCACTGCCGGCCAGCGTGAAGGCCCGTACGGCGCTGCGCAGTTGGCCCATCGTGGCGGCGGCCGCCACCCCGTGGCCCTGCACGTCCCCGATGACCAGCGCCAGCAGGCCGTCGATCGTCTCGATCACGTCGTACCAGTCGCCGCCCACGTCCATGCCCTGGGTGCCGGGCAGGTACCGGGCGACGGTCTCCACGTTCTCGTGCACCGGCAGCCGGTGCGGCAGCAGCGCCGCCTGCAGTCCGCGGGCCAGCGCCGCCTCGGTGTCGTAGCGCTGCGCCCGCTCCAGGGCCTGCGCGATCAGCCCGGCCAGCGCGGTCAGCACCGTACGCTCCTCCGGGCCGAACCCGCGCGGCGCGTCGAAGCCGAGGATGCAGGAGCCCACCGGCCGGCCCGAGGCGATCAGCGGCAGGAACGCGCGGGCCCCGACGTGGGCGTCCAGCGGGATCCCCGGATAGGCGGCGGCCAGATGCTCCATCGACTCGAAGAACATCGGCCGGCCCGTGGTCAGCGTCTCCACGCCGGGCAGCCGCACATCCAGCGCCACCCCGTCGAACCGGTCCAGGAAACCCTGCGGGAAGCCCGTCTCCCACGCCAGGTGCAGATGCCGCTCGCTGAGCAGGTAGATGGCCAGCTGGCGGCCGCCGAACGCGGGCAGCAGCTCCTGCGTGACCACCGCCGACACCTGGCGGGCCGTGACCGCCTCCGTCAGCGCGATGGCGAGGGCCACCGGCCGGTACAGCGCCGAGGCCCGGTCGGCCGGCGAACCCAGCCCCAGCCCCACGCCCGGGCGGACCACCGATCCGGGCGCGTAGGCGGGCGGCTCGGCCGCGTCGATCGTCACGGTCACCCCGTCCACACCCGGGTACAGGTCCACCTCCACCCAGCCCGCGTCCGGCTGCCGGCCAAGCCGGGCCGGGAAGCGCACCGGCTCCCCGGACATGAACACCCCGCGGAAGTGGTCCTCGTACGCCGGCTGCCCGAGCCACGGCACCGCCTGCCACAGCACCCGCCCATGCAGCTCCGGCGCGCCCAGCCCCAGCAGGTCGGCGGCGGCACGGTTGACGTAGCGGATCCTGCCCTCTCGGTTCATGGAGAGCACGGCCAGGGTCAGCCGCTCCACGGCCTCGTGGGCGCCCTGCGCGGTGTCCGGTGGCGGCACGCCGACCGGGTCGCCCGTCCAGAGCACCGGTTCGCCGGCCGCGCTGAGCGCGGCGAGCCCCTCGGCCAGCCCGTCCGCGGCGGTACGCAGCCGCTCCCGGTCGGCCGCGTTGACCGAGGCCCCCGGGGTGGCGGGGCGCAGGACGAACAGCACCCCGAACCGCTGGGACCCGGCCATGAGGGGCTCGTACAGCGAGCCGAAGGGGAACGGCAGCCCGGCCATCAGCTGCGGGAAGCGCCGCATGGCCACTTCCGCGTCGGGCAGGTGCACCGACTGTCCGGAGCGGTAGGCCTCGGCGACCGGGTACGGGCGGTTCACGTGCATCCGCCACCACGGACGGAACAGCCGCACCGGCAGCCCCGTCACCACGGCCAGCAGCAGCGAGCCCTCTGCGCCGGAGCGCAGGTAGATTCCGCCCGCAAACCCGCCGACGGCCTGCACCGCATCGACGCAGGTCCGCGCGAGCACCCGGACCGTGGCGTCGGTGGCGGGGCCGCTGTCCGGTCTCGCCGTCACACAGTCAGCATGCCCCCCTGACGCCGGACGCTGCATCCCGGCGCCGGCGGGCGGGGGCCGGGCGTCAGCGCCCGGTCTCCCGGCTGCCGCGCCCCGCACCGGCGCCGTTCCGGTAGCCGGCCACCACCGCGAGCGCCGCCAGCAGCAGCACCGAGGCGACCGTGCGCAGCGCGGCCCCCATCGCGTCCGTGAAGGCGCCGACCTGCGCCGGATCCTGCGGATCGCCGTGGAACCGGGAGGCCAGCACCGTGCCCACCACCGCCACCCCCAGCGCGGCGCCGATCTCCCGGGCCGCGGTGTTCAGCCCGGAGCTCAGCCCGGCCTGGTGCGCGGGCAGCTCGGCGACCACGGTCAGGGTCAGCGAGGGCGCGCACAGGCCGGTCCCGACCGACAGTACGAGCAGGTGGCAGGCGTACAGGGCGTACGGGGTGTCCGCGTCGGTGGTGGAGACCAGCAGCAGCCCGGCCCCGATCAGGCCCAGCCCGGCGCCGACCGGCAGCCGCGGCCCCGTCCGCTCCGCCAGCCGGGCGCCGAGCTTCGGCACGACGGCCATGCCGATGGTCAGGGGGACGATCGCCAGACCGGCGACAGCGGGCGAGAAGCCCTTCGCGTACTGGAGGTACTGGGCGTTGACGAAGAAGAGGGAGAAGAGCCCGAAGAACGCGGCGCCGATGCCGAGCGACCCGGCGCGCAGCTTGCGCGAGGCGAAGATCCGCGGGTCCAGCAACGGGTGCGCGGCGCGCAGCGCGTGGCCGGTGAAGGCCGCGAGCAGCCCGGCGCCGGCCCCGAAGGCGATCAGCACCGCCGCCGAGGTCCAGCCGTACGAGGGCCCCTCGATGATCCCGTAGACGACCGCGAGGAGTGCCCCGGCCAGCAGGAGCGCGCCCAGCGGGTCGACGGAGGCGTCGGACCGGGCCGGCGTGCGGGGGACCGTACGGGCGACGGCGAGCGCGAGCAGCGCGCCGAGCGGAACGGCCGCCCAGAACAGGGCCCGCCAGGTCAGGTACTCCCCGGCCAGGCCGCCACCCACGTTGCCCGCCAGGCCCCCGAGGCCGGCGGCCAGCGTCCAGGTCGCCAGCGCCTGGCCGCGGCGCTCGGGCGGGCTCAGGTGGATCAGTACGGACATGGTGGCGGGCATGATCAGGGCCGCACCGGCCCCGCACAGGCCGCGCCCGGCGATGAGCACCGCCGGGGCCGCGGCGAGTGCGCTGAGCGCCGCGCCCGCGGCGAACAGCCCGAGCCCGGCCAACAGGGCGCCCTTGCGGCCGTACCGGTCACCGAGGGCGCCGGCCGGGATGAGCAGCGCGGCGAACACGATGACGTAGGCGTCGACCGCCCAGACCAGCTGGCCGGGGGTGGGGTGCAGGGAGGAAGCGGCGAGCTGCGGTATCAGCAGGTTGACGGCCGCGACCATGGCCTGCGCGACGAGCACGCAGGCGCACAGGACGAGCAATGCGGGCCGGGTGAGGGCGGCGGGCGCCGGGGCGGACGGACCTGTGCCGGGATCTGCTTCGGGATCTGCGGCATCCCGCTTGAGGGCATGGCGGAGCACGGCTCCTCCTCGGAGTCGGTGACGGTGAAGTGGTGTGGCGTGGGTGTGGTGTGGCGTGGGGGAGGGGAACGCGGTCGGCGCCATCCCCTGTGCCTCACCGTAGAGTTGGTGTGACCTGCTTTCCAGTGCAAGTTCTGCAAGGAATGAATGCGTGTGACGCAATCCGGCCTGGACCTCAATCTCCTCGTCGCCCTGGACGTCCTCCTGGAGGAGTCGAGCGTGTCCCGCGCGGCCGCCCGCCTGCACCTCTCCGAGCCCGCCATGAGCCGCACCCTCGGCCGGATCCGCAAGGCCCTCGGCGACCCCGTGCTCGTGCGCGCCGGGCGGAGCATGGTCCCCACGCCGCACGCCCTCGCCGTCCACGGCGAGGTCCGGGCCGTCGTGGAACGGGCCCGGGCCCTGTTCCTGAGCGGCGGGCAGGTCGACCTGCCCACCCTCACCCGTACCTTCACCGTGCTGGCCCACGATGCCTTCGCCGCGACCTTCGGGGGCACGCTCTTCTCCCGGGTGGCCCGGGAGGCGCCGGGCGTACGGCTGCGCTTCCTGTCGGAGAGCCACGTGGACACCCCGGCGCTGCGCGAGGGCATCGCCGACCTCGAACTCGGCGTCGTGGACAGCCGGTCCCCCGAGGTGCGCGTCGAGCACCTCTTCGACGAGCACATGATGGGTGTGGCCCGGGCCGGCCACCCGCTGCTGAAGGGCCGGATGACCGCCCGCCGGTTCGCGGCCGCCGAGCACCTCATCGTCTCCCGTCGCGGCCGGCTGGAGGGCCCCGTGGACGCGGCCCTCGCCCGACAGGGCCTGTCCCGGCGGGTGGTGGGCAGCGTCGGCTCCTACCCCGCCTCCCTGTTCCTGCTGCGCGAGAGCGACCTCGTCGGCCTGATCGCCACTCAGGCCGTGCCGCTCGCCACCGAGCTGGGGCTGGAGGCCTTCGAGGTGCCGCTCGACCTGCCGACACTGCCCTTCGGCATCGCCTGGCACCCGCGCCACGACGCCGACCCGGCGCACGCCTGGCTGCGGGACTGCGCCCGCGAACTGCTCCCGGCGGTGGCCGGGCACCCCGTACGCCGTACGCACTGACCCGAACGCCACCCCCGTCCGGGGGACGGGCCGCCGCACCCGGTCCTGGCCGGCCGCGCTCCGGGGAACGATACGCACGCGTCCCACCCCGCCACGGAAGGCAGAGCATGCGGTTCCAGTACGACACCATCGGCGAGCGCTTCGTGGAGTCGAAGACCACGGCGGCCTTCGCGGCGGCCGACACCCACACCCTGCTCGGGGCGCTCGACGCGCTCGGCGGGGTGCGCGGGCTCGACACCCTCGACCTGGCCTGCGGATACGGCTACAACACGCGGCTGCTGGCGCGCGGCGGGGCCCGGCGGGCCGTCGGCGTGGACATCTCCGAGGAGATGATCCGGCTGGCCCGTGCGCACGGGGTGATCGGCGGGAACGGCGTGGGCGCGCTGGAGCTCGCCGTGGGTGCGGTACGTCCGGTGGGCGCGGCGGCTTCGGGAGCGGACGAGGACACCGGGACGGGCGGCGGCACGGCGGCGCCCATCGGGGCCGCGTCCACTGAGGCAGCGTCCATCTCGGCTGCATCCATCGAAGCCGGCTCTATCGAAGCGGGCTCCATCGAAGCCGGCTCCATTGAATACGTGGTCGCCGACGCGGCCAAGCTGCCGCAGATGGGCCCCTTCGACCTGGCCACCGCCGTGTACCTGTTCAACTACGCCGGCGACCGGTCCGCCCTGCACGCCATGTTCCGCTCCATCCGCGCCAACCTGCGCGAAGGGGGCCGGCTGCTGGCCATCGTGCCGAACGCCGGCGCGTACCCGAACGTCGACTGGTCGCCCTACGGGGTCCGGATCGTCGACCGCGTCCAGGAAGGCGACGCGCCGCTGCTGAAGGCGCAGTTCCTGACCCAGCCCCCGGCCGACTTCGAGTTCCGCGAGTGGGCGCACGCCGACTTCGCCGAGGCCGCCGTCGAGGCGGGCTTCTCCACGGTCGGCTGGCAGCCGACCCGGACCCCGCCCGCCGACGGCGCGCGCGACGAGGCGTACTGGACCGCCTACCGGGCCTGGCCGGTCAGCTCGCTGATGACCTGTACCGCATGACGGCCCGCACCCCGGCCCACCCGTCGGGCGGCCCGTCGGCCCGCCCGCCCGGCCTCACTCGTCGTCGGCGGACCTGATCAGCTCCACGATCCGGTCCCGGGCCGCCCGCCCCTCCGGCACCGGCAGCAACGGGTACCCGTGCGGCAGGCCCTGCTCCTCGTTGAACTCCACCTCGACCCCGTCCGCGCGGGCCCGGCGCAACAGCTCCCGGCTGTCGGTCGTCAGCACGTCCCTGGTGCCGGTGAACACCGTCAGCGGCGCCAGCCCCGCGAAGGAGCCGTGCAGGGGGCTCACCCGCGGGTCGTCGGTGGCCAGGGTGCCCGCGTACAGCCGGCCCGCCTCCAGCAGCCCCGACCGGGCCTGGAGCGGGTCGGCCGCCTCGATCGCCGCCTGGTCGGGGTGGCTCATGGTCAGATCCAGCCAGGGCGAGATCAGTACGATCCGCGAGGGCTGGGCCCCCGTACGGTCGCGCAGGCGCTGGGCGGCGGCCAGCGCCAGCCCGGCTCCCGCGGCGTCCCCGATGAGCACCGTGCCGCCCGCTCCGCCGCTCGCGATCAGCCCGCTCAGCAGGTCCGCGGCCACCGGAACCGTCCGGTCGGCGGTCCCCCGCGGGGCAAGTATGTACGCCGGTACGACGACGCGGGCCCGCGCCTCCGTGACCAGGGTCCGGATCATCGACCAGTGCGGCCGGACCAGCTCGTTGATGTACCCGCCGCCGTGCACGTACAGCACCTGGGCCGCGGGCTCGATCCCGCGCGGCGAGGCGTCGTACACCGGCCAGGCACCGACGAAGGTGCGGGAGACGTCCGCGACCCGGCCCAGCGAGCGCGGCGGCAAGTGGGACGCCGGCCGGCGGGCCGTCTCCGCCACGCGTGCGCGTACCGCCTCGGCACTCGCGAACCGTCTTCGCCGCCCCGCCGCGATCAGCGCGACCGACAGCGCCCTGCTGCGCAGACTCGGCACGCCCCTCACCTCCCCATTCCCTGCCCCGACCGCGGGCCCCTGCCCAGGCCACAGCCCTTCACGTGAGGAGCATAGGCGTGAAGCTGGGCTGTCGACCCGCTTAAGAAATCCTCGATGGACTGATCACCTCCGCGCTCGGCAGATTGGTACCTGTCGATACGTCGCACCCGCACCAGTGGTTGCAACGCCCCCTCCGCATGCCTGGAGCCACCCCCATGAAGGCACTCGTCAAGCACAAGGCCGAGCCCGGGCTGTGGCTCATGGACGTCCCCGAGCCCGAGTACGGCTCCGGCGACGTGCTGATCAAGGTGCTGCGCACCGGCATCTGCGGCACGGACCTGCACATCCGCTCCTGGGACGGCTGGGCGCAGGGCGCGGTCAAGACCCCGCTCGTGCTCGGCCACGAGTTCGTGGGCGAAGTCGCCGCGCTCGGCGCTGACGTCCGGGACATCGAGATCGGCGCGCTGGTCAGCGGCGAGGGTCACCTGGTGTGCGGCAAGTGCCGCAACTGCCTGGCCGGGCGCCGCCACCTGTGCCGCAGCACGGTCGGCCTCGGCGTCGGGCGCGACGGCGCCTTCGCCGAGTACGTCGTCCTGCCCGCGCAGAACGTGTGGGTGCACCGGACGGCCGTGGACCTGGACGTGGCGGCGATCTTCGACCCGTTCGGCAACGCCGTGCACACGGCGCTGTCGTTCCCGCTGGTCGGCGAGGACGTACTGATCACGGGCGCGGGCCCGATCGGGATCATGGCGGCGGCCGTGGCCAAGCACGCCGGTGCGCGCAACGTCGTCATCACCGACGTCAGCCCCGAGCGCCTGGAGATCGCCCGCAAGGCCGGCGCCACGCTCGCGCTCGACGTCTCGAAGTCGACGATCGCCGACGCGCAGGCGCAGCTGGGCCTGCGCGAGGGCTTCGACATCGGCCTGGAGATGTCCGGCCGCGCCGAGGCCATGCGCGACATGATCGACAACATGACGCACGGCGGCCGGATCGCCATGCTGGGCCTGCCGGCGCAGGAGTTCCCGGTGGACTGGGCGAAGGTCGTCACCTCGATGATCACGATCAAGGGCATCTACGGCCGCGAGATGTTCGAGACCTGGTACGCGATGACGGTGCTGCTGGAGGGCGGGCTCGACCTCAGCCCGGTCATCACCGGCCGCTACTCGCACCGGGACTTCGAGGCCGCGTTCGACGAGGCGGCCACCGCCCGCAGCGGCAAGATCATCCTGGACTGGACGGCGTAACGGCCCTTCCGGCCCCTGGACCGGAGGGCGCAACGGCCCTCCGTTCCTCCGCGCCTCCGTCCCACCGAACCATCTCCCTCCGGCCGGGCCCCGCCCACCCTCCCCCCTCCGCGGGGCCCGGCCCCCTTCGTCCGCCGCACAAGGAGAAGCCGAAGCCCATGTTCGAGTCCGTACGCGAAGACCTCCGCACCACCCTCGACGAGATCCGCGCCGCGGGCCTGCACAAGCCCGAGCGCGTCATCGGCACCCCTCAGAACGCGGCCGTGGCGGTCACCGCCGGCGGCGCCCCCGGCGAGGTCCTCAACTTCTGCGCCAACAACTACCTGGGCCTGGCCGACCACCCCGAGGTGGTCGCCGCGGCGAAGGACGCGCTGGACCGCTGGGGCTACGGCATGGCCTCGGTCCGCTTCATCTGCGGTACGCAGGAGGTGCACAAGGAACTGGAGGCGCGGCTGTCCTCGTTCCTCGGCCAGGAGGACACGATCCTCTACTCCTCCTGCTTCGACGCCAACGGCGGCGTCTTCGAGACCCTGCTCGGAGCCGAGGACGCGGTGATCTCCGACGCCCTCAACCACGCCTCGATCATCGACGGCATCCGCCTGTCCAAGGCCCGCCGCTTCCGGTACGCCAACCGCGACATGGCCGAACTCGAAGCCCGCCTGAAGGAAGCCACCGAGGGCGGTGCGCGCCGCAAGCTGATCGTCACCGACGGCGTCTTCTCCATGGACGGCTACGTCGCCCCGCTCGCCGAGATCTGCGACCTGGCCGAGCGCTACGACGCCATGGTCATGGTCGACGACTCGCACGCCGTCGGCTTCGTCGGCCCCGGCGGCCGCGGTACGCCGGAGCTGCACGGGGTCATGGACCGCGTCGACATCATCACCGGCACCCTCGGCAAGGCCCTCGGCGGCGCCTCCGGCGGCTACGTCGCGGCCCGCGCCGAGATCGTCGAGCTGCTGCGCCAGCGCTCGCGCCCGTACCTCTTCTCGAACTCCCTCGCCCCGGTCATCGCCGCCGCGTCCCTGAAGGTCCTGGACCTGCTGGAGTCGGCGGGCGACCTGCGCGAGCGGCTCGCCGCCAACACCGGGCTCTTCCGTACGAAGATGACCGAGGCCGGCTTCGAGATCCTCCCCGGCGACCACGCGATCGCCCCGGTGATGATCGGTGACGCGGCGGAGGCGGCCAAGATGGCGGACTTGCTGCTGGAGCGCGGCGTGTACGTGATCGGCTTCTCCTACCCGGTGGTCCCGATGGGCGCGGCCCGCATCCGGGTCCAGCTCTCGGCGGCCCACTCGACGGCGGACGTGGAACGCGCGGTGGCCGCCTTCGCGGACGCCCGCGCGGCCCTGGCGGCCACGGAGGCCTGAGCGCGGGTCGGGCGGGGCGCTCCACCTGCGAGAATGGTGGGGTGATCGACCCCCGCCGGCTGCGCATCCTGCGGGCCGTGGCGGACCACCGTACGGTGACCGCCGCGGCCGCAGCCCTGTACCTCACCCCCTCCGCCGTCTCCCAGCAGCTCGCGGCGCTGGAACAGGAGACCGGGCACGCGCTGCTGACCCGCAGCGGTCGCGGCGTACGGCTGACGGCGGCCGGCGAGATCCTGCTCGGGCACGCGCACGAGGTCCTCGCCCAGCTGGAGCGCGCCGAAGCCGAGCTCGCGGCCTACGCGGGAGGCGCGGCGGGCGAGGTGACGGTGGCCGCCTTCGCGACGGGCATCGCCGAGGTCCTCGCCCCGGCGATCGCCCGACTGGCCCGCGAGCACCCGGGCATCCGGCTGCGCGTACGGGACGCGGAAGGCGATCAGAGCCTGCCCCTGCTGCTCGACGGCGCGGCCGACCTCGCGCTGGCCGTCGAGTACCGCGGCGCCCCGGGCGCCGACGACGGCCGCCTGTCGGTCCTCCCGCTGTACGCGGAGCCCTTCGACGCGGTGCTCCCCTCGGGGCACGCCCTGGCCGACCTCCCGGAGGTCCCGCTGGCGGAGCTCTCCGGCGCGGACTGGGTGGGGCAGTACCCCGGGAACCCGTGCCACGACGTGACCCTGCTCGCCTGCGAACTGGCCGGCTTCCAGCCCCGGTTCGTGCACTCCTCGGACGATTTCCGCGCCGTGACGGCCCTGGTGGGCGCCGGGGCCGGGGTGGCTCTGGTCCCGCGCTCGGCGCTGCGCGGCATGGACCTCAAGGAGGTCCAGGTCCGCCCGGTATCGGGCGCGACGCCCACCCGGAGGGTCTTCGCCGCGACCCGCCGGGGCGCGGAATCCCACCCCCTGATCGCCCCGATCCTGGCAGCCCTGTCGGAGGAGGCGGGAAGACTCCCGACGCACTGAGGGGCGGGGGCCGGGGCGGGGCGCGTCGGGTCGACCCGGCGTCGACTACACCCTCCGGACCTCCACCCCCGCCGCCTCGAACTGTGCCGCCACCCGGTCCGGGAGGGCCGTGTCCGTCACCAGGACGTCCACCGACCGCGTCGGGCAGATACGGGCGAAGGCGCGGACCCCGAGTTTGCTGGAATCCGCCGCGATCACCACCCGGCGGGCCCGTTCGCACAGGAGGCGGTTCATCGCCGCCTCGTCCTCGTGGCGGGTCGCCGCACCGTCCGCCGGGTCGAACGCGTCCACGCCGACCACCGCCGTGTCCATCGTCAGCTGGCCCAGGACCTGCTGGGCCAGCGGGCCCGTCAGCTCGTACGACTGGGGGCGGGCGACCCCGCCCGTCAGGACGATCTTGAACTGGGGTCTGATGACGAGCTCGCCCGCGATGTTGAGCGCGTTGGTCACCACCGTCAGCGCCGGCGTGCCCGCCGCGAGGTCCGGGCGGCCGGCCAGGGCGCGGGCCACCTCCGTGGTCGTGGTCCCGCCCGTCAGGCCGATCACCTCGCCCGGGGTGATCAGCTCCGCCACCGCCGCGCTGATCCGGTGCTTCTCGGCCGCGCGACGCGAGGTGCGGTAACGCAGCGGGAGCTCGTACGAGACGCCGTGCACCACCGCCCCGCCGCGCGTGCGCACCAGCAGCTGCTGCTCGGCCAGCTGGTCGAGGTCACGGCGGATGGTCGCGGCGGACACGCCGAGGGCCTCCGCCGTCGGCTCGACCTCCAGCTCGCCCCGCTCCACCAGCAGGTCCAGCAGCGTCTGCCAGCGCTCCTTGCGGGTCATGGACCCCACGGCGATCGACCCCCTCGGGTGTGCTCCAACGGCCTACGCGTCGACATTAACTCAGGAGATCAACCCCCCAGGTGCTTGAAGTTGCGTGAAATGGGCCGCTACCTTGCAGGAAACTGCACCCACCACGCCAGGGAGCCGCCATGAGCCACGTCGCGTACGAGTTGGGCACGCAGCCCGAGTGCTGGGAGCGGGCCGCCGAACTGGCCCCGGCCCACCGGGCATTGCTGCCGCAGCCGGGGGAGCGTACCGCGATCGTCGGGTGCGGGACCTCGTACTACATGGCCCAGGCGGCCGCAGCCCTGCGCGAGGAGGTGGGGCAGGGGGAGACCGACGCCTTCCCGGCCTCGGAGTACCCCCTGCACCGCCGCTACGACCGGGTCATCGCGCTCACCCGCTCCGGCACCACCACCGAGGTGCTCGACCTGCTGGCCGGGCTGCGGGACACCGGAGTGCGTACCACCGCCGTCATCGGGGACCCGGCGACCCCGGTGATGACCCTCGCCGACGAGCTAGTCGTCCTCGACTTCGCCGACGAGCAGTCCGTCGTGCAGACCCGCTTCGCGACCACCGCCCTGACCCTGCTGCGCGCCCACTTCGGCCAGCACACCCCCGCCGCCGTCGCCGACGCCCGGACCGCGCTCGCCGAACCGCTGCCCGAACAGGCGGCGAGCCGCGGGCAGTTCACCTTCCTCGGCCGCGGCTGGAGCGTGGGCCTCGCGCACGAGGCCGCGCTGAAGATGCGCGAGGCCTCCCTCTCCTGGTCCGAGTCGTATCCGGCGATGGAATACCGGCACGGCCCGATCAGCGTCACCGGGCCCGGCACCCTCACCTGGTCGCTCGGCGAGGCCCCCGAGGGGCTCGCCGATCAGGTGCGGGCCACCGGCGGCCAGTGGGTGGCCGGCCGGCTCGACCCGCTCGCCGAGCTGGTACGGATCCACCGGCTGGCGCTCGCCGTGGCGGCCCACCAGGACCTCGATCCGGACCGGCCGCGGAACCTGACCCGCTCGGTGATCCTCACCGCCGGTGAGGAGGCGGTCCGATGAGCCTCGTCTCCGCCGGGACGCTCGTCCTCGACGCGGCCGCCGCGGGCCGCGCCGTCGCCGCGTTCAACATCATCACGCTGGAGCACGCCGAGGCCGTCGTCGCCGGGGCGGAGCGGGCGGGTCTGCCCGTCATCCTCCAACTCAGCGAGAACGCCGTGAAGTTCCGCGGCGGGCAGCTGCTGCCGATCACGCGCGCCGCCGCCGCGTGCGCGGAGGCCGCCGGGGTCCCGGTCGGCCTGCACCTGGACCACGTCAAGAGCCCCGACCTGCTCCGGCAGGCCGCGGACGCCGGGTTCAGCTCGGTGATGTACGACGCCGCGCAGCTCCCGTGCGCGGAGAACCTGGAGGCCACCCGCTCCGCGGCCGACTGGGCGCACGCCAACGGACTGTGGGTCGAGGCCGAGCTGGGCGAGGTGGGCGGGAAGAACGGCGCAGCGCCGCTGGACCCGCACGCGCCGGGCGCCCGTACCGATCCGGACGAGGCCCGGCGGTTCGTGGCCGACTCGGGTGTCGACGCACTGGCCGTCGCGATCGGCAGCAGCCACGCGATGACCAGCCGCACCGCCGAGCTGGACCACGCGCTGCTGGCGCGCCTGGCCAAGACCGTGGACGTGCCGCTGGTGCTGCACGGCTCCTCGGGGCTGCCGGACGCGGAACTCGCGGCGGCGGTGGCGGGCGGCATCCGCAAGGTCAACATCGGCACCGCGCTGAACCTGGCCATGACGGAGGCGATCCGCACCCACCTGACCCCGGCGGACCCGCGGCCCTACCTGACGGCGGCCCGTACGGCGATGGCGGCGACGGCCGCGGCGATGATCACGGCGCTGAACTGACGGCGGGGCGGGGCGGTCCGGCGCGGGGGTCGGTCAGCGGGGGACGAGCCGGGCCTCGTGGCACGTGAGGGTGTGCCAGCGGGCCCGGTCCGGTGTCGCCCCCCGCTCCAGGGTGCGCCGGGCCTCGATCGCGGTGACGTGGCGGTCGGTGGACAGGCACAGGAGGACGAGCAGACCGGTGTGCGTGGGCTCTGCGGTCTCCTCGTAGTACCACTCGGCCGTGACGGTCCGCCGGCCGGCCAGGAAGGGCCGCTGGAGGAAGTCCTGCACGTCGAGGGGGAAGTGCCCGAGCACCCCCTGCGCCTCCGGCGGGTCCAGGACCAGCCGTTCCACCGGCGCGCCGGGACGGCCGGGCGCCGCGGCCGGGCCGCCGGCCACCTGCGGCGGACGTACGTCGAAGGAACGGGTCCGCAGCGAGCCGGGCTCCACCCGGACCCGCTCACCCCGGTGCTCCCGCGCCCTGCCGTCCCGGTACACCGGCTGGACCCGGCACAGACCCCGGTCTCCCAACACGAGCGCGAACGGCGCGCCGTCGGAGTAGACCTGGGCCCACCACACCAGGGACCGGCCGGCCTTCTCGAGCGCCTTGGCCCGTACGTCGTCCGGCAGCAGCTCCCACGAGCGCAGGCGGTCGGGGGCCTCGGGGTCGACGGGCAGCGCTCCCGGCTCGTGGATCTGGGTCACGCCCCCGGAGCCCTCGGACCGGCCGGCGGGCAACCGGTCCTGACGCCCCGGCATCCGGTCCTGGTCTCCCGGCAGATCCCGGCGCTCCGGCATCCCGTCCCGGTGCTCCGGCAGCCGGTCCCGCCCGGCGAATTCCCGCTCCCAGGCCTGCTCGTCCACGTGTCCCCCCGGATCCTCGAACTCCCGCGCCCCGCAGGCCCATTGTCGGTCACGGACCGTCGCCCGTAGGGCCGATCGGCGGAAACGGCGGCCCGCGAGTCCTTCCCCCTTCTTGGAACACGTTCTACTCTGTGCGCCGCCACCACAGCGACCGGCTGGACCGCGAGACACCCGGAGGGGCCGTGCACCTCGAATACACGCCTGAGCAGCTGCAGTTGCGCACCGAGCTGCGCGCCTACTTCGCCGAGCTGGTGCCGGAGGACGTCTACGCCCGCTACGAGGACCCCGCCGCCCAGAAGCGCTTCTACCGGGAGACGATCCGCAAGCTCGGAGCCGACGGCTGGCTCGGGGTCGGCTGGCCCAAGGAGTACGGCGGCCGCGGGATGTCGCCCATGGACCAGTTCATCTTCTTCGACGAGGCCGCGCAGGCCGTCGTACCGCTGCCGCTGATGGCGCTCAACACCGTCGGCCCCACGATCATGCAGTTCGGCACCGACGAGCAGAAGTCGTACTTCCTCCCGCGCATCCTCTCCGGCGAGATCGACTTCGCCATCGGCTACAGCGAGCCGGACGCCGGTACGGACCTCGCCGCCCTCAAGTGCAAGGCGGTCCGCGAGGGCGACGAGGAGACCGGCACGTACGTGGTCAACGGGCAGAAGATCTGGACCACGAACGGGGACACCGCCGACTGGGTCTGGCTCGCGGTCCGCACCGACCCGGACGCCCCCGCGCACAAGGGCATCACCATGCTCCTCGTACCGACCGCCGACCCCGGCTACTCCTGCACCCTGATCAACACCCTTGCCTCGCACGACACCACCGCCAGCTACTACGAGAACATCCGGGTCCCCGCGAGCCGCCGGGTCGGCCAGGAGAACAAGGGCTGGCGCCTGATCACCAACCAGCTCAACCACGAGCGCGTCACCCTCGCCGCCCACGGCACGATGGCGATCCGCGCCCTGCACGACGTCCAGCGCTGGGCCGCGGAGACCAAGCTCGCCGACGGCCGCCGCGTCATCGACCTCTCCTGGGTCCGCGGCCGCCTCGCCCGCACCCACGTCCGCCTCGACGCGATGAAGCTGCTCAACTGGCAGATGGTCAACGCGGTCCAGGACGGCACCCTGACCCCGCAGGACGCCTCCGCCGTCAAGGTGTACGGCTCCGAGGCCCGCAGGGACGCGTACGCCTGGCTGATGGAGGTCGTCGGCGCGGCCGGCTCCCTCAAGGACGGCTCCGCGGGCGCGGTCCTGCACGGAGAACTCGAACGCGGCTACCGCAGCGCGGTCATCTTCACCTTCGGCGGCGGCAACAACGAGATCCAGCGCGAGATCATCTCCTGGATCGGCCTGGGCATGCCCCGAGTCCGCCGCTGAAAGCTGATCCGAGCCGTGCTCCGGCATCCGGGCGGCCTGCTCGGCGACGGCGCCCCGGTGAAGGACCTCTTCACCGGGGCGCTCGCGCATTCCGTGAGGTGGGTGTGGTGGGTGCGGTTACGGGGCGGGCTGCTGCTGGGTGACGCAGTGGATGCCGCCGCCGCCCGCGCCGAGGCTGTCGATGTCGAGCTGCTCGACCGTGCGGCCCGGGAAGAGGCGCTGGAGGGTGGACTTGGCTCCGGCGTCGGCGCGGGTGTCGCCGAACTGGGGGGCGATGACCGCCCCGTTGCACACGTAGTAGTTGGCGTACGCGCCCACGAAGTTCGGGTCGGTGGACCGGATGAGGTCGTAGTCGGGGCCCTGGAGCTTGGTGACCGAGATGGGGTTGCCCTGGGCGCCGGTGGAGGTGGAGAGGATCTGGTACTGCTGGCGCGCGTCGTTCGACCAGGGGTCGGTGTCGCTCGACAGCGGCATCTGGACCAGCCCCTGGCCGGGGGCCGGGAAGCGGGAGGTCGCGTCGACGTGGTCGTCGGTGATGTCCCGGCCGAGGATGCCCTTGAACCAGATCACCTTGGAGGCGCCGAAGGCGCCGCACATCGCCGTCTCGATCTGTGACTGCGTCAGGCCGGGGTTGCGGTCCGGGTTGATGATGCTGCTGCGGGTGGCCATGAGGGTGCCGGCGCCGTCCGTCTCCACCGCGCCGCCCTCGCCCACGAAGGCGGCGGTGGTGAACGGGACCCCGACGTAGGCCGCGATCCGTGCGGCGACCAGTGAGTCCTTGGCGTGGGTCTGCTGGTTGCCCCAGCCGTTGAAGTTCAGGCCGACCGTGTCGAGTCCGCCCGCGCCGTTCGTACGGAACACCGGTCCGCTGTCGCGCATCCAGCAGTCGTCGACGGGTATCGTGCCGATCACCGTGACGGCCGGTCCGCAGGCGCTCTTCGCCTTCGAGACACTCGCCGAATTGGCGCACATGACGACCGGCTCGTACTTGGCGACGGTCTTCGCGATGAGCGCGATGTCGGCCTGGACGCCCGCCAGCTTCCGCCCCCAGATGGCCGAGCTGTCCGGCCATGCCATCCAGGTGCGGGTGTGCCGGACGGTGTCGAGCGGGACCGTGAACCCGCCGGCGGCTGCCGTCCTCCCCGAGGGGCGGGTGGTCGCGTAGGCCTCGCCGCCCGCGGCCGCCAGTGCGGCGCCGGCGGCCGCGAGACCTGCCGCCGTCAGGAAGCCTCGCCTGTCCAGGCTCCGCCGTGGCGTTCTGCCGGCCGGGTCCTGGGGTGAAGCGTGATCGTTCATCACTGTTCTCCGATCAGCCAGGGGTGGATCGCTCCACCGATTGGCCCGGAACGTATTACTGACCGAGCGCTCGGTCAATAATTCGTGCAGCGTCAACTTGCTTATATGAAACGGGAGTTGGAGGTGCTTGATCGTTCCTCCGGTGCGGTGGACGCGGGGTCGTTAGAGTGACGCCGTGGCAGCAGAACTGGCAGCACAAGGCGAGAGCGGGCGGCGGCCGTCCGCCAAGGGCGAGCAGACGCGCGCGCGGCTGATCGCCGCCGCCCGTACCCTGCTGGCCGGCGAGCGATTCGCCCGGTTCAGCACCCGCAACGTCGCCGCGCTCTGCGGGATCTCGCACGGGATGTGCCACTACCACTTCCAGGACCGCACCGACCTGATCGTGGCCGTGGTGGCGGACATCGGGCCCGAGTGGATCGGCCCGATGGAAGCCGCCGTCGACCGCCCCGGCTCCTTCGCCGAGCGCGCCGAGCGCGTCGTCGGACTGCTCACGCAGCCCGAGGGCCCGGACCTCTCACGCCTGCACTCCGCCCTCCACTGGTTCGCGTTGAACGACGACCGGGTCCGGGCCGCGGTGGACGCGGAGTACCGGCGCTGGCGGGAGTGCTTCGTCCGGCTGTTCCAGGTGCTGGCGGACGAGCACGCCGGAGCCTTCGACCCCGTTCCGCCGGGAACGGCGCTGGCCGCCGCCGCCGACGGGCTCGCCGCCCTCCAGTCCCTGGACCCCCGCGTCGACCCCGAGGCGACCGTACGCGTCCTCGTCGAGGGCCTCACCGCGGCAGCCGTACGCCGCCCCTGAGCCGCGCCGCCCCCGCCCCCCTCAGAGCGCGCGCCGCGCCGCCGCGATGCCCTGCGGATCCCAGCCCGGCCGGGGAACGGACTCCAACAGCAGCCGGGTGTACGGGTGCTCCGGTGCGGCGAGGACCTGCGCGGTCGGGCCCGCCTCGACGATCCGGCCGCGCCGCATGACGACCACATCGTCGGTGACACAGCGCACGACGCCGAGGTCGTGGGTGATGAACAGGTAGCCGATTCCCATCTGTTCACGGATGTCGGCGAGCAGGTTCAGGATCTGCGCCTGCACGGACACGTCCAGCGCGGCCACCGCCTCGTCGAGCACCAGGACGGCGGGCTCCACCGCCAGCGCCCGGGCGATCGCGACGCGCTGGCGCTGCCCGCCCGACAGCTGCCGCGGCAGGGCGTCCGCCTCCCGTGCCCCCAGGCCCACCTGGTCGAGCAACTCGGTGATGCGCCGGCCGTGGTCGGCGTCGGGGAAGTGCAGCCGCAGGGTTTCGCGGAGCGCCCCGCCCACGGTCGTGCGCGGGTCCAGGGAGAGGAACGGGTCCTGGAAGACCATCTGCACCTCCCGGGCCCGCGCGAGGCGTTGCGCCCTGCCGCGTACCCGATCGCCCCGGTCCCGGCCGTGGACACGGACCCGACCGGCGTCCGCCTGTTCGAGACCGACGACGATACGGGCGGTGGTCGTCTTCCCCGAGCCCGATTCACCGACGATGCCGAGCGAGCCGCCTTCGGCCAGCCGGAACGAGACGTCGTCCACCGCCTGGACGGGCCCGTACGCGCGGTGCAGGCCGACGGCCTCCAGCACGGTCTTCCTCATCGGTGGCTCTCCTTTCGGGCGGGGGACCGGTCCTGCCCGGCCGACGCGGCGCGGACCCGGTCACTGTGGTGGCACGAGGCAAGATGACCAGCCGCCCCCGCGGAGCCCGCCACAGGCGCAGCGCCCGCCACGCCCTCCGTGAGCGGAAGCAGGGTCGGCGCCTCCCGGCCGCACAGGTCGGTCGCGTACGTGCACCGCGCCGCGAACGGGCACCCCACCACCTCCTCGCGCAGGCTCGGAGGCCGGCCCTCGATCGCGGCGAGCCGCCCCCGCGGCGCGTCCAGCCGCGGGGTGGAATCGAGCAGCGCGGCCGTGTACGGGTGGCGTGGCCGCGCGAAGAGCTCCTCGGCGGGGCCCGTTTCCACGATCCGGCCCGCGTACATCACGTACACCCGGTCGCTGATGGCCGCGGCGAGCCCGAGGTCGTGGGTGACGAACAGCAGCCCGGTGCCGAAGCCCTCGCGCAGCTCGCCGAGGAGCGCGACCACCTCCGCCTGCGTCGTGACGTCCAGGGCGGTGGTGGGTTCGTCGGCGAGGATCAGCGCCGGGTCGCCCATCAGCGCCGCCGCGATCATGACCCGTTGCAGCATGCCGCCGGAGAGCTGCCCCGGGTACTTCCGCAGCGCGGCCGCCGAGAGGCCGACGGCCTCCAGCATCTGCACCGCCCGCGCCTGCGCCGCCTCCTTCTTCATCCTGGCGTTCAGGCGCAGGCTCTCGGTGAGGAAGTCGCCGACGCGGCGCATCGGGTTGATGGCGGCCCGGGGGTCCTGGAAGATCATGGCCGCCGTGCTCGTCCGCAGGAGCCGCAGCTGCCGGGCGGTCATCGTCAGGACGTCGTCGCCGACGACCCGCACCGCCCCCTCCGCCACCGCACCCGCCGGCAGCAGGCCGAGCACGCTGCGGGAGGTGAGGGTCTTGCCGGAGCCGGATTCGCCGACCAGGGCCACGGTCTCCCGGGCGGCGACGGTGAGGTCGACGCCGTCGAGGACGGGCCTGGCACTGTCCGGCAGCAACAGCCGCAGCGCCCGGATCTCAAGGGTGTTCAACGGTCCCTCCTGGCGACCTTGTCGGCCTGGCGTTCGCCGACGACGTTGAAGGCGACCACGGTCAGGACGATGGCCGCGCACGGCACGATCGCCGAGAGCGGGTACCCGGACTGGATGGCGGTCTTGCCGTCGAAGACCATGCGGCCCCAGTCGGGCGTCAGGGCGGGTACGCCCAGGCCGAGGAAGGAGAGGCCGGCCAGGTCGATCAGGGCGTAGCCGAAGTTGATCGTGGACTGGGCGAGGACGACCGGGGCGACCCCGGGTACGACGTGCCGCAGGCAGATCTGCAGTCCGGAGTGGCCCTGTACCCGGTAGGCCTCCACGTACGGGCGCATCCGCTCGGCGAGGACGAGGGAGCGGGTGAGCCGGCTGACGTACGGGAGGTACGCGATCGCCAGCGCGATGACCGGCGCCAGCAGCCCCTCCCCGTAGACCGACACGATCAGGATGGCCAGCAGCATGCCGGGAAAGGCGAAGACGAGTTCGGTGCTGCGGGACAGGACGGAGTCCAGCCAGCCGCCCCGCCAGGCCGCGGCCGTCCCGATGGCGACCCCGGCCAGGGTGGAGAAGACCACCACCCCGAGCGGGCCGAGCAGGGAGGTACGGGAGCCCAGGACCAGCCGGGACAGCGTGTCGCGGCCGGAGGCGTCGACCCCGAGGAGGTGCTCCGCGGACGGCCCGGCCAGGGCGTTGCCCAGGTCGACGGCGTTCGGATCGTACGGGGCGATCCAGGGGGCGAGCAGGGCGGTGAGCACGACCAGGGCGACGAAGCCCAGGCAGAGCACGGACAGGGGTGCGCGGGAGCTCCGGATCCGGGCGAGCCCGGGCCGGCGCAGCAGGGCGGTGGCGCTCATGCGGCCTGCTTCCGGGGGCCGAGGGCGACCCGGGGGTCGACCAGCGGATGGAGCAGGTCGACGAAGAGGTTCACGGTCATGAACAGGGCGACCATGATGAGGGAGATGGCCTGCACCGTGGGGAAGTCCTTGGTGGTGGTGGACAGTTCGAGGAGCTGGCCGATGCCGCCCACGCTGAACGCGGACTCCACCAGGACGGTGGTGACCAGCAGGGTGGAGACGATCAGCCCGCCCGTCGTGAGGACGGTGCCCAGGGCGTTGCGGAACACGTGCCGCCGGACCACCAGGTGTTCGGCGACCCCGCGGCTGCGGGCGACGGTGACGTGCTCCTGGCCGAGGACTTCGAGCATCGCGGCCCGGGTGACGCGGGCGAGCATCCCGATCAGGTAGAGGGCCAGCGCGACCGCGGGCAGCGTCAGGTGCCACAGCATCTGGCCGGGGCCCGCGCCCGTGCCCCCGGTGGGGAACCAGTGCAGTTTCACCGCGAACAGGCCCTGGAGCAGGACCGCGGCCACGAACGACGGGGTGCCGATCGCGAAGGTGGTCGTGACGAGGATCGTCGAATCGGCGGCGCCGCCGCGGACCGCGCCGATCCAGCCCAGCAGCAGGCCGGCGGCGAGGACCAGTACGAGCGCCATGGAGATCAGCAGCAGGGTGCTGGGCAGCCGGTCCGCCAGCAGCCGGGACACGTCGGTGCGGTACGTGATCGAGCGCCCGAAGTCGCCCTGCACCACCTGGCCGAGCCAGCGCACGTACTGCACCGCGAACGGATCGTCCAGGTGGTATTGCGCGTTGATCGCCCGCAGCGCCTCCGGGGAGGCCGACCGCCCGGCGAGCAGGAAGCCCGCCGGATTGCCGGGCGCCAGGTACATGGCGCCGAAGATGACGAACGAGGCGCCGAACAGGGTGGCTGCCATCTCGGCCAGCCGCCGTACGGCGAATCTCAGGAAGTTCATCGCGCGGCCGCCCCGACATCGGCGGCCCACGGGTAGTACAGGTACGAGATGGTGGTGGGCGCGCCGGTGATCCGCTTGTTCAGGAAGACGGCCGTCGGCCACTCGGCCACGGGGATCCACAGGACCTCGTCGGCCGCCTTCTTCTGCAGCTGGGCGGCCGTCGCCATCCGGCGGGCCGGGTCGTACTCGGCCCGGGCCTTGGTGACGAGGTCGTCGTAGGCGGGATCGCTGTACCCGGCGTAGTTCTGGAACGCCCCGGTCTGGAAGTTGCTCAGCAGGTCCATCGGATCGGTGATGGAGTCGTAGTACGTCTCGGGGAACATGTCCAGGCCCTCGCGTGCCTGGGGGTCGGTGAACAGGGCGGTGAAGGCGTTCGGGGCGATGGTCTTCAGCTGGACGTCGAGCCCGATCCTGCTCCCGGCGGCCTGGACCGCGGTGGCCAGCAGCGATACGTCCTGGCCGATCGCGCTGGTCGCGATGGTCACCGTCTTGCCGGTGGCGCCCGCCTCCTTGATCAGCGCCTTGGCCCGCTCGATGTTCTGGTCGGGTGACGGCAGCCCGTCGAAGGCGGCCTTGCGGACGTCCTCGGGGGCCGCGGCCCAGACCGCCTTGGTGGTGAGGGAGTTGGTGGCGGTGCCCGCGCCGCCCAGGCCCGCCTTGACGAACCCCCGGCGGTCCAGCGCCATGGACAGGGCCCGGCGGACCCGTACGTCGCCGAGCGCCCCCTTCATGCTGGTGACGTTGACGTTGACGGTGCTGAGTCCCTCGCCGAAGTAGAGCGTGCCCACCCCGCTCCCGCTCAGCCGGTCGTAGCTCTCCGTGGGGATCAGGTACCCGCCGTCGGCCTCGCCGTTCAGCATCGCGTTGGTACGGGCGGACGGGTCGGTGAGGAAGGTGAAGACCGCCTTCGCCGATTTCGCCTTGGCGCCCCAGTAGCCGTCGAAGCGCTGGAGCTCGATGGACTGGCCCTTGTTCCAGGCGCCGAGCTTGAAGGGGCCGGTGCAGTCCAGGCTGCCCGAGGTGCCGTAGTCCTTGCCCGCCTTCTCGACACCGGCCTTCGAGGCCACGACACCGGCCGCGGTCGCCATGTACTGGGGGAACTGCGCATCCGGCTGCTTCAGCTTGACCGTGACCTGGAGCGGGCCCGTCTTGGTGATCGACTCGACGTTGGCGAAGTTGCTGTTCCAGGCCGATCCGCCCTCCGGGTCGAGCTGCCGGCCGAGGCTGAAGACCACGTCGTCGGCGGTCATCACCCCGCCGTCGTGGAACTTCACGCCCGGGCGGAGGTCGTAGACCCAGGTGTTCGGGTCCGGGTTGGCGGCCTTCTCGGCCAGGCCCGGAGCCACGGTGAGCTGCGGGGTCCACCGCATCAGGCTCTCGCAGACGTTGGAGACGATGGTGTTCTGCGGGTAGTCGAAGGCGGCGATGTAGTCGAGCGTGGGCGGTTCGGCGTACAGGGCCCAGGTGAAGGAGTCCAGCTCGCCGGCGGCGGCCGGGGTGCCCGCGGAGAGCTTGAAGGCGGCGCTCCCGGGGGCCGGTCCGTCCTTGGGCGGGCCGGAGCAGGCGGCGACCAGCGAGACGGCGGCGAGGGCGGTGAGGGCGGCCGCGGTGCGGGCGGCGGACCGGGGAAGGGATCTCGGCATCGGTGCTCTCTCTTCCTTGCTCGGCGCTCAGCGGGAGGTGGCGACGGGCACCGGGGACGGCACCTGCTGGGTGATGCAGTGGACGCCGCCGCCCCCGTACGCGATCACGCGGGAGCGGACGCCGACGACCTTGCGGCCGGGCAGCGCGGCCGCGATGACGGCGAGCGCCCCCTCGTCCTCGGGGACGCCCGCGACCGGGACGACGACCCCGCCGTTGGCGATGTAGAAGTTCAGGTAGCCGACCTCGGTCTCACGGCCGGCCACCTCGACGAAGGTGCTCTGCGGCAGGTCGAGGATCTCCAGCCGGCGCCCGGCGGCGTCGGAGGCCTCCTCCAGGACGGCGCGGTTGACACGCATCCGCTCGTGGTCGGGGTGCTCCGGGTCGCTCGGCAGCTGTACGACCACCTTGCCGGGGGCGACGAACGCGCAGACCCCGTCCACGTGCCCGTCCGTCTCGGTGTCCAGCAGACCGCCGTACGGCAGCCAGATCACCTTGGTGACGCCGAGGCGGGCGATCAGCTCGGCCTCGATCTCCTCCTTGCTCATCCCCGGGTTGCGGTTGGGGTGCAGCAGGCACTGCTCGGTGGTGATCAGCGTGCCCTCGCCGTCGACGGTGATCGCGCCGCCTTCGAGGATCATCGGGGAGGCGACGCGCTCCACGCCGAGGTGCTCCAGCAGGGCGGCCGCTATCTTGTCGTCGGTGTCGTACGGGTGGTGCTTGCCGCCCCAGGCGTTGAAGCGGAAGTCCACGCCCGCACGCCGTCCGTCGGGCCCGAGCACGAAGATCGGCCCGGAGTCCCGGAACCAGGAGTCGTCCAGCGGCAGTTCCACGACGGTGACGCCCTCACCGCACCGCTCACGGGCCTCGGCGCCGGAGCCGGGCAGCGCCACCATGGTCACCGGCTCGAACTGCGCGATGGCGGCGGCGACCTGCGCGTACTCCGCCTTCACCTCGTCGAAGACCTCGCCCCACAGCTCCTGACGCGTGGGCCAGGCCATCAGGCAGCCCTCGTGCTCGGTCCACTCGGCCGGCATCCGGAAATCCGTCATGATCACTCCTGCGTGAATATTCAGTCAGTGTGGAAGGGGGACTGCGCCTGCGGTAGGGAGGAGGTGAGGGGAGGGGCGGCTGGGTGGTGGCTCGCCGGTGGACCGCATCTTCCTCCGTACTGAAAATTCAGTCAATGGTTCCGGCCAAGCAGTTGCCGAATCAGCCAGAGGTGCGCCCTGTGCGGGGGAGCGGCGGGCGCGCGTCGAGCGGGTTCATCCGGGGTGATCGGCCCCTGATCAGGGGTGATCGAGGCACCGTCGGGGCAGAAGGGCCCCTGATGCTCTGGTCAGGAAATAGCCCCAGGTGACGCACTCGGCGGGTAGAGTGACACCTCGTGTCAGACCGTCGAACGGAAATACTCAGGGCCGCCACGCGAGTGATCGCGCGCCGCGGCGTGCGCGGACTGCGCGTGGGAGAGCTCGCCGCCGAAGCGGGGGTGTCCACCTCGCTGATCTACTACCACTTCACCGACCGTGCCGGGATCCTCCGCCGGACCCTGGAGTTCATCAGCGACCGCGCCGACCGTTACACGGCGGAGCGCGATCCCGGACTGGACTCCGCCGACCCGCGGACCGAGCTGGCGCAGGTACTGCTCCTCGAACTCCAGGACACCCCGGAGGTGCGGGAGAACAGCACCGCGTGGGGAGAGCTCAGGGCCAGCGCCGTCTTCGACGCCGACCTGCGCGAGGACGTGGCCAAGGCCACGCACACCTGGGTGCACGAGATCGCCGACCTCCTCGCACACGCCCGGCCCATGGGCACGGCTCCGGCGCACGCGGCCGCGGCCGAACGCCTGACGGCGCTCCTCGAAGGCCTCAGCGTCCGCTGGCTCAGTGGCTCGCTGCCCCTGGAGCACGCACGCCGGCTCCTCATGGACGCCATCGAGGTGGAGCTGAACACCACCGCTGAGCCTGAGGCGTTCGGAGCGGACTACAGGAAGTAGAGGCGGCTGAGCGAGACCGAATCGGCGGGCGCCGAGACGAGGGGCTCGCCGTCGAGCGAGACCAGGCCCGTGCCTGGGTGTACGTCGACCGTGCCGGTACGGGCGTTGCGGAGCATGTTCCGCGGTCCGATGCCCCGCGTCCCGCGGACCGCCACGCGGCGCCGGCGCGTCGGCATCTGATCGCCGTTCTGGACGGCGGCCTGCGCGACGAACGCGACGGAGATGTCGGCGGCGGTGGCGCCGTGCGCTCCGAACTGCGGTCCGAGGACGAGCGGTTCGCACCGGTCGGTGGAGGCGTTCGGATCGCCGGTCACCCCGTACGCGGGGAAACCGGCCTTGAGGACCAACTGCGGTTTGGCGCCGAAGTACTGGGGCCACCACAGGACGATGTCCGCGAGCTTGCCGACCTCGATCGAGCCGACCTCGTGCGCGAAGCCGTGGGCGATGGCGGGGTTGATCGTCAGCTTGGCCATGTAGCGCAGGACGCGCTCG
Organism: Streptomyces sp. NPDC090741; assembly: GCF_044769045.1. Lineage (NCBI taxonomy): Bacteria > Bacillati > Actinomycetota > Actinomycetes > Kitasatosporales > Streptomycetaceae > Streptomyces > Streptomyces sp. NPDC090741. The sequence goes on along the minus strand of NZ_JBIVXF010000018.1, from coordinate 59,829 downwards.
TTGTCGTCCCCGCTCGCCTCCGTGCCGTACGAGCCCACGCCGTCCAGGGGGCCGAGCTCGCCCTTCATCTTCCCGGCCATGGCGAACGTACGGCGTACCGTCTCGCCGGCGCGGCCCATGCCCTGGGCGTCGGAGGAGGTGATGCCGATGACCCCGAGGTCGTGCAGGACGTCCTCGGCGCCCATCGTCCCGGCCCGGATCCGGTCGCGGGCCATCGCGGCGTCGCCGGGCAGGTCGACCTTGAGGTCGTGCGCCGAGACGATCATGCCGTAGTGCTCGGCCAGCGCGTCCCGGCCGAAGGGCAGGGTGGGGTTGGTGGAGGAGCCGATGACGTTCGGCACGCCCGCCATCTTCAGTACGTTGGGGACGTGTCCGCCGCCGCAGCCCTCGATGTGGAAGGCGTGGATGGTGCGCCCGTCCAGGACGCGCAGGGTGTCCTCGACGGACAGGCACTCGTTCAACCCGTCCGTGTGCAGGGCGACTTGGACGTCGTACTCCTCGGCGACCCGCAGGGCGGTGTCCAGGGCGCGGGTGTGCGCGCCCATGTCCTCGTGGACCTTGAAGCCGGACGCGCCGCCCTCGGCCAGGGCCTCGACGAGCGGGGCCGGGTCGGAGGAGGAACCACGGGCCAGGAAGCCGATGTTGACGGGCCAAGCGTCGAAGGCGTTGAACGCGTGGCGCAGCGCCCAGGGGGAGTTGACGCCCACCGCCCAGACCGGGCCGAACTCCTGGCCGATGATCGTGGTGACGCCGGAGGCCAGCGAGGCCTCCATGATGCGGGGCGAGAGCAGGTGGACGTGCGTATCGACGGCGCCGGCGGTGGCGATCATGCCTTCGCCGGAGACGATGGTCGTCCCGGTGCCGACCACGACCTCGACCCCGTCCAGCGTGTCGGGGTTCCCCGCCCGCCCGATGGAGGCGATACGGCCCTCGCGGATGCCGATGCTGGTCTTGCGTATGCCGAGGACGGCGTCGATCACGAGGACGTTGCTGATGACCAGGTCGCAGGTCTCGCGGACGGCGGCGGCCTTCAGGTGCAGCCCGTCGCGGGCGGTCTTGCCGAACCCGGCCAGGAACTCGTCGCCGGGCTGCTGGGAGTCGGACTCGACGCGCACGATGAGGCCCGAGTCGCCCAGCCGCACCCGGTCCCCGGCCCGCGGCCCGTGGACGGCGACGTAGTCGTACGGGTCCGTGCCGTCGGCCGGGGCCGCGCCGGGGCGGCCGTGACAGCCGGCGGTGTCGAAGATGCTGCCACTCATGCCTGCTCCTGGTATGCGGTGAGGTAGCCCGTGGCCCGGGCCTTGGCCAGCGCCGCCTCGCGGGCGCCCGGGGCGTCCAGCGGGCCGTCGACGAGCCCGGCGAAACCGATGGCGACGCGCGCCCCGCCGATCGGCAGGAGCTCCACGAAGACGGTGGATCCGGAATCGAAGCGGACCGTGGAGCCGGCCGGAACGGCGAGCCTCGTGCCGTACGCCGCCGCGCGGTCGAAGGCGAGGCGGGGGTTCGCCTCGAAGAAGTGGAAGTGCGAGGAGACGCTGATCGGCACGGTCGCGGTGTTGCGCACCGGCAGTCGCAGCGTCGGTTCGGCGGACCGGTAGCCCTCGCCGTCCCCGGGCAGGGTCGCGCCGGGGGCGGCGAGGCCGAGTGAACCCCGCTGCCTGAACGGGTCGTCGATGACGCAGAGCCGGGTCCCGTCGTCGAACACCGCCTCGACCTGGAGGCCGGTGACCACGTCGGGTACGCCGGGCAATACGTCGTCGGCGCCGAGGACGCTGCGCCCGGCCTCGATCGCCTCGGCCAGGCGGCGGCCGTCCCGGGCCGCCTCGCACACGGTGTCCGTGATCAGCGCGGTCGCTTCGGGAACGTTGAGCTTCACACCCCGGCGGCGCCGGGCGCGGGCCAGTTCCGCTGCCGTGAAGATCAGCAGCCGGTCCCGCTCGGTCGGTGTCAGTCGCATACTGCCTCGTCTGGAAGGGATACGGCGGACTGGTGCTCGGAGGTCTTACGGGAGCTACGGGAGCTACGGGAGCTACGGGAGCTACAGGGGCTCTGGGCGTTACGGGAGTTACGGAAGTTATGGGAGTGGCTCGTGCATCGTGGAGCAGTGGATGCCGCCGCCGCCCGCCATCAGCCGGTCGACGTCGATCTGGACGACCGCCCGCCCCGGGAAGGCCTCCGCCAGGGCGCGCAGGGCGGCGGCGTCCTTCACCGCGTCCCCGAACTGGGCGGTGATGACGGCCCCGTTGACCACGTGGAAGTTGAGGTAGGAGTCGACGAACTGGGAGTCCTTCGACCGGACGGTGTCGGGGCCCTCCACCCGGATCACCTTCAGCAGCCGCCCCCGGGCATCCGTGGCACGGGAGAGGATCGAGAACTGCTCGCGGGCGTCGCGGGCCCAGACGTCGTCGCGGTCCGCGGGAGGGACCTGCACCATCACCACGCCCGGGCGTACGAAGCGCGAGGTCACGTCGATGTGGTCGTCCGTGATGTCCTTGCCCTTGATGCCGGGGACCCAGATCATCCTGTCCGCCCCGTACGCGTGCAGGACGGCGTCCTCGATCTCGGCCCGGCTCATGCCCCCGTTGCGGTTCTTGTTGACCAGGCTGCTCTCCGTGGCCATGACGGTGCCGTCGCCGTCCGTCTCGATCGCCCCGCCCTCGCCGACGAAGTCCGTCCTGATGAAGGGCAGGTGGCCGTCGTCCGCGACGAGCCGCGCGACATCGGCGTCGTAGGAGTGCGTCTGCTTGCCGCCCCACCCGTTGAAGTTGAGGCCGAGGGCTTCGAGTCCGCCGCGGCCGTCACGGCGGAAGACCGGTGCGATGTCCCGCATCCAGAGGTCGTCCGTGGGGATCGAGTCGAGCACGGTGACCCCCGGTCCGCACAGGGACCGCGCCCTGGCGGCCGTGTAGGAGTCCGGGGCGCACAGGACCACCGGCTCGTGGCGGGCGACGGTCCGGGCGATCAGGGCGATGTCCTCCTGTACCCCGGCGAGGCGCCGGCCGCCCCAGATGGAAGACCGCGAGGGCCAGGACATCCACGTACGCGCATGCGGTACGTCGTCCCGGTCCACCCAGCGGCTCGGTATCGCAGCGCTCGCCCGCTGCGGGGCGGCGGCCACGGATCCCAGCGCCACACCCGCGGCTCCGAGCCCCGCGGCGCCGAGGACGCGCCTGCGTGAGGGCTGGCCGGAACCGAACAGGCGGCTGAGGAGGGAGCGGCTGTTGTCGTGGGAGGTGCTCATGTCCCGACTCTGTCATTGACTGAAAATTCAGTCAATACGTAGGGCGAACAGAAGCCCCTACCCGGAGGGAGGGGCTTGAGGTGGGGCTCGGGGGACTCGCCGCGGCGGCTACCCGCCCGGCTGAGCCAGGTGCCGGAGCTCGGCCGCGATGGCCGTGGTCACCAGTTCGCGCGCGTGCGCCAGCGGCAGGCTGCCGCTCAGCCAGCGCGAGCTCAGGCCTTCCACCAGGGCCGTCAGGCGCTCGGCGGCGCCGGCGAGCGCCGCGGCTCCCGCCATGGGCCGGACCCGTCCCAGCAGCTCGCCCACTTCCTGCACCCAGACGAGCGTGGCGCGGGCCAGGTCCTCGCGCAGGTCGGGTTCGAAGACGGCCGTCGCGCGCAGCTCTCCCCAGGCCGTGCTGTTCTCCCGTACCTCGGGGCTGTCCTGGAATTCGAGGAGGAGGGTCTCCTCCAGCTCGCCCTGGGCGTCCAGCGGGGGAGCGTCGGGCTCCCGCTCCGTGGTGTACCGTCCGGCGCGGTCGTTGATGAACTCCAGCGTCGCGCGCAGGATTCCGGCGCGGTCCTTGAAGTGGTAGTAGATCAATGCCGTGGACACGCCCGCCTCGGAGGCGAGCTCCTCCACGCGCAGGCCGCGCACGCCGCGTCGGGCGATGACCCGCGCGGCCCCTTCCATGATTGCTGTTCGACGGTCCGCCACGCCGACACCCTACCTGGGTGCGCATGACACCTACGACCCCATTCCTGACTGAAATTCCAGTCGGATAGGATCCGAGGCCGTTCGGGCGACCGCACCAGCCGCCGATCCGTCCTCGTCGCCGGGAGAGCCATGACGACACGACACCCGGGTACCGCCCCGCACCACCTCCGGGAGCCCGCCGCCGACGATCCGCGCGAGGTGGGCGGCTACCGCGTGGTCGCGCGGCTCGGCGCCGGCGGAATGGGCCGGGTCTACCTCGCCTACACCCCGGGCGGCCGCCCGGTGGCGCTGAAGGTGGTCCGGCCCGAGCTCGCGGGTGACCCCGAGTTCCGCCGCAGGTTCGCGCAGGAGGTGGCCAGCGCGCAGCGCATCCACGGGCTGTACACCGCCCAGGTCGTCGACTCGGGGACCGACGAGCCCATGCCGTGGCTGGCCACCACGTACGTCCCCGGCCCCTCGCTCCAGCAGGCGGTGCACACCTACGGCCCGCTGCCCGTGCGCACCGTGCTCCTGCTCGTCGCCGGCATCGCCGAGGCGCTCCAGGAGATCCACCGGGCGGGCGTGGTCCACCGCGACCTGAAGCCCGCCAACGTCCTGATCGCCGCCGACGGGCCGCGCGTCATCGACTTCGGCATCGCGCGGGCCGCGGACGCCGGCGCGCTGACCGGCGCCGGGCTGCGCGTGGGAACGCCCGCCTTCATGGCCCCCGAACAGGCGCTGGGCCGGCCGGCGGGCCCAGCCACGGACGTCTTCGCCCTGGGCGCGCTCGCCGCCTACGTGGCCGGGGGCGTGCCGCCCTTCGGCGCGGGCCCCGACTCCGCCGCCCTGTACCGGGTGGTGCACGAGGAGGCGGACCTGGGCGGGGTCCCGGCCGAACTGCAGCCGCTGCTGTGGCACTGCCTGGCCAAGGATCCGGCGCACCGGCCGACCACCGCCCAGGTGATCGAGGCCGTACGCGGCCACCCCGCGGTCGGCGGGGAGCTGCGCTTCACGGACGACTGGCTGCCGCACCAGGTCACCACCGAGCTCCGCCGCCATGCCGACCTGCCCGTACCGCCGGACGGTGCGCCGGCCACCGCCACCGCCACCGCCGCCACCGCCTTCGACGCGGCGCACACCGTCGCCGCCCCGCGCGTACCGCGTCCTCCCGCGCAGGCTCCGGCCGAAGCCCTGCATCCCCCGGCTGCGCAGGACCCGCAGCCGCGCGGTCGCAGACGGGCGCCGGCGTCCGGGCGCGGGCGGGGTCGTACGGTGGCGGTGGCCGGCGCCGCCCTGCTGCTGGGCGCCGCCGGGGCCTTCGCGCTGCTCGACCCGTACTTCGAGGACGGTGAGGACGCGGACGCCGCCGCTCCGGCCGAGGTCGTCGCCGGGGCGCCCGTCTCCACTCCTGCCGCCACCCCGACCCCGGCCCCGCCCCCGACCGCCGCGGCCGCCGGGTACGCCGCCGTCCACACCGGCACCGAGCTCACCTCTCCGGACCAGAGCTACGAGTTCGACGTCAAGGCGGGCCGGGTCGTACCGCAGGAGACCGCCTCCTGGTACGTCGGCCGGAGCACCACCGAGTTCTACGTGCCCGAGAGCAGCGACGCGTACGTCATGCAGGCCGGCCGGCCGGGGCTCGCCGACTGTCTCAAGGGCATCGAGAGCCAACCCGTCACGGCGCTGCCCTTCACCGCACTGCACGCCGGCCGGGCCTTCTGCGTACGGGCCCAGGACGGCCGGGACGTCGGGATCGTGACCGTGCTCACGGCGAGCCCCGGCGAAGGCCCGGTGAAGGTCTCCGTGGACTACTACCGCCGCGACGGATGACCCGCTCGGCCGATTGACTGAATATTCAGTCAGTGTCACAGTGGAACCATGACCTCCCCTTCCTCCATGTCCCGTCGCACTGCTCTGCGCGCCTTCGCCGGCATCGGCGGTGCGCTCGCCCTCGGAGCCGGTGCCTGCGCTCCGGCCGATTCCGGCGATGCCGGGACCGACGCCTCGCCGACGCCCAGCCCGGGTACGATCACGGCCGCCGGGCGCAGGTTCCCCGCCGAGTGGGAGAGCCACGCGCGGACGTTCATGTCCTGGCCCGCGCTGGACCGGGTCTGGTACGAGCAGCTGCCGGCGGTACGGGAGGACATCGCGCGGGTGGCCCGTGCGGTCGCCGCGTACGAACCCGTCGTGATGCTCGCCCGGCCCGAACAGCAGGCGGCGGCGCAGAAGGCGTGCGGCTCGGAGGTCGAGGTGATCGCCGTTCCGGTGGACGACCTCTGGGCGCGGGACATCGTGCCGGTGTTCGTCGAGGAGCCCGGCAGGCTGCTCGGCGTCGACTTCAACTTCAGCGGGTGGGGCAACAAGCAGGAGCACCGCAACGACGCCCAGGTCGGCCGGGTCCTGCTAGCCAAGTACGGGATCGAGCGGCTGCAGGCCCCGCTCGTCGCCGAGGGCGGCTCCTTCGAGACCGACGGCCAGGGCACCCTGCTGGTCACCGAGAGCTCGGTGGTCAACAAGAACCGCAATCCCGGCAAGAGCCGCGACCAGATCGAGGCCGAGCTCAAGAGCACCCTCGGCATCAAGAAGGTCATCTGGCTCGCCGGAGTGCGCGGCCAGGACATCACCGACGCGCACGTGGACAGCCTCGTCCGGTTCACCTCCCCGGGCGTCGTCCTGCTGGACCAGGCGTTCCCCGGCAGCCCGCCCGACGTGTGGTCGCGCGCGGCCGATCAGGCGAGGACGGTGTTCAAGGACGCGACCGACGCGCGCGGCAAGCGGCTGGAGGTCGTCGACCTGCCCCAGCCCGACCTCGACAGGATCACCGGCCGCGGCGACGCGTTCGTGTCGACGTACGCGAACTTCTACGTGGCCAACGGGGCCGTCTTCATGCCGAGGTTCGGGGATGCCAAGGCCGACGACCGGGCGAAGGGGATCCTCCAGGAGCACTTCCCCCAGCGGGAGATCGTGCCCGTGAAGATCGACACCATCGCCTCCGGCGGTGGCGGCATCCACTGCTCGACGCACGACCAACCGGGCAAGCCCGCGGCCGGGTAGAGGTGGTTCGACGGCGCGGCCCAGGGGCGCGCGGGGTGGTGCGGCATGGGGTGGGCGCGCTTCCGCGCGCCGGGGTGCGCACCTCTGCTCCGGCCCGCCGCGCCTCGGTAGGCTGGGGCGGAGGCGATACGGGAGGTACGGGAATGACCGCGACCCCGGGGAGCGCACCGACCCCCTCCGAGCCCGAGCCCGACCGCCGGCCCGACCCCGGGCTCTTCGGGCCCGCGTCCGTCACCTGGCAGTGCCACGGCGACCCGATCATGTGGATCGCCGGAGTCCGCGCGCTCTACCTCCAGGCCCTGCACCCCCGTGCGGTCCGCGGGGTCGTGGAGAACAGCGACTTCCGCTCCGACGCCTGGGGCCGGCTGCTGCGTACCGCCGACTTCGTCGGCACCGTCACCTACGGCACCACCGAGGCCGCCGAGCGCGCCGGCGCCCGCGTCCGCCGGATCCACCGGGCGCTGTCCGCGACCGACCCCGCCACCGGCGAGCGGTTCCCCGTCGACGACCCAGAACTGCTGCTCTGGGTGCACTGCGCGCAGATCGACAGCTTCCTGCACGTCCTGCGCCGCTCCGGGATCCCCCTCACCGCCGCCCAGGCCGACCGCTACGTCGACGAGAACCGGGTGGGCGCCCGCCTGGTCGGCCTCGACCCGGCGCACGTCCCCGCCGACACGGCGGCACTCGCCGCGTACTTCGAGAAGGTCCGCCCCGAGCTCGCCGCCGGACCCGACGCCCGCGCCGTGGTCGCCTTCCTGCGGAGCCCGCCCACCCCTGCCCTCCTCGTCCCTGGCCGAAACCTGCTGTGGCGCCCGATCGCGGAGCTGGCCTACGGTTCCCTCCCCGGCTACGCGCACCTGCTGTACGGGCGCGCGGCGCCACCGGCGCCGGTCATCACCCGTCGCCTGCGCCTCACCGGTACCCTGCTGCGCAGCATTCCCGCAGGTCTGCGGTGGCAGCTGCCTCCAGGTCACATCTTGAAAGCGATGCGCCGCATGGGCCCCGGGAGCCGCCCCTCGGCGTACACACTGCGTACACCAGCGGCCATACTGGAGCGGCCGGGGAGGGCGTAGGACGGAGTACGACAACGGGGGCGGCTTTAAGACATGGCGGAGTCCAGACTGATCCAGGGCCGTTACCGGTCACTCGATCTGATCGGGCGCGGCGGCATGGGCGAGGTGTGGCGCGCCCGGGACGAGTCGCTGGGCCGGCAGGTCGCCGTGAAGTGCCTCAAGCCGCTCGGGCCCGAGCAGGACAACCACTTCACCCAGGTCCTGCGCGAACGCTTCCGCCGGGAGGCGCGCGTCGCCGCCTCCCTCCAGCACCGCGGGGTCACCGTCGTCCACGACTTCGGCGACGACAGCGCCGCGGGCGGCCCCCTCTACCTCGTCATGGAACTCCTCGACGGCCGCAACCTCAGCCAGCTGCTGGACGACAACGAGACGCGCCCGCTCCCCGTGGACGTGGTCGTCGACACCGCCGAACAGCTCGCCGCCGCCCTCGGCTACACCCATGACCAGGGCGTCGTCCACCGCGACCTGAAACCGGCCAACATCATGCGGCTCACCGACGGCACGGTGAAGATCTGCGACTTCGGCATCGCCCGCCTCGCCCACGACATCGGCTTCACCGCCAAACTCACCGGCGGCGCCATGGCCATGGGCACCCCGCACTACATGTCGCCCGAGCAGATCGCGGGAGGCGAGGTCGACCACCGCAGCGACCTCTACTCCCTCGGCTGCGTCCTGTACGAGATCGCCACCGGCGCCCCGCCCTTCGACCTCGGCGACTCCTGGTCGGTGCTGGTCGGCCACCGCGACAACGCACCCGTACCGCTGCGCCGGCACCGCCCCGAACTGCCCGAGTACTTCGAGCAGGCGGTCCTGGACCTGCTCGCCAAGCGCCCCGAGGACCGCCCCGGCGACGCCCGCCACCTCCACCGGCGCCTCGTCGAGGGCCGCCTCGGCCCCGGCGGCCTGCCCGGCGCCCAGGCGCCCCTGCCCGCCTGGGCCGGCGGTATGACCGCCGGCCGCAAGGCGGGCCCGGCCGCCCGCCCCGCGAGCGGCGCCTGGGCCGTGCTCACCGGCTCCTGGACCGCCGGGCGCCCCAGCGGCGAGCACCGGATCCTGCGCCCCGCCGCAGCCGAGGACCCGCGGCTCACCGCGCCGTACGGGGTCCCGTACGTGCGCCCGGCCGCGTCCGGCTCCGACGCGACCGGCCTCGACGGGGCCGGTCCCGGCGCGCTCGCCGCCGGCCACACCCGGGCGTTCGCCCTCAGCCGCGCGGGTCGGCCCGAAGAGGCCCTGGCCGTGTACGAGGCCGTCGTCGAGGGGCGCACCCGGGTGCTCGGCGCCGACCACCCCGACACCCTCGCGGCGCGCCAGGAGGCGGCGTACGAACTGGGCCGGCTCGGACGCCACCGCGAGGCCCACGACATCTACCGCGCGGTGCTCGTCGCCCGGGAGCGCGCCATGGGCCCGCTCCACCCCGACACGCTGCGCTGCCGCCACAACCTCGCCTGCGAACTCGGGGCGCTGGGCCGGTTCGCCGACGCCCACCGCACCGCCGCCGAGGTCGCCGCCGACCGGGCGGCCGTGCTGGGCGCCGAGCACGCGGACACGCTGCTGACCCGGTACGAGGTCGCGTACGCGCTGGGCCGCCTGGAGCGCTGGCAGGAGGCCCTGGACGGGTTCCGCCACGTCGCCGCCGTACGGGAACGGGTGCTCGGCCGGGACCATCCGGACACCCTCGCCGCCCGCTACGAGGCCGGCATCGCGCTCGGCCGCACCGGCCACGCCGCCCAGGCCCTGGACCTGTTCCGGGGCCTGGTCCGCGACCGCACCCGCGCGTACGGGGCCGCGGACCCCGAGACGCTCCGCGCCCGGCACGTCCTCGGCGTCAACCTGGGCCGGCTGGAGCGCTGGGAGGAGGCGGTGGCCGAAGCCCGGCAGGTGGCCGCCGCCCGCGCCAAGGCGCTCGGCGCCGAACACCCCGACACCCTCGTCAGCCGGCGCGAACTCGCCGTCGGGCTGGGCCGGCTGGGCCGCTGGGACGAGGCCCTGCCCGTCTACCGGGAACTCTCCGGCATCCGCGAGCGCTCCCTCGGCGACGACCATCCGGACACGGTGGCGGCCCACGCCGACGAGGCGCACTGTCTGGAGCGGCTCGGCCAGGTGTGTTACCAAGAGCCATGACGAGCTTCGGGCACGATGTATACGACGACGTGATCGTGGGCGGCGGGCACAACGGACTGGTGGCCGCCGCGTACCTGGCCCGGGCGGGCCGTTCGGTGCTGGTCCTGGAGCGGCTCGGGAACACCGGCGGCGCCGCGATCTCCACCCGCCCCTTCGTCGGCGTCGACGCCAGGCTCTCGCGCTACTCCTACCTCGTCTCCCTGCTCCCGGCGAAGATCGTGCGCGACCTGGGGCTGAACTTCGCCGTACGCAAGCGCACGGTGTCCTCGTACACGCCCGTCGAGCGCGACGGGCGGGCCGGCGGGCTCCTCGTCGGCGGGGATGAGTCCCGCACCCGGGAGTCGTTCGCGCGGCTGACCGGCTCGGAGCGGGAGTACGAGAGCTGGCGCGCCTTCTACGGGCGGACCGGGCGGCTCGCCGGGAAGGTGTTCCCGACGCTGACGGAGCCGCTGCCCACGCGGGCGGAGCTGCGGGCCCGGATCGACGACGAGGCAGCCTGGCGGATGCTGTTCGAGGAGCCGCTCGGGCGGGCCGTCGAGGAGCACTTCACGGACGACCTGGTGCGGGGCGTCGTACTCACCGACGCCCTGATCGGTACGTTCGCGGACGCGCACGACGCCTCGCTCGTACAGAACCGCTGCTTCCTGTACCACGTCATCGGCGGCGGCACGGGGGACTGGGACGTTCCGGTCGGCGGGATGGGCGCGCTCACCGACGCGCTGGCGGCGGCGGCCCGGGCGGCCGGGGCCGAGATCGCGACCGGGCACGAGGTGCTCCGGATCGAGACGGACGGGCGGGCTCCGGCCGAGGTGACGTTCCGTACGGCGACGGGTGAGGGACGGGTCGTCGGACGGACGGTGCTGGTCAACGCCTCGCCGCGGACTCTGGGTGAACTGCTGGGCGAGGCGGAGCCGGCGCCCCCGGCCGAGGGCGCGCAGCTCAAGGTCAACATGCTGCTGCGGCGGCTGCCGCGGCTGCGGGACACCTCGGTGGATCCGCGCGAGGCCTTCGGCGGCACGTTCCACATCGCCGAGGGGTACGCGGAGCTGGCGCGGGCCTACGCCGAGGCGGCCACCGGGGAACTCCCGTCCGTACCGCCCTCGGAGATCTACTGCCACTCGCTGACCGACCCCTCGATCCTCGGACCGGAGCTCGTGGCGCAGGGGTACCAGACACTGACCCTGTTCGGCCTGCACACCCCGGCCCGGCTGTTCGAGAAGGACAACCAGGGGGCGCGCGAGGTGCTGCTGACCGGCACGCTCGCGCAGCTGGACGCGCACCTGGCCGAGCCGCTCACCGACTGCCTGGCCTTCGACGCGGACGGGAGGCCGTGCATCGAGGCGAAGACCCCGCGGGACCTGGAGCGTGAACTGCGGCTGCCCGGCGGACACATCTTCCACCGGGACCTGTCGTGGCCGTACGCGGACGACCAGGGCGCGGCGGGCCGCTGGGGCGTGGGGACCCCGTACGCCAACGTCCTGCTGTGCGGCGCGGGCGCCGTGCGCGGAGGAGGCGTCAGCGGGGTCCCCGGCCACAATGCGGCGATGGCCGTCCTGGGGCACTGACCGCCGTTACGCGGCGAGTCCGGCGGGCTCGATGACGACGATCGGGATCTCGCGGTCGGTCTTGGTCTGGTACTCGTCGTACGCGGGCCAGTGCTTGACCATCACCGGCCAGTACGCGGCGCGCTCCTCGGGGGTCGCCGTGCGGGCCGTGCCCTGGATGACCTTCGGGCCGACCTGGATGCGGACCTCGGGGTGGGCCGTCAGGTTCTTGTACCAGAGCGGGTGTTCGGGGTCGCCGCCCTTGGAGGCGACGAGGAGGTAGCGGCCGTCGGCCTCGCCGTAGATGAGCCCGGTGCGCACGGCCTGGCCGGAGACCCGGCCCACGGTGGTGAGCAGCAGGGTCTGGGTGCCGTTCCAGTGGTGGCCCTCGGCCCCGTTCGTCGCGACGTACTGCTTGACGTGGTCGAGCTGCCAGGTGCCCTGCTTGGGGTCCTTCGGGTGGTCCCAGTCGATGTCGGTGGTCGCCATGTGCCTGTACCTGCCTTCGTTGTTGAGCTGCCTGCGGGGGTTGAAGACTCAACGAAACTCAACGAGTGCCAACAGCGTCGGGCACGGTTTTATGCCTCCGGGGCCTGGGTCGGCGCCGGGAGGCGCTCTAGGATCGGGCCATGATCGCCGAACTTCAGTGTGTGGTGCTGGACTGTCCCGATCCGCTGCGGCTTGCCGAGTTCTACCGGGAGGTGCTGGGCGGGACCGTCAACCGGCCGGATCCGCGCTGGACGGTCGACGTGCACTGGGCCACGCTGCACACCCCGTCGGGTCAGGTGCTCGCCTTCCAGCGGGTGGCGGACCACCAACCGCCGCGCTGGCCGGACCCCGCCCACCCCCAGCAGTTCCACCTGGACTTCGCGGTGCCGGACCTGGACCGGGCGCAGGAGCAGGTGCTGGCCTGCGGTGCGAAGCTGCTGGACGCCCGCACCGGCGCCGTGCCCGACGACTGGCGCGTCTACGCGGACCCGGCGGGCCACCCCTTCTGCCTGGTCCGCGAGGCCTGACGCCGTGGCGGTGGCCGTTCGCCCGGGGCGTCAGTCCGTCGAGCGGGTCCAGCCGGTGGCCTGCATACGGGAGGCGTCGGCCGGGCGGTCTTCCGCGAAGAGGAGCCGGGCCGGTTCCGCCACCCGTACGACGTCCACGTACACCCCGCGGCCGACGTAGCGGCCGGTCGCGGTGTGCCGTAAGCGCAGGTGGACCGGGCGGCCCGCCCAGGCGGTGAGGGGGGCCTCCAGACGGTGCCAGATGCGGCCGGACCAGCCGCCGGCGCTGCCCTGCGGCCACTGCTCGGGTGTGCCGCCCGTGGACCGCAGGGTGCTGAACGGCAGCGGCTCCCAGGTCTCCCCGTCGGCCGAGGCCTCCACGTGGAAGGCGCCCTCGCCGGGCACGGTGTCCCACCACACGGCGCAGCGCAGCCGCGCCGCGGCCGTCGCCGGGGTCAGCGGCGGCAGGGTGAGGGTGCCGGAGCCGCCGGTCTCCATGCCGGAGTACCAGGCCGGGCCACCGTGCTTCGTACGGACGGGGACGGCGCGGGCGAAGCGGTTGCCGACCGCGACGCGCGGTGCGCTGCCGGCCCGCCAGGTGCGGACGGGGTGGACGGAGTTGCCGAGCAGGATGAGGAAGGAGTCGGTGGAGGGGTCCAGGACCAGGGAGGTGCCGGTGAAGCCGGTGTGGCCGGCGGAGTGCGGCGTGGCCATGGCGCCCATGTACCAGTGCTGGTAGAGCTCGAAGCCGAGGCCGTGGTCGTCGCCGGGGAAGGCGGTGTTGAAGTCGGTGAAGAGCAGTTCGACGGAGGCGGGGCGCAGGATGCGCTTGCCCGCGTAGACGCCGCCGTCGAGGAGGGTGCGGGCGAGGACGGCCAGGTCCCAGGCGGTGCCGAAGACGCCGGCGTGGCCGGCGACGCCGCCGAGGGCGTACGCGTTCTCGTCGTGGACCTCGCCCCAGACCAGTCCGCGGTCCAGGCCGGACCAGGGGGGCCGCTGCACTTCGGTGGCGGCGATGACGCGGCGCCAGGAGAGCGGTGGGTTGTAACGCGTGCGGTGCATCCCGAGTGGAGCGGTGATCTCGTCGTGGAGCAGGAGATCCAAAGTGTGACCGGTGATCCGTTCCAGGAGCAGCTGTAGCGTGATCAGGTTGAGGTCCGAGTACCGGTACACCGTCCCCGGCGTGTCCTGCGGGCGCACACCGCACAGCATCCTCAACTGCCCGGCGCGGGTCGGCTGCTGGTAGAAGGGGGCCCACGAGCGCAGCCCCGAGGTGTGCGTGAGCAGCTGGCGTACCGTGATCAGCTCTTTGCCGCCGCCGGTGAACTCGGGCAGGTACCGGTCCACCGGAGCCTCCAGCTCCAACCGCCCGCGCTCCATCTGCTGCACGGCCAGGAGCGAGGTGAACAGCTTGGTCAGCGACGCCAGGTCGAAGACGGTGTCCTCGGCCATCGGGATGCGCTGCGCCGCCGGGAACTCCCGGACCCGGTCGGTGCGGCCGTCGTAGTCGGCGTACCGCACGGCCTCGCCCATGGCGCGGTGCAGGGCGATCGTGCGGCCCCGGCCGGCGAGCACCACGGCCCCGGCGTAGTAGGGGTGCTCCGGGGAGGGGCCGAGGAACCGCCGGGCCTCGTCGGCCGCCGCCTCCAGGTGCCGCTCGACCAGCCCCGCCTGCCGCGCCGACCCGTACCGCAGGCGCAGCCCCTGCAGAGCCCGCCGCTCGGCCGGATTGCCCGCGGCCCCCGCGGCCCCCGCGGCCCCCGCGGCACCCGCGGAACCGGGCAGCGCGGCGTGCAGGAGCAGCACCCCGCCCAGCGCCAACAGCCGCCCCCCGAGCCGCCGTCGGCTCAGCACCGCCCCGACGGGGTTTCCTCGGCGTGCTTCCCCGTCCCCCGTGAGCTCCTCCACCACCGGCCTCCTGTTCGCCGAACCGCCCTCCCGAAGTATCTGCCCGCAGGCGCCGCGTGCCCCGCACCGACCGGCCCGTAAAGAATCTGACGAGTCATCAGAAACCTCTTCCCTCGGCCGCCGGGCTGCGGCATGCTGCCGCCCATGGAGACGGAGCTGAGCAAGAAACTGGGAGTCGAGCACGCCATCTTCGGCTTCACGCCCTTTCCGGCGGTCGCCGCGGCCATCACCCGCGCCGGCGGCTTCGGCGTCCTCGGCGCCGTCCGCTACACCGCCCCCGACGACCTCAAACGCGACCTCGACTGGATGCAGGAGCACACCGACGGCAAGCCGTACGGCCTCGACGTCGTCATGCCGGCCAAGAAAGCCGTCGACGGCATCAGCGAAGCCGACATCGAGGCGATGATCCCGGCCGCCCACCGCGCCTTCGTCCGCGACACCCTCGCCAAGCACCACGTGCCCGAGCTCGCCGAGGGCGAGGCCTCCGGCTGGCGGATCACCGGCTGGATGGAACAGGTCGCCCGGCGCCAGCTCGACGTCGCCTTCGACTACCCCATCAAACTCCTGGCGAACGCCCTCGGTTCCCCGCCCGCCGACGTCATCGCGCGCGCCCACGACCACGGGGTCCTCGTCGCCGCCCTCGCCGGCAGCGCCAAGCACGCCCGCCGCCACGCCGAAGCCGGCATCGACATCGTCGTCGCCCAGGGCTACGAGGCCGGCGGCCACACCGGCGACATCGCCACGATGGTCCTGGTTCCCGAGATCGCCGAGGCCGTCGCCCCGCTCCCCGTCCTCGCCGCAGGCGGCATCGGCAGCGGCGAGCAGATCGCCGCCGGCCTGGCCCTCGGCGCCCAGGGCGCCTGGCTCGGCTCCCTCTGGCTCACCACCACCGAGGCCGACCTGCACTCCCGCGCCCTCACCGAGAAGCTGCTGGCCGCCGGCTCCGGCGACACCGTCCGCTCCCGCGCCCTCACCGGCAAGCCCGCCCGCCAGCTCCGTACCGAGTGGACCGACGCCTGGGACGACCCGGCCGGTCCCGGCGCGCTCCCGATGCCGCTCCAGGGCCTGCTCGTCGCCGAGGCCGTCTCCCGCATCCAGAAGTACGAGGTCCGGCCGCTGCTCGGCACCCCCGTCGGCCAGATCGTCGGCCGGATGAACTCCGAACGCAGCGTCCAGGCCGTCTTCGACGACCTCACCGGCGGCTTCGAGCGCGCCATCGACCGCATCAACCGCATCGCCGGCCGGGCCTGAGAGGTGTGATCAGCATGAGTGGCACGAACGACCAGCCTCCGAACGGCTTCTGGGCCCAGGCGGCCGCGGACCCCGAGCGCACCGTACTGATCACCCCCGAGGGCGAGGAGTGGAGCGCCGGCCGGCTGCACGCCGACGTCAACCGCCTCGTCCACGGACTGCGCGCCGCCGGAATGGAGAAGGGCGACGTCTTCGCCGTCGTCCTCCCCAACGGCGTCGAGTTCCTCACCGCCTACCTCGCCGCCTCCCAGGCCGGCTTCTACCTGGTCCCGGTCAACCACCACCTCGTCGGCCCCGAGATCGCCTGGATCGTCTCCGACTCCGGCGCCAAGGTCCTCATCGCCCACGAGCGCTTCGCCGAAGCCGCCACCGCCGCGGCCGACGAGGCGGGCCTTCCCACGAGCCACCGCTACGCCGTCGGAGCGGTCGCGGGCTTCCACCCGTACGCCCGGCTCCTCGGCGGACGGCCCGCGACACCGCCCGAGGGGCGCACCCTCGGCTGGGTCATGAACTACACCTCCGGCACCACCGGGCGTCCGCGCGGCATCCGCCGCCCGCTGCCCGGCAAGCTCCCGGAGGAGACGTACCTCGGAGGCTTCCTCGCCATCTTCGGCATCCGGCCGTTCGACGACAACGTCCACCTGGTCTGCTCCCCGCTGTACCACACCGCCGTCCTCCAATTCGCGGGCGCCGCCCTGCACATCGGGCACCCGCTGGTGCTGATGGACCGCTGGACCCCGCAGGAGATGCTGCGGCTCATCGACGACCACGCCTGCACGCACACCCACATGGTCCCGACCCAGTTCCACCGGCTCCTCGCGCTCCCGCAGGAGACGAAGGACGCGTACGACGTCTCCTCGATGCGGCACGCGATCCACGGGGCCGCGCCCTGCCCGGACCACGTCAAGCGGGCGATGATCGACTGGTGGGGCACCTGCGTGGAGGAGTACTACGCGGCCAGCGAGGGCGGCGGTGCGTTCGCCACCGCCGAGGACTGGCTGAAGAAGCCGGGAACGGTCGGCAAGGCCTGGCCGATCAGCGAGCTCGCCGTCTTCGACGACGACGGCCACCGGCTGCCGCCCGGCGAACTCGGCACCGTGTACCTGAAGATGAACACCGGCGGTTTCAGCTACCACAAGGACGAGGGCAAGACGAAGAAGAACCGCATCGGCGACTTCTTCACGGTGGGCGACCTCGGGCTGATCGACGAGGACGGGTACCTCTTCCTGCGCGACCGCAAGATCGACATGATCATCTCGGGCGGGGTGAACATCTACCCGGCGGAGATCGAGTCGGCCCTGCTCGCCCACCCGGCGGTCGCGGACGCCGCCGCCTTCGGGATTCCGCACGCCGACTGGGGCGAGGAGGTCAAGGCGGTCGTCGAACCGGCCGAGGGCTTCGTTGCCGGGGACGCCCTCGCCGCGGAGATCCTGCACCATTGCGAGCGGCAGCTCGCCGGCTTCAAACGGCCGAAGTCGGTCGACTTCATCGAGACGATGCCCCGCGACCCGAACGGCAAGCTGTACAAGCGGCGGCTGCGCGATCCGTACTGGGAGGGCCGCGAGCGCGCGATGTGAGCGCCCGGGCGTGACGGGCCGGGACCCGGTCCGCCACGCCCGACATGTCGTGAGAAGTGCCACGTCAGAGCCCTGGAAGCGTCCCTTGCGCCGCACTCGGGGGACACTTCTGGCAAGTTGGCTGATATGAGTACGGCACCCCGCAGATTCCCCCTGACCGACTGGACCGTCGTGGTCCCCGTGGTGGCGCTCCTCGCGCTCGTCTTCAGCTGGGGACGCGATCTGCCCGGATACGCCGTGGCCCTGGTCGCCCTCTGCCTCGGAGGCGCCGTGCTGGCGGCCGTGCACCATGCCGAGGTCGTCGCACTGCGCGTGGGCGAGCCGTTCGGCTCGCTCGTCCTGGCCGTCGCCGTCACCGTCATCGAAGTGGCCCTCATCGTCACCCTGATGGCCGACGGCGGCGACAAGACCGCCTCACTCGCCCGGGACACCGTCTTCGCCGCCGTCATGATCACCTGCAACGGAATCGTCGGCCTGTCCCTGCTCGTCGGCGCCCTGCGCAACCGGGTCGCCGTCTTCAACCCCGAGGGGTCGGGGGCGGCCCTGGCCACCGTGGCGACCCTGGCCGTCCTCAGCCTGGTCCTGCCGACGTTCACCACCAGCAAGCCGGGGCCGGAGTTCTCCACCGCCCAGCTGGCCTTCGCCGCCGTCGCCTCGCTCGCCCTGTACGGGCTGTTCATCGCCGTCCAGACGGTCCGCCACCGGGACTACTTCCTGCCCGTGGCCACCGAGGCCGGTACGGGTGGAGCGGCCGGGGCCGGGGCCGCGGCCTCCGGCGGCGGCGAGGGGGACGGCGGCGGGGGCGGCGAAGGTGAAGGTGACGGTGCCCACGCCGCGCCGCCCACCTCCCGCGCCGCCCTGGTCAGCCTCGGCCTGCTGCTGGTCGCGCTCATCGCCGTGGTCGGCGACGCCAAGGCGGTCTCGCCCACCATCGAGGCGGGCGTCGCCAGCGCGGGCCTGCCCAACGCCGTCGTCGGTGTGATCATCGCCCTGCTCGTCCTGGCCCCCGAGACCCTCGCCGCCGTCCGCGCCGCCCGCCGCGACCGCGTCCAGACCAGCCTCAACCTGGCCTACGGCTCCGCCATCGCGAGCATCGGACTGACCATCCCCGCCATCGCCCTCGCCACCATCTGGCTGTCCGGCCCGCTACTGCTGGGCCTCGGGCCGATCCACATGGTGCTGCTCGCCCTGACCGTCGTGGTCAGCGCCCTCACCATCGCGCCCGGCCGGGCCACGCTGCTCCAGGGCGGCGTGCACCTCGTACTGCTGGCCGCGTACCTGTTCCTCGCCGTCAGCCCCTGAGCCCGCGGCGGGGCCGGAACGATCCGGCCCCGCCGGGCAACGGCGCAGGTCAGTGGCGCAGGTCAGTGGTGCAGGTCAGTGGCGCTCGCGCGGCCGGACCACCTTCAGCCGCGGCGAGGTGAGGATGTCCCGCTCGCAGAACCGCGAGGTCACCCACCGCTCCTGGGAGAACAGCCGGGTCTGGTCGGCGTAGTACGGCGAGTCCGGGTTCGACGACTGACCGTACGTCAGCAGCGTGCGCGCCACCGGGCACCGGCCGCCGTCCCAGCCGACCGCCTGGATGTGGCTGGAGCCGTGCACGACCTCCGGGTAGCCGCCGGCCGCCGCGTTCCACGGCGCCTCGATCTTGTTCCACACGCCCAGTGCCTCGGTGCCGCCCGGCACCGGCAGCTTCTGCCCGCCGCGCACCACGAACTGGTGCTCGCCGAGCGGCGCGTCCAGCGCGATGCCGGCCGCCCCCAGCTCCACGACCGCGTCCGCGAGCGCCCGTCCGATCCCGGGCGCCGCCCGGTTGAGCGTACGGGGCGTGCGTACGGGGTCGGCCGCCGAGAACGGCACCAGCCACAGGTCCTTGGCCGGCGTGCTCGCGGTCAGCTTGCGCCAGAACCGGTCGAAGAGCAGCGCGCCGCGGCTGCCGGTGTCGGCCCGGTGGTCCCAGCCCGCCAGCACCGTACAGGCCGCGGCGACGTCCACCGACCGGCCGTCGCTCGCGGTGGCCGCGCCGCCGGGCAGGGCGGCGCAGGCCTTCGCCGCGTCGGCCGCGGCCAGGTCGCCGGCCGGCACCCGGTTCGCGAACTGCTGCTTCTGCAGGTCCGCCACGGTCAGCCCGCCCTTGGCGGCCATCGCGGAGACGTCCTCCACCGCGCCCCGGGTCCGCAGCGAACGCGGGGTGCCGAGGCTGCCCCAGATCCGCTCGTAGCCGGTCACCGGCGTCTCGGCATTGGCCAGCCAGGCGCTGTCGTTGGAGTTCTCGGCGTACGGGGCGTCGCGCAGAGTCGGCGCCTTTCCCGGGCCGAACACCCCCGGCTGCACGGCGTCCGGGTCCGAGCCGAGCGCGCAGTCGCCGCGCGCACCGTCGAGGACCGCGAGCCCGGACGCCGGGTACGTGGCCCGACCGAGCGGGGTGGAGCAGCGGGCGGCGAGCTCGTCGGTGATCCGGGGGAGCACCTGGGACTGGGTGAACAGCGTGCCGCCGGCGGAGTCCGCGGCGATCGTGTTGACCCACGGCAGGCCCTGTGTGCGCTTGAGCGCGTCCTGGATCCCGGCGACGGAGCGGGCCTTGCCGATGGCGAGGGCGGTGTCGGAGCCGCGCAGGTTGGCCGCGTTCGGGTCGTTCAGCGCGTACGCCGTGCCGGCCGTCCAGGGCAGTGGCAGGCCCGGGCCGAGACCGGTGATCACCGGCCCGTAGCGGGTCCACCACTGGGTGCGGCTGACCGGAGCGCCGCCCGCCACCTGCACGGTCACCTGGCGCTGCGTCATCTTCTCCGGTTTGCCGTCGACCAGGTAGGCGGTCGGGTCGGCCGGGTCCAGGGTGAGCTGGTGCAGGTTGACGGGGGTGCCGGTGGCCACGGTGTGGCTCCAGGCCACCTTCTCGTTGAAGCCGATGTTCACGACGGGCGTGCCCAGCAGGGAGCCGCCGGAGACGTTCAGCTCGCCGGGTATGGTCTGCTGCGACTGCCAGAACCGGCGGCCGCCCTGCCAGGGGTAGTGCGGGTTCCCGAGCAGCAGGCCGCGGCCGTTCGAGGTGGTGGAGCCGCTGAAGGCCACCGCGTTGGAGCCCATGTCGTAGCGGCCGGTGTCGAAGAAGGCCCGGGAGGCCTCGGCGGCCGCGGGGTCGGTGGTCGGGCCGGTGGTCGGGCCGGCTGTGAGGGAGGCCGCCCGGCCCGGCGGCTGCGCCGCCGCGATGTCGTCGACGGCGCGCCCCTGGCCACCGATCACCGAGACGGCGAAGGCGCGGGCGGCCACGTCGAGGCCGGTGACCGGGCGCACCCAGGCGGCGCCCTTGCAGGCCGGGTCGGTGATCTTGTTCTGGGCCAGCCAGGCGTTGTACCCGGCGGCCCAGCCGCGCATCAGCTCCTTGAGGTCCCGGGTGGGACCGGCCGGGGCGGGCGTGGCGAGGAGCTTCTCGACGGTCCCGGACTCGCGGACCCCCTTGAAGTACAGGTCGCTGGTGAGGTTCTTGCTCGCGGAGGACAGCGAGCCGTCGGTCGCCGCATCGGCGCCGAACCAGCGCGAGCGCTCGCCGGCCACGGTCACGAACCCGTCGGCGAGCACACAGGCCTGGTCGGCGGCCTGGGCCCAGCCGGTGCCGAAGCCGAGGTGCGCGTAGTCCTGGGCCAGGACGTGCGGGATGCCGTTCTCGGTGTACCGGATGACGGCCGACAGGCCGCCGCCGGAGGGCGCGCGGTCGGTGCCGGCCGCCCCGGCGGTCGCGGCCGAGGCCTGCGGGGCCGCCGCGACGGCGGCGAGCAGAGCGGCGCCGATGAGCGCGGCGCGCCGGAGCAGCGGGCGGGTGCGACCGTATCCATCGAAGAAGCGCAACATGCCTCCCAAGTAGCCTGCGGATGGGCTGGGTTGCCCGCGGTACAGGCGGTGCTTGTGTGCCCCCACACTCATGCAGGCGACCTGATGATCTGTCAACATCCCGTTTGGTATCCCGGCTGTCCGGGTTATTGACCTTGGGTGTGCGCGGAGACGAGGATCACGCCATGACGGCAGCGCGGGCGGTGCGGCAGAACACGGTCGACGGGCTGGTGCGCGACAGCGCGCTGCGGGTCCCCGACCGGCAGGCCGTCCGCTACCGCGAACGGACGTGGACGTACGCGGAGCTCGACGCCGCCGTCTCCACCGGCGCCGCCGTCCTGCGGGAGCGGTACGGGCTGGCCGACGGCGACCGGGTCGCGACGTTCGCCCACAACTCCGACGCCTACCTGCTCGCCTTCCTGGCCTGCGCCCGCGCCGGACTCACGCACGTCCCGGTCAACCAGAACCTGACCGGCGAGGACCTCGCGTACATCCTGGACGACTGCACGAGCGCGCTGGTCCTCGCCGATCCGGACCTGGCCGGACGGATCCCCGAGGGCCATGCCGTACGGCCGCTGCGCGACGCGCCCGGCTCGTTCCTGGCGGAGCTCGCCGATCCGCTGCCGTTCGTACCGGACCGCGACCCGTACGCCGTGGTGCAGCTGCTCTACACCTCGGGGACCACCGCGCTGCCCAAGGGCGCGATGATGACGCACAAGGCGCTGGTCCACGAGTACGAGAGCGCGATCGAGGCGCTGGACCTGGCCGGGGCGGACCGGCCGGTGCACTCGCTGCCGCTCTACCACTCGGCGCAGATGCACGTCTTCCTGCTGCCCTACCTGGCGGTGGGCGCGCAGAACACGATCCTGGACGCGCCGGTCGCCGAGGAGGTCTTCGCCCTGGTGGAGGAGGGGCGGGCGGACAGTCTCTTCGCGCCGCCCACGGTGTGGATCGGGCTGGCGGGCCACCCGGACTTCGGGCGCCGCGATCTGGGCGCGCTGCGCAAGGCGTACTACGGGGCCTCGATCATGCCGGTACCCGTGCTGGAGCGGCTGCGGGCTCGGCTGCCCGGGCTCGGCTTCTACAACTGTTTCGGGCAGAGCGAGATCGGCCCGCTGGCCACCGTCCTGGGTCCGGACGAACACGAGGGTCGGATGGAGTCCTGCGGGCGGCCGGTCCGCCACGTCGAGGCGAAGGTCGTCGACGAGGACGGCGCGGACGTGCCGGACGGGACGGCGGGTGAGGTGGTGTACCGCTCGCCGCAGCTCTGCCTCGGGTACTGGAACGACCCGGAGGCGACGAAGAAGGCGTTCCGGGACGGCTGGTTCCGCTCCGGGGACCTCGCGGTACGGGACGCGGAGGGGTACTTCACGGTCGTCGACCGGGTGAAGGACGTCATCAACTCGGGCGGTGTGCTGGTGGCCTCGCGACAGGTCGAGGACGCGCTCTATACCCACCCGGGGGTGGCCGAGGCGGCGGTGGTGGGCCTGCCCGACGAACGGTGGATCGAGGCGGTCACGGCGGTCGTGGTGCCGCGCGGGGAGGTGACGGAGGCGGAGCTGCTGGCGTACGCGCGGGAGAAGCTGGCCCATTTCAAGGCCCCGAAGCGGGTGGTGTTCGTGGACGCCCTCCCGCGCAACGCGAGCGGCAAGATCCTCAAGCGCGAACTCCGCGACCGCTTCGGTCAGGAGGAGCAAGAGGGCCAGGAGGGCCGGTAGGCCGGCCGGGCCGGCAGGGCCGGCAGGGCCGGTGGCCCGGTAGTCCCGGCCGGGGCGTCACTCGGACAGCAGGCCGGTGCCCCGGAGGCGGCGCAGGGTGAGGTGCTCGTGGGTCAGGCGTCCGACCAGGGCGCCGCCGTAGACCACGAAACCGACGCCGACCAGCCAGGACTGGACGACCAGCAGCGTGCCGAAGGGGCCGTACGTGACGGCGTTGGAGGCGATCAGCGGGGAGAACACCAGCTGGGAGAAGACCCGCAGGCCGAGCAGGCCCAGGCTGGTCGCCACCGCCCCCGGCAGCAGGGCCCGCCAGCGGACCCGGCCGCCGAGCAGCAGCCGCTGGGAGCCCCAGAAGAAGAGCATGGTGCCGAGCAGGTCGCCGGAGGTGCCGAGGATCGTGCCGACGGCGTCGTTCGAGGGTGCGGGGATCTCGACGAGCAGCCCGAGGTAGCAGACCAGCAGGGCCAGCCACACGACGTGCCGCCACATGGTGTGCCAGCGGGCGGTGGGCAGGTCCCAGACCTTCTCGTACCCGGTCTGCACGGCCGAGCCGAAGGTCAGGCCGAAGACGGCGAGGGCCGCGAGCCCGAACGCGGTGGTCCGCTCCAGCGCCAGGTCCGCGGCGGCGAACAGCATCTCGACCCGGGCCCGCGAGGACTCGGTGACCCCGAGGGCCTGGCCGAGCCAGCGGCCGAAGCCGGAGCCGCTGCCGGGGGCGGCGGCCGCGACGACCACCAGCAGCGGCACCAGGGTCAGGAAGCCGAGGGCGGCGAAGCCCATGGCCCGGTGCATGAGCTCCATCTCCCGCCCCCGGCTCCACGCCAGCCCGGCCGGGGAGGCCTGGAGCCGGTCGTGGAGCTGGCGGAGGATCGAGGTCACGCCTCATGGACTACCCGGACGGACCCGCCGACTCTCGGAGGCTCCCCGCAAGTGGGCCCGAAGGGGTGGTTCCGGGACCCGGCCGAGGCCGCGCCGGATCCCGCCCCGGCGCCTCGCACCTCCCGGTCGGCTACCGCGGCTCGCGGAGGTCCATCAGGCGCTTGATCTTGCCCACCGAGCGTTCCAGGGTCTCCGGGTCGACCACCTCGACGGCCACCGAGACCCCGATGCCGTCCTTGACCGCGCGGACCACGGAGGCGGCCGCGGACTGCCGCTGAGCGGAATCCGCCTCCCGGCGCGCCTCCACCCGTACGGTCAGGGCGTCCATCCGGCCCTCCCGGGTCAGCCGCAGCTGGAAATGCGGGGCCAGACCGGGGGTACGGAGCAGGATCTCCTCGATCTGCGTCGGGTAGAGGTTGACCCCGCGCAGGATGATCATGTCGTCGCTGCGGCCGGTCACCTTCTCCATCCGCCGGAAGGCCGGCCGGGCCGTACCGGGCAGCAGCCGGGTCAGGTCCCGGGTCCGGTAGCGGATGATCGGCATGGCCTCCTTGGTGAGCGAGGTGAACACCAGCTCCCCGGACGCGCCCTCCGGCAGCACCTCTCCGGTGAACGGGTCCACGACCTCCGGATAGAAGTGGTCCTCCCAGATGTGCAGGCCGTCCTTGGTCTCGACGCATTCCTGGGCCACGCCCGGGCCCATCACCTCGGACAGGCCGTAGATGTCCACCGCGTCGATGTCGAGCCGCTGCTCGATCTCGCGGCGCATCTCCTCGGTCCACGGCTCGGCGCCGAATATCCCCGTGCGGAGCGAGGTGCCGCGCGGGTCGATGCCCTGGCGCTCCATCTCGTCCAGCAGCGTGAGCATGTACGAGGGCGTCACCATGATGACCTCGGGCCGGAAGTCCTGGATCAGCCGGACCTGCCGGTCGGTCATCCCGCCGGACGCGGGGACGACCGTACAGCCGAGCCGCTCCGCGCCGTAGTGCGCGCCGAGGCCGCCGGTGAACAGACCGTATCCGTACGCGATGTGCACCAGCTGGCCCGGTCTGCCGCCCGCCGCCCGGATGGACCGCGCCACCACGTCCGCCCAGGTGGAGAGGTCCTTGTCGGTGTACCCGACGACGGTGGGGCGGCCGGTGGTGCCGCTGGAGGCGTGGATGCGGCGCACCTCGGAGCGCGGCACGGCGAACATGCCGAACGGGTACTGGTCGCGCAGGTCGGTCTTGGTGGTGAAGGGGAAGAGGGCGAGATCGGAGAGGGAACGGCAGTCGTCGGGGTGCACACCGGCCTTGTCGAAGGCCTGCCGGTAGTGCGGCACCCGCTCGTAGGCGTGGTTCAAGGTCGCACGCAGCCGCCGCAGCTGGAGCGCGGCCAGCTCGTCGCCGCTCAGCCGCTCTCCGTCGTCGTGGACATCCGCATGCGCCGTCATGCCGTCACCTCATCTTGAACCGTGAACCGGAGCCTTGATTCGAGTTAACCGACCGATCATTCGGTAGATTGCCCCAGCCCCGCGGCGAAATCAATGACTCGAACGAGTGATCGCATGATGGGATGGGCCCATGTCGATCTTCACCACCTGCGACGGAACCGAACTCGCCTACCACGTCCGGGGCGAGGGCGAGCCGCTCGTCTGCCTCCCCGGCGGCGCCATGCGGGCCTCCACCTACATGGGCGACCTCGGCGGGCTGGCCGCCGGACGCCGGCTGGTCCTCCTCGACCTGCGGGGTACGGGCGGCTCGGCGGTCCCGGCCGACGAGTCCACGTACCGGGTCGACCACCAGGTCGCCGACGTCGAGGCCCTCCGGATCCACCTCGGCCTGGAGCGCATGGACGTACTGGCGCACTCGGCCGGCGGCAGCCTCGCCCAGCTGTACGCGGCCGCGCACCCCGACCGGCTGCGCCGCCTGGCCCTGATCACCCCGACCTGCTGGGCCGTGGGCCTCGACTCGACCCCGGAGCAGCGCCTGGAGGTGGTCCGCAAGCGGGCGGGCGGCGAGCCGTACGACACGGCCATCGCTGCGTACGAGCAGATCCTCGGGATCCTGGCGGCCGGCGGCGCCCCCACCCCGGCGGACTGGCGCCGGGTGATGCCCCTCGCGTACGGGCGCTGGGACGCGGAGGCGCGCGCCCACGTCGAGGCGAGCGACCGCGAGAAGAACGCGGTGGCGGCCGCCGCCTACGCGGGGCCCGGCGCCTTCGACCCGCCCGCCACCCGGGCCGCCCTGCGGCGCGTGGCGGGCGAGGTGCTGGTGCTGGCCGGGGAGCTGGACAACAACCCGACGGCCGCCCTCGCCGCCGAATTGGCGGGGCTCTTCCCGCAGGGCGTTGCCGACGTGCAGCCGGGCGGCGCGCACTTCCCGTGGCTGGACGACCCGAAGTGGTTCGCGGCCCGCGTGGAGGGCTTCCTGGCCACCGGAGCCTGAGCGGCGCGAGCGCACCCGGCCTCCGGCCGCGGCGGCCGCCCGGGACCGCACGGCGGTGGGCGGGACCCGAGAGGGTCCCGCCCACCGCCTGCCGCAACCGCGCGGGTCAGCGCGCCGCGTCCGCGTCCGCCTCCGTCGCCACCGACTTCGCCCACCGGTAGTCCGCCTTGCCGCTCGGCGAGCGCTGGACGGCCGGCGTCACGACCAGCTGGCGCGGGATCTTGTACCCCGCCAGCCTGGTCCGGCAGTGCCGCTGTATGTCGTCCAGGCTCGGCTCGGGCGCGCCCGTCCGCAGCTGCACCACCGCGGCCACGTGACTGCCCCACTTCGCGTCCGGCACCCCGGCGACCAGGGCGTCGTACACGTCGGGATGGGACTTCAGCGCCTGCTCGACCTCCTCCGGATAGACCTTCTCGCCGCCCGTGTTGATGCACTGTGAGCCGCGCCCGAGGACCGTGACGATGCCCTCCTCGTCGACCGTCGCCATGTCACCGAGCAGCACCCACCGCTCGGATCCCTTCTGGAAGAAGGTCTCGGCGGTCTTCGCCGCGTCGTTGTAGTAGCCGAGCGGGACGTGGCCGCGCTGCGCGAGCCGCCCCGGTACGCCCACCGGCACCGGCTCGTGCGTCACCGGGTCCACCACCTGCGTACGGTCGTTGACCACGAGCCGGAAGCCCTTCTCGGGGCCGGAGTCGTCGGCCGCCCGGCCGTTCGACCCGGACTCCGAGGAACCGAAGTTGTTCAGCAGCATCACGTTCGGCACCAGCCGCTGGAACTCGGCCCGTACCGTCTCCGACATGATCGCCCCGGACGAGGAGACGCTGAACAGCGAGGACAGGTCGGTCCCCTTGAGCGGCCCCGTCAGGGCGTCGATGAGCGGCCGGAGCATCGCGTCGCCCACCAGCGAGACGCTCGACACCTTCTCCTTCTCGATCGTACGGAGCACTTCCGCCGGCGCGTACTTGCGGTGGATGACCACCCGCTGGCCGTAGTTGAAGGCGATGAACGAGGTCAGCGTCGAGGTGCCGTGCATCAGCGGGGGCGCGGGGAAGAAGGTGAGCCCGGCGCCCTTCGACGCGACCCGTTCGGCGAGTTCCTCGGGCCGCTTCACCGGCTCGCCCGAGGGTTCGCCGCCGAAGAGCCCCGCGAAGAACAGGTCCTCCGCCCGCCACATGACGCCCTTGGGCATGCCGGTGGTGCCGCCCGTGTAGATGATGAACAGGTCGTCGGGGGAGCGGGGCGCGAAGCCGCGCGCGGGCGAGCCGGCCGCCTCCGCGTCCGCGTACGCGACCGGCGCGATCGAGGGCTCCGGGGCGCCCTCGGGGGCGGCCCCGACGCGGATCAGGTGGCGCAGCTTCGTCGTCTGCGGGAGGGCGGCGGCCACGCGCTCGGTGAACTCGCCCTCGAAGACGAGCGCGGCGAGGTCCGCGTCGTTGTAGAGGTAGACCAGCTCCTCCTCCACGTAGCGGTAGTTGACGTTCACCGGTACGAGGCGGGCCTTGAGACAGGCCAGGACGGTCTGTAGGTACTCGATGCCGTTGTAGAGGTGCAGTCCCAGGTGCTCGCCGGCCGTCAAGCCGCTGTCCAGCAGGTGGTGCGCGATGCGGTTCGCCGCGGTGTCCAGCTCCGCGTACGTGAGGCGGCGCTCGGCGCCGGTGCCGGGGTGGTCCACGTACACCAGGGCCTCGCGGTCCGGAACCACGTCGACGACCGACTCGAACAGGTCGGCAAGGTTGTACTCCACCGTTCCTCCTCACCCCCGAGGTTTCCCGTTGCCGGGGCCGTGGCTGTTGCCCCGCGGCGGTCATTAGAGCGCCGCTCAGCCCAAGTGGGAAGGGCGCGGCCAAGAAAACTGACTGTGTGTCAGAAAACTATTGAACTGCACCCGGCCCTCCTGCAACCTGTTCTAGGTCTTGAGACGGGAGGACGGCAATGGGTGGGACGGAACACCTGACCGTGGAGCGCCACGGCGCCACGCTGGTGCTCACCATGAACCGGCCGGAGGCGAAGAACGCGCTTTCGCTGCCGCTGCTGGTGGGGCTGTACGACGGCTGGCTGGAGGCGGACGCCGACGACACGATCCGCTCGGTGGTCCTGACGGGCGCGGGCGGGGACTTCTGCGCCGGGATGGACCTCAAGGCACTTGCCGGGAAGGGGATGGCGGGCGACCAGTACCGGGACCGGCTCAGGGCCGACCCCGACCTGCACTGGAAGGCGATGCTCCGCCACCACCGCCCGCGCAAGCCGGTGATCGCGGCGGTGGAGGGGTACTGCGTGGCCGGCGGGACCGAGATCCTGCAGGGCACGGACATCCGGGTCGCGGGCGCGGGCGCCACCTTCGGACTCTTCGAGGTCAAGCGGGGTCTGTTCCCGATCGGCGGCTCGACGGTACGACTGCCCCGGCAGATCCCGCGCACGCACGCCCTGGAGATGCTGCTGACCGGCCGGCCGTACTCGGCGGACGAGGCGGCCCGGATCGGACTGGTCGGGCAGGTCGTCCCCGAGGGGACCGCACTGGCCAAGGCCCTGGAGATCGCCGAGCAGATCAACGCGTGCGGGCCGCTGGCCGTCGAGGCCGTGAAGGCCTCGGTCTACGAGACCGCCGAGCTGACGGAGACGGAGGGCCTGGCCTCGGAGCTGCTGCGGGGCTGGCCGGTCTTCGACACCGCGGACGCCAAGGAGGGGGCGCGGGCCTTCGCCGAGAAGCGGCCCGCCGTGTACCGGCGGGAGTAACCGCCGGCCGTCCGGAAGTGGCCCAGCGCGTGATCCCCGCCCCCAGCCGTTCGGAACATCAGAACATCGGAGAGACAGCCATGACACCCGCCGCGTCCCCGCCAGAGGTGCTGCGCGCGCCCCTCGTCGTCGAGTTCCCCTTCACCCGCTCCCTCGGGCCCGTCCAGAGCGCCTTCCTCACCGGGCTGCGCGAGCGCGTCGTCCTCGGCGTCAAGACCGCCGACGCCAAGGTGATGGTTCCGCCCGTCGAGTACGACCCCGTCACCGCCGAGGAGATCCGCGAGCTCGTCGAGGTCGGCGCCACAGGGACCGTCACCACCTGGGCGTGGAACGGCTCCCCGCGCCCGAACCAGCCCCTCGCCACCCCCTTCGCCTGGGTCCTGGTCCGCCTGGACGGCGCCCACACCGCGATCCTGCACGCCCTCGACGCCCCCGGCCCCGAGGCCGTCCGCACCGGCATGCGGGTACGGATCCGCTGGGCGGACGAGCGCACCGGAGCCATCACCGACATCGCCTGCTTCGAACCCCACGACAGCCCGGACGGCGCCGAAGCCGCGCAAGCGACCCCGCACGACGGGCAGTTCACCGACGCCGTCACCGGCATCGTCGCCGCCGCCCGCCTCGACTACACGTACAGCCCCGGCCGCGCCCAGACCGCGTACATCAACGCCCTCGCCGAGCGGCGGACCGTGGGCGAGCGCTGCCCCTCCTGCCACAAGGTGTACGTACCGCCGCGCGGCGCCTGCCCCACCTGCGGGGTGGCCACGACCGACCAGGTCGAGGTCGGCCCGGCGGGCACGGTCACCACGTACTGCATCGTCAACATCAAGGCGAAGAACCTGGACATCGAAGTCCCCTACGTCTACGCCCACATCGCCCTCGACGGCGCCGACCTCGCCCTGCACGGCCGGATCGGCGGCATCCCGTACGACCAGGTCCGCATGGGCCTGCGCGTCGAACCCGTGTGGACCGAGGGCGGCCGCCACCCCGACCACTACCGCCCCACCGGCGAGCCGGACGCCGACTACGACGCGTACAAGGAGCTCATCTGATGCCCACGACGAGCAGGTACGCGCGGGACGTGGCCGTCGTGGCCTTCGCGCAGAGCGACCACCTGCGCCGCAGCGACGAACTCAGCGAAGTCGAGATGGTCATGCCGGTCCTGCACCAGGTGCTGGCCCAGACCGGTCTGAAGGCCGGCGAGATCGGCTTCACCTGCTCCGGATCCAGCGACTACCTCGCCGGCCGGGCCTTCTCCTTCACCATGACCCTCGACGGGGTCGGCGCCTGGCCCCCGATCTCCGAGTCGCACGTCGAGATGGACGGTGCCTGGGCCCTGTACGAGGCCTGGGTCAAGATCCAGACCGGCGACGCCGACACCGCGCTCGTGTACTCGTACGGGAAGTCCTCCCCGGGCTCCGTACGGGACGTCCTGACCCGGCAGCTCGACCCGTACTACCTCGCTCCGCTCTGGCCCGACTCGGTGGCCCTGGCCGCCCTCCAGGCCCAGGCGCTGATCGACGCGGGCGAGACCGACGAGGACGCCCTCGCGGCCATCGGCGCCCGCAGCCGGGCCGCCGCCGAGGCCAACCCGCACGCCCAGCTCAGCGGCGGCGCCGTCCCGCAGGGGGACTACCAGGTCCGGCCGCTGCGTACGGGAGACTGCCCGCCCGTCGGCGACGGCGCGGCGGCCGTCATCCTCGCCGCGGGCGACACCGCGCGGCGGCTGTGCGCGCGCCCCGCCTGGATCACCGGCATCGACCACCGCATCGAGGCGCACGGCCTGGGCCTGCGCGACCTCACCGACTCCCCGTCCACCCGGCTCGCCGCCGAGCACGCGGGCGTGTTCGACGCCCCGGTCGACACCGCCGAACTGCACGCGCCGTTCTCCTCCCAGGAGGTCGTGCTCCGCAAGGCGCTGGGACTGGGACTCGGCGGGAACGACGTCGCCGTCAACCCGTCGGGCGGGGCACTCGCCGCGAACCCGGTCATGGCCGCCGGCCTCATCCGGATCGGCGAGGCAGCCGCCCGGATCCACCGCGGCGAGTCCGACCGGGCGGTCGCGCACGCCACCTCCGGCCCCTGCCTCCAGCAGAACCTGGTCGCCGTCCTGGAAGGGGAACCCGCATGACGCGTACGGGAAAGGAGCCGGTCGCCGTCGTCGGCATCGGCCAGACCAAGCACGTCGCCGCCCGCCACGACGTCTCCATCGCGGGGCTCGTGCGCGAGGCCGCGGTGCGCGCCCTCGCCGACGCCGAGCTGACCTGGGCGGACATCGACGCGGTCGTCATCGGCAAGGCCCCCGACTTCTTCGAGGGCGTGATGATGCCGGAGCTGTACCTGGCCGACGCCCTGGGGGCCGTCGGCAAGCCCATGCTCCGCGTCCACACGGCCGGTTCGGTCGGCGGCTCCACCGCCCTCGTCGCCTCCAACCTCGTCGCCGCCCGGGTCCACCGCACCGTCCTGACCCTGGCGTTCGAGAAGCAGTCCGAGTCCAATGCCATGTGGGGCCTGTCGCTGCCCGTTCCGTTCCAGCAGCCGCTGCTGGCGGGGGCGGGCGGGTTCTTCGCCCCGCACGTGCGCGCGTACATGCGGCGCACCGGCGCGCCCGACGCGGTCGGCTCGCTCGTCGCGTACAAGGACCGCCGCAACGCGCTGAAGAACCCGTACGCGCACCTGCACGAGCACGACATCACCCTGGAGAAGGTCCAGGCCTCGCCGATGCTCTGGGACCCGATCCGGTACTCCGAGACCTGCCCCTCCTCGGACGGGGCCTGCGCCATGGTCCTCACCGACCGTGCGGGCGCGGCCCGTTCGCCGCGGCCGCCGGCCTGGGTGCACGGTGGGGCGATGCGCAGCGAGCCGACGCTCTTCGCGGGCAAGGACTTCGTGTCGCCGCAGGCGGGCAAGGACTGCGCGGCCGACGTCTACCGGCAGGCCGGGATCACCGATCCGCGGAGGGAGATCGACGCGGTGGAGATGTACGTACCGTTCTCCTGGTACGAACCGATGTGGCTGGAGAACCTCGGCTTCGCGCAGGAGGGCGAGGGCTGGAAGCTGACGGAGGCCGGGGTCACCGAACTCGACGGCGACCTCCCGGTGAACCCGTCGGGCGGGGTGCTGTCCACCAACCCGATCGGCGCCTCGGGCATGATCCGCTTCGCGGAGGCGGCGCTCCAGGTCCGCGGTCAGGCCGGTGAACACCAGGTCCCGGACGCCCGCCGGGCCATGGGCCACGCGTACGGCGGCGGCGCGCAGTTCTTCGCGATGTGGCTGGTGGGAGCCGAACCGCCCGCCTCCTGAACGGACTCGGGCCGCGGGGCGGGCGCGCGGCGTGGTGCCGGACCGGCCACGGGTGACTCACCGTGGCCTGTGCGGCACCCGCTGCGATGGTTACTCTGGCCCCCGGACGACGTACCGGGAGTACCGGGAGGAGCACGCACGTGGCCGAGAGCATGACTTCACAGCCCCTGGCAGCAGGCTGGGGCAAGCCGGACCTCGATCTCAGCGGGGCGGACTGGCAGTCGAGCAGCCGGGGAGCGGGCGACGTCCAGATCGCCTTCGTCGAGGGGTTCATCGCGATGCGCAACAGCGAGAGCCCCGAGAGCCCCTCGCTGATCTTCGCTCCCGACGAGTGGCGCAAGTTCGTACTGGGCGCGAGGGGCGGCGAGTTCGACCTGACGTAGCCGGCGCGCGGTGCCCCCGGAGCCCGCACCGACCGCGGGCTCCGGGGGGCTGGGGGTCCGGGGGCCCGGCCGGAACGGCCGCGCCCTCGCCCGGTGGCACCCCCGCGGCCACGCCGCCCCGAGGCCGCAGGCGCGGAATCGGGCATAGCAGGACGATAGGTAGGATGGCGGCATGAGCGGCGAGAGCGACCTGAGGAAACTGCTGAGCGGCATGCGCCCGGAGCTGCACGAGGGGCGATACGTCTTCTGCACGGTCCCCGGAGCCACGGCGCCCCCGGCCGGAACCACCCCCGTCGCCACCGTCCTGGAGGCCGAGGGGCTCACCCTCGTCCTGCGCCAGGAGGAAGCCGACGCCACCGGCCTCGCCTACGACTACACCGCCGGGTGGATCACCCTGCGCATCCACTCCGCCCTCGACGCCGTCGGCCTCACCGGAGCCTTCGCCGCCGAGCTCGCCGCGCACGGACTCAGCTGCAACGTCATCGCCGGGTACCACCACGACCACCTCTTCGTGCCCGCCGAGCGGGCGGCCGAAGCCGTGGCCGTACTGGAAGAACTGGCAAACCGTTCGATGTAATTGAGACACCGGTAAACGGCCCGGCCGCCTGATCGACGAAGATTCCGATCCTTCTCGGGCGAACGCCTTTCCGCGTGAGTGCGCGGGCGTACGCTGATCCCCCGAACCGGCCTGGGGGGTACCAGCCATGACGGAACGCCCGACCCGCAGACGGCGCAAAATGTTCGAACGCGAGGCCGAACTCGCCACCGTGGACGAGGCCCTGGAGCAGCTCGGCGACTCCGGGACCGGCGACGCGACCGCTTCGGGCGCCAGAACCGGCTCCGGCTCCGGCTCTGGCTCCGGCCGCAGCGCAGGCGGCACGCTGCTCGCCTTCTCCGGCCCCGCCGGCCTGGGGAAGACCACCCTCCTCGCCGAAGTGCGCCGCCGCGCCCTCGCCCGCAACTGCACCCTGCTGGCCGCCCGCGGCGGCGAACAGGAGCAGAGCCAGCCCTTCCACGTCGCCCGCCAGCTCATCCAGCCCCACCTGGCCGGCCGCTCCGAGGAGGAACTGCGCGCCGCCCTCGGCAGCTGGTACTCCATCGTCGGCCCCGCGCTCGGCCTGTGCGCCCCCGAACAGGGTGCACCGCCCGACCCCCAGGGCCTGCGCGACGGCCTCGACTGGGTCCTCACCCACCTCGCCGTGCAGCGCGCCCCCGTCGCCCTCGTACTCGACGACGCCCACTGGGCCGACCCCGAATCCCTGTCCTGGCTCGCCGCCTTCGCCCCGCGCGCCGAACACCTCCCGCTGCTGCTCGTCGTCGCGTACCGCCCCGAGGAACTCCCGGCCCACGCCGAGGCCTTCCGTACGCTCCCCGGCCGCGCCGGACACCGCCCGCTGGCCCTCGCACCGCTCACCGAGGCCGCCGTCTCCACCCTGGTCCGCGAGGCCGTCGGCGACCACGCCGACGACGCCTTCTGCCGGGAGGCCTGGGCCGTCACCACCGGCAACCCCTTCGAGGCCGTCGAACTCACCGCCAAGGTCCGCGACAAGGGCCTCGACCCCACCTCGGCCAGCGCCCCGCTGCTGCGCGACCTCGCCGCCGCCCAGCGCGGCAGCGGCCTCGTCGCCCGCTTCGAGCGGCTCGGCCCGTCCACCGTCCGCTTCGGCTGGGCCTGCGCCGTCCTCGGCACCGCCATCCCGCAGGAGCTCGCCGCCCGCGTCGCCGGACTCGGCTCCGAGGAGGCCGCCGACGCCACCGCGCGGCTGCAGGAGGCCCGCATCCTGTCCGGACCCGGCGAAGAGCCCGACGCCGGGCTGGAGTTCGTCCATCCGCTCATCGCCACCGCCCTCTACCGGGCCATCCCCGACGCCCTGCGCGTCGCTCTCCACGGACAGGCCGCCGTGGCCGTCGTCGACGCCGGACTGGGGTCCTCCGCCGCCGCCCGCCACCTGCTGGAGACCCACCCCGAGAACGACCCCTGGGTGGTACGGACCCTGCGCGAGGCCGCCGCCGAGAACCTGCGGGCCGGCGCCCCCGAGGCCGCCCGCCGCCAGCTCGCGCGCGCCCTGCGCGAACCTCCGGACTTCGACGAGCGCGCCGCCGTGCTGTACGAGCTCGGCTGCGCCTCCCTCCTCACCGAACCGGCCAACACCGTCAACCACCTGCGGGCCGCGCTCGCCGAACCCTTCGACGACCCGGCCCTGCGCCAGGGCATCGTCATCCGGCTCGCCCAGGTCCTGGCCCACAGCGACCGCCTCGCCGACGCCTCGGACTCGCTCGCGCGGGAGATCCCGTACACCCGGGACGTCCGGGCCCGGCTGCGCCTGCAGTCCGAGCAGTTCATGTGGGACGCCTTCAACGCCGTCGAGCCCGACTCCCCGGCGCGCTCGCGCCGGCTGGCCCGGCTCGCGGACCGGCTGACCGGCCGCGACCTCACCGAGCGGTACGTCATCGGGCTGCGCGCCTGGGACGCCTGCCTGCGCGGGGAGGCGGTGGACGTGGTCCTGCACCACGCGGTACGCGCCCTGGGCACGGAGTTCAGCTGGGCGTACGAGGACCGGGGCTTCGAGGTGCCGGTGCTCGCCGCCATGGTCCACATGTACGCGGACCGGCCCGGCCGGGCGGAGGAGCTGTTCGAGGCGGGCACGGCCGAGTTCGAGCGGCAGGGCTGGCGCGGGGCCCACCTGTCGTTCGCGTACAGCCTGCGCGCGTACATCCGCTACCGGCGCGGGCGGCTCGCGGAGGCCGAGGAACTGGCCCGGGCCGGGCTGCGGCTCGCCGAGCGCGTGGGGCGCGGCACGCCCGTGCACTGGTACGCCATCGCGATCCTCGCCACGACCCTGCTCGCGCGGGGACGGGTGGACGAGGCGTGGGAGCTGGCGCGCGAGCACGCGTTCGGGGAGTCCTTCCCGGCGGCGGTGGTCTTCCCGGACTCGCAGACCGTGTACGCCGAACTGCTGCTGGCCCGCGGCCAGACGAAGGCGGCGGCGGCCGAACTGGAGGCCGTGGACCGCAGGCTGAGCCCGCGCGGCATCCGGAACCCGTCCTGGTGCCCGTGGCAGCTGCACCTGGCCCGGGCGGTGGCGGCGGAGGACCCCGACCGGGCGAGGGCCCTGGCGGGCGACGCGATACGCCGGGCCCGCGCCTTCGGCGCCCCGTCGGGGGTGGGGCAGGCGCTGCGGGTGGCGGCGGAGGTGGCGGCTCCGGAGGAGCGGCAGGGGCTGCTGCGGGAGGCGGTGGAGCTGCTGTCCGCCTCGCCGGCGGGGTACGAGCTGGCGTGCGCGCTGGCCGCGCTGGGGACGGAGCTCGGGGACCCGGAGCTGTTGGCGCGGGCGGTGGTGACGGCGCGGGAGTGCGGGGCGGACGCACTGGTGGCGAGCCTGGGCGGCGCCGAGGGGGAGGGGGTGTGGGCGGCCGGGCTGACGGAGGAGGAGTACCGGCTGGCGGAGCTGGCCGTACGGGACGCCCCTGCGGCCCGGGGCCGGGACCTGTCCCCGGTGTACCGGAAGCTGGGCACGGACCGGGCCGGACTCGCGGAGGCACTGGAGTCGCACGCGCGGGACCGGTGAGGGCCCCTTCCGCCGGCGGCCAAATCCAGCCCCGCCGGCGTTCGAGGCGCGGGTCCGGGCCGAGCCCGGGAAACGGCGGGCAGGGGGCGGACCCGCGCAGCGGACCGCTCGTGGGGGTCCGAGCGGTCCGCCGTGCGGGGGCCGGCCCCCGCACGGCGGACCGCTCGGTGTGGGGTCCGGGGCGGAGCCCGGGGTTGGGACACCGCACAGCGGCAGCTGGGCCAGAGGGTCCGGGGCGGGGCCCGGGAAACGGAGAAGGGGCGGGGCGGGGAGACGGCTCCGCGCAGCGCCGGCCCGCCGGCTCCGGGCCGGCGTGCCTCCCCCGGCTCCGGGAGTCCGGCGGCGGAGCGATCGGCTCCGTACCCGGCAGCGGGCGGGGAGGCGACGGGTACCGGGAGCTGCCCGGGGCCCGGGGCCCGGGGGTCCGGGGCCCGACCCCGGAGCACGGACTGCGGGGGCAGGGGCCCTGGGACGCCCGGTGGGCTGAGCCGGCCCCGGCCGTCGGCACGGCCTGCCCCGAAGCGCGGGCCCCGGGGGCAGGCGTGGCGCCCCGGGGGTGCGGCCCGGAGGTGCGGGCCGGGGGGTGCGGCCCGGGGGGTGCGGGCCGGGGGGTGCGGGCCGCACCGCGGAGGTGGCGCCCCCGGAGGTGCGGTCCGGGGGGCGGGCGGCGTTCCGGGGGTGCGGCGAGGGGGCAGGGGCGGCGCCCCCCGGGGGTGCGGGCCGGGGGCGGGGCCGGAAATGCGGGGCGGGCACGTACCATGGCGGCATGTCCTTCCTCCGCCGCAACCGCGCCGCCACACCCGCCGGCCCGGACTTCGACGTCCTGGCCATGGACCCGGGGGACTGGCCGGGCAATCTCGGGGCCGGGCTGCTGCCCGCGCCCGACGGCAGCTGCCAGGGCGTCTTTCTCCGCTACGACCTGTTCGGCGGACGCGGCCCCGCAATGATCATCGGAAACCTCCCCGAGGGCTCCCCGGCCCGGGAGCTCACCGACGGCCAGGTCCCCTTCGAGGTGGCCCAGCTCCTCGACGCCCTCGAGAACGACGAGGACGTCGAGGTCACCGGCATCGAGGACTGCCCCGTCATGCAGGGCGACAACCTCCTCATCGTCCGGAAGGTCAAGCTCTCCGAGGGCCGGATCAGCTGCGTGCAGTTCGACCGCAGCGACAACGTGCTGGTCACCATCGCCAGCTGGGACCGGCCCATCACGGACGACCTGTACGCACTGCTCAAGCCGCTCCCCGCCGAGCTCTTCCAGCAGGGCTAGGCACCCGCAGCGCTACGCGTCCGCGATGTCGTTCGCCGCCACGTAGCCGAACGTCATCGCGGGGCCGATCGTCGATCCCGCCCCCGCGTAGCTGTGGCCCATCACCGCCGCGCTGGCGTTGCCCGCCGCCCACAGGCCCCGGATCACCGAGCCGTCCGGGCGCAGCGCGCGGGCCCGCGCGTCCGTGACGATGCCGCCCTTCGTGCCCAGGTCACCCGGCACGATCTTGAAGGCGTAGAACGGCGGCGCCCAGATCGGGGCCAGGCACGAGTTCGGCTGGACGCCGGGGTCCGTGTAGTAGTGGTCGTACGCCGTGTCTCCCCGGTGGAAATCGGGGTCGGCGCCGTTCCACGCCTGGGCGTTGAACCGGTTCAGGGTCGCCCGCAGCGCCCCCGCCGGAACCCCGATCTGGCCCGCCAGCGCGTCCCAGGTCCACGCCTTCTTCGCCGCGCCCGCCTCGTACCAGGCGTCCGGGAAGACGATCGTCGGCAGGACGTCCTTGAACAGGTATTTGTTGCGGTAGTTCTGATCCACGATCAGCCAGGCCGGGATGTGCGAGCCCGTAGCCCCCCGGTCCTTCTCGTACATCACGTGCACCACATCGCTGTACGGGGCCGCCTCGTTGACGAACCGCGCACCCGCCCGGTTCACGATCAGCCCGCCGGGAAGCGTGCGCTCCGCCAGGCAGAAGTACGGCTCCCCGGGCAGCGGGATCGACGGTCCCCACCAGGCGTCCTCCATCAGCGCCAGCGCAGCCCCGGCCCGCTGCCCCGCCCGGATCCCGTCGCCCGTGTTCTCCTTGGCGCCGACCGACCACTGGGTGGCGATGGGCTGCTGCTGGTACTGCGCCCGCATCTCCGCGTTGTGCTCGAAACCGCCCGAGCCGACGATCACGCCCTTGCGGGCCCGTACGACACCCCGTACGCCCTCCTTCTCCACCACGACACCGGTGACGGCGCCCCCCTCCTGCACCAGGTCGACCAACGGGCTGTTCAGCCACACCGGCACCCCCGCCCGCATCAGCCCGGCCCGCAGACCGGCCGCCAGCGCCTGGCCCATCGTCAGCGGCTTCTGCCCGCACAGCGCGGCCTTGGTGCCGCGCGCCAGGCACTCCGTGGACACCGCGAGGCCCTTGGCGTTCACGGCCGCCAGGTTCAGCCACTTGTAGTCCTGGCTGAAGACCACCATCCCGGCCGGCACCGACATGTACGCCGGGTTCAGCCGGGCCAGTTCGGCGCCCAGGAGATGGCCGTCGATCTGGTCGGGCTCGATGGACCGGCCGTTCGGCAGCCCGCCCGGCAGGTTCGGATAGTAGTCGCTGTACCCGTCCATGTACCGGAAGCGCAGCGGGCTGTTGGCCATCACGAAGTCCAGCATCCGGGGGCCGTTGGCGAGGAAGGCCGCCTGCCGGTCCGCCGGCGAGCCGTCGCCGACGACCGCCGCGAGGTACGTCGCCGCCTTCTGCGGGGTGTCGGGCACGCCCGCCGCCAGGATCACCGAGTTGTTCGGCAGCCAGATCCCGGCCCCGGAGCGCGCCGCCGAACCGCCGAACGTCGGCGCCTTCTCGACCACCAGCACGCTCAGGCCCCGCTTGGCGGCGGTGAGCGCGGCGGTCATCCCGGAGGCCCCGGACCCGACCACGACCACGTCGTACTCGCCGAGCGGAACCCCCGTACCGGCTCCGTCGGCGGCCCGAGCGGTGGCCGACGGCAGCGCGGCTGCGGCGAGCACCCCCGCCCCGGCCCCGGCGAGGACCGTACGGCGGGAAGGAGGGGTGGGGCATGCGGACTCGGCGCTTGCGGACATGGGCGGGCTCCAGCGAAGTGGGAGGGCGGGGGCGTCGGCGGCTCCAGCATTTCTGATGCTGAGTCAGAAAAGGTGTTCGCGGGATCATGTGATGTCAAGGCATGTGCAGGGGTGGCGAGACGGCCCCGAACGCACGAAATCCCGTGGTACGCACACCGGGTGCGTACGGCACGGGATTTTCGTACGGGGTCGGGCCGCCGGGATCAGCGGGTCCCGACCGCCGCGCGGACCGCCCTGCGGGCCATGCCGCAGTCGTCGTGCAGACGGCGCAGCAGCAGCCGCTGCTCCTCGCCGGAGGACAGGGAGCCCACCGGCAGCGGGTGGCTCGGGGCGGTGGCCAGCATGGAGCGCTGGACCGCCGTCTCACACATCCGGATCT
This sequence comes from Streptomyces sp. NPDC090741, assembly GCF_044769045.1. NCBI lineage: Bacteria > Bacillati > Actinomycetota > Actinomycetes > Kitasatosporales > Streptomycetaceae > Streptomyces > Streptomyces sp. NPDC090741. The sequence goes on along the minus strand of NZ_JBIVXF010000018.1, from coordinate 20,102 downwards.
CCCGCGTCAGCACCAGCATCAGGTTGACCAGGAACGCGTCCCGCGAGGCCGGACCGGCCGACTGGGCGAGCCGGCTGATCTGGCTGCGGGCGGCCGGGGCGTCGCCCAGCACCGTCCACAGCGTGGCCAGGTCGTAGCCGGGCAGGTACCAGCCCGCGTGCTCCCAGTCGAGCAGCACCGGCCCCGCCGGGGACAGCAGCAGGTTCGACAGGAGCGCGTCACCGTGGTTGAACTGCCGCTGGACGCCCGCCAGTTTCAGCCCGCACAGCAGCTTCTGGAGATCACCCAGATCCCGGTCGGTGAGCAGTCCCAGCTCGTGGTAACGCGCCACGCGCTGCCCGTAGTTCAGCGGGTCCCCGAAAAGATCGGCCGGCGGACGCCACTGGTTCACCCGGCACACCGCGCCCAGCGCGGCCCGTACGTCGGCCCGCGGCGGGGCCTCCACGGGGTGCCTCTGCAAAGCCGCGACCCGGCCCGCCATCCGCTCGACCACCAGCGTGCAGTTCTCGGGGTCCGCGGCGATCAGCCGCGGCACCCGGACCGGCGGGCGGTGCCGGACGAACGCCCGGTACGACGCTATTTCGTGCCGGTACCGCTCGCGCCATTCCGGCGAGTGGTCCAGTAAGACCTTGGCGACCGCGGTCGTCCGGCCTGTCGTCCCGACCAGGAGGACCGACCGGCCGCTGCGCCGCAGCACCTGGACCGGCGCGAACTCCGGACAGATCCGCTGCACCGAGGCCAGCGCGGTGCGCAGCTGCGCACCTTGCGGCCCCGAGAGGTCGATTCTTCCGCTGAGCGGCTGCGATCCGGCACCCGGCATCCGCCGCGCCCGTACGGCGCCCTGCGCCGGTGCCGCCTGGCGGCCGGGATCGAGGTAGGGGCCGCCGCCCGCCTGGAGCGTGCGGTGCGGCCGGACCGGGGCGGACACGGAGGACGTTGCTGCGTACATGGCGTTACGGATCCCTTCGTGCGCCGACGAGTTGCGTACGCCACCCCGCCGGTCCCGTACTTCACCCTGGGGAGTTCCGCCCGGAGACCGGGTCGGGGAGGCGCATTCCTACCTGACACCCGGCCGTGGGTGGCGGACCACGAAGCGTGCCCTGGCGAAGCCTGGCGAATATGCACGGGGCCTCTGACGGCGGGCTACTGTCAAATCAGCCGAGAACCTGGGGGCTTGACGTGAGCAAAGGACCAAACACCCGCCTGAACGACTTGTTCGGTCTGGCCGGCTGGTCGAAGGGTGAGCTGGCGAGGATGGTCAACCGGCAGGCGGCGGCCATGGGCCACCACCAGCTGGCCACGGACACCTCGCGGGTACGGCGCTGGATCGACGTGGGGGAGACCCCGCGCGAACCGGTGCCCACCGTACTGGCAGCCCTGTTCACCGAGCGGCTCGGTCGTGTCGTGACCATCGAGGACCTCGGGTTCGTACGGCAGCGGCGCACCACCAAACGGCAGCCGGACGGGGTGAGGGAGAACCCCGACGGAGTGCCCTGGGCGCCCGAACGCACAGCCGCGGTCCTCACCGAATTCACGGGAATGGACCTCATGCTCAACCGTCGCGGTCTGATGGGCGCGGGTGTCGCGCTCACCGCCGGCTCCGCCCTCACCCATGCCATGAACGACTGGCTCCACACCGATCCCGCCCCCGCCAAGGCCCCGCAGAACTTCGGCGACTCCTACCAGGCCGATCCGATCGGCTACGACCGCTACGAAGCCGCCCCCATCGGCTCCCAGGAGATCGAGGCGCTGGAGCGCTCCGTGGAAGTGTTCCGGGCCTGGGACGCCTCGCGAGGAGGCGGACTGCAGCGCAAGGCCGTGGTCGGCCAGCTCAACGAGGTCGGCGGCATGCTCGCGTACCACCACCCCGACCACCTCCAGCGGCGGCTGTGGGGGGTGGCGGCCAACCTGGCGGTGCTGGCGGGCTGGATGTCCCACGACGTGGGTCTCGAACCCACCGCGCAGAAGTACTTCGTGATCGCCGCGCACGCGGCCCGAGAGGGCGGGGACCGGCCGCGGGCCGGCGAAGCGCTGTCCCGGGCCGCCCGCCAGATGGTCCACCTGGGCAAGCCCCACGAGGCCCTGGACCTGATGAAACTGGCCCAGTCCGGTTCGGGCGAGCAGACCCTGCCCCGTACCCGCGCCATGCTGCACACCATCGAGGCCTGGGCGCAGGCGGCGATGGGCAAGGGCCAGGCCATGCGCCGCACCCTGGGCGAGGCCGAGGACCTGTTCGTCTCGGACAAGGGCGATGTTCCCCCGCCGTCATGGATGCAGAACTTCGACGAGGCGGACCTGCACGGCATGCAGGCCCTGGCCTTCCGCACCCTCGCCGATCACGACCCGTCGGCCGCGCCGATCGCCCAGCGGCACGCCCAGGAGGCGCTGCGGCTGCGCTCCGGCGGCCACCAGCGCTCGCAGATCTTCGACTACATCTCCATGGCGTCGGCCTGCTTCATCGCCGACGACCCGGAGCAGGCCGACCGCTACGCCCGGCTCGCGCTGGTCTCGATGAACGAGACCTCCTCGCACCGGACCTGGGACCGGCTGCGCGAGATGTACCGGCTGACCGGGCAGTACGCCGGGTACGCGGGGATCGAGGACCTGCGCGCGGAGATCGAACTGGCCCTGCCGAACAGCCCGTCGCAGCGCACCGTCTAGCCCCCCATGGCATCTGTCCCCACGACACCTGTCCCCATGACACCTGTACGGAGACGAGAACGGCCGCGCCTTGCGGCGCGGCCCTGAAGCGGTACCCGTCGGCCCGTCGCGGGGCGGTCAGCCCCCGACCCTGGCCACCAGGACGCAGGCATCGTCCTCGCGTTCACCCACACCGAACTCCTCGACCACCATCCGCACGCAGCCCTGCGCCGACCGCGCGCCCGCGAACCGCGGCGCGAGGGCCAGCAGCCGCTCGGTGCCGTCCGCCCGGCTGAACTCGATGCTGCGCGGCGTCAGCCCGTCCGTGTGCAGGACGAGCACGTCGCCCGGTTCCAGCCGCTCCTCGGCCTGCCCGTACGCCGCCCCGGAGGTCGCGCCCAGCAGTACGCCCTCCGGCGGCTGCAGGGTGCGGCCCGAGCCGCCGCGGAACAGCAGCGGGGCCGGGTGGCCGGCCTGCGCCCAGGACAGCACACGGCGGGCGGGATCGTAGCGGCAGCACACCGCCGAGCCGAGCGCCGGCTGGACGGAGGACTCCAGGAGCTGGTTGAGCCAGCCCATCAGCGGGCCCGGCTCGATCCCGGCCATCGCCATGCCGCGCAGGGCGCCGAGCATCATCGCCATCCCGGAGGTGGCCGTCACCCCGTGCCCGGTCAGGTCGCCCACGGTCAGCAGCGAGCGCCCGTCGGGCAGTTCGAGCGCGTCGTACCAGTCCCCACCGATTAGCGCGCTCTTCGCGGCGGGCAGGTAGTGCGCGGCGACGTCGAGTGCGCCGGTGGTGTGGTGCGGGAACCGCAGGGAGCCGCGCCACGGGGGGAGCACGGCTTCCTGCAGCTCGACCGCCAGCCGGTGCTCGGTCTGCGCGATCTCCCGCCGGCGCTGCAGCGAGTCACGGGACTCGCGTACGGCGCGCTGGCTTCGGCGCAGCTCACTCACGTCCCGGAGCACGGCCCACATGGAGGCCGTGCAGCCGTCGGAGTCGAGTACCGGCTCGCCTCGCATGTGCAGCGTCCGGACGCGGCCGTCGGACCGGACGATGCGGAACTCGCCGTCGATCGGCCTCCCGTCGACCAGACAGGCCGTCACCATCGAGGTCAGCAGCGGCTGGTCCTCGGAGAAGAGGGTGGAGCCGAGTTCGTCGAGGGGGAGCGGGCCCGCCTCGGGCGAGCGGCCGAAGATCTGGAACAGCTCCTCGGACCAGTTGACTTCGTCGGTGAGCAGGTTCCACTCGGCGCTGCCGACGCGGGTCTGCTGCGCCTCGGGCCCGGCCGCCTCGTTCTCCGTCGCGCCCTCGGCGAGCTCATCGAGTTCGTCGAGTTCGGGGGCGGCCGGCAGGCCCTCCTTGAGCTGGCCCAAGTGCTCGCCCAGGTCGTCGAGCTGGTGGACGGCCAGATCGCACAGCGCCCGCTGCCAGCGGCCCTGCGCGTCGTCGTCGTCGACGACGGTGTCGCGGCGCACCGCGTCCACCTCGCCGCGGAGCCGCCGGGTCTGCGAGATCAGCGCGTCCACCGACCCTGGCTCGGGCGGCTGCGCGGGACGGTCCGCGAAGAGGTGGGACGGCATGAGAACTCCGATACAGGCGGCGCGGTACGGCCATGTCTGAAGGAAGGACCGGTTACGACTGTTGCACAGGCGGCGACGACCCGTAAGTCGTTTGGCAACATCCGTAACGGCCTTGCTTCAGGCATATGCCAAGGGCCTCCCGGCCCCCCCTTCGCGTGTACGAACGTTTCCGGTCAGCCCTTCCGGGGCCTGCCTGCGGTCTCCGGCGTCACACGCTGAGCGGCACCGGGTGGATCTCGCTGGCCGGGTGCCCGGTGCGCTCGTGGATACGCATCACCGCGTCGGCCGAGGGCGCCTCGGACAGGCAGTACACCGTGCCGGAGGTGGGGTCGGCCCAGGCGCGCTCGAAGTGCACCTTCTCCTCGTGCTCGATCGCCAGATCCGCCTTGTGGGCGGCCATCAGCTCGGCTGCCGTAATGCCCTTCATGCCGTGGTGGACATCCATGTACATGGTCACCGCCGCACACCTCCTCGCGTGATTTCGGCGCGTACGGCCGTCTCTCCTCCCATCGTCCTCCCGCGGCCGGAAACCGGCCCTCCGGAGGGCGCGGATCGATCGTACGGGCGAGACGTACGCCACTTCCGGGCGGCGAAATCCGTACGCGAGCCGGATCAACGCCCCCGCGGGGGTACCCCCGAACGAAGGACCCCGTCCGTGCGCGGGCTGGACGGCACTCGCTTCCCAGATCATCCCGAGATCGCTACGCTACGTGCCGGTAATGAGGCGGTGGAGGTCCGTGCAGGCGGATCCGCGCAGGGTGGGGACGCAGAACATGACCGGGCAGAGCCGCCGCTCCTTCCTCACATACCTCGTCGCGGCGCCGACGCTCGCCCTCGTCACCCGGGCCGGGGCCGATGCCCTCGCCCCACAGCCCGCCCACGCCGTGGTCCCGAGCCTGCCCGCCCCCGCCGATCTGGTGGATCTCGGCGACCTGTTCATCCTGGCCGGCGCGCCCACCTCGGCCCTGCTGGCGCTCTCCGTGGAGGCGGACGGGAGCATCCGCTTCCGGCTGCCCCGCGAGGAGGTCGGCCAGGGGCTCACCACCGCCGTCGCCATGCTCGTCGCGGAGGAGCTCGACGCGCCGCTGGCCGCCGTCCGCGTGGAACTGGACGACGCGCGGCCCGAGCTGCTGTTCAACCAGCTCACCGGGAGCTCCAACTCCATCCGCTCCCTCTACGGGCCGGTCCGGCAGACCGCCGCCACCGCCCGGGCCCGTCTCGTTGCCGCGGCCGCCCGCCGCTGGAACGTCGCCGCCTCCTCGCTGACCACCGCGAACGGCGTCGTACGGGCGCCCGACGGTCGTACCGCCGCGTACGGCGGCCTCGCCGCGGCCGCCGCCGACCCCGCCCTGATCGTCCTCGGCGCCACCCCCAAGAAGGCGGCCGAGCACTCCCTCGTCGGCCGGCCCACCGGCCGGATCGACGCCCGCGCCATGGTGACCGGCGCCCAGCAGTACACCCTCGACCTCGACGTGCCCGGCGCCAAGCCCTGCGTGGTGCGCCGCCCGCCCAGCCTCGGCGGCAGCGTGAAGGGCGTCGCCAACCTCGCCGCCGTCCGGGCCATGCCCGGCGTCCTGCACGTGGTCACCGTCCCGACCGGCGTCGCCGTCGTCGCCGAGACCTTCGGCCAGGCCCTCGACGCCAAGGCCGCCCTCCAGGTCACCTGGGGCCCCGGCCCCGCCGACCAGCTCTCCGACGACCAGATCCGCGCCAAGCTGCGCGCCGCCACCCCGCCGCTGCTGGTGCCGCCGCTGCTCACCCCGTACGTGGACGCCGCATTCGACTTCGCCTTCGTCAGCCACGCGCCCATGGAGACCAACTCCGCCGTGGCCGACGTACGGGAGGACCGCGCCGAGATCTGGTCCGGGCTCAAGTCCCCCATCGTGGCCCGCGAGACCATCGCCGCCGATCTCGGCCTGCCGCTCGACAAGGTCACCGTGCACGTGGTCCAGGCCGGCGGCTCCTTCGGGCGGCGGCTCTTCTTCGACGCCGCGCTGGAGGCCGCCCGGGTGTCGAAGGCCTGCCGCCGTCCCGTCAGGCTGATGTGGACCCGTGTCGACGACACCCGGCACGGCCGGATGCGCCCCGCCACCCACCACAAGATCCGCGCCACCCATCTGCTGGGCGAGGTGCTCTCGTTCGAGCACCGGGTGGCCGCCGCCGAGACCGACTTCCGGCACGGACTCGGCGAGATCATCACCGCCACCGCCGCCAGCCTGCCGCTCGGCATCGGCAACGCCACCCTCGCGCAGACCCTGTTCCACACCACGATCAAGTCCCCCTACCACTTCGGGCTCACCACCCACGGGCTCAGCGAGGTGCCCACCGGCATCCCGACCGGGTCCTGGCGCTCGGTGTACTCCGCCAACACCCGGGGCGCCGAGGAGATCGTGGTCGACGAACTCGCCGCGCGGACCGGCAAGGACCCGTACCAGTTCCGGCGCACCTTCCTGAAGACCGACGCCCAGCGCGCCGTGCTCGACAAAGCGGCGACGGAGGGGGAGTGGGGGCGGCCTGTGCCGGCGGGCTGCGCGCAGGGGATCGCCTTCCACGAGGAGTACAAGTCCCGTACGGCCTGCCTGGTCGAGATCGACGCCCGGGACCCGGAACGCGTCCGCGTCACCAAGGCCGTCATCGCGGTGGACGTGGGCCTGCCCGTCAACCCGCGCGGACTGGAGGCCCAGATGATCGGGGGTCTCACCGACGCGATCTCCACCACCCTGAGGGCCGGGCTGCACCTGGACAAGGGCCTCCCGCTGGAGGGCAGTTACAGCCAGTTCCACTGGGCGCGGCAGCGCGACACCCCGCAGGACGTACGGGTCTTCGTGCTGCCGGCCACCGGGGAGGAGCCGGGCGGCGCGGGCGAGCTCGGAGTCCCGGCGGCGGTCGGCGCGATCGCCAACGCCTGGGCCAGGGCCACCGGTGCCAAGCCGCGCAGCTTCCCCCTCGACTTCGACGTCGACTTCACCCCGTACCCCCGCTAGCCGGTAGCCCAGTTCAGGAGAGTCCGCCGTGCCCTCGCACACCTTCACCGTCAACGGGCGGAGCGTCACCGTGGACGCGCCCGACGATCTGCCCCTGCTGTGGGTCCTCCGCGACATGCTGGGCGTGCGCGGCCCCAAGTACGGCTGCGGCGTGGACGTCTGCAAGGCCTGCACCAGCCATCTCGACGGGTCGGACATCCGCCCGTGCGTGGTGCCCGTCTCCGCGTGCGCCGGCAAGACGGTGACCACCATCGAGGGGCTGGCGGAGGGGGACGCGCTGCACCCCGTGCAGGAGGCCTGGCTCGAACAGGACGTCGCCCAGTGCGGTTTCTGCCAGCCCGGCCAGATCATGGCCGCCGTCGCGCTGCTGAAGCGCACCGGCGCGCCCACCGACGAGGACATCGACGCGATCGCCAACATCTGCCGCTGCGGCACCTACTTCCGTATCCGGGAGGCCATCCGCAGCGCGGCCGCCCGGATGTGAGCCGCCCGGCTGTCAGCCGCGCGGCCGTGAGCGAGAGGGGCCCCGGCGACTCCCCCGTCGATGCCGGGACCCGACCGCTCGGGGACAAACCTAGGCGCCCGGCCGCAGGTTGGCAGGGTCCGCCCTGCACAGTGACGGGGCGGGACGGGTATCACGGAGCACAGTGATACGACGGGTGGCCGACCGCGACGGCGCACCCCGGACCGAAGGGAGCCCCTCATTTCGCACCCGCCCGTCCCTCATACGCCCGCGGCGGCGCCACCGCCCGCCGACCGGGCCCGCAGCCGGTCCGAGGACATCCTCAAGGTGCACCGGATCGCCCACTCCGGCGGCTCGGCCGCCCTGTTGGAGTGGCTCGCCGCCCGGCTGGGCGGCTGGACCGGCGTGGTGGACGCCGACGCGCCCGCAGGCCCCGAGCTCGCCGTCCGCGGGGCCGCGGAACTGAGCACCCGGGGCGTGCGTTCGGCCGTCCTGCACGGCGAGCGCGCGGCCGCGCTGCTGTTCGCGCTGGACGGGGGCCGCGCCCTGGCCGCCGTACTCGACCTGCCGCACCACCCGGAAGCGCCCGCGCTGCTCGCGGACTCCGCCGCGGTACTGGCCCTCGTCCTGCGCGCCGAGGAGGCCGAGCGGCGCGAGGAGCGGGCCGAGCTCGCCGAATCGCGTGCCCGCGAGGCGGTCCTGCACCTGCTGATGAACGGCCGGCTCTCCACCGCCCACCAGATCGCCGAGGCGCTCACGCCCTCGCTGCCGGATCCGCTGCGGATGTACGTCGTGGAATGCGGGGCCGGGCAACGGGGCGAGGTGGCCCGGCTCTGCGCGGAGCTGACGGGCGGCCGGGCCTGGATCGTGCGCTGCCCGGTGTACGTAGGCCACCTCATCGCCTTGGTCCCGGCCGGTCCCGCGACGGTCTCGGCCGAGCACGATCCGCTGTCCGAGGCGCTGGTGGGCGTGGCCCGCGACCGCGCGGTCGGGGTCAGCGGGCACCTGCGGCTGCGCGAGGCCCCGGCGGCGTACACCCAGGCGTTCCACGCCCTGGCCGTCGCCCGCGGCCGCGCCGGGCGGCACGCCCGCTTCGGCCCCGGGCCCGAGCTGGAGCTGGCCGCCCACGGGGCCGGAACCGGCTGGGCCGAGACCCTGCTCGCGCCCCTGCACACCTACGAACCCCGGCGTCCACAGGACCCCGGCCCGCAGGAGCTGCGGGCCACGGCCCACGCGTGGCTGAACTTCGGCCCGCACGCGACGCGGCTGCTGAAGATCCACCGCAACACCCTGGCCACCCGGCTGCGCCTGATCGAGTCGGTGCTCGGCAGGGACCTCGCGCGCCTGCCCGAGCAGGCGGAGCTCTCGCTCGCGCTCCGGCTGACCCCGGGCGGGCCGGGCGCCTCCCCGGGTGTCCGGCTCGGCGCTCCGGCCGATCTGGACGGCGTACTGCGCCACCCCGACCTGGCGGCCTGGGCCCGTGCGCACCTGGCGCCGCTGACCGGGCGCGAGGCCCCGCCCGGCGCCCGTGAGACCGTACGGGCCTGGCTGCGGCACGACGCCCACCTGGTCCCGGCGGCGCTCGCGCTCGGGATCTCGGTGCCGGGCACGCGCAAGCGGCTGACCCGGATCGAGGTCCTGCTGGAGCGCTCGCTGCTCCAGTCGCCGAGCGCCCGCCACGACCTGTGGCTGGCCCACCGGGCCGAGGAACTGGCCCGGCTCGCCGGGCCCGCGGCATGACACAGTCCCGATAAGGGACAAACCGCATGAAACATGCACGATCATGCCGGGATGAGGCGTATCAATCTCAAGCGCGTGCTGGTGGGTGAACCGCTCGACACCGCACGGTTGGGCGAGACCCTGCTGCCCAAACGGCTCGCGCTGCCGATCTTCTGCAGTGACCCGCTCTCCTCCGTGGCCTACGCCACCGAGGAGATCCTGCTGATCCTCGCCCTCGGCGGCGCGGCGCTGCTCCACCTCGCCTGGTACGCGGCCGCCGCCATCGTCTTCCTGATGATCGTGGTCGTCGCCTCCTACCGGCAGACCTGCTACGCCTATCCCGGCGGCGGCGGTGCCTACGTCGTCAGCTCGGAGAACCTCGGCCAGACCGCCGCCCTGACGGCGGCCAGCGCACTGCTCGTCGACTACGTCATGACCGTCGCCGTCTCCGTGGTCTCCGGCGTGGACGCCATCACCTCCGCGATCCCCTCGCTCAGCGACCACGAAGTCGGCCTGTCGGTGGGGTTCGTGGTGGTGCTGATGCTGATGAACCTGCGCGGCGTACGGGAGTCGGGACGCATCTTCGCCGTTCCGACCTACGGATTCGTCCTCGTCATCTACGTCATGTTCGCCGTGGCGGCCGTCCGGATCGCGACCGGCGACACCATCCGCGCCGAGTCCGCCGACCTCCCGATCACCGCGGAGGCCACGTTCACCGGCCTGGGCCTGGTGCTCCTCGTGATGCGGGCCTTCGCCTCGGGCTGTACGGCGCTGACCGGCGTCGAGGCGATCAGCAACGGAGTGCCCGCCTTCCGGAGGCCCAAGAGCCGCAATGCCGCCAACACCCTGGCCGTGATGGGCGTCCTGTCGGTGACCATGTTCCTCGGCATCACCATCCTCGCCATGGTCTACCAGGTGCACGTCGCCGCCGACCCGACGGAACTGGGCCTGCCGGCCGGCACACCGATGTCCACCGCGCTCGCCCAGATCGGCCGTGCCACCTTCGGGAGCTGGCACTTCCTCTTCTACCTGCTCCAGGCCGTCACCGCGGGCGTGCTGATCCTCGCCGCGAACACCGCCTTCAACGGCTTCCCGATGCTCGCCTCGATCCTGGCCAAGGACCGGTACGCGCCGCGCCAGCTCTTCAACCGCGGCGACCGCCTCGTCTACTCCAACGGCATCGTGCTGCTCGCGCTCACCGCCGTCGCCCTCATCATCGCCTTCGACGCCCAGCTGACCCGCCTCATCCAGCTCTACATCATCGGCGTCTTCGTCTCCTTCACCCTCTCCCAGTCGGGCATGGTCCGGCACTGGCGGCGGGAGCTCGCCTCCCCGGCCACGCCCAAGGCGGAGCGGATCCACATCCACCGGAGGCTGGCGATCAACGCGGTCGGTGCCACCCTGACCGCCGTGGTCCTGATCATCGTCCTGACCACCAAGTTCACGCACGGCGCCTGGCTGGTCGTCATCGCGATGCCGCTGCTCTTCCTCGGCATGAAGGGGGTCCGCCGGCACTACGACAGGGTCTCGGCCCAGGTCGCCGTCGCCTCCGGGGTCAAACCGCGCAAGCCCTCCCGCCACCATGTGCTGGTGCTCGTGTCCAACGTGCACGCCCCGACGCTGAAGGCACTCGGCTACGCACAGGCGCTGCGGCCGGACACCCTGACCGCCGTCACCGTCGCCGCCGACGAGGAGGACGCGCGGCGGCTGCGCGAGGCCTGGGCGGAGCACGACCCGGGCGTACCGCTGAAGATCCTGCACTCCCCGTACCGCGAGGTCATCGGGCCGGTGCTCGCGTACGTGCAGGAGCTGGCCGCCGCCGAGGGGACGGACATCCTGTCCGTGGTGATCCCCGAGTACGTGGTGGGGCACTGGTGGGAGCAGCCCCTGCACAACCAGAACGCGTTCCGGCTGAAGGCGAGGCTGCTGTTCACCCCCGGGGTCGCGGTGATCGACGTACCGTACCTGCTGGAGTCGGCGCGGTCGGGGGAGTCGGCGGAGTCGGCGAGTTCGGCGAGGTAGCGGGGGCGTTCGCGCGCTGGAGCACCGCCGCATGGGCCAGTGCCAGCTCCACCACGTGCGCGGGGTCGGAGAGCGTGCGGCCGGTGAGCTGCTCCAGGCGGCGCAGCCGGTTCGAGACGGTGTTGCGGTGGCAGTACAGCCGCTGTGCGGCGTACGTCGTCGAGCCCTGGCAGGTCAGCCAGGTGCCCAGCGTGGTCAGCAGCACCCGGCGGTCCTCCGCGGGCAGCGCCAGCACCGGGCCGAGCACCACCTGCCGCAGCCGGCCCGCGAGTTCGGCCTGGGAGGCGACCAGCGCGGTCGGCAGCCGCTCGTCCAGCAGGGCGGTGCACGGACCGCCGGACGCAGGGGCGGTGCGCAGCGCGAGCGCGGCCAGCCGGTGCGCCCGGGCCAGGTCCCCGGGGCTCTCCACGACCGGGCTGACCCCGGCCCGGGCCCCGAGCGGGCCGAGCAGCTCCCGTACGGACTCCAGGGGATGGTGGCCCAGCTCCACCAGGCCGATCTCCCCTTCGGCGCGGATCCGCCACAGCACGCGCAGGCCGTCAGGGGCGAGCGGGCCGCCGGAACCACCCGGACTTCCCGGGGCGCCCGGTGCGCCCGGGGCGAGTACGACGACCGCGAAGCGGCCGCGCCCGGGGAGGCCGAGCCGGTCCGCCGCATCCACGGCCGCGGGGCCGTCCGGCGGGCCCGCGCCGTCGAGCAGCGCGTCGAGCAGGGCGGCCCGGCGCTCCTGGTCGCGGTCGCGGCGCGCGGTTTCCGTGCCGCGGTACGCGTCGGCCATGGCGTCCGTCAGCTGGTCCAGTACGTCCCACAGCACGGCCGCGGCCGGCAGCAGCCGGGGCAGCGCCGCCGGGTCGTGCGCGGCCACCGCCTCGTTGAGGGTCTGCCACACCATGCGGCCGCCGCGCCGGTAAGTGCGCAGCAACGAGGCGAGCGGCAGACCCTGTTCGGCCAGGAGCGTGCCGGTGGCGCGGGCGCCGGCGAGCTCCACGGGCAGCCCGCGGATGCCGCGGTCCAGGCCCTCGACGCACTGCCGGAGGCCGAGGCGGATCCGCTCGCGCAGCTCGGCCCGGCCGAGCAGGGCGCAGTATGCGGGATCCTCGGCCAGCGTCCGGTCGGCGAGCCGGTCCGCCGTCACGGTGATACGGCGGGACAGGTCCTCGCGTATCTCCTCGGTGATCCGCTCCATGACGGGCAGGGTGACACGGGGGAGGGGGCGGTGGGGAGGGCCGGGACCGGGCGACCGCCGGGGCGTGGTGATCTTATGTCCGGATGTGCGCGAGTCAGCTGGGATTGCGGGCCGGGAACGACTTTTATGGGGGTGCCAGGACTCGTACCGGAGCAGGGGGAGTATTCATGGTCACCGACGGCGGTCAGAAGGACAGCGAGAGCAGCGGCGAGGGCGGCGAGAGCGCACCCACCCTGATCGGTTCCGTGCAGCGGGCGCTGCGCCTTCTGGAGGCGATGTACGCCGAGGGCGGGGTGACGGCGAAACGGCTCGCGCGGCTCACCGGCATTCCGCTGCCCACCGTCTACCACCTGCTGCGCACCCTCAGCCACGAGGGATACGTCGAGCGCGAGGGCGGTGCCTTCCGGCTCGCGGAGCATCTTCCGCTTGCGTCGTGAGCCGCCGACCGAGCCCCCCGGTGACACCCGCGCGCCCTGTGCGCCCCGTGCGCCGTCTTGTGTGATCCACAGCCGTGATCAACATTCGTGATCAGAAGTCGACGGGTTCCGGCCACGCAGCCGCGTGGTTCTGTGCATGTTCCCGCGGAAAATGCCAGAAGCCCCTTCCGTGCAGTGGAACGTGAGTAAGTTCCCTCCTGTCGCGCCGTAGACCGTGCACTTCGCACGTCTGGCCGGGAGGGGAGCCCGCGTGCCCGGGATCGACGAATGCCTGCTCGAAGCCATGGCCCTGCCTGGTGCGCGGGGGGCCGCGCTGGTCGACTGGAGCAGCGGACTGGCCCTCGGCACCGCCGGGGACTCTCCGGTCGGCGACCACGAGACCACCGCCGCCGAGACCGCCGAGCTGGCCCGGGCGGCCGCCGAGTACGAGTCCTTCGCCCAGCCGGCACCCGAATCCGCACCGGGACCGGACCTGGGCCAAACGGGCCTGGGCCTGCCCGTGGAGGACCTGATCGTCACCACCCGCACCGGCTACCACGTCCTCCGCTTCGTCGAGACCAGCTTCGACAGCAGCGTCTTCCTCCACCTTTGGCTGGACCGCACCGACGGCAACCTCGCCCTCGCCCGGCACAGACTCCGCATCCTCGCCGAGGGGCTGGTCCTCAGATGACCGCCGCCCAGGTGGGCGGCCTAGCCGCCGTCGCCGTCTCGCCCCTCCTGACCCGGCTCGCCGCGGAGCGCGCCACCGGCGCCCTGCTCCGCGACCGCGGCACCCTCTTTCTGGAGGACGGCCGCATCGTGCACGCCGAGAGCCCGGCCACCCCCGGCCTCGACGTCCTGCTCACCACCGGCGGCGGCCTCGCCCCCGAACGCTGGCGCGAGGCCGTGGACCGGGCCGGCGCCCGCCGCCAGGTCGCCCGCTTCCTCGTGGACAGCGGTGGCCTCGCCGGCGGTGAGCTGGAGATCTGCCACCTCGCCGCCATCTTCGACGCCGCGTTCTTCGCCCTCTCCCCGGGCACCGGACCCTCCCGGTTCCGCCGCGGGGCCACCCACTGGATCGGCTCCGTCCGCTCGGTCCCGGCCGCCGCCGTCGAACGGGAGACCCGGCGCCGGCGCGAGCTGCTCGACGCGGTGTGGCCGTACCCGCTGCTGGACACCTCCCCCGTGGTGCCCCGGACCGCCGCCCCCGGCCAGACCGTCACCCCCCGCCAGCGGGTCCTGCTCGCCAGGGCGGACGGCGCACGGACCCCGGCGGACCTCGCGTGGGTGCTGGGCCGCCCGGCCTTCCACACGCTGCTCGACGTACGGCGCCTCGCGGCGGCAGGGCTCGTCGAGACCCCGCACGCGCCGGCCCCGGCACCGGTCGAAACACCCCTGCCCGACTGGATCACCCAGACGCAATCCCCGGACGTGGCGCTGCTCCGCCGGTTACGCGACGCACTGGAGGCAAGCCTGTGAGGCTCCCGCTGCGACCGGCTCTGCGCTCAGAGCGCGCCGACCGCTCCGAGCGGAGGCAGCCCGAAAGGAGAAAGGCCGACATGAGCACGGCGATGGTGCCCCCCGAGGCCGAAGCCGACATACTCGCCGAGCTCCGCAGGCTGCGCGCCCGGGTCCCCCAGCTCACCGGCGCCCTCGCCGGCAGCGCCGACGGCCTGGTCCTCGCGCAGGACAGCGCCGCCATCGAGGTGGAGTCCGTCGCGGCCCTGACCGCCGCCGCCCTCGGCGTGGCCCAGCGGCTCAGCGACACCACCGGCCAGGGCGGATTCCGTGAACTCCTGATACGCGGCGAACACGGATACGTGGCCACCTACGCGGCCGGGGACGCCGCCGTCCTCACCCTGATCGCGGAGCCCCGCGTCAACGTCGGCCGGCTCCACCTGGAGGCCCGCCGCTCCAGCCTCCGCATAGCCGAGCTCATCGACCAGGTCCTCGGGCGCCGCGGCCCCGAGGACCCGCACGTCCATGTCGGTACGGACCAGGCGTAGTCAGTACAGACCGGGCATGAAAACCCACCGGAATCCGCCGGAACCCACCGGAACCCACCGGTAAACCGCCTGAAATTCGCCAGAACACAGAGACAAGAAAGAAGAGGAGCCACTCATGGCCAACGTGGAGACCGCTCTCAAGGAAACCCTCGCCACCATCGACGGCGCGATCGGCGCCGCCCTGGTCGACTACGGCAGCGGCATGGCCCTCGGTACCATCGGCGGCGGCAAGGACCTCGACCTCGCCGTGGCCGCGGCCGGCAACACCGACGTGGTCCGCGCCAAGGTCCGCACGATGGAGATGCTCGGCCTCAAGGACGAGATCGAAGACATCCTGATCACCCTCGGCAGCCAGTACCACCTCATCCGGCTGCTGAAGAGCCGCGACTCCAAGGGGTTCTTCCTCTACCTCGCGCTCGACCGCGGCCGGGCCAACCTCGCGATGGCCCGGCACCAGCTCAAGAAGATCGAGGCGGAGCTCGAAGTCTGAGCAGACGTTCGGTCCGATCCCGACGCCGAGGTGGCGGGCGGCTGAATTCTTTGCCGTCCGCCCCGGGCGTCACGGGTCATATGTCCAGGATGGGGGGACTTTATCATCCCGTTACCGAGTAGGATGCTCTCATCACCTGATCATCGAAATAGCTTGAAACGCTGGAGAACCCGCCACCCATGCCCCCGCGCCTGAGCATCGTCGTCCCCGTCTACAACGTCGAGCTCTATCTCGACGAGTGCCTGGAGTCCATTGCCGCCCAGACGTTCGCCGACTTCGAGTGCATCCTCGTGGACGACGGGTCCACCGACACCAGCGCCGTCATCGCCAAGGCTTTCGCCGCGCGGGACAAGCGTTTCCGGGTCGTCATGCAGGAGAACGCCGGACTCGGCGCCGCCCGCAACGTGGGCGCCCGCCACGCCTCCGAGGACAGCGAGTACCTGGCCTTCGTCGACAGTGACGACACGATGCCGGACTACGCGTACGAGCGCCTGATCGCCGCCCTCGACGAGACCGGTTCGGACTTCGCCGGCGGCAACGTGAAGCGTTTCCGCTCCGTCGGCATGCAGCAGTCCTGGGGCCACCGGGCCGCCTTCGCCAAGACGCAGCTGAAGACCCACATCTCCAAGTTCCCGGCGCTGGTCACCGACCGCACCGCGTGGAACAAGGTCTACCGGCGCAGCTTCTGGGACGAGCACGGCTTCCAGTACCCCGAGGGCATCCTCTACGAGGACGCCCCGGTCAGCATCCCCGCGCACTACTTCGCGTCCAGCGTCGACGTCATCAGCGACTGCGTCTACCACTGGCGCGTGCGCGAGACCGGCGAGCGCTCCATCACCCAGCGCTCCACCGACCCGGTCTCCCTGATCGACCGCGTCACCTCCGTCCGCCTGGTCCGCGAGGCCCTCAAGGCCAAGGAGGGCGCCAAGTACGCCCGCTACCTGCGCGACTACGACTACAACGTGCTGAGCGAGGAACTCCCGCTCATCTACAAGTACGTCGGTGAGGGCGGAGCCGACTTCCGCGCCGCCTTCGTCAAGGAGGTCGGCGGCCTCGTCCGCGAGATCGGCACCGGCCCCTGGTCCGACCTGACCGTCGCCGACCGCCTCAAGGCGTACCTGGCCCGCGAAGGCCGCGTCGAGGACTTCATCGCCCTCACGCAGCACCAGAGCGACTACTCGTACAGCGTCCCCGTCAAGGGGCTGGCCCGCCCGCAGGCCGACTACCCGTTCCTGCACGGCCGTCCGCCGGTCCCCGCCAAGATCCTCACCCTCGGCCCGCGCGAGCGCCGCGTCGTCAGCCGCCTCGAGCAGGCCGTCTGGAGCGACGGCAAGCTGCTGCTGCGCGGCTACGCGCTGCCCGGCCACCTCGGCGCGGAGAGCCGCCTCGGCTCGCGCAAGATGCTCGTCTTCCGCGAGGGGGGCAAGCGCCGCCGTACCGTCGTCACCGCCCGTACGGTCGCCTCCCCGATGGCCACCGTCAACGCCGCGCACCTCGCGCTGCGGCACGCCGACTGGGCCGGTTTCACCGCCGTCGTCGACCCCACCGCCTTCCAGTCGGGTGGCAAGTGGATCGACGGCATATGGACCACCTCCGTCGCCGTCACCGGCGCCGGCGGCCTGCACCGCGCCCGCCTCAAGGGCGGTGAGTCCGACTCCGGCCAGAACCCGCCCGCCCACTGGGTGACCCCGGACGTCCGCATCGTCCCGAACGCCACCGGCGCCCTCACCATCCAGGTCGAGACCGTCCGGGCCCGCGCCCTCGACGTCCGCCGGGCCGGCGAAGACGCCGTCGAGGTGGCCGGCGAGCTCGCCGCCGAGATCGGCGTCGGCGCCACCCTGCGCGCCGAGCACGTCTCCACCGCCGCCGTCCTCACCTTCCCGATCGAGACCGCCGCCGCGAGCGGCTCCCGCGGCGCCGGCCGGATCCCGTTCACCGTCCGCGTACCGCTGGCCGAGCTGGCCGCCGTACCGGACGCGGAGTGCGAGCCCGGCGAGTGGGCCCCCGAGCCGTGGAGCCTGACCGTGGTCGGCGCCGACGGCTCCGAGCACCGCCTCGCGCACGACGAGCGCGGCGGATTCGCCGGCCTGGTCGTTCCCCTGACCGGCGGGAACGCCGACCGCGCCCTCTTCGCCAAGCGCGGCAACACCGGACACCTGACCCTCTCCGTGCAGCCCTCGCCGCCGCTCGTCGACTCGGTCACCGGCCAGGACGGCACCCTCACGATCAAGGGCCGGCTCGTCGCGCCCGCCGACGAGCCGTACGAGCTGGTCCTGCACGACGCGCACGGCGTCGAGTTCAGCTACCCCGTCACCCGGGACGGCGACCGCTTCGAATCCGTCTTCGAGCCCGTCCTCCCCGAGTCCTACGCCGGCCGCACCACGCTGCCGAAGGGCCGCTGGTGGCCCACCCTGCGTCCGCTCGCCCAGGGCGGCACCACCGCGGGCCTGCTCGGTGTCGACCGAGGCGCCCCGGTGCAGCTCGCGCCCACCGCCCTGCACGCCGGACCGCACGCGATCACCGTCCAGGGCCGCCGGATGCGGGTCGAGGCCCGCTTCTACGACCGCATGGTGCTCGTCGCCGACCCGCTGCTCAGCCCGCACGACCGGACCCGGTACGCCACGCGCGTCACCCGGTACGAGACCTACCCGGCGCAGCGCGCCCTGCCGGTCAAGGACATCGTCGTCTACGACACCCACCAGGGGAACGGCGCGGGCGACTCGCCCCGCGCCATCCACGAGGAACTGCTGCGCCGCGGCGAGAAGCTGGACCACGTCTGGCTCGTCCGCGACGGCCGCGCCGAGGTCCCCCCGACCGCCCGCGCCGTGCAGTACGACAGCACCGAGGCCTGGGAGGTCCTGGCCCGGGCCCGCTACTACGTCGTGAACGACAGCGTGCCGCAGCGCTTCCAGCGCCGCGCCGGCCAGATCGTCGTCCAGACCTGGCACGGGACGCCGATCAAGGAGATCGGCCACGACTTCATCCACGACTACTACACGAGCCCCGAGATCCTGGAGGCACTGGAGCACGACAGCGCCCAGTGGTCGCTGCTCGCCTCCCCGAGCTCGTACGCGACGCCGCTGCTCAAGCGTGCCCTCGGCTACCAGGGCGAGGTCATCGAGTCCGGCAGCCCGCGCACGGACGCGCTCGTCAAGCCCGACGCGCAGCGGATCGCCGAGGTCCGCCGCCGGCTCGGCCTGCCCGAGGGCAAGAAGGTCGTCCTCTACATGCCGACCTGGCGCGAGAACCGCGAGGGCTGGTCGGGCGGCTACAAGCTCGACCTCCAGATCGACCTGGACGCGGCGCGGCGCGAGCTCGGCGAGGACCACGTCCTGCTGGTCCGCGGCCACCACCACGTGACCGAGCAGGTACGGGACAACGTGCGCGACGGGTTCGTCGTCGACGTGTCCCGCTGGCCCGACGCGACGGACCTGCTGCTCGTCGCCGACGTCCTCATCTCGGACTACTCCTCGGTGCTGTTCGACTTCGCGCTCACCGACCGGCCGATCCTGCTCTTCACGTACGACATGGAGCACTACCGGACCACGCTGCGCGGCTTCAACTTCGACCTGGCCGCGAAGGCCCCCGGCCCGCTGCTGGCGGACTCGGCGAGCCTGATCGAGGCCGTACGGGGCGCGGACGCGCTCGGGGCGGAGTTCAAGGAGGCGCGGGCCGCGTTCCGCGCCGAGTTCTGCGACCTGGACGACGGCGGCGCCGCCGAGCGCGTCGTCGACCGGATGCTCTCCATGGCGGCCAAGCCGGCGGTGTAAGCCGTTGGAGTGCATTCAGGAAGCGTTGCCGACCGGCCCCGGGCCCACCGATGAATTTCGGGCCCGGGGCCGGTCTGTATAGGAGCGAGACGGTGCCCCACCGCACGGACTCGACCACGCACCCGCCTGGAGGCAGTCATGAGCAGCAGCAACGGATTCACCACGTGTCTGTGGTTCGACGGCAACGCGGCGGCCGCCGCCGACTACTACGTGTCCGTCTTCAAGGACGGGAAGATCGGGCGGACCGGCTACTACAACGAGGCGGGAGCGGGCAAGGCCGGTGACGTGATGGCCGTCGAGTTCGAGATCAACGGCCAGAAGTTCATCGGCCTCAACGGCGGCCCGCAGTTCCCGTTCACCGAGGCGATCTCGTTCCAGATCCACTGCGCCGAGGAGGCGGAGTCGGACTACTACTACGACGAGCTGACGAAGGACGGCGGCCAGGAATCCGCCTGCGGCTGGGTCAAGGACAAGTTCGGGGTGTCCTGGCAGGTCATCCCGCCCGGCGCCATCGAGCTGGTCACCGACGCGGACCCGGGGCGCTCCGCCCGCGCCACCGCGGCCATGATGAAGATGAAGAAGCTGGACGTGGCGGAGATGCGCAGGGCGGCCGACGCGGGCTAGAGGGTGTCTGGCGGGCCGGGCCCGGCCCGCCAGACACCCCCTAGGTGTTCTGTCCAGGGAGGTTGTGGACGGGTGATGCAGGTCTCGGCTGAGGGATCTTGAACGAGTGAGGGCCTTCCGGGTTCGGTGTGGATTGCGACGTCTACACCGACCAGAAAGGCCCTCGTGCCCCACCGTAATGCACCCCTGACCGAGACCGGA
>NZ_JBIVXF010000017.1:0-228255 GCF_044769045.1 Streptomyces sp. NPDC090741 | reverse complement strand
AGCGGTCGTCGAGCCGGTCCGCGATCTGACGCGGGGTGAGCAGCCGCAGCCGGGCCGCCGCCAGCTCGATGGCGAGCGGCAGCCCGTCGAGGCGGGCGCAGATCTCGGCGACTGCGGCCGGGTCGTCGGCGGGGGTGAAGCCGGGGCGGACGGCGGCGGCGCGGTCGGCGAAGAGGCGGTGCGCGGGGTCGGGGGGCAGGGGGTCGACGGGGCGGACCGTTTCGCCGGGTACGCCGAGGGGTTCGCGGCTGGTGGCCAGGATCCGGACGCCGGGGCAGTGGGTGAGGAGGTGTTCGGCGAGTTCGGCGGCGGCGCCGATGACGTGCTCGCAGTTGTCGAGGACGAGGAGCAGGCGGCGGTTGGCGCAGTGCTCGACGAGCTGGGCGGCGGGGTCGTCGGCGGGGGCCTTGTCGCGGGCGACGAGGGTGCTCTCGCGCAGGCCGAGGGCGCTGAGGACGGCGCCGGGGACGGCGGCGGGGTGGTCGAGGCGGGCGAGTTCGACGAGCCAGCCGGGTTCGGGGTGGTCGGCGGCCGCGTGCTCGGCGAGCCGGGTCTTCCCGGACCCGCCGGGCCCGGTGAGGGTGACGAGCCGCAGCCGGGCCATATCGCGGCGAAGCCCGGCAAGCTCGGGCTCCCGCCCGACGAAGGAGGTAAGCCGAGGCCGAAGGTTCCCGGCACGCTCGCCGGGCTGGGCGGGCTGGGCGGGCTGAGCGGGGGGTGCGGGCTGAGCGGGGGGTGCGGTTGCCGCGGGGGGCACGGGGTGCACGAGCGCCGTCGGCCCCGCCGGGGAGGCGGGGTGCGCTGGCGGCACGGGGTGCGCGGGCGGCGCTGGCGGCGCTGGCGGCGCGGGGTGCGCTGGCGGCACGGGGTGCGCGGGCGGCGCTGGCGGCGCTGGCGGCGCGGGGTGCGCTGGCGGCGCGGGGTGCGCTGGCGGCGCGGGGTGCGCTGGCGGCGCGGGGTGCGCTGGCGGCGCGGGGTGCGCTGGCGGCGCGGGCGGCGCTGGCGGCGCGGACGCCGAAGGCACGGATGCCGCTGGGGGCGCGGGGTGCGCTGGCGGCGCCGCCAGGAACGCTGAGGATGCGGGATGCGCCGGAGACGCGGGCGCGGCTGGGGGCACCGGCCGTGCCGGGGGCGCGGATTTGGCCGGAAGCGCGGGTACTGCTGGAGGTGCCGGTACCGCGGGAGGCACAGATACCGCGGGAGAGGCAGGGGATCCGCCGTACGCCGGGGTTTCGGCGAGTGCAGGGGAGGCGGGCGGTGCTGGAAGTGTCGGGTTCTCGGCGGGGGCCGGTGACACGGTTGCCGGTGGCTCCCCCGAGGACCCAGGTGCTACGAGGTGCGCCGCGGGCGCGGAGGAATCCGGCGAGGCGGCGGGTACGTGGCGCACCGGAAGCGCAAAGGCTCCGGGGGACGCCGGGGACACCGGGGACACCGGGGACACCGGGGACACCGGGGACACCGGGGACACCGGGGACACCGAGGGTGCCGGCTGCACCGGGGGCGCCGGGGTCCCGGCGGGCGCCGGGGAATCGGTTGCCGCCGACTCCCCCGAGGACTCGGGGGCTGCGGGGTGCGCCGCGGGCGCGGAGGACTCCGGGGAGGCGGCGGGTACGTGGTGCTCTGGAGGCATTGGGGGCGCCGCCCCAGGTGTCGGGGATGCAGGGTGCGCAGGGGCCACATGTAACACCGGGGCTGCGGAGGTTGCCGGGTACGCGGTTGACGCCGGGGACCCGGGAGCTTCGGGACGCGCTGCGGGCGAGGGCGCCTCTGTGGCCACCGGGGTTGCCGGGTACGCGGTTGGCGCAGGGGACCCGGAGTGCACCGGAGGTGTCGGCGTCAGTACGGGTGCCAGGGACTCTGCGGACGCCGGGTGCGCCGGAGGCGCGGGCGCTGCTGGTGCCCGGGGTGGGGGCGTCGCTGGGGGTGTCGGGGTTGGGGGGTGGAGGAGTTCTGTGTGGAGGGCGGTGAGTTCGGGGCCGGGGTTGGTGCCGAGGGCTTCGGCGAGGGTGCGGCGGGTGTCCTCGTACGCGGCGAGCGCGTCGGCGGGGCGGCCGGACGCGCGGAGGGCGCGGAGCTGCTGGGCGCGCAGGGGCTCGTCGTACGGGTGCTCCCGGATCAGCGCCTCGATCTCCGGGAGGAGGGACGCCGGGTCGGCGGCCCCGCTGCGGAGTTCGGCGTCGATCCGGGCGCGGAGGGCGGCCGCGCGGTGCGCTTCGGGGGTGGCGGCGTAGGCGGTTCGGGCGGGCTCGGGGAGGTCGGCGAGGGCGGGGCCGCGCCAGAGGCCGAGGGCGGTGCGGAGGGTTCCGGCGGCGGTGGCGGGGTCTGCGGCCAGCTGCCCGGCGCCCTGGCGGGCGAGGCGGGTGAAGCGGTGGAGGTCGACGTCGTCGCGGTCGGCGACGGCGAGGCGGTAGCCGCCGGCGGGGTCGGCGGGTACGGCGTCCCGGCCGCCGAGGGCCCGGCGGAGCCGGGCGACGAGGGCCTGGAGGGCGGCGGGGGCGTCCTGGGGCGGATCGTCGCCCCAGATGTCGTCGACGAGGTCGGCGACGGTGGCGGCGGCCGGGCCGCCGGCGCGGAGCGCGAGGGCGGCGAGGAGCGCGCGCAGGCGGGCGCCGCCGATGGGGATGGGGGCGCCGGTCTCGTCGCGCGCCTCGGTGACGCCAAGGATGAGATACCGCACCGGGCAATTCTGCCTTGCCCTTGCCGGGGGTGCCGGGGGGGTTTCGCGGAGCCCGCGCTTCGGGTGCCGACGGGACTGCCGGTGGGCGGGTGCCGCGCCGCGCCTGGGACTCCGCCGCGGAGCGCCGGATGTGCCGGGGCGATGGCTGCCGGTACGTGGGTGCCGCGCCGCTGCCGCGGGGGCAGGCCCCCAGGCCCCCAGCGCCTCAAGCACCAGCGGCGCCGGATGTGCTGGGGCGGCGGCCGCCGGGGCGTGGGTGCCGCGCCGCTGCCGCAGGGGTATGCCCCCAGGCCCCCAGCGGCTCAAGCACCAGCGGCGCC
This sequence comes from Streptomyces sp. NPDC090741, assembly GCF_044769045.1. Lineage (NCBI taxonomy): Bacteria > Bacillati > Actinomycetota > Actinomycetes > Kitasatosporales > Streptomycetaceae > Streptomyces > Streptomyces sp. NPDC090741. Next base: position 225,258 of record NZ_JBIVXF010000017.1, on the reverse strand, counting down.
GGATGTGCCGGAGCGGCGGCCGCCGGGGCGTGGATGCCGCGCCGCTGCTGGGGGCAGCAGGCCCCCGCGTCTCAAACGCCGACGGGGCCCGGATCGGCGGACTGCCGGTGGGCGGGTGCCGCGCCGCGCCTGGGACTCCGCCCCGGAGCGCCGGATGTGCCGGATGTGCCGGGGCGGCGGGGCGGCGGGCGCCGGTGCGTGGGTGCCGCGGCGCTGCTGGGGGGCCGGACCGGCGGGCTGCCGGTGGGCCGGTGCCGCGCCGCCCCCCGACCCCGGATCCTGCCCCTCAAGCCTCGGCGAGGCTGCATTGGATGCGCCGGAGCCACGGCCGCAGTCGGGCGAGCGGCTGGTACGCCGCTGCGGGGCGGACGCCGGCCGGGCCGCAGCCGGGAGCAGGTGCCGCTCCGATGGCGGGGCATCGCCCAGGGGCCCGCGTCCCAAGCGTCGGCGAAGCCGGAAGCGTGCTGCGGGACGCCATGTGCCCCGCCTGGTAGGCCCGTTCAGGGGATTGATGTCGGGCTATCGAGGCTGGTTGTGCGCCGAGGACGTTGGATGTGCCGGGGCGTGGGTGCCGCGCCGCTGCTGGGGGTAGCAGGCCCCCGCGCCTCAGACGCCGACGGGGCCCGGATCGGCGGACTACCGGTGGGCGAGTGCCGCGCCGCCCCCCGACCCCGGCCGCCGGTGGGTAGGCGCACGCCGCGCCTGACGGCTCCGCCCCACACCCAGCGCCTCAGACGCCGGCGAGGCCGCATTTGGATGCGCCGGAGCCGCGGCCGCGGTCAGGCGAGCGCCTGGTGCACGCTGCGGGGCGCCGGCCGGGAGCAGGTGCCGCTCCGATCGCGCGGGCACCGCCCCGGGCCCCGCGTCCCAAGCGCCGGCGAAGCCGGATGCGTGCTGCGGGGTGCCATGGGCCCTGTCCGGTGGGCCCGTTCAGAGGCTTGATGTGCGGCGAGGGTGCCGGATGGGCCGGGGCGGTGGCTGCCGGCATGGGCGCCGCGCCGCTGCTGGCGTGTCCGGATCGCGGGCTGCCGGTGGACCGGTGCCGCGCCGCCCCCGGACCCCGGATCCCGCCCCTCAAGCCCCGGCGAGGTCGGGTGTGCCGGGGCGGCGGGCGCCCGCGGGTCAGGACAGGGCGGGGCGGGGGGTGGGGACTCCTTGGGGGACCGCTCTGCGGCGGGGGGTGGACGTGCCCGTCCAGCACGTGCCGCGGCGGGACAGGAGGCGGCCCAGCCACAGTTCCATCGAGACGAGTTCCGCCAGGCCGTCCAGGGGGACCGGGTGGCCCTCCGCCGCGTCCAGCAGGGCCTGTTGGACCACCCGGGCCTCGATCAGGCCCGCGTCCGCCAGGAGCGGGGCGGTGAAGAGGGACAGCAGCGAGGGCAGCGCCGCCCTCAGGCCCACTCGGGTCGCCGTTTCGTTCGGGGTGTGGGTCGGGGCGCCCCAGCCCGGCGGGAGTTCGCGTACGCCCGCCGAGGAGAGGACGGTGCGCAGGATCGCCGCCCGGGCGCCGGGCTGGACCCGCAGGGATTCCGGGAGGACGCGGGCCGCCCGTACGACCTGGTTGTCCAGGAACGGGGCGTGCAGGCGCTGGCTGCGGACCTCCACGGCCTGTTCGAAGACCCGGTGGTCCGCCGCGTGCCGGGTCAGCGCGGCGCGGGCCCGGGCCTCGCCGGGGCGCAGGGAGAGGGGCGGGCGGCCTGCGGCGGTTGCCAGGCGGATCGATACTTCCGCCAGGGCCTCCCCCGTCAGCCAGCCCGCCGCCGGGCCCGGGCGGGACCAGGTCAGGGCCGCCAGCGAGGCGTCCACCGGGTTCGACGCGCCGCCCTCGACGGCCCCTTCGCGCAGCCGGGCCGCCGCCGCCTCCATGCCCGCGCGGTACGGCGTACGGGCGAGCCGGCGGGCCGCCGAGTAGACGGAGAACGGGACCAGCAGGGACAGGGCCGAGTCGCCCGGCGCCGAGCGGGCCAGCGCGGCGACCGGGCGCAGCAGGTGGCGTCTGCGGCGGTCCATCAGGAGGTCGGCGAGCCGGGCCGGGTGCGCGTCGAGGACCTGGCGGGCGCCGTGTCCGACGAAGTGGTCCGCCGAGCCGGCCGCCAGCCGGCGCCGCTCGCGGGCGGCGGTGACCAGGGAGGGGCCGGGTTCGTCGGTGAGGGGGCCGTCGAGGTCGGCGTACGGGAGGGCCTCCTCGGCGGCGGCCACGACGACGTGGTGCAGCCGGGGGTTGGCGGCGATGGCCCGGGCGCGTTCGAGTTCGGCCTCGCGGCCCTGGGGGGTGGCCAGGTCGTTGAAGGTGACGGCCAGCAGCCGGCCGCCGGACTGCCTCGTCACCGTGCCGGGCGCCCCGGGCAGGCCGGCGGCGAGCAGCGCGAGGGTCGCGGAAGCGCTGCCTCCGGAGAGGTCGGCGCCCACGCCGGGCGCGGGCGCGGGTGCGCCCCGGGCCGCGCGCCGGTCGGCGGGGCCCATTCCGGGCACCGGGCCGGGGTCGTGGGGCGGCGTGTCGGGGGCATGACGCGGAGCCGTGAGCCGGGCGCGCACGGCATCCACCAATGCTTCGCGTACGCCCTCCACCGCGTGGTCGGGGTCGGCCGTGGGCGCCGCCACCGCGAGGGAGGCCACCGGCTCGTAACCGGTGATCTCGCGCGAGCCCTCGCGCAGGATCAGCGCGTGCCCGGGCGGGATGCGCCGCACGCCGACGTACGGTGTGCCGTCGCCCAGTGCCTCCGGGCTGTCGGGACAGGCCAGCAGGGCCGCGAGGTGGCCGATGTCGAGCTGCGCCTCGATGAGGTCGGCGAGCGGCAGCGCGGCGGTGGCGTACGCCGTCCCGCCCGCCCAGGGGGTGTAGAAGACGGGCCGGGCGCCCGCGAGGTCGCCGACGACCGTGATGCGGCGGCCGGTCTGGACGACGGCGGTGTAGCTGCCGGACCACTGGGTGAGGTGGCGCAGGGCTCCGCCGCGGGCGGCGAGGAGCGCGCTGCGCAGTTCGGCGTCGGTGGCGCCGCAGCAGCCGAGGACGGCGAGCCGGGTGAAGGGGTCGGCGGGGTCGGCGGCGAGGGTGCGGATCTCGTCGGGGCGCCAGTCGCCGACGGCCCAGAGGGGGTCGGGGTCTCCCCAGAGCAGTTGGGCGCCGACCGGGACGACGGTGCGCTCGGCGGCAGGGTCGTCCGGATGGGCGGCGTCGGCGTCCGCGAGGCCGCCGCTCACGGGGCCGCCGGGACCGCCGGGGTCGTAGGAGCCGGCGGGGCCGGATCCGCCCTGGCCGAAGACGCGGCCGGCCGTGCCGAAGCTCGCGGCGATACTGCTCCAGCCGACCAACCAGCGCACCGCCGCCTCCCCAGCCTGTGGGCAAATGACCGGGGCGGGAACGTCGTGGTCAGCGCTGAGGGCGCGGCCGACGGGACCCCGGGTGGCTCGGGGTCCATGCTGCCACGAGACAGGCGTGCGAGAGTGATCCAGGAGGGCGCACATGCAAACGAACACCCCGCGGACACGCGGTATTTGGCGTTCCGTTCCCACCGCCCCATAGGTCGGTTTCGGCCATTCTTCGGCCGTACTGAGGCCGTACTGAGGCCGTACCGAAGCCACGCCGAGGCCGCACCGCGACGGCACCTCGACCGCACCGCGGCCGCACCACGAGCACACAGCGGGCGCACTGAGCCCGCACGTGGCGCCGCCGCACGCCTTGGGGCGCCCGGCCGCACCGGCCCGCGGGCGCGGTCCGGGAGGCGGGAATCGCCCCCCGGACCGTTCCGCCACCCGCGGGGATTGAGGCGGCGGCATCCCCCGGCCCGCCGGATCCACGCAGCGGGCCGACCCACGCAGGGCACATCGAATCGCCGGGCCCGCTGACCGGCCAGAGCGCACGGGCGGGCGCACGGCCACACGCACGGAGCACGGGAGGGGGCGTGCGCCTGCGGCGCGGGCCCCGCCCCGACTGTGCGGGCGGACAACAATCCCGCCATACGGAAGTCGGGGCCTTAACGCTTGGGAGGCGGGGAACTACGCTGGGTTTACGAAATGCCGGGCAACTATGCCCCGGCGGCGTATGCGTTGTGTGCGTTCCGCGTGTGACGAGGGGTGGCGCATGTCCAGGGAGCTCCGCGAGCCCAATGAGAAGCTCGGCGCCGTCCTCGCCCTCGCCGGCATCAGCAACGCCGGGCTGGCCCGGCGGGTCAACGACCTCGGCGCACAGCGCGGCCTGACGCTTCGTTACGACAAGACGTCGGTGGCCCGGTGGGTGTCGAAGGGGATGGTGCCGCAGGGCGCGGCCCCGCATCTGATCGCCGCCGCCATCGGCGCGAAGCTGGGGCGGCCGGTGCCGCTGCACGAGATCGGGCTGGCGGACGCGGACCCCGCGCCCGAGGTAGGCCTGGCCTTCCCGCGGGACGTGGGGGAGGCGGTGCGCTCGGCCACCGATCTGTACCGGCTGGACCTCGCGGGCCGCAGGGGCGGTGCCGGCGGCGGTGGCGGGATCTGGCAGTCGCTGGCCGGCTCCTTCGCGGTGTCCGCGTACGCGACGCCCGCCTCGCGCTGGCTGATATCTCCGGCGGACGGTTCGGTGGCGCGCGAGCCCGCGGCCCCGCCCCGCGAGACCGTGGCGTCGCGCGAGCCGGCGGCGGGCACGGCGTCGCCCTCACCGATGTCCTCGTCGCCTTCCTCTGCGTCTTCGCCGTCTTCTTCGTCTTCTTCGCCGTCTTCGCCGTCTTCTTCGTCAACGGGTTTGCCCGCGCAGTCTTCGGGTGAAACGCCGCACGCCCCGCCCGGGCAGGCGCCCGTACCGGCGGCCGTGCCCGTCTCCGCGCCCGCCGCGGTCGTGGGGCTGTACGACCCGGCACCGCAGCGCGTGGGCCACAGCGACGTGACCAAGCTGCGCGAGGCGGCCGAGGACGCACGCCGCTGGGACTCCAAGTACGGCGGCGGGGACTGGCGTTCGTCGATGGTGCCGGAATGCCTGCGCGTCGACGCGGCGCCGCTGCTGCTCGGCTCGTACAGCGACGACGTGGGCCGCGCGCTGTTCGGCGCGACCGCCGAACTGACCCGGCTGGCCGGGTGGATGGCCTTCGACACCGGCCAGCAGGAGGCGGCCCAGCGCTACTACATCCAGGCGCTGCGCCTGGCCCGCGCGGCCGCCGACGTACCGCTGGGCGGGTACGTACTGGCTTCCATGTCGCTCCAGGCGACGTACCGGGACTTCCCGGACGAGGGCGTGGACCTGGCGCAGGCGGCCGTGGAGCGCAACCGCGGCCTGGCCACGGCGCGCACCATGAGCTTCTTCCGGCTCATCGAGGCGCGGGCGCACGCGAAGGCGGGCGATTCGGCGGCCGCCGGGGCGGCGCTGCGGGCGGCGGAGGGCTGGCTGGAACGGGCGCGCGAGGGCGACCCGGATCCGACCTGGCTGGGTTTCTACTCGTACGACCGGTTCGCGGCGGATGCGGCGGAATGCTACCGGGACCTCAAGCTGCCGCGGCAGGTACGGCGCTTCACCGAGCAGGCGCTGTCGCGCCCGACGGAGGAGTACGTGCGCTCGCACGGGCTGCGGCTGGTGGTGAGCGCGGTGGCGGAGCTGGAGTCGGGCAACCTGGACGCGGCGTGCGCGGCCGGTACCCGGGCGGTGGAGGTCGCGGGCCGGATCTCCTCGGCGCGGACGACCGAGTACGTACGGGACCTGCTGCACCGGCTCGAACCGTACGGGGACGAGCCGCGCGTGGCGGAGCTGCGGGAGCGGGCACGGCCGCTGCTGGTGGCGCAGGCGTAGAGCCGCCGGCGTCGCAGGCGGAGACCCGCGTGGCCGCATTGTCAGTGGCGGGGTGCAGTATGCAGGGGTGGGAGGTGGCGGCTTGGGCGGCGGCATGGGCAGCGCGGGCAGGGTCGACTGCGATGTGCTGGTGATCGGCGGTGGCATCGTCGGCCTGTCGACGGCGCATGCCCTGGCGCAGCTGGCTCCGGGGACGCGGGTGGTGGTGCTGGAGAAGGAGTCCGGCCCCGCCCGGCACCAGACGGGCCGCAACAGCGGGGTGATCCACAGCGGGATCTACTACCGGCCGGGATCGCTCAAGGCGCGCTTCGCGGTGCGCGGGGCCGCCGAGATGGTGAAGTTCTGCGCGGAGCACGGGATCGCCCACGAGGTCACCGGGAAGCTGATCGTCGCCACCGGCCGGGACGAGCTGCCGCGGCTGCACGCGCTGGTGCAGCGGGGCCGGGAGAACGGCATCCCGGTGCGCGAGCTGGGCCCGGCGCAGATCTCGGAGTACGAGCCGGAGGTGCAGGGCCTGGCCGCGATCCATGTCGGCACCACCGGCATCGTGGACTACGGACAGGTGGCCCGGCAGCTCGCGGAGTCCTCGGGGGCGGAGATCGTCTACGGCGGGGCGGTGGACCTGATCTCGCGGCGCGCGTCGGGGGTGGCGGTCCGCACCACGTCCGGGCTGGTGGTCCGCTCCCGTGTCCTGGTGAACTGCGCGGGCCTGCAGTGCGACCGGGTCGCGCGGCTGGCCGGCGACGACCCGGGCATGCGGATCGTGCCGTTCCGCGGGGAGTACTACGACCTGGCGCGGCCTTCGCTCGTCCGGGGGCTGGTCTACCCGGTCCCGGACCCGGCGTTCCCCTTCCTCGGCGTGCACCTGACGCGCGGGATCGGCGGCGGGGTCCACGTCGGGCCGAACGCGGTGCCGGCGCTGGCACGCGAGGGGTACGGGTGGGGCGTGGTCCGGCCGCGGGACCTCGCGGACGAGCTGGCCTGGCCGGGATCCTGGCGGATGGCCCGGCGGCACTGGCGGTACGGGGTCGGCGAGATCCACCGCTCGCTGTCGAAGCAGGCGTTCACGGAGGCGGTACGGCGGCTCCTGCCGGCGGTCTCGGCGGCGGACCTGGCCCCGGCCGGGTCCGGGGTCCGGGCGCAGGCCGTGCTGCGGGACGGGACGCTGGTGGACGACTTCCTGATCAAGGAGGGGCCGCGCACGGTGCACGTCCTGAACGCGCCGTCGCCGGCCGCGACGGCTTCGCTCCCGATCGGCCGCGAAATCGCCCGCCGGGCCCTGTCGTCGCTCCGCGCGTCGTAGGGCGCCGTAGCCCGCCGGTCCGCTGCCTCCGGGCTCCGCTTCCGGCTCCGCTCCGGCCCCCGCGCGGACCCCGGCCCCGACCCCGCGACGCACACGCCGGCGCGGCCGGTCCGGGCCGGGGCCGTAGAATCCGGGCATTGTGTCTGAGTCCCTCACCCCCCAGCCCAGCGCCCCGGAGACCGTGCCGGAGGCGAATTCCTACGTGCCCCCGAAGTGGCGGACCGAACCGCGGTTTCCCGACGGGCCCGCCCCCGATCCGGCCGGTTCGCACCACGAGCGGCGGATCCGGAGCTTCCAGCCGCGGCGCAGCCGGGTCACCACCGGGCAGGGCGAGGCCCTGAAGCGGCTCTGGGGGACCTGGGGGCTCGACATCGACGGACACTCCGTCATCGATCTCGACCAGCTGTTCGGCGGGCGCGGGCTGCCCGTCGTCCTGGAGATCGGCTTCGGGATGGGCGAGGCCACCGCGCAGATGGCCGCCGCCGACCCCGCGACCGGGATCCTCGCCGCCGACGTGCACACCCCCGGCCAGGGGAACCTGCTCGCGCTCGCCGAGCGGAGCGGGCTCGACAACGTCCGCGTCGCCAACGGCGACGCCATCATCCTGCTCCGCGAGATGCTGGCGCCCGACTCCCTCGCCGGCCTGCGCGTGTACTTCCCGGACCCGTGGCCCAAGGCCCGCCACCACAAGCGGCGGCTGATCCAGCCCGAGTTCCTCGACCTGGCCGCGACCCGTCTGGCCCCCGGGGCCGTACTGCACTGCGCGACCGACTGGGAGCCGTACGCCGAGCAGATGCTCGAAGTACTCACCGCGCACCCGGAGTTCGAGAACACCCAGGCGGACGGCGGCTATGCGCCGCGGCCCGATTTCCGGCCGCTCACCCGGTTCGAGGGGCAGGGCCTCGACAAGGGGCACGTCGTGCACGATCTGCTCTTCGCCCGCCGGGGCAACGTTTCCCCGAACGAGTAGAGAAACCGGACACGTCACTCCGCGTGTCAGAGCGGCTCGCTAGAGTCATCGTGTGTTCCGAGGTGTGTTCCGAGCGCTCCCTGCTGTCCGCAGTGTCCGTGCGTGCGTGCTCGCCGTGCTGTCGCTGTCGGGGCCGGCGATCCTCGAACTCGTGCGGGAGCAGACCGGTACCGCGGGGTTCTTCGTCGGCCTCGGGCTGGCCGTGCTGCCGGTGCCGCCGCTCTTGGCGGCCTTCCGGTGGCTCGGCCGGGCCGCGCCCCGCCCCTGGGCGCAGTTGCTGTCCTGCTTCGGCTGGGGCGCCTGCACCGCGGCCCTGATCGCGATACTGGCCAACAACTTCGCCACCGAGTGGATAACGGCGGCCACCGCCGATGCCTCGGCCGCCGACCGGCTCGGCTCGGTGGCGATCGCCCCGGTGGTCGAGGAGAGCGCCAAGGCGGTGGCCCTGCTGCTGGTGTTCGTGTTCCGAAGACGCCAGTTCACCGGCCCCGCCGACGGGTTCGTGGTGGCCGGGTTCACCGCCACCGGCTTCGCGTGCACCGAGAACGTCCTCTACCTCGGCAACGCGTTCGGCGAGGACGTGGAGAGCGGCGCCGCCGCGCTGGACTCGGTGACGGCGGCGACCTTCTTCGTACGGATCGTGGTCTCGCCGTTCGCGCACCCGCTGTTCACGGTGCTCACCGGGCTCGGCTTCGGCGCGGCCGCGCTCGCCGCGGGCCGGGTGCGCCGGATCGGGCTGCCGCTGCTCGGGCTGCTGGCCGCGATGGGTCTGCACGCGCTGTGGAACAGCTCGTCGCGGTTCGGGGAGTACGGGTTCTACGTGGTCTACGGCTGCGTGATGGTCCCGGTGTTCGGGCTGCTGGTGTGGCTGGCCGTGCGGATAAGGCGGCGCCGGCTGCGGGCCGTGGCGGGCGAGCTGGCGGTGTACGCGGCCGCGGGCTGGCTGCGCCCGGCCGAGGTGCCGGCCCTGGTGTCGATGCCGGCCCGGTCGCTGGCGCGGGCGCTGGCCCGGTCCACCGGGGGCCGGGCGGCCGGGCGGGCCGTCGCCTTGTACGAGGCGGACGCGGCCGCGCTGGCCCTGCTGCGGCACCGGGCCCGGCACGGGGGACCTGCGGGGGTGCCCGATTTCGCCTGCCGGGAGCGGGAGTTGCTGCAACGGCTGTGGCTGCGCAAGGCGACGGCGGGGCCCGCGCTCGCCCGGGCCGCGGTCATGGAGGATCTCCTTCCGCCCCGCCGGGTCCCCCTCGCTCCCCTGGAACCCCTGGAGCGGGTCTTCGTACCGCCGGCTAGACGCTCAGGCCCTTGGACTCCAGCCACGCCAGGGGGTCGATCGTCGAGCCGCCCTTGCGTACTTCCAGGTGGAGATGGGGTCCGGTGACGTTTCCGGTGGCGCCGACGCGGCCGATGGTGTCGCCCGCGGCGACCGAGCCGGAGGTCACCGACATCGAGGACAGGTGGCAGTACCAGATCTCCGTACCGTCCTCGAGCTCCAGCACGATCCGGTAGCCGTACGCCCCGGACCAGCCGGCAGAGGTGATCTTCGCGGCTCCGACGGCCTTGACGGGGGTGCCGGTCGGGGCGGCGAAGTCGAGGCCGGTGTGGTGGCCGGAGGACCACATGGAACCGGCGTCGCCGTAGTGCGAGGTGAGGGTGTAGGCGGAGGTGGGGAGGGAGTAGCTGCCGGCGAGCTTGGCGGTCCGCTCCTGCTCGGCCTTGGCGTCGGCGGCCTCCTTGGCCTCCTTCGCCGCCTTCTCGGCGGCCAGGCGGGTGTCCTCCACCTCCTTCTGGGCGGCCTCCCGTTCGGCCTTGGCCTCCGCGGCGGCGGCCTCCTGCGCCTCCCGCTCGGCCTGCGCCCGGATCTGGGCCTCGGCGGCGCTCTCCTGGGACTCGGCCTGCTGGAGGATGCGGCCCACCAGGGTGGTGCCGGCGTCGGCGTGCTGAGCCGCCTGCTGCGCGATGATGCCGGTCGACTTCGCGGAGGCCCGGGCGCCCGCCGCGGGGCCCTCGGCCTCCGCGTGCCGCTGCCCGTCGCCCCCGCCGCCGCCCATGCCGAAGTCGGGCAACGAGGGCATGGAGATGGCGACTTGGGGCCGGTCCTGCGCGGTGGCGATCCCGCCGGCGCCGACGGCCGCGATGACTCCGACGCCGAGCACGGTGGAGCTGCGGGCAAGTCCCCCGCGCTGCTTGGCGACCCGGTGCTTGCCGCGGGGCGGGCGGGCCGAGTCCTCGGTGGGGTTCCACTCACCCCAGGCGCCCGCGGTGGGCTCTTCCTGGAGCTCTATGCCTTCGGGGGCAGGCGAGTTGGAGGCCACCGGGCCACACTCCTCAGGGGGACACGCACGCGCACGGCGCCGTCTCTTGCGACGGCTGGGACGACCGCGCTGCGTTATCGAACGGTAATATACGGAGGGGAGTGATTCCAAGCTGTTGCGATGGATCGGTGGCACTAATCAGCCACCCTCTGCGCGGCCTTGGCCATGACTAAAGCCGCCTATGGGGATCAACTCGGGCAAAAATCAAGCAAGATCCACATCTCTCCGGCCACACCCACCCCTTGACGGACCGTCATAAACCTTTCGGGGTACACCTTTTCAATCACACACCGTCACGGAGCGACCACGGGAACGGTACGCCTCCGCTCCGGCTCGCCCTCCCCCGGCCGGCCCACCGCGAGCAGCGCCATGTCGTCCGTCGCCCCGCCGCCCGTGTGCCGGCGCACATCGCTGCTGAGCGCACCGAGCAGCTCGCCCGGCCCGGGGAAGACGCGGCCGGTCAGCCGGGCCGCCGGATCGTAGAAGACCCCCGACGCGTCGCGGGCCTCGGTCAGCCCGTCCGTGTAGAGGAGCAGGGTGGTCCCGGCGGGGAACGGCCACTCCTCGGCCCGGTCCGGCAGGCCCTCGGCCAGCTCCCCCATACCGAGCGGGAGCGCGGGCTCCGCCGGGGCGAGGACCGCCAGACGCCCGTCGGCGTGCAGCAGCAGCGGCTCGGGATGGCCGCGGTTGACCAGGCGCAGCAGCTGCGCGCCCGTCGGGATCTCGCCGAGCACACAGGTCGTGAACCCCTCCACCGAGTCCAGGCTGTCGCGCCGGGTGCCCTCGCGGGTCAGCGCCCGTTCCAGCCGCTGGGCCAGGCCCTCCAGCGTGGGCTCCGTCTCCGCCGCCTCCCGGAAGGCCCCGAGGACCACCGCCACGGCCTCCACCGCCCCCAGCCCCTTGCCCCGTACGTCTCCCACCGCCAGCCGCACTCCGTAGGGGGTGTCCTGGACGGCGTACAGGTCCCCGCCGATGAAGGCGTCGGCCTGCGCGGCCTCGTACCGGGCGCAGACGTGCAGGCCGGCGATACGCTCCGCGGGCTTCGGCAGGACGGCGCGCTGGGCGGCCTCGGCGATCCCGCGCGCCGAGGCGAGCCGCTCGCCGCTGCGCCGGACGACCCGGTTGATCAGGATCGCGAGCCCGGAGACGGTGATCACGGTGACCAGTTCGGTCAGCGCCTCGACCTTCCAGGTGGTGCCGTTGAGGAGGTGCAGCAGCACCACCGCGAGCGAGGCCAGTACGCCGGTGAGGACCGTGCCCCGGAGGGAGGACACCGGGGCGGCGATCAGCGGGGCCGCGGAGAAGAAGGGGGATCCGGTGTAGCCGGGCGGGGTCAGCAGGTCGAAGGCCAGTCCGACCGCGATCAGCACGGCCGGGAGCGCGCGGACCACCTTGCGGGCTGCTCCGCTGCCGGTGCCGCCCGGGTCCTCGTCGCCGCCTTGCTGCCGCCCCAGCCCCAACACGCTGCTCTCCTGCCCGGTCCCTCGCGCGGGTGCGGGCCGCCGCCGCATCGCCCCTCAAGGCTGGCGGCAGCGGGGACCCGGCGTCGACCCGGCCCGGGCCGATCGGGTGAGGGCGGGGACGAGGGCAGGCAGGACGGGCGAGAACGACGAAGGCCCGGTTCCCAAGGGAACCGGGCCTTCGTACTGAGTAGCGGGGACAGGATTTGAACCTGCGACCTCTGGGTTATGAGCCCAGCGAGCTACCGAGCTGCTCCACCCCGCGTCGGTAAACACAACTCTACGTCATCGCGGGGAGGGGCTACGCCAATTAACCTTCCTGCAACCCCCAGGACCGACATATCCGCAGGTCAGAGCGGTGCGGAAGGCTGGAAAGACGGCTTGCATCAGCCCATGGCCAGGCGGAGCAGGGCCAGGGACCCGATGCCGAAGGCGATGGTGAGGTAGAAGTTCCGGGTGCGCCAGGCCAGCAGCAGGGTGGGGACGGCCAGCCAGAGGCCGTAGTTGCCGGGGCCGAGGTCCAGCGTGCCGGAGGGTGCGAACAGGGACGGGGCGAGCAGGGCGGCGATCACCGCGGGCGGCACCTGCCGCAGCCAGACCACGACGGGCCGGGGCAGGGCGGCCGCGGCGAGGAAGAGGGTGGGCACCAGGCGGGGGCCGAAGGTGACGGCCGCCATGCCGGCGATGGTCAGGGCGAGCGCGAGGTCGCTCATCGGCCCGGTGCTCCTTCCTCGTCGCGGTGGTCCGGGCCGTCGGCCGCGGCGTCCGTGTGTTCCTCGCGGGCTGCGATGGCCAGGCCGAAGGTGGCCGCGACGGCCGCCGCGACGAGCACGGCCCAGTACTGGAGGCCGAACAGGGTCAGGCCCACCGCGCCGCCGCCCGCGACGGCGGCGACGGCGAGCCCGCGCCGGTCGGCGATGACCCCGGCCGCCAGGAGGGCCATGAACATGGCGGGCAGCGCGTAGTCGAGGCCCAGCGCCTCCACGTCGGTGACCAGGTCCCCGGCCAGCACGCCCGCGAGCGTGCCCGCCACCCAGGAGGCGTGGACGGCGGTGTTGAAGGTGAAGACCTCCGCCTTGGGGCGCTCCGCGCGGTCCGCGTACTGGGCGGAGTGCACCGCGAAGGCCTCGTCGGTGAGCTCGTACGCGAAGAGCGCCTGCTCGCGGCGGCGCCACCCGGCGAGCCGGGGCGCGATCGCGGCGGACAGCAGCAGATGGCGCAGGTTGACCACGAAGGTGGTCAGGACGATGGCGTACGGGGCGGCGCCGACGGCCAGCAGCTGGAGGGCCGCGAACTGCGAGGAACCTCCGTACACGAAGGCCGACATGGCGACCATCGCCCACCAGGGCAGGCCCGCGGTGTGGCCCAGCACGCCGAACGCGAAGGCCACCGGCACGTATCCGAGCATCACGGGGACGGCCTGCCCGAAGCCCGCCGCCCAGGCGGCCCGGTGTGTGTGGGGCGCCCGGGGGGCGCCGGCCGGCCCGGCCGGGGCGGGGGCGGCCGGTCGGACGGCCCCCGCCCCGGCGGCCCCGGCCACGGCGTGGTGCGCCGGGGCCGGGGGGTCGGTCGCTACAGATCGCACTCGAAGGTCCTCTCTCCCAGGGCCGGGCGGAAGCCCACACCCGTCCAGAGGGCGGTGGCGGCCTCGTTCCCGTCGAGGACGGCGAGGAAGATCCGGTTGACCCCGCGGCGGCGGAAGGCCGCGAGGGTGTCCACCGCCAGCACCCGGGCCAGCCCCAGCCTGCGGTGGTCGGGGTCGACCACGGCGTGGCTGATGCTTCCCCGTACGCCGAACGAGCCGGCGAGCAGCGCCGCGACGACCCGGCCCGAGGGGGTGCGGATCACCCGGCAGAGGTCGCAGGAGTGGGCGAGGTGCCCGGAGAGCAGCCGCTCGTCCTCCCATTCGCAGTACGCGGCCTGCGGCGCGGCCCGCAGCAGCTCGATCACCTGCGGGATGTCGGCCGCCGTCATGGGCTCGGAGACGGCCGGTGCCGTGGTCGGAACATCGGACTCGTACGGCCGCCCGACCAGTACGTGCGGCTCGTCGAGCGCCAGAACTGCGGCGCTCATCAGACCAGCGTCTCGTACGGGGAGCCGGGCAGGGAGAAGGAGATCGCGAGGACATCGCGGTAGCCGCCCTTGTCCTCGGCCGCGCCGAGGCCGGTGACGTGGTGCTTCATGGCGCGGTCCTCGAAGATCAGCGAGTCGAGCGGGGTGAGGAAGGTGCCCTTGGCGAGCGGCTCCTCGTCCCAGCTGAAGACGGTGCTGTGGCCGCCCTCCACGTCGACGCGGGAGATGAGGTGCAGGCCGGCCCAGGGGTATCCGTCGGAGTGGATGCCCTCCGGGACCAGCTCGTTGTACTTGCCCGGGTTGATCTCGATGCGGATCTGGTGGATCTGGCAGACCCAGGCGCGGTCGCGGTACTCGTCCTCGATCGGCAGGTTGTCGAAGTCGTAGCGGACCAGGGCCTGGAAGAGCGGGTTGCGGTACGTGGCCTCCTCGACGTCGCCGAAGTGGCGCTCGATGCCGCCGACGAAGGCGTTCATCGCCTCGCTCTGGTAGTACGCGATGTGGTCGAGCGGGGCGAGCTCGCCGGTGGCCGGCACGTACGTGAAGTCGCTGTAGCGGCGGGTGCGGACGGCGCGGTCGCCGCCGCCGAAGTGGGTGTCGGGGGTGAGCCGGCCCCAGGAGGCCTGGAGGCCGTCGAAGGCGGCGGCGAGCTCGGGGGACAGGGTCAGGTCGGCGGCCGACACCAGGGCGTAGCGCTGCTCGCGCAGGGTGTCGCGGAGGTCGGGGCCTACGGAGGTGATGGTGTCGGGGGCGGGCTTGTGGGCGACGGTGGTCACGACGGTGTTCTCTCTCTGGAGGCGGTGGAAGGCGGAAGTCCGGGCTCAGCGCAGGCCGAGCGACTCGTACGTGGCGTCCAGCTCGGCGACGTCGAGGCCGGCGGCCTCGCGGACGAGGCGGATGGCCCGGTAGATCTGGTTGATGTGCGCGATGTCGTGGCCGATGACCTTGCGGATCATGACCTCCATCGTTTCCCCGCCCTGCTCGCCGTGGCGGCCGGTGCGCCGCCGGTCCTCGGGGGAGAGCGCGCCGAGGAGGGCGACGTTGGAGGCGCGCAGGCCGGTCCAGGCGTCGAGCATCTGGCGGAACGGGAGCCGGGGCAGCGGGGCCCACAGCTGCTCGTCGTAGCCGGGGTAGACGGGGTTGTCCTCGGTGGCCACGAGGCGCCAGCGGAAGCCGTAGACGATGTCGACGTCGAAGAGGTGGCCGACGATGAACGCGGCGGGCCACTCGCCCGGCTCGGGGACGGTCTCGGCGAGCTCGGTGGGCAGGTCGGCGAAGAGCCGCGCCGCCCAGACGGGGGTCTTGGCGAGCACGTCGAACGCGTCGCGTTCGCCGGCGACTTCGAGGAGCGCGGAGACGTACGCGGCGGGGTCCTCGGTGGCGGAGGGGATGTCGATCCGGTGGACTTCGGTGCCGGCTGCGGTGCGGGTGGTCATGCGGAGGTGCCTTTCGGGTGGGCTGGGCGGGTACGGATGCTGCGAGTACGGGTGTCGCGGGTACGGGTGTCGCGGGTACGGACGGCGCGGGTACGGACGGCGCGGGTACGGACGGCGGATCCGGTGCTGGAAGGGGTCAGGCCGCCGGGGCCGGTTCGGGCGTCCCGGCGGGCTGCGGGGTGCTCACCTCCCCGCGGTTGCCCGGGTTGGCGCCCAGGATCAGGAGGGCGCCGAGGGCGGCGACGGCCGCGCAGGCCGTCCAGTGCAGCGGCGGCGAGATGCTGTAGAGGAGGCCGCCGACGGCCGGGCCGAGGGCGCCGCCGAGGGTGTGGGCGATGCCCTCCGCGCCCTGGTAGCGGCCGCGCAGGTGGGCCGGTGAGAACTCGGCGGGGTACGCGTTGGCGATCGGCGTGTACACGGTCTCGGCGACCGTCCACACCACCACCGTCAGCGCCAGCAGCCAGACGGCCTGCGTCGCGCCCGTGAGGGCCATGCCGATGCCCAGCAGGGCGAGCCCGGCGGCGATCACCCGGCGCGGGTTGCGGCGCTCGGTGTGCTTGGTGAGCGGGAGTTCGATGATCACGCAGAGCAGGGCGTTGAGGCCGAGCAGCAGGCCGTACACCTTGTTGTCGAACCCGGCGTCGGTCACGTGCAGCGGGAGCGTCGCGGTGGACTGCCCGTACACGAAGGTCGCGGCGACCATCGAGCCGAGGAAGAGCAGGTACGGGCGGTCGGAGAGCACCTCCCGGTAGCCCCCCTTGCCCCTGCCCTTGCCCTTGGCCGCCGCCTCCGGCGCGGGTGCTTCCACGGGCGGGCGCCCGCCCGGCAGCGTGCTCAGCGCGAGCACGCCGAAGGCGAAGGAGAACAGCGCGTCGCCGAGGAAGACGTACGTGTACGAGGCCCCGCTGAGCAGGCCGCCGACGAGCGGTCCGACCGCCATGCCGACGTTGATGGCCAGCCGCAGGACGGCGAAGGCCGTCACCCGCTGCTTCTCGGGGACCACGTCGACGAGCAGCGCGCCGGCCGCGGGCCGGTAGAGCTGGGCGAAGACGCCGACGAGCCCGACCAGCGCGGTGGTCGCGAACAGCCCGTCCGTCAGCGGGACGAGGGCGGTGGCGGCGCTGCTGCCGAACATCGACACCGCGATGGCGGTACGCCGGCCGAACCGGTCGGCGACCGTGCCGCCCACGGCGTTGCCGATGAAGGCGCCGACTCCGACGACGCCGAGGGCCACGCCGGCCTGGAATGCGGAGAATCCCTGCGCGACCAGGAAGAGCACCAGGAATACGTTCAGGAAATTGCCGAATTTGATGAGGAACATTCCGGAGAAGATCACCCAGGCGCTTCTGGGCAGGTCCTGCAATCGTCGGCGCAAGGGGTCCTCGCCGGCCATGGGGGGGCTCCTTCTCGATCGGGGGATGCATCACGGATGCGGTGGCGTCCACCATGAAACCCGCCGGTCAAGGCCCTGCCCAGGGCTGAGTGCTGGCACAAAGCGGGCTGGCACATTCCTGCCTGAGCATCCGGCCCCAGCATCCGGATGAGCCCGTTTCAAGATCGCCCACGGGCGGCTGCTGCGTCATTCGTGCCGGGCATTCTTGTGCCAGCCCGAATCCATTTCCCGGCCCGGAATTCTGCTGCAGTGTTCTGGCCATGACCGAACACACGCTTCTCGTCGTCGGCGGACGGATACAGACGCTGCGCAAGGCGGCGGCCCTCGGAATCCGCTTCGTGCTGATCCAGCACAAGGACCAGTTCGTGCCCGAGGCCGCCGAGCTGGCCGAGGCCGTCCTCATCGCCGACTACACCGACTGGGACGTCACCCGTCCACTGGTGGAGGCCGCGCAGCAGGCGTACGGATTCACCCGGGTCGCCTCGATCACCGAGCCGGGCCTGGTCCCGGCCGGCCGGATCAGCGACCACCTGGCGCTCGGCAACACGTCCGAGGAGGTCGCCGAGCTGCTGCGCGACAAGCACGCGATGCGCCGCCACCTGGCGGCGTCCCCCTCCCCGCAGGTGCGGGCCCTGTCGGTGGCCGCCGCCGAGGTCGACAGTGCCGAGGCGCTGACCGGCTTCGGCGCCGAGCACGGCTACCCGTTCGTGCTCAAGCCCGTGGACGCCACCGCCAGCCTGGGCGTCGTACGCATCGACGGGCCGGGGCAGGCCGCCGAGGCCTGGGCCGGGGTGGAGGCCCTGCGGGCCCGCACCGACCTCCAGTGGGGGGCGTTCTTCACCATCGGCCGGTTCATCGCCGAGCAGTACATCCCCGGCCCCGAGTACAGCGTCGAGAGCTTCTCGTTCGCCGGCCGGCACATCGTCCTCGCGGTGACCGAGAAGCTCACCGGCGGCGGGTTCATCGAGCTCGGCCACGCCATGCCGGCCCGCCTCGACCCGGCGGACGAGCGGCGTGTCGAGGAGGCCGTCGCCCGCTTCCTGGACGCGATGGGCCTCACCGACGGGGCCGCCCACACCGAGCTGCGGCTCTCCCCGACGGGCCCGCAGATCATCGAGAGCCACAACCGCATGGGTGGCGACCGGATCTTCGACCTGCTGGCCTCGGCCTACGGCATCGACCTCGAAGAGTGGATCGTGGCCTGGCAGTTCGGGCTGATCCCCGCCCTCACCGAGCGCCCCGTCCCCCGCCACGCGGCGGCCACCCGCTTCCTGTCCGCCGAGCCGGGGACGGTCGTGGAGATCCAGGGCGCGGACGATGCCGGGGCCCTGCCCGACGTCATCGACGTGGAGACCACCGTGCGGCCCGGCGACACCGTCGGGGAGCTGCGCGGCAACTGGGACCGGGTCGGCCAGGTGCTGGTCACCGGGGCGGACACCGAGGCCGCCGTCGCCACCGCCGAGCGGCTCACCGAGAAGGTCACCGTCGTCACCACCGGCACCACCCCCCTGCACGCCTCCCATGGAAAGACCGCGTCATGAAGATCCTGCTGATCATGCGGAACACGTACGCGTGGCACCGCGAGCACATCGAGACCCTGGAGCGGATGGGTCTGGAGATCCACCTGGCGACCCGGGTCGCACAGGCAGCCGACGACGGCCGGTTCGCGAACGTCGTACCGGTCCCGGAGGAGCTGGAGGGGGCGGAACTCGCCGAGTTCTGCGCGACCGCGGCCCGCCGGCTGGGCATCGCCTCGGCGATCACCTTCTACGACAGCGACATCGCCGTCACCTCGCGGGTCAACCAGCTCCTCGGGCACGCCTGGCCGCGCCCCGAGGCCGACCTGATCTCCCGCGACAAGCAGCTCCAGCGCTCCTTCCTGGAGCGCCGCGGCCTGCCGGGCCC
The DNA here is from genome assembly GCF_044769045.1 of Streptomyces sp. NPDC090741. Classification (NCBI taxonomy): domain Bacteria; kingdom Bacillati; phylum Actinomycetota; class Actinomycetes; order Kitasatosporales; family Streptomycetaceae; genus Streptomyces; species Streptomyces sp. NPDC090741. Next base: position 206,654 of record NZ_JBIVXF010000017.1, on the reverse strand, counting down.
GAAGTTCGCGGGCGTCACCGGGGTCGAGGCGGGTCTCGCCGCCGCGGAGGCCTTCACGTACCCGTTCATCGTCAAGCCGAGCGCGCTGGCCGCCAGCATCGGTGTCAGCCTGGTCCGCGACCGCGCCGAGCTGGAGCGGGCACTGATCGACGTGGCCCGCCTCGCCGAGGAGTGGGGCGGCTACTTCCCCAGCGACGGCCCCGAGATCGCGCTGCTGGAGGAGTTCCTCCCGGGCAAGGAGGTCACCCTCGACGGGGTGGTCCTGGACGGGACGTTCCACCTGGTCGGCGTCACCAACAAGATGCAGATGCCGGGCCCGTACTTCGAGGAGGACTTCTACACCCTCCCGTTCCGCACCCCGGAGGAGGAGCCGGAGCTGGTCGCGGTCGCCGAAGGCATCGTGGCGGGCCTGGGCGTGCGGCACTGCCTGTTCAACGCCGAGTTCCGGCAGGACTCCGAGGGCCGCTACCGGGTCGTGGAGTTCGCCACCCGGATGAGCGGCGGCCAGAACTACCGCAACCTGCGCGAGGTCCACGGCATCGACGCGGTCCGCCTCTACGCCAAGGCCGTGCTCGCCGGGGACGACGCGTCCGCCCTCGGCACGCTCCTGGACGGCGAGGTGCTCCGGGCCGCGGCCCCGCGCGCCGCCACCTGCATCAAGTTCGCGTACCGGACCGGGACCCTCGTCCGCAACAACCCCGGCGACGCGACGCACTCCCCGCACTTCCGCTCGTACATCCCCGCCTCGAAGCCGGGCGACCGGCTGCGGCGCGCCCCCGAGGGGTGGTACGAGATCGCCGGCTCGCTCGCGGTGGCCGCGCCCTACCGGAGCGCCGACGACATCGACCGGGTGGAGCGGATCGCCGCCGATCTCGACGAGCGGCTCGACGTGGTCGTCGTACCGGCCGCCTGACCGGCCGCGCGCCCGCCCGTCCGACGGCCGACGGCCGACGCCCGACGCCCGACGCCCGACGCCCGAGGCCCGAGGCCCGAGGCGATGTTTCACGTGAAACATCGCCCGACGCCCGGGACTTCGCCCGGCACCCCTTCACTCCACACTCCACCGACCGCGGAAAGAGCCCCACGTGCACGCCAACGACCCCGTGTTCCGGATGGGAATCACGGAGCCCACCGCCATCGACCCGTACAAGGCCCAGGAAGGGGAGGGCATCCTCGTCTGCAAGGCCCTGTTCACCGGACTCCTCGCCCTCGACGAGGACGGCGCGCCGATCCCGGCCACCGCCCGGTCCTGGGAGAGCGACCCGACCGCCACGACCTGGACCTTCACCCTGCGCGCCGGCACGGTGTTCAGCAACGGCGAGCCGGTCACCGCGCACAGCTTCGTACGCGGCTGGGCGCGGGCGCTGGATCCCGAGGCGAACACGGAGACCGCGTACCACCTGGCGGGCGTGCGCTCCTTCAGGGCGGTGGACGACATCACGCTGGTGGTCGAACTGTCCGAGCCGGACGTGCAGTTCGATCTGAAGACCCTCCAGCCGATCTTCAGCCCGGTGCCGGAGTGCGCCGGCCCGGCGCTGAACCCGGAGTACAACGACCTCCCGGTCGGCAACGGCCCGTTCAAGATGGCCGGTCCCTGGGAGCACGGGGTGGCCATCCGGCTGGAGCGCAACGACCTGTGGGCGGGGCCCGCGCCCGAGGTGCGCGAGGTGCACATCGACATCCTCGACGTGGTCACCGGCCTGGACGACGAGTACGCACGCTTCCTGGCCGGCGACTACGACTACGCCCGGATCCCCCCGGCGCGCACCGCCGAGGCGGCCGCTCTCGACGGCTTCCTGGAGCAGGAGGGCGCCGGCCTCTTCTACCTGATCCCGTTCTGCCACCAGGCGCCGATGGACTCGCTGGACGCCCGCCGGGCCCTGTCCGCCGCCATCGACCGCCAGGGGCTGATCGACACGTACTTCCAGGGGCGGCGCAGCGCGGCCCACTCCCTGCTCTCCCCCTGGTTCGGCAAGGCCCACACCCCGCTCGCGGAGCTCGCCGCCGATCCGGACTCCGATTCCGATTCCGATTCCGGCTCCGGCTCCGGCTCCGACTCCGACTCCGACTCCGACTCCGGCTGGTCGGTCTTCGACCCCGCGCGGGCCCGTGCGGCGGCCCTGCGTGCGGGCCTCGGACCGGGCAGCCGCGTCGAGTTCGCGTACAACACCGGCGCCGGGCACGACGACTGGGTCAAGGCGCTGGCCCGCGGCCTGGAGGAGGTCCTGGGCTGGCGGATCGAGCTGCGGCGCACCGACGCCCGCGGGCTGGTCGACCACCGCACCTCGATCGCGGCGGCCGGGTTCTGCCGGGCCGGCTGGGCCTGCGACTACCCGACCCCCGACAACATGCTCTTCCCGCTGCTGCACTCCTCGTGCACGGCGCCCGACGCCGAGGGCACGGCCCACGGCGACAACGAAGGCCGGTACGTGAACCAGGAGTTCGACGCCCTCGTGGCACGCGCCCGGGCCTCCACGGACCCCGCGGAGCGCGCCGACGCCTGGCGCCGCGCGGACGGTACCGCGATGGCGGACCTGGCGCTGATCCCGCTCTGGTACCGGACCGACCAGCGGGTCCACGCCGCGGACCGGATCACCGGCCTGCGCATCGACTTCGACGGAAACCCCACCCTCACCACTGTCAAGGCAAGGAAGACCACCCGATGAGTGCGAGCACGACTCCCGTCCACGACATCCTCGGCATCGGCTTCGGCCCGGCGAACCTGGCCCTCGCGATCGCCCTGGAGGAGCGCGAATCGCCGCTGACGGCCCGCTTCCTGGAGGCCCGCCCGAGCCCCGAGTGGCAGCCCGGGATGCTGCTGGACGGCTCCGACATCCAGAACCACCCGAGCCGCGATCTGGTGACCCTGCGCAACCCGCGCAGCCGCTACACCTTCCTGAACTACCTGCACGAGCAGGGCCGGCTGCTGCGCCACCTCAACCTCCCCTCGGAGTTCCCGCTCCGCAAGGAGTACGCGGGCTACATCCGCTGGGCCGCCGGGTTCTTCTCGCACCTGGTCGACTGCAATCAGCGGGCCGCCCGCGTCGAGATCGTCGAGGAGTTCGGCGAGCGCCTCTACGAGGTCACCACCATGTCGGGCAGCCGCTACCTCGGCCGCACACTGGTGATGGGCCCGGGCCGCACCCCGTACGTCCCGGCCCCGTACGACACGCTGCGCACCCCTCGCGTCTTCCACCTGACCCAGTACCTGCCGAAGCTGGCGGAGCTGACCGGCGAGGGGCGCGCCCCGGAGTCGGTGGCCGTGATCGGCGGCAGCCAGAGCGCCGTCGAGCTCGCCCTGGACCTGCACCGCCGGTTCCCGCGCACCAAGGTGACCACGTACACGCGCTCTCACTCGCTGCGGCTGAAGGACACCAGCCCCTTCAGCGAGGAGGGCTACTTCCCCGAGTTCACCGAGTACTACTTCCGGGCATCCCGCGAGGGCAAGAAGGCCCTGGACGCGTACATGCACGGCACGAACTACTCCTCCGCCGACGGCGACGTGCTGCGCGATCTCTACATGACGATCTACGAGCAGGAGCTCGACGGCGACCAGAAGGTGTTCGTCCGCGGCAACCACGAGGCCGTGGGCGTGGCCGCGGAGGCCGGGGACCGGATCGCGCTGGACTTCGTCGAGCGGACCACCGGCGAGCGGATCAGCGAGACCGTGGACTTCGCGGTCCTCGCCACCGGCTTCCGCAACATGGGCCCCGGCCCGCACGAGGAGCTGTGCCCGCCGCTGATGGCCCCGCTCGCGGAGCTCTTCGCCACCGAGCCGGACGGCCGCCTGCGGGTGTCCGCCGACTACGCGATCGAACCGGTCGCCGACGGCACCCCGCCGCTCTTCCTGAACGGCCTGTGCGAGTCCAGCCACGGCATCGGCGACGCGGGCTCCTTCAGCCTCCTGTCGCTGCGCGCCGCGACCCTCACCGACGCCCTGACCGCCCGCCTGACCGGCGCCGCCACCACCGCCGCCGACCGCAGCGCCGTACTCGCCGCCGCCTGACCGGAAAGGTCCCCGTTCCCCATGACTGCCACCATCGACACCCCGGTCGCCTCGGCCCCGCGGGTCTACACCGCCCCCGTGATCACCGGCCCGCTGCCCGGTCCGCGCAGCGCCGAGCTGCTGGACCGCCAGGCCGGCCGCGAGTCCAACTCCCGCTCCTACCCGCGCAAGCTGCCGATGGCGATCCGCCGCGGCAAGGGCAGTTACGTGGAGGACCTCGACGGGAACGTCTTCCTCGACTTCCTCAGTGGCGCCGGGGTGCTCTCCCTGGGCCACAACCACCCCGAGCCGCTCGCGGCCGCCCACCGTCAGCTCGACGAGTTCGTGCACGGGCTGGACTTCCCCACCCCGGTCAAGGACGAGTTCACGGACCTGACCATCGGGATGCTGCCGGAGCCGATGCGCGAGCGCACCCGGATCCACTTCTGCGGGCCGACCGGCGCCAACGCCGTCGACGCCGCCCTCAAGCTGTGCAAGACGGCCACCGGCCGCGAGGAGATCATCACCTTCCAGGGCGGGTTCCACGGGGCGACCCTGGCCGCGCTGAGCGTCACCGGGCTCGTCGAGCAGAAGGAGCCGGTCCGCGGCCGGATGCCGGGCGTGCACTTCTTCCCGTACTCCAACTGCCACAACTGCCCGCTCGGTCTGAAGCGCGACACCTGCCAGGTCAACTGCGCCGCGTTCCTGGAGAAGGCGCTGACCGACGTCAACGGCGGGATCACCCTGCCCGCCGCCGTGATCATGGAGCTGGTGCAGGGCGAGGGCGGGGTGATCCCCGCCGAGGTCGAGTTCGTCCAGCGGATCCGCGAGGTCACCCGGCGGCTCGGCATCCCGCTCATCGTCGACGAGGTGCAGAGCGGCTGCGGCCGCACCGGCACCTGGTTCGCCTTCGAGCAGTACGGCATCGAGCCCGATGTCGTGTGCGCATCCAAGGCCCTGTCCGGCATGGGCCTGCCGGCCTCCGTGATCCTCTACGACGAGAAGCTGGACGTCTGGAGGCCGGGCGCCCACTCCGGCACGTTCCGCGGCAACCAGCCCGCCTTCGCCGCCGGCGTCGCCACCATGAAGGTCGTCAAGCGCGAGCGTGTCCTGGAGAACGTCCGGGCCCGCGCCGACCAGCTGATGGTCCACCTCCAGGGCCTGCGCGAGCTCACCCCGTACGTGGCCGACGTACGCGGCCTCGGCCTGATGACCGGCGTCGAGCTGACCGACCCGCAGACCGGGCTGCCCGCCGACAAGCTGGCGAAGCAGGTCCAGTGGGAGGCGGTCAGCCGCGGCCTGATCATCGAGCTCGGCGGCCGTGACGACTGCGTCGTGCGCATGCTGCCGCCGCTGAACTGCTCGGCCGGCGAGATCGACCAGGCCGGCCGGATCATCCGCGAATCCCTGACCGCGGCCCTGACCGCGCTCGGCCCGGCGACGACGGCGGGTGCCCGATGACCACGCACGACACCACCGTCCAGGACCTGGTGGTGGCCGGGTTCGGCCCCTCCGGGATCGCCCTGGCCGCCGCCGTCGAGGACCACGACGACGCCACCGGCGCCGCCCCGCTGGCCGCGCGCTACCTGGAGAAGGCCGCCGACTCCGCGTGGCAGCCCAACCTGGTCCTGCCCGGCACCGACATCCAGCACCACTTCCTGCGCGACTTCGCCACCCCGCGCGACGCCCGCTCCCGCTTCACCTTCCCGCACTACCTCCAGCAGAGCGGCCGCTTCTACCCGTTCACGCTGATGGGCGGCTACGTCAGCCGCCTGGAGTGGTCGGACTACGTGCAGTGGGCCGCCGGCCAGGTCCGCGGCGCCGTCGACTACCACCGCGAGGTGCTGAGCATCGAGCCCGTCACGGGCACCGACGGCCGCGTCCGCACCGCCCGCGTGACCTCCCGGGACACCCGCGACGGCTCCCTGCACACCGTGGAGGGCCGCAACATCGCGCTCGCCACCGGCCACGAGGCGTACGTACCGGAGCTGCTGCGCCCGCACCTGGGCGAGCGGGTCTTCCACGCCTCGAAGCTGCTGCCGGGACTGGCCGCCCTCGGCGACCGCCCGCTGCGCAGCATCGCCGTCATCGGAGCCGGGCAGACCGCCGGCGAGATCGTCCTGCACCTGGCGGCCCAGCACCCGGACGCACAGATCCACTCGGTCGTACGGCACGCGGGCTTCCGGATGTACGAGCTCGGCCACTTCAGCAACGAGGTGTACTTCCCCGACGAGACCGACTACTTCTACGGGCTCGAAGGCGAGCAGCGCGAACGCGCCCTGGACCAGGCCCGGGCCACCAACTACGCGGCCGTGGACCCCGACGTCTCCACCGCCCTCTACCAGGCCGTCTACCAGGACCGGTTCACCGGCCGGCAGCGCCTGCACATGCACAAGCGCACCGAGGTCACCGCCGTCGACCGGACCCCGGACGGCCGGGTGCTGCTGCGCACCCGCGAGGTGTTCACCGGCGAGAGCGGCCTGATCGAGGCCGACGCCGTGATCGTCTGCACCGGCTACCGCGAGGCCGCCCTGCCCCGCCAGCTGGCCCCCATCACCGCGCACCTGCGCCTGGACGCGCAGGGCCGCCCCGAGGTCACCCGCGCCTACCGCGCCCGTACCACCGACGACTGCGAGGTCGGGATCTACCTCGACGGACTCACCGAGTGGCGGCACGGCATCGGCAGCGCCACCTCCTTCAGCCAGATGGCCGCCAAGGCCGACACCATCCACCGCGACCTGCGCGCCCGGCTGCGCCGGCCCGTCGCCGCCTGATTGGACCCGTAAGCGATGCACATCTTCACCGCCCACGAGGACGACATGGTCTTCGAGGAGCCGTACAACGTCAGCGGCCGGCGGATCTTCCCCTGGCCCGAGGCCGTCGAGGAGCCCAACTGGGGCGGCGCCTGGGTCGACGTGGCACCCGGCGCCACCTCCACCCCGCACGACCACGACGAGAACGAGATGTTCTTCATCGTCGAGGGCAGCGGGGTCATGCGGATCGGCGCCGAGACCCGCCGGGTGCGCGCCGGCGAGACCGTGTTCATCACCCCGCTCCAGGACCACGACCTGACCAACGACGGCGACGTCCGGCTGCGCTTCGTCACCATCTGGTGGGGCGGCTCGGACGCCGTGGCCCGCGACCGCGCCAAGTGGGCCGCCGAGTTCGGCATCGCGGACCCGGGCTCCGGCCCTGCCGCGGCCGCGGCCGCGGACCGGCAGGTGGACGCATGAGTCCCATCGTCCACGCGCACGCCGACGCCGTCGTCGTCGGCGGCGGGGTGATCGGCGCGGCCATCGCGCACCAGCTCGCCCTCGCCGGCATCGGCCGGATCGTCCTGTGCGACCAGGGCCGGGTCAACGCCCAGGGCGCCACCTCCCGCTCCGGCGGGCTGCTGCGGCTGCACCACACGGCCGTCCCCGACACCCGGCTCGCCGCCCGCAGCCTGCCCGTCTTCGAGCAGTGGTCGGACGTCATCGGCGGCGACTGCGGCTACCGCCGCACCGGCTTCGTCATGATCGTCGGCGAGAACCACGCCGACGACCTGCGCCACAACGCCGCCGCCTCCGCGGACGCCGCCGGATACCGCCGCGTCGAGGTCATCGACGCCGCCGAACTGAAGGAGATCTACCCCGGCCTGCGGACCGAGGGCGTCGCCCTCGCCGCGTACGAGCCCGAGGGCGGCTACGCCGACCCGATGGCCGCCTCCGCCTCGCTGCTCACCGCCGCCTACCGGCTCGGCGTGTCCCCCTCCGAGGGCATCCGGGCCATGAAGGTGCTGGAGACCGCGGGCACCGTCACCGGCGTCCTCACCTCCATCGGCCGCATCAACGCCCCGCTGGTCGTCCTGGCCGGCGGCGCCTGGGGCTCCGCCCCGGCCGAGCACCTCGGCATCCACATCCCCGTCACCGCGCGCCGGATCGGGCTGGCCCAGGCCGAGCTCCCGGGGGCCGGCCGGCGCGGGTCGGCGGCCTCCGTACCGACCTGCATCGACGACACCACCGGCAGCTACTTCCGGCCCGACGGCCTCAACCGCTTCTACTTCGGCGTCCCCAGCAAGCCCGACACCGAACTGGGCCGCGACGTGGAGCCGCTGACCGAGGCCGAGCTGGAGTCCGCGATCGCCGCGATCGCGGACCGCGTCCCGGCCGCCGCCACCGCCCCGCTCGCGGGCACCCGCTCCGGGCTCGACGGCTACACCCCCGACAAGCGCCCGGTCGTGGGCGCGGCCGGCCCCGACGGGCTGTACCTGGCCCTCGGGTTCAGCGGCGGCGGCTTCAAGCTGGCGCCCGCGGTCGCCGAGCTCGCCGCCAAGGAGATCGTCGAGGGAGGGGCCGTCCCCGGCAAGGCCGTGCAGGAGCTGCTGGAGCCGTACCGGCCGCAGCGCTTCCTCGCGGGCCGCCCGATCCGTCCGGAGGCTCCGTATGACCACATGTGAGACCGGCCCGGAGACCGAAGTGCGGCGGCGGCTGCGCGAGGTGCTGCGCGAGGACGTGCAGACCGTCCTCGCCAAGGACCCGGCCGCTGCCTCCCGCGCCGAGGTACTGCTCTACCCGCACATCCACGCCCTGTGGACCTACCGCGTCGCGCACTGGCTCTGGGGCCGCGGCCACCGCGTCAGCGCCCGCGCCCTGTCCCTGCTGGCCCGCGCCGTCTCCGGCATCGAGATCCACCCCGGGGCCCGGATCGGCCGCCGCTTCTTCGTCGACCACGGCACCGCCGTCGTCATCGGCGAGACCGTCCGGATCGGCGACGACGTGATGCTCTACCACCAGGTCACGCTCGGCTCGGTCGGCTGGTGGAAGGACCTGCGCCGCCCCTCCGGATCCCGCCGCCACCCCGTCGTCGGCGACCGCGTCGTCATCGGCACGGGGGCCAGCGTCCTCGGCCCGGTCACCATCGGCGCCGACTCCCGGATCGGCGCGCACTCGGTCGTCCTCGACGACCTGCCGCCGCGCAGCCGCGTCGTCGCCGCCGCCTCCGCCGCCCTGCCGCCGCTCGACACCGCGGCCCCCCTCGACTCCTCCGCCCTGACCGTCCCCGAAGGAACCCACGCATCATGACCTCGTACGTCGTCACCAGCGCCCCGCCGAACCCGAACGGCGACCTCCACCTCGGCCACCTCTCCGGCCCCTTCCTCGGCGCCGACGTCCTGACCCGCCACCTGCGCCAGCGCGGCCACGACGTGCGCTACGTGGGCTACTCCGACGAGCACTCCTGCTACGTACCGCGCCGGGCCGCCGAGATCGGCTCCACCGCGTACCCGACGGCGAAGCTCTTCGGCGACCGCATGGAGGAGACCCTCTCGCTGGGCGCCATGCACCACGACTGGTTCACCCGCCCGCTCACCGACTCCACCCACACCGAGTTCGTACAGCGCTTCTTCCTCGAACTGTGGGAGTCCGGCGCCCTGGAGGTGCAGGAGCTGCCCGTCTTCCACTGCGCGCCCTGCGAGCGGTACCTGTACGAGGCCGAGGTGCGCGGCGAGTGCCAGTTCTGCGCCGAGCCCTCCGACGGCGTGTACTGCGAGGCCTGCGGACTGCCCCAGGACCCGGCCGGGCTCGCCGCCCCCCGGTGCACCGCCTGCTGGAACGCCCCCGAGACCACGACCATGCGCCGCATCGTCTTCCCCCTGGAGCGCTACCGCGATCGCCTCCGGGCGTACTACGCCGACGCGCAGGCCAAGGCGGAGTGGCGGCCCCGGCTGATCTCCTACCTGGACGGCCTGTTCGAGCGGGCCCTGCCCGGCACGGCGATCAGCCGCGAGGCGGACTACGGGATCCCGGTCCCGCTGCCCGGCTGGGAGGGCCACATCCTCGACACCTGGTTCAGCGGCATCTGGGGCTACGCGGCGGGCACCGCGCGGGTCGCCGAGGCGAACGGCGACCGCTCGCAGTGGGAGCGGCTGTGGACCGATCCCGAGACCCGGATCGTCAACTTCATCGGCTTCGACTGCTCGTTCTCGCACGCCGTGCTGTGGCCGGCCCTGCTGCTCGCGCAGGGTGAACTGACCCTGCCCGCGCAGGTGGTCATCAACGAGTTCTACCGGCTGGAGGGCGACAAGTTCTCCACCAGCCGCGGCCACGCGATCTGGGGCGGCGAGTTCCTGCGCCGGGTCAACGCGGACGCGCTCCGCTTCCACCTGTGCCTGACCGGCCCGGAGCGGGCGCAGAACAACTTCTCCATGAAGGAGTTCGCGGACACCCTCAGCACCGTCCTGGCCGGCGGTCTGGAGCGGTGGACCGACACCGTACTGGACCTGCTCGCCCAGGACTTCGACTCCGTCATGCCGGCCGTCGGACCCGCCGACGGCCCGCTGGCCGCCGAACGCGCGGCGCTGCCCGGGCAGATGGCCGCCGCCCTCGGCGCCGAGGCCTTCTCCCCGCAGCGCGCCGCCGATGTCCTGGCCACCGTGATCGAGCGGGCCGACGCCGACCTGCGGCAGCTGGCCCTGCTGCGGGCCGCCGGACCGCGCGCCGAGTACGCCGGGCGGCTCGCGGCGCACCTGGAGCTGCTGGCCGCGGTCGCGGTCACCGCCGCGCCGCTGATGCCGGGCTGGTCCGCGTTCCTGACCGGGCACCTGGGCCTGCCGGTGGACCTCGGCACGCGGATGCCCGTATGGGACGGCGTGGAGGGGCGGCTGCTGGCGGAGGGCACGGCGCTGCCGGCGGCCACCCCGCTGTTCTTCCACGAGTTGTCGTGACGCGTACGGACGTGACGCGTACGGGCGTGACGCGTCACGACACGTGGTCCGCCGGCGCCGCGAAGGCGCTGGGCGCGGTCCTCGGGGCCGGGGCCCTGCTGCTGCCGGCGGCTCGCGCCCCGCAGCCCGGCCCCTGGACCGGGATCGCGGTGGCGGGGGTGCTGGCCGGCTGGTGCCTGCTGGTCTCCGCCGCCGGCGGTACGGAGGATTCCGGGCCCGTGGCCTTCGTACGGGACCGGCTCGGCCCGGGGCCGGCCCGCGCGGCCACCGCGCTCTACTTCGGTGGCTTCGCCGCCGGGCAGGCGGGAGTGGCCCTGGGGGCCGCCGAGTTCGCGTCGCTCGGGGACTCCGGCTGGCGGTCGTACGCGATCGCCGCCGGGGTGCTGTGCAGCGCCGCCGCGTACGCCTGGTGCGTCCCGCGGGGGCTGTCCCCGGCGGGGCGGCGGCTCCGGCTGGCCGCGGTGCTGGCGCTGGCCGTCTCCTGGCGGGCCCTCGGCGGGCCGCTGCCGGGGCCGGGATCCGGGGGCTGGACCGGGGGCTGGGCCGAGGGCTGGGCCGGGGCCGCGCTGCTGGTGGCCGTGCCCCTGCTCTTCGGCTGGGTCGGCCTCGAAGGGGCGGTCCCCGCCGTGCCGCGGCGGCGGGCCCTGGGCGGAACCCTGCTCGGCATCGCGCTCGCGGCCGCGCTGTACGCCGTACTGCTGGCTCCGCCGGCCACCGCTGCGCAGGCGCCGCCCCCGGCTGCGGCGGCCGCTCTCGGGCTCGGCTCCGCCGCGCTCTGCTGGACGTACTGCCGTACCAACCTCCAGGCCACCGCGACCCGTTGGACCGAGCTGACCGGCCGGACCCGGCGCGGCGGGCTCGTGGCCGCGGGCCTGATCGCCCTCGCGGTGCTCGCCCTCGGGCGGGCCGCCCGCTGGGACCTTTCCGTCCTGCTCATCGGCCCCGGTGCAGCCACCGCGGCCCTGTACACCCTCATCGCCGTGGCGGCCGTACGCCGCCCCCGTCCTCAGGAGCACACCGACCATGACCGCTCAGACCGTTTCCGTGTCCTCGAAGGTGCTGCGCGTTCCGCCGGCTGACCCGGCCACCGCCGCGGCCCACTTCCACCGCCGCTTCACCTTCGAGGCCGACGTCGCCGACGTGCACGCGGACGTGGAATCCGGCGCCGGGGGCTTCGTCCTCGTCGACAGCCGCAGCGCCGAGGCCTGGGCCCAGGGCCACATCCCGGGCGCCGTGCACCTGCCCACCGACGACATCGGGGCGCGGGCCGCCGAACTGGTCGCGCCCGGCAGCGTGGTGGTCACCTACTGCTGGGGCCCGGGCTGCAACGGCGCGACCCGGGCGGCGTACGCCTTCGCGAGCGCCGGGTACCAGGTCAAGGAGATGCTCGGCGGCTTCGAGTACTGGTCCCGGGAGGGGTTCCCGGTCGAGGACTCCGCCGGCACCCGCCAGTCGCCGCCGGACCCGCTGACGGCCCCGGCCGGGGAGGGCGCGGCCTGCGGCTGCTGAGCCGGAGGGGTCTGCCTACAGCAGGCCTTCCTCGACGGCCCGCTGCCCGAGCTGGAAGCGGCTCTGCGCGTCCAGCTTCTCCATCAGCTCCGAGATGAGCCGCCGCTCGCTGCGCAGGGAGATCCCGAGCCGGCGCGCGGCGGCCTCGTCCGTATAGCCCTGGGCCAGCAGGCGCAGCAGCTCGCGCGGCTGCGAGCCGGGGTCTTCGAGGCTGCGCCGGGGCGGCTCGCCGAACGGGATGGCCGTCTCCCACACCGAGTCGAACAGCGCGCAGAAGGCGGCGACGGCGCCCGGCTCGCGCAGCAGTACCGCGCCCTGCGCGCTGTCCGCCGGGTCGATCGGCATCAGCGCGAACTCCCGGTCGGCGATGACCATGCGCATCGGCAGCGAGGGGGCCGTCCGCACCTCGCCGCCCCGCTCGGTCAGCCAGCGGGCGTGCTCCAGGCTGCCGGCGTCGTTGCGGATGGCGTCCTGGTAGACGGTCCGGATCTTCACGCCGCGCGCGATGAGGTCCTCGGTGATGGGCTCGCTGGCCTTGAACTGCGCGGCGGGGACCGGCCCTCCGGGGTGGAAGCTGATCGACTCGCGGCGGGTCCGGGCGGACATCTCGCTGAGCTTGGCCCGGACCGCCTCGACGCCGAGGAACCGCTCGGCCTCGTGCGCGGGCTGGGCCGGGTGCAGTTCGGCGTACTGCGACAGCAGCGCGCTCGCGGCGGCCTGGCTCTCGGCGAGGGCTCGGTGGCGCTGGGCGATCTCCGCCTGCTGGTGGGCGAGCAGCGAATCGAGCGCGGCCTTCGGGTTCACCGCCCGCAGCCGCCCGTCGGTCCGCCAGGACGGCGCGAGGAGGGAGAGCCGTGTCAGCCCCTCCAGGTCCGCGCGTACGTCGTCCTCGGACCGCGCGAGTTCGGCGGTGACATCGGCGACGGCGATGTCCGGCCGTCTGAGGACGAGGCGGTAGAGCGCGTCGGAACGTTCGGTCAGCCCAAGAGAAACCAACAAGAGGAGCCCCCCAGCTCGCGGTTCGGAGCGGCAGCACGACTGTGAACCTGAACCGACAACGCTGGCGGTCTGCGGCCCCTCCGACGGGCCGATCTTGCACCCTGGATTGTCCATACCGGCCAGCGCCCGCACAAACACCGTCCATCACGCGGACACGGCGAGCGGGCTGGCACGGATATGTCAGATCGCTTTGTGCCAGCTCAAACCGGCGACACGGCCCTGCCCGGCTCGGCACGATGGCGGCACGCCGGAACGAGAGATCCGGCCAACCACCCCCGCCCCGTCCGCATCCGCATCCGCACCGGCCCGATAAGAGGCACCGTCACCATGCGTCGCAAGTTCGTCACTCTGATCACCGTCACCGCCGCCGCCCTGATCGCCGTGATCGCCACCGGCACCGCCGGCCAGGCCCAGAACCTCGCGTCCCCGCCCAAGGACCCGGGCTGGTCGCTGTCAGCCCCCCAAGACCCGGGCTGGTCCTGACAAAAGCCCGAAGCGCCCCGCCGGCCAAAGCCGGACGGGGCTTTCTGGTTGTGCTCGGCGTCGACGGATGCTCTATGTTGCACAGGCAAAACTCGGGGGAGGCGACGGACGGCACATGGCACGGGACTACGACAGTCAACTGCTGGAGTCTGTGGCAGTACGACGCCACAGACTGCGTGACGCGCTGCTGTTCGGCGCGCAGAGGGCGCGGCGTACGGCGGACGAACGGCTCGGGAAGGTGTTCGCGGGCATCGCCATCGCGTCCGTGCTGTGCGCGGGTTGCATCGGGTGGTCCTTCATCCAGGCCACGCTGGCGAAGCAGAAGGCGGAGCAGCAGAGGCAACAACAACAGCAGCAGAGCCTTTTCCCGCCGGCCGCGGAGCCGTCCAAGTCGCCGAGCCCGGCCAAGTCACCCGGCCCCTCCACACCGCCGGGCCCGTCCACGTCGGCGACCCCCTCGAAGGGGCCGAAGCCGAAGTCCCCGCAGACGTCGAAGTCGCCCAAGCCGACTGCTTCGTAGAGACCTTTACTTGCCCCGAAGCGCCCAAAACGCCGCGATGATAGGTTCCTGCAAGTGGTGAGCGTGAGCACAGCAAAGACTTCCCGGGCGCAACTGAGCCGGGTGACCCTGGTCGGCGAGCGACGCCGGGCCGACATGGTCCTGCCCTCCGACACGCCTATCGGGCAACTGCTCCCGGATATCCTGCAGCTGCTCGACGACCGCGCAGCTGCACGGCCGCTGACCCGTCAGCTGATGACCTCGGACGGTTCCGCGCTCCCGCAGGACAACACCCTGGCCGCAGCCGGGATAGCCGACGGCGCCGTGCTACGGCTCGTCAGGACGCACTCCGCGCCGCCCGCCCCCGTCGTCCACGATGTCACCGACCTGGTGGCCGACGACCTCGACCTGCAGGCATGGCGCTGGCGTCCGGCCGCCCGCAGGAGCAGCGCTGGCGTCGCGACCGTCGCCTTCGCGGTGACCGCCGCCCTGCTGGCCCGGCGCGAGTTCGCACTCGGCACCCTGGCCGGTGCCCTGCTGGCCGTCACCGTCGTACTGCTCGCCGCCGGCGCGCTCGCGGCCCGGGTCGGGCAGGGCAACCGCGGTCTGGCCACCGCACTTCTGCTCGCCTCCGGCGGCCTCGGCGTCCTCACCGCGTGGACCGCCGCCGACGCCCACCACTGGTCGGGGGTCGTGCGGCTCACCGGCGTCTCGGGCGCGCTGGTCGTTGCACTCGTCCTGCTCGGCTACTGCTCCCCGCTCGGCCGGGGTGGTCTCATCGGGGCCGGGGCCGTCGCCGTGATTACTGCCGGCTGGGAAGCCGCCGCCGCGCTCCAGGACGAGCCGGCCCGGCTCGGCGCCCTCATGGCCCTCGCCTCGGTGGTGCTCCTCGGCCTGCTGCCGCGGCTCGCCCTGATGGCATCCGGGCTGACCGCGCTCGACGACCGCCGCTCCGGTGGCACCTCGGTCAGCCGGCATGACGTGGGCAACGCGCTGGCCGCCACTCACCGCGGGCTCGCGCTGGCGACGATCGCCACAGCGCTCTCCGCCGCTGCCGCAGGCTGGCTGCTGACGCTCGCCGCGGAACCGAACGTGTGGACCGTGGCTCTGCCGTCGCTCGTCACCGTTGTCCTCCTGTCGAGGGCCCGGGCCTTCCCGCTGGTCGCCGAGGTGGTCGCGCTGCTCGCGGCCTCGGGCGTTCTGCTGGTACGCCTCCTCATGCTCTGGGTCGGGCACGGCGGCGGCGCCGGGGCACTGGCCGCGCTCTGCGTGGCCGCGCTGCTGCCGTTGACCGCGCTCGCGATGCAGCCGCCCGAGCACGTCCAGGTACGGCTGCGGCGCATGGCCGACCTCGTCGAATCCGTCGGCATGGTGGGGCTGTTCCCTCTGGCCATCGGGGTGTTCGGCGTCTACGGGCAGTTGCTCGACAAGTTCTGAGTCAACGCGCAGCGCTCCGGGCGGGGCAGCAGGTCGGAAGAAGAGGGGCAGGGGCAGACGAACATGCCGAACGGAGACAACTGGCAGGGCGAGGTCCTGCGCGACCTCAGGGGCAGCGCCCAGCCACCCGCGCGGGACACCGCCGTGTCCGGCGACACGGATCAGGCCCAGGGCTTCCCGCCGCAGGGCGACCGACAGCCGCACGGCGCAGCCGTGCCCGCCGGCCAGGCGGCGGCGCCCGCGCCGGGCCATCCGTACCAGGCCGGACAGGTCCTGCCACCACAATCCGGCGGCGGCCAGCCCGCGCTGCATGCGCGGGCCGTCACCCGGACCCCCGACTCCCGGCCGGCGGTCGACCGGAGCCTGGCCGCTGTGGGCCGCAAGCCCCGCAGCGGTGAGCCCATCGCCGCCCGCGCCGCCCACACCCTGTGGCGAATCGTTTCCTCATCCGCGTCCCGCGAGGTCGCCGACGCCACCCGGACCGCGGAAGTGCTCCAGCAGCCCGTGACGACCGGCCGCCAGATCGCCGTCACCTCCATCCGCGGCGGCGCCGGCAAGTCGACCGTCGCCGCCCTGCTCGGCACCACGTACGCGCACTACCGCCAGGACCCCGTCCTCTTCGTCGAGGCCGACCCCGCCCTCGGCTCGCTGCCCGTCCGGCTCGGCGCGGAAGCCCTTCGCTGGACCACCGGAGACGTCGCGGACATCGTCGAACCACAGATGTCACTGCTCGACGTCACCGGCTATCTCGTCCAGCTACGCGACAACGCCTGGCTGCTGCCCGGCAGCCAGGGCCAGATCGGTGCCATGCTCGACACCCGCGCGTACGAGCGGGTGATGGTCGCGCTGCGCCGCTACTTCGGTGTGACGGTCGTCGACTGCGAGACGCTGCCCGCCGAAGTCGCCCGGGTCGCGCTCTCCGCCTCCCAGGCCCGCGTGCTCACCACCCCCGCCACCCTCGACGGCATCGCCAGCACCTACGCGGTCCTCCAGTGGATGCAGAGCCTGCCCGCGCATGTGATGGGCAGCACGGTCGTCGTCCTCACCGAGCAGTCCCCCCACTCGGGCCTGGACGTGGACGAGGCGGTGCGCACGCTCCGGTCCACCGGCACGAGCGTCCACGTCCTGCCGTACGACCGCCACCTGGCGGACGGCGGCGCCATCCGGACCGGCCTGCTCGCCCGGGCGACGCGGACGACCGCCACCCGGATCGCCGCGGACGTCTTCCAGCTCTCCCAGAAGCGCCACTGATGAGTACCCGACTGATCCACCGACCGGCCAGAACGATCAGGCCCCCCGCCTCCCCCGAGGCACGCGTCATCGAGGCCCCGCCCAACCTCCCCGAGGGGAAGGCGGGCAACATCGCGATGTCCCTGCTGCCTGTGGCCGGCGTGATGTCGTCCGTCGTGATGATGACCGTCGTCCGCAACAGCCAGTTCGCCGCACTGGGCGCGCTGATCCTCGTCGTCACCGTCATCGGTTCCCTCGGGCTCGTCCTCTCGCAGCGCGGCAAGGCCCAGCGCACCCGTCGCACCCAGCGGGAGGCCTACCTCGCCCACCTGGAAGACCTGCGCGAGGAGCTCGCCGCCGAGGAGCGCCGGCGGGCCGAATACGCCGACGTGCTCAACCCGCCTCCGTACGCGCTCTACGACATCGTCCGCGACCCGGCCCGGCTGTGGGAGCGGCGCCGGATCGACACCGACTTCCTGCGCGTGCGCGTCGGCACCGGCGAGATGCCCGTACGGGACCTGAAAATCGGCCAGCAGGGCGCCTCGGTGCTGACCCCACCGGACCGCTTCATGCTCAACGAGGCGTCGGCCCTGACCACCCGCTTCCGCACCGGCACCGAACTCCCGCTCACCGTGCCGCTCGACCGCGTCGGCAACATCAGCATCGTCGGGCCGCGCGAGGACTGCCTTCGGGTCGCCCGCGCCCTGCTCGTGCAGAGCGCGGCCATGCACGCACCCGACGACGTGGCCATCGCCCTCGCCGTACCGGGCGAGAGGCTCGCCGACTGGGAGTGGGCGAAGTGGATGCCGCACCTGCTCGACACCGAGCAGCTCGACGGGCCCGTCGCCGCCCGGCGCATCGCCCCGTCCGCGGAGCAGCTCGCCCGCCGGCTCGGCCCCGAACTGCGCCGCCGTGCCTCCTACGCGGCCGAGGTGCGCCGCGGCCTGTCCGGCAAGGACGCCCTGACCATGACGTCACGCCTGCTCGTCGTCGCCGACGGGCACGGCGACGATGCCGTCGAACTGCCGCGCCCCGACGACGCGGTCGGCCTGCGCGAGATGGGCATCACCGTCCTGCACCTCCTCGAACAGAGGATCCAGGAGCCCGGCCACGTCGGCGTACGGATCACCGTCGAGGGCTCCGAGGTGATCATCGAGGACCTGCGCGAGGCGGAGCCGATCAGCGCGCACGGCACCGTCGACGAAGTCGGCATCCCGTTCGCCGAGGGCCTGGCCCGGATGCTCGCCCCGCTGCGGCTGTCCGCCGAGTCCCTCGTCGACGCCCCCCTGTCCGGGCCGGTCGACTTCGCGGACCTGCTCGGCATCGACGACGTGGCCCGGCTCGACCTGCAGAGCATGTGGGCGCACCGCGGCGAACGTGCCTACCTGCGCGTCCCGATCGGCATCAGCGACTCCCGCGAGCCGGTCCTGCTCGACCTGAAGGAGTCCTCTGAGCTCGGAATGGGCCCGCACGGCCTGTGCGTCGGCGCCACCGGCTCCGGCAAGTCGGAGCTCCTGCGCACGCTCGTGCTCGCCCTGGTGGCGACGCACCCGCCGGAGGACCTGGCCCTCGTCCTCGTCGACTACAAGGGCGGTGCGACCTTCGCGCCGTTCGCGGACCTGCCGCACGTCGCCGGTGTCATCACCAACCTGGAGAACCAGGCCGGTCTCGTCGAACGCGTCCACGCCTCCCTCGCCGGCGAGGTCAAACGGCGCCAGCAGGTCCTCAAGGACGCGGGCAATGTCGCCGACATCGGCGACTACGCGGCGCTGCGCGCCGACCGGCGGCCCGATCTGGAACCGCTGCCGCACCTGTTCGTCGTCATCGACGAGTTCGGCGAGCTGCTCACGGCCAAGCCCGACTTCATCGACCTGTTCCTGTCGATCGGGCGGATCGGTCGCTCCATCGGCGTGCACCTGCTGCTGTCCAGCCAGCGCATCGAGGGCGGCAAGCTGAAGGGCCTGGACACCTACCTCTCCTACCGGCTGGGGCTGCGGACCTTCTCCGCCGACGAGTCCCGTACCGTCCTGGACACCACGGACGCCTTCCACCTCCCGCCGCTTCCCGGTTTCGGCCTCCTCAAGGTCGACACCAGCCACTACGAACGCTTCAAGGCGAGCTACGTCTCCGGCGCCTACCGCGGCCCGGTCCAGCGCAGCGAGGACGAAGACAGCGGACCGCTCGCCCTGGAGTACGAGGCCTTCAACACCCTGTCCAAGCCGGACGACCAAGCCCCTCATGAGACGAGCGCACGCCGCCGCGAGACCGGCCCGACCGAGCTGGACGTCATCGTCGGGCAGCTGGAGCACGCCGCCGCGCCGGTCCGCAGGATCTGGCTCCCGCCGCTGCCCGAGACACTCCCCCTCGACGCCGTCGCCGGCCCGCTCGACGTCGGCCCGCGCGGAATGCAGCTGTCCAAGCGGCGCGGCCGGCTGATGGTGCCGCTGGGCCTGCTCGACGACCCGACGAAGCAGTGGCAGGGCGAGTGGTACCTCGACCTCACCGTGGCGGGCGGCCACGCCGCCGTCATCGGCGGCCCGCAGTCCGGCAAGACGACACTGCTGCGCACCCTGGTCCTCTCGCTCGCCCTGACCCACACCCCGCAGGAAGTCGGCGTCTACGGTCTCGACCTGGTCGGCGGCGGCCTCCAGGCCCTGGCCGGGCTGCCGCACGTCGGCGGTGTCGCCGGCCGCGCGGACCGCGAACGCGCGGCCCGCACAGTGGAAGAAGTACGGAACATGCTCGCCGCCCGCGAGGAGCTCTTCCGCGACCACGGCATCGACTCGGTCGAGCAGTTGCGCACCCTGCACGCGGCGGGCAGGCTGCCCCAGCTGGTCTCCGCCGAAATCGTGCTCGTGATCGACGGCTTCGGCGCGCTGCGCGACGACTTCGAGGAACTCGACGACGCCATCGTCGACATCCTCAAGCGCGGCAGCGGATACGGTATCCACGTCGTCGCGGCCATGCTCCGCTGGAACGACGTCCGCATAGCCACCCAGTCGAGCTTCGGCACCCGGGTCGAGCTGCGCCTCAACGACCCCGGCGAATCCAGCATCGAGCGCAAGCTCGCCGAGACCCTTTCCCCCGACGAACCGGGCCGTGTACTGACCGACGGCAAGCTCTTCGCGCAGGTCGCCCTGCCCCGTACGGACGGGCTGGCCGACACCTCCGAGCTCGGCGCGACACTGGAGCGCACGGCCCGCACGGTGCGCGCCACCTGGAGCGGGGAGACCGCCCAGCCGGTCCGGGTGCTGCCGCACGTCCTGGAGCCGCACGTACTGCCCGGACCGGTCGCCGAGCCCCGACGGGTGCCGATCGGCCTGGACCAGATGGCTCTGGCACCCGTCGTGCTCGATCTGTTCGCCCACGACCAGCACCTGCTGATCATGGGCGACAGCGAGTGCGGCAAGACGAATCTACTGAAGACGATCGCCGGCGGCCTCATCGAGAGGTACGGAGAGGACGAGCTGGTCTTCGCGATCATGGACCCTCGGCGCAGCCTGCGCGGCGTGGTGCCGCAGGAGTTCAACGGCGGCTACGCGTACAACACCAAGATGTGCGCCGGGCTGGCCTCGGGCATCGCCACCGAGCTGGAACGGCGACTGCCCGATGACAGCGCCTCGCTGGAGGACCTGGAACCCGGCAGCTGGGGCGGCGGGCCGCGCATCGTGGTCCTCGTCGACGACTACGACGTACTCACCACCGCCGGGCAGTCGCCGCTGGCCGCATTCGTTCCGTACATCCCGTCGGCGGTCGACATCGGCCTGCACTTCGTGCTGACCCGCCGCGTCGCCGGTGCCTCGCGCGGCATGTACGAGCCCCTGGTGCAGGGCCTGCGCGAGTCGGGCGCCTCGGCGGTGGTGATGGCCGGGGACCGTGGCGAGGGCCAGCTGTTCCCGGGCGTGTACGCCTCCCAACAGCCGGCCGGACGTTGCGTGCTGATCCGCAGGGGTCAGCCGAACCGGCTGATCCAGACCGTGTACACCCCCGAGTAACGACACCGTGAAGGACCGTACGACCACATGACCAAGGACGTCATAGCCCTCACCCAGCGGATGCCCGACGCCTGGGCCGTGCTCGCGGGTCTGCTCTCCGGAGGGCCCGACAAGCTGGTGAACGCGACGGGCGAGGGGGCGGTCGTCCAGCTCTGCGACGAGCAGGGCAGGCCCCTGGTCTCGGTCGAGGCGCCGCTGCTGATCCAGGTGCCCGGCGAGGCCGAACGGCTGCTCGGGGCCACCGCGCCGCCGGTCCCCTTTTGGTGGACCGAGGCCCGCGCCACCACCGGTGTCGCCGAGGCGGAACGGCTCGCGGGGACATTCGCGGCCCGTCTCGCCGCTCTGTCCGGTGGGACGGCCTGGCCGCCGGAGGCCACCCGCTCGCTCGGTGTGGTGCAGAGCGACGTGACCAGCGTCGCGCCGACGCCAGCCGCGGCGCAGCCCGCCGTCGACGTGCTGACCGGCAAGGTCGCCGTCGTCATCATGGACCGTCCGGTGGTCGCCATGACGGCTTGGCTCTCCGACGCCTTCCGGGCCGCCGCCGCGGCCGAGCTCGGCTTGCAGATCGTCACCCCGCCCGGTACGAGGCTCTCCCCGGCGGTGCTCTCGGCCATGCCGGGCTGGCCCTCCCGGTGGGTCGTGCAGGACGAGCGGGACGGCTACTACGACGGCCTGTCGGGCGCGGTGCTGCGGTGGCAGGAAGGCATGTTCGCCACGGTGGTGCCCGCCGGTGCGACCGAGGACGACCCGCGCACGCCGGTGGCGGCCTCGTACCTGCAGGTCGTGAACACGGGCGAGAGGCAGCTGGCCGTCACCTTCCGCACGATCCACCCGGCGGACGAGCGGCTGGTCCTCGGCGGGGCGCTGGAGACGGTTTGGCGCGAACTGACCGGCGAGCCGCCGGCGGGGTGGGGGACCGCTGAACCGGCCAACCTGCCCTGGTCGCCGAGGCGGCTGACTGATGTGGCCTTCGCGCGGGCCCCCGAGCCGACGTGGCTCGTGGTGGTCGGCGGTCCGGAGCGGCCCGGTCTCGCCACCGTGCGGATCACCCGTACGAAGGCGGGGGTCGAGGAAGACGTGACCCTGGCGTTCGGCTACGGGCCCGACGAGGAACTGCCGTTGGACGCCTTGCCTAGGATGGCCGAGGCGCTCGCCACCCGTCACCGGATGCAGTCGATGCTCCTACAACTGCGCAAAGCCGGCCGTGGCCTGACGGTTCCTCCGCGTTTCGAGGGGCCGGGTGTGCCGCTCGCCTTCGTGCTCGGCGCGGAGGAGGTGCGGGCGATGCCAGACGACCGAGCCGTACGTACGCCACTGTCAGAGCCGCCCGTCAGAATGGGGCCGAAGGCTCGGCCCGCGTACTACTACCCGCTTCCCGGGGACCCGTCGGACCTCGGGGGGTGGGCTGAATTCGAGCGCCTCGTCCGGCACTTGAAGGGCGCGTGACAGGGCCCGCTGATGTCATGCCTTCGTCACAGCTTGCCGGTTGCGCGTTGCATCAGCGACGCAACTTGATAGAAATGGGCATACTTTCGTTCGTTCGAATGTGCGGGGGAGTGGGATGAAGTTCGACATGGGGACGCAGGTTCTGACGAACCTGATGTCCAAGTCGGGTAATTCGAGTACGGACCTGGGGACGCTGATTACGCAGCTGATCAACGCGGCGCAGCCGCTCGAGGGCAAGTTCAACGGCCAGGGCAAGGTCGCCTTCGACTCGTTCAAGGAGCGCGCGGACGGCATCACCAAGGAGCTGAACGCCTCTCTGTCCGCCATCCTCGGCGGCCAGTCGGGGATGGAGCGCGCCTTCTCGTCGGGTGACCAGGAGCACGGCGAGAACGCGAAGACGCAGATGGCATCCGCAAACTTCGACGCCGCCCGCTTCCGCGGCCGCTGACGCGGACTGCAGGGCAAGTTCAGGATTTTCGATCTCACGGGGAGCGTGATGACGATGGCCGGTGGCCAGGACCGCCGTTCGTACAACACGGGCGCGTCGACCGAGGCGCAGGGCAACATCAAGGTCGTGATCGACCAGCTGGAGCAGGTCATCGCCGCGCGTGAAGCGCAGGTGGCCGCGGCCATGACGGACTTCGAGGCGGACGGCGTGGCGGGCGAGTACCACGCCAAGGAACTGCGCTGGAAGAACGCCTCTCAAGAGGTGAAGAACATCATCCGCCTGTTGCAGACGACGATGGCGAAGAACGACGGCACGGCGCAGCAGACGCTGGCGCGGGCGAAGGCCGCGGTCGACAACATCGGCTGAGCAGGGTGCAGACGTAGGACGCGGGGCAGTACGGGGGACGTTGAATGACCGGGTGGGACATCAAGCCGCAGGGCGTGCAGGGACAGTTGAAGACGGTCGGCGGTAACGCCGGCGAGTTGCAGACGGCGTTGAACGCCCTGATCACCGCCATGTCGGAGGCGGCTCAGGCGGCAGGAACGGCCGTACCCGGCTCGGCCGCGGAAACGAGGCTGCAGGGACCTGTCGCCCCCGGCCACGCTCCCCCGACGCAGAAGGCCCTGGGTCCGGTAGCGGCCGCTCTGGGCCAGTACTTGTCCGTCCGGAAGACGGAATTCGATTCGATGGCCGATCGGATCGAGGCCTGCATCCTCGGCGCGGTGAAGGCGACGAACGAGTACCTCGAAGGGGACCTGGACTCGGCCAAGCACGCGCAGGACGCGGCACGGGCCGTAAACCTGGGGGCCCTGCGTGAGCAGCCGAGGGGTGGCAAGTGAACGGGAACGCACCGGTCGACCCGGCCGAAGTGCCGGTGTTCACCGGCAATCTGCAGGTGCTGGACACGAAGGTGAAGGCGATCTCGTCGGGCGGGGCCACGGTCTCGACCAAAGCGGGCGACGTCCACACGAGCTTCGGCGGGCTCCAGGCCTTCTACCAGGCCCCCGAGGCGGACCAGCTGTTCGCGACGACCAAGCCGGTGTCGGATCTCGGGCTGAAGCTCAGCTCGGACATGTGCACGATCGCGGGCGCACTCGGTACGTACGCGCGCGACGCAGAGCCGCTGGTGAAGAAGCTGGAGAACCTGAAGAGGGAAGCAGAAACGTTTCGCTCGAAGGTGGCGGACGACAAGAAGTGGCGTGAAGACGGTGATCTGATCGACGAGAACCTCGATCGCCGCAACGAGATCGCCGAGGTCTGGACCCAGTTCCAGGACGTCGAGAGTGCCTGTTACGCCAAGATCGTCGCGCTGGTGGGCGGCAAGCCGCTGAAGAAGGACGACGGCTCGCACGGCAAGGACATGTACGGCTACAACGCCGAGGACCTGAAGCATGCGAAGTCCCTGCCCTGGGGTGACGCGGTGGAGGAGTCGATCCCTGCCTGGCAGGTGTGGGAGCACGCCTGGGAGTTCACCAAGGGTTTCTTCGTCGACGGCGTCTGGGGGACTCTGAAGGGCCTCGGCGGCCTCGTAGGACTCGACGGCTGGGACACCTTCAAGGCCTCGTGGACGGGCCTGGCCAAGCTCAGTACCGGTCTGGCGATCAGCTCGATCCCCGGCGTCGGCCCGCTCTTCTTCGCCGTCCCCGACGACAAGCTCCCCTCCTGGCTGCGTGAGTCGCGTTCGGCGATGAAGGAGACAGGCAAGGCACTTCTGGCCTGGGACCAGTGGGGCTCGAACCCGGCCCGCGCCGGGGGCGCGGTCACCTTCAACGTGATCACCACCATCTGTACGGGTGGCAGCGGCGGCGGCGTCTCCGGCGCGGGCAAGGCGGGCGCGGCGGCGAAGGCCATCTCCTTGGCGGGCAAAGCCGGCAGGGTCGTCGACCCGATGACGTACGTCTTCAAGGGCGCGGGCGCCGGCATATCCAAAATCGGCGATGTGATGGCCGGCCTGAAGGGCCTGGGCAAGTTCGACGTCCCGAAGATCAACGTGGACGGCGCGATAGCCCTCCCGGAAGGTTCCATCCACCTCCCGGACGGCTCGATCCACCTCCCGTCCGGCTCGGCCGTTCCCGACGGTGCGATCAAGCTCCCGGACGGCAACATCAAGCTGCCCGAGGGCACCGCCGCCCTCCCCCCGGGCACGGTCAAGCTCCCCGTGGATGGCCCGACGCAGTTCATGGACCCGAAGGGCAACATCTACGACGCCGACGGCGCGATCACCCAGCACGCCAAGGACGCCCCGACCGGCCAGCCGGCGCACGCCCCGAACGCGGACACCCCAGCCCCGGCAAGAGTCCCGGAACTGGCAGGCGTGGGCGCCCGCGGCGGCGACGACATGATCCGCCTCGGCTCGGACACATCCCACCCCCACACCCCGCCCGACCACACCCCGCCCGACCACACCCCGGACCACGCCCCGGGCAGCACGGCGGGCCACGGCCCCACCAACAACCTGGACAACACCCCCCGAGGCGGCCACCCCGACGGCCCACCCCCCGGGGGCACCCACCCGGACACCCCCTCCACGGCAGGCCACCCGGACACCCCGTCCACCGGCCCCCACGGCGAGGGCCCCGGCACGGGCGGCGGCCACCCGGACGCTCCGGGGACGGGCGGCCTGGACAACCCCGGCCACGACGCGGGGGACGCTACCACCCCCGGCAACGCCTCGGACCAGGCCGCGACGGGGGGCCCTGCCACGCCGCGCAAGCCGGTGGAGCGCCCCAGCTTCATGCTGGACGGCGACAACCCCTACGGGACTCCCGGGCGTCTCACCGAGACGCAGATCCAGGACATCCAGGTATACCGGGCCAACGAGGAGCCCGGATACTTCGACGACTACTACAAGAACAATGGAAACCGGAAGAACCTCGACTTCAAGGACGAGAGTCGCACTACACCACCACAGCTCAGCAGAGCAAACGAAAACGCCCCGTGGATTCGCGCTAAGGATGCCCCCGAGCCCCCGAAGCCGCATTACCTCGATCCGGCACTAATCCACAAGGGCGCGGAAACCGTGTCGGATGCGCCGCGCCTGGAAAAGCTGAAGGAGGTGACCCGAGACCGTTATTTCGCGATTGAGTGGGACAAGCTCGCCGATTCCCTCAAGAAGGATGCAGAATCCAGCCACAAGGTGCACGGGACGGATGAATCGCTTGGCCTTTGGTCGGAAAGTCGCGGCGTGTACAGGGAATCCCACACACAGATGGTCAAGGTGACGGAAAGCTACGGAGAGTTCGTAGCAGAGCACCATTACATCACGGAGAACCACGCCGGGGCTTCGAAGCAGACCCTCCACGGGCCCAAGAACGGCAACGACCAATTTGACCAGGTGTGGCGTCGCCCAGACGGCAGATACGTCGTCGTCGAAGCCAAGAGCAGTATCAATACGAAACTTGGAGGACGGAACCTCCCCAACGGACGCAGGGTTTCGCAAGGATCGCAGGAATATTTCCTCGACATCATCCGCGAGATGGAGGATCGAGGTAAGACGATCAAGAGCGAAAGAGACCTCGCCCGCGCACTGAAGACGGCGCTTAAGAAGGGCGAGCTAGACTACGTGGTCGTCAAGGGTGACCATAACGCTCACGCGTACAATGGCTACCACTATCAGCGCTTCGATATCACCAAGGGGACCCTTCCGTGACCGTCATCGTGACCCGCCACTTCACGCCCGGCGCCACGGAAGAGGAATGGGCTGAGTATCTCGGGGGCAATCTCGCTCAGGACATCGACGAGCTGGATGAATACCCTCATTCACTCCCTACGGTCTTCAACGATGCACTCCTGCACCTCGGTGCGCGCTGCACCGTGGACCCTCGGGCGGCGAAGCTGGAGACCTGGGAAGCCGTGGTCAACACGCTCCAGCTGGGGTCGGCCGTGTTCGCCACCGTGAGCGCGGACGAGGGAACCGTGGAGTGCCGGATCAATCGCGAGATGCGCACGCTGCCCGCCCAAGGCCCGGCAAGCTTCGCCGACCTGGGCACGTGGCTGACCACGTTCTGGCTCGCCATGGTCTGCCGCGACCAGCAGCGACTCACCGAACTGGCGGAGGTCCCGCTCAGCCGCATCGCATCCAGCGGCTACGACACATTCGTCTGGCACTGGGTGGACGCCCTCCAGACGTACTGGCTCCAAGGCCCCGAGCTCGTGGACAAGCTCACCCGAGCCGTCGAGATGTCCCAGCCCGACGTCGCCACCATCACCCCCCACAGTCTGCTCCAGACCGTGCTCGCCCCGCCCATCAATCTCTTCTACCTCCTCATCACCAACAACCCCACCGGCTTCAACGAGTTCCTCGTCCAGTCCCTCGAACTGCACAAGGCGTACTGGACCGCCGACGAAAAGCGAGCAGAGAAGCCCGAGGGACACCTCGCCTTGGCCCCCTTGGCCCTCGCCTGCCACGCGTACGACGGCGGGATGTCCATCAACGTCGAATCGGGATACCTCCCCCACCACCTCCTTACCCGTGCCTGGGTGGGCGAGTTCCCCACGTAAACGTCGGCCCGCCACCAACCCTGAGCTGGCCGGAGGGTGCGGAGGGGTGGATCGGTGGTCTGGAGGAGGATTCCACCGCTCTGGGCGAAGCCCTGGACACCGCACTCATGCTGGCCAAGGCGCACTGCTTGATGGACCCGCGAGGGGCGATCTTCCCCACCTGGGACGCCGGGTGGACTCGATGCAGCTCAGCTCCGCCGTGTTCGCCGCCGCGACCACGACCGAGGAACACGTTCAGTGCCGTATCGCGCACAAGGACGCACACTCCAGGCGACCGGTCCGCAGGCATACGCGACCCCGGCACCATGCTCACCGCTTGTCACCTGGCCGTCGTCTGTCGTGAGCGACACAGGATCACGGCTCTGTGCCGGGTGCCGCCGGCCCTCCTGAGGGAGAAGGGTTCGGGCTTCGACGAGTTCGAGTACGCCTGGATCGCCGCCCTTCAGACGTACTGGCTCGGTGGCGACGGCTTCAGCTCGAAGCTGGAGGCCGCGGTCGACGGCACGGACGCGGGGGCCCTCATGACGGACCGGGAGGCGGTGAGCAAGCTGGTGTATCCACCGATGGAGCTGTTCCACCAGGTCGTAGGCACGATCACGCGGGCTTCCACCGCGCTCTCGCCGCCGCCCACCAGTGGCACAAGGGGTACTGAACCGAGGAGGACCAAGCCGGCCGAAGTCGGCGCGCCGATCGCCCGGGCCGCCGAGGTGCACGGGCAGACCTCGAGGAATCGGCGCTCGACCGTCACGACGCGCTGCCCTTCGCTCGCTGCGGCGAAGTGGCGCTGTCTCCAGGACTCTGGCTCGAACGAGCTCGAGACCCGGGAGTCCTGGGTCCTGCCCATACAGGTGGGCTCGGCCCTCTTCGCCGCGGGCACCGCGCGGGAAGATCCGGTCCATTCCTGCGGGCCTCGGGGGCGAAGTCCGACGAGTACGTCTAACCGCCGCCGACGCCGAACCGATGCAGAAGGTCCTCCACTCGCCGCTGGAGGCCCCCAGCCAGGTCCCCCAACGACCGACGCCCGACGCCCGTACGAGTCAACGCTAGGCCCGACGACAGCGCGAGCACGGAGTGCCTCGGTCATCCGGCCGCGGGCCCGTGACACCCCGTCCACGGGCGTCCGGCCTCACTTCGGGCGTCTACCCATGACAGCCGTGAAGCTACGGCCTCGCGCTCTCCCGTTCAGCCAGTTCCTGGCCGGTCCCGATGAATGCAGAGCCGCAACCGGCCGGCAGGCGTTCCACCATCATGGCGACCATCTGCCGCGCGGTTGCGACCTCATCGACCGCCTCAGAGCGGGAGGGGCCTTCGATGTAGCAGGGCCCGGTCACATCGGCACCTGCCGACCTCGGCCCGATGTAAGGGACAGCCCAGGTGAAGCGGTGCTCGGTGCACCAGCGGAAGTGCAGCTCCCACATCCCGACCAACGGGAAGAGCTACCGCAGCTTCGGCTCGGCGTACGCCGGCGCCACCAACTCGGTGCTCACCCCCTCTGAACCAAGTAGCGCCTGCCATGCCGCTTCCACCACGACACTGTCCGGGTCGTCTGCCGTCACGTTGATCCGAACTTCCGCCGAATGAAATCGAGCCACCTCGTTGCCACGGGCAGACGCCCCACGAAGCAGCCGGCCATCATCCCAGCCCACGTGGCCATGCGCCCTCCGCATCGACAAAGTCGTCCGCCTCGGCAGGCATTGTCAGTGCCTCGCCCTACGGTCTGCCGCATGACATTGTTCGACAGCTTCAACGGCGCACTGATTGATCAACTCGTCGGCACTCCCGAGGAGTTCTACGCAGAGCACGGATATTCACGCGACGAGTACTGGGCCCGGATGGTGCAAGCACGCAAGGAGCGCGAGTCGGTGATGATGATCCCGCCGGTGAGGAAGCTGAGGGACGTGTTCCCGAGCGAAGCGAAGAACTTAACGCCCTGGGTGGCCGCGAACCTCGACAGGGTCGGCACGGCTGCCAGCATGGCTCAACCAGCTCGAACCATCTGATCACGATCATCTCGGGAGACTTCTCACCTACTCGATCGAAGTCGAGGCATACGCCGCGATCTGGATCGCACCCAGCTTCACGGACGAGCACCTGGACGCGCTCGATGAGCTCACTCGCCGCATGGACTGTCGATTCAAGGCGGTCCGAATCGAAGCCCGCGCTCTCGACGACGGCGACTACCGCAAGGACTTGATCCCTGCACGTGGGGAAGCCTACTGATCGGCCCAGGACGGCCTGCTGCGCCGACAGGGTCACTTCGGGCCCACGTCAAGGCCAAAGGTCCTCCACGGTACGGCGAAGCGCCCCACCCGACGGATCGGGTGGGGCGCTTCGTGAGCCGTAGGCCATGTCGGACTCGAACCGACAACCAACGGATTAAAAGTCCGCTGCTCTGCCAATTGAGCTAATGGCCCGCGTGTGCTCACCCCAGAGCATAGCCGGAGACCAACCGTCAGCCGATCGAGTATCGGCTGACCGGGCCCGTCGCGGCTCGCAAAACGCAAACAGGGCCCCCACGACGGTGTCGTGGGGGCCCT
Source organism: Streptomyces sp. NPDC090741 (assembly GCF_044769045.1). Taxonomy (NCBI): domain Bacteria; kingdom Bacillati; phylum Actinomycetota; class Actinomycetes; order Kitasatosporales; family Streptomycetaceae; genus Streptomyces; species Streptomyces sp. NPDC090741. Next base: position 176,883 of record NZ_JBIVXF010000017.1, on the reverse strand, counting down.
GTCAGGCAGTCAGCTCAGCCAGTGGTGCCGGGGGCTGGGTCAGCCGTTGCGCTTCCAGCGGGGCTTGTCGTCGCGGCGGCCGCCGAAGGAGCCGGTCGAGCCGGAGCCGGAGCCGGAGCCGGAGGGGCGGTTGTCGTCGCGGCGGCCGTACGGGCGGTCGCCGCCGCCGGAGCGGAAGCCACCGGAGGGACGGTCGTCGCGGCGGAAGCCGCCACGGTCGCCACCGCGGTCGTCACGGTTGAAGCCGCCCGACGGACGGTCGTCGCGACGGAAGCCGCCGGAGGGACGGTCGCCACCGGAGCGGAAGCCACCGGACGGACGGTCGCCGCCGCCGCCGGAGCGGAAGCCGCCACCACGGTTGTCGTCACGGTTGAAGCCGCCCGACGGACGGTCGCCACCGGAGCGGAAGCCGCCACCACGGTTGTCGTCACGACGGTCGCCACCGGAGCGGAAGCCACCGGAGGGACGGTCGTCGCGGCGGAAGCCGCCACGGTCGCCACCGCGGTCGTCACGGTTGAAGCCGCCCGACGGACGGTCGCCGCCGGAGCGGAAGCCGCCACCACGGTTGTCGTCACGACGGTCGCCACCGGAGCGGAAGCCACCGGACGGACGGTCGCCACCGGAGCGGAAGCCGCCACGGTCGCCACCGCGGTCGCCGCCACGGTCGTCACGACGGTTGTCGCGGCGCTCGTAGCTGCCGCGGTCGTCGCGGGCCTGGAACGACGGGCGCTCCTCGGCGGCCGGCGTGGCCGCGACGGCTGCCGCGACCTCGGCCTCGGCGGCCTCGACCACCTCGGCGACAGCGGCCTCCGGGTCCTCACCGCGCTCACGGGCGGAGCGGGCGACCAGGCGGTCGGCCTCCTCGCGCAGCTCGGCGGCACGGCGCGTCAGACGCTCCAGCTGCTTGGTGAGGTCGGCGACCTCACGCTCGGCCTGCTTGGCGGCGTTGTTCGCGGAGTCGGCCTGGACCTCGGTGAGCGAACGCGCACCGGTGATCTCGGCGACCTCCGGGTCGAAGGCGCCGGCACCCTGGACGATGTGGCGCGAGGCGTCGACGCCCGCGTCCTCCATCAGGCGGAAGATCTGGCGGCGCTGGTGCGGCAGGGCCAGGGAGACCACGACGCCCGACTTGCCGGCACGGGCGGTACGGCCCGAGCGGTGCAGGTAGTCCTTGTGGTCGCCGGCCGGGTCCACGTTCAGGACCAGGTCGATGCCGTCGACGTGGATGCCGCGGGCGGCGACGTCGGTCGCGACGAGCGCGTTGACGTAACCGTCCTTGAAGTCCGCGAGGACGCGGGTACGGGCGCCCTGCGTCATGCCGCCGTGCAGCGCGTCGGCCTTCACGCCGGCCTCGACGAGCTGCTCGGCGATGCGGTCGGCGCCCAGCTGGGTGCGGACGAAGATGATGGTGCGGCCCTTGCGGGCGGCGATGGCGGCCGTGACCGGCGCCTTGTCCTTCGGCTTCACGACGAGGACGTGGTGCGTCATGGTCGTGACGTTGCCCTGCGCGCTGTCGACCTCGTGCGTGACGGGGTTGGACAGGTAGCGCTTGACCAGGGTGCCGATCTCGTTCTCCATGGTGGCGGAGAAGAGCATGCGCTGGCCGCCGCCGGGGATCTGGTCGAGCAGCTCGGTGACCTCGGGCAGGAAGCCCAGGTCGGCCATCTGGTCGGCCTCGTCGAGGACGGCCACCTGGACGTTCTCCAGGGAGCAGGCGCCGCGGTTGATGATGTCGCGCAGACGGCCCGGGGTGGCGACGAGGACGTCGACACCGCGCTCCAGGGCGTAGATCTGGTTGCCCATCGAGGTACCGCCGCAGACGACCTTCATCTTCAGGCCGAGCACGTCGCCGTACGGCTGGAGGGCGTCCGCGACCTGCATCGCGAGCTCACGCGTCGGCGTGAGGATGATCGCGCGGGGCTTCTTCTTCTCGGTGTGGCCACCGGCCAGGCGGGCCAGGGTGGGCAGACCGAAGGAGAGGGTCTTGCCGGAGCCGGTGCGGCCGCGGCCGAGGATGTCCTTGCCGGCCAGGGCGTCCGGGATGGTCGCGGCCTGGATCGGGAAGGGGGCGGTGACACCGTTCTGCGCGAGCTTGCGCACGACGCCCTCGGGCAGACCGAGGTCGCCGAAGGTGATGGTGGGCTCGGCGTCGGCGTCGTCCGCCTCGGCGTCGATGGACTGGTCGGTCGTCACGTCGGCCTCAAGGGCCTCGATGATCTCGTCCGCCTCAGCGGCCTCGATCGCCTCGGTGACCACAAGGGCCTCGACGGCGTCGACGATCTCGTTCGAGTCGTTCTCGGGCATGACGGCACGGTCAGAACTGGAAATGGACATGCGAAATGCGAAACCTTCCGGAGTCTCGGCACGCGCCCAAACTCCGTGAATCGCAAATCGACCGCCTCAATGCGGTCAGCCACGGCTAGGGAGAGTACGCGCCACACGGCGCTCTTCGGATTCGGCGCCGGGCAATGGGATCAAACGATCTATAACCATACGCACCCTCCCCCGGGTCTGGCAAGTCGTTCCGGCCCGAACCGTCCTGACCTGCGACGATCCCCCCGATCCGGAGGACCGGCACCCGTCCGGCACCACCCCCCGGGGGCCGTCGGCCGCCCCTAAGTGGCCGACGCGCTGGGCTCCGGAGCCGGGGGCGTCGGGGCCGGCGGAGTGGGCGAAGTCACGGGCGGCGCGGGGGTCGGCGACTGGGCCGGCGGCGGAGTGACCTGCGTCCCACCGGAACCACTGCTTCCGGATCCGCCCGAGGTCGGTTGCTGCCCCTGGCCGCCGGGCCCGCCGCCCGGACCGGCCGACGGCGAGGGGGCCCCGGGCCGGCCGGCGGGCGCGCCCGGGCTGGGGGAGGCCCCGGTGGCACCGGACGCCTTGCCGTCCTCGGCCGGCTTCCCGTCCGCGCCCGTCGCGCCCGGCTTCGAGCCGTGGCCGTTGCCGTGGACCCCCGACCCCTTGCCGGAAGCGGAACCTCCGGCCGCCTCCGCGGCCGCCTTGCGGTCCGCCGACGAGGAGGGCCCGGGCTTCGCGCCGTCCTCGCCGACGCTCATGCAGCCCGCCGTGGCCGCGACCGCGAGCACGGCGGCGGCCAGCCGGAGGGAAGCGGACAACTGGCGCACGGGGCACCTCCTGGGGGTCCCACGGCGGCAGCCGGGGGTGGGCGGTCAGGGTCCGCGGGGAGCGGGTCAATATGCCCAACTCCCTTTGCGCCGTAAGAGACACGCCCTTGGGGACACCGCCTGTCCGCAATCCGCCGGCCACGCCCGCGCACCAACCGCCGGACGGCTCAGGCGAACAACTGCCGCGCCACCTGCGACCCCAGCGTCACCGCGCCCAGCCCCGCCAGCACCGAGGCCGCCACGTTCGCCGCCGCCAGGAACCGCCAGCCGCGCTCGTACAGCCGCAGCGTCTCGTACGAGAACGTCGAGTACGTGCTCAGCGCCCCGCAAAGCCCCGGCCCGAGCAGCAGGTTCAGCCGCCCGGAGGCCGCGCCGGCCAGCACCGCCCCGGTCACCACCCCGAGCACCAGGCACGCGCCCGCGTTCACCACGAAGGTCCCCCACGGGAACACCGAATCGTGCCGCGCCTGCACCGCACGGTCCGTCAGATAGCGCAGCGGCGCCCCCGCGACCGCGCCCGCCACCACCAGCAGCCAGTTCACGCCTGCCTCCGCGAGCCGCCCCGTACGGGGAGACCGGTCGCGAGGCGGGTCACCGCGGCCCCCGCCCACACGGCGCCCAGCGCCGCCACCACCGTGAGCCCGGCGTACGCCAGCGCGCGCCCGGCCTCCCCGGCGTCCAGCAGCCGCGAGAAGTCCACCGCGTACGTGGAGAACGTGGTGAACCCGCCGAGCACCCCGACCCCCGCGAACGGCCGGACCAGCGGATGCGGGGCCGTCCGGCCGCCCTCGCTGATCAGCACCATCAGCACCCCGATCAGCGCGCAGCCGATCACGTTGGTCCAGAAGGTCGTCCACGGGAAGGCACCGGGCCCGGCGGCCGGCCACAGCAGCGAGGCCCCGTACCGCGCCGAGGCCCCGAGCGCGCCGCCCGCCGCGATCGCCGCGAGCACCGGGCCGGGTCGTTCGGCGCGCTGCCCGGGCACATGGAGGTCGACGTCCGGATCGATCGCCTCCGAGCCCAAGCCCAAGCCCGCGCCCACGTCTCCACGCTGCTGCTCCGGCCCGGTCACCCGTAGCCCAGCGCGTGCAGCCGCTCGTCGTCGATCCCGAAGTGATGGGCGATCTCGTGCACCACGGTGACCTCCGTCTCCGCGATCACGCTCTCCCGGTCCTCGCACATCCGCAACGTGGGGTTCCGGTAGATCGTGATCCGGTCCGGCAGCACCCCGGCGTACCACTCGCCGCGGTCCGTCAGCGGGGTCCCCTCGTACAGACCGAGCAGCTCGGGATCGTCCGCCGGCGGTTCGTCCTCGACGAACACCGCCACGTTGTCCATCAGCCGCGTCAGCTCCGGCGGGATGCGGTCCAGGGCCTCTGCGACGAGCTCTTCGAACTCCTCGCGCGTCATCTCCAGCACCGGGCCATTGTCCCTCCGGTGGGGGCACCTGCCGCATGCGGGGGAGAAACCGTTTTGGCGATAGCTCCCCGGATCCCATATGCTTCTCACGTCCCCGACGCGCTGGAAAGCGCCCAGGCGGGCCTTTAGCCCTCATCGTCTAGTGGCCCAGGACGCCGCCCTTTCAAGGCGGTAGCACGGGTTCGAATCCCGTTGGGGGTACGCATTACCGTGTGCAAGACTTGGTCTCGCACACTGCAAGGTCCTGTGGAGCAGTTGGTTAGCTCGCCACCCTGTCAAGGTGGAGGTCGCGGGTTCAAGTCCCGTCAGGATCGCTGAGGCCGGAAACGGTCTCGTGGCTGGGTAGCTCAGTTGGTACGAGCGATCGCCTGAAAAGCGATAGGTCGCCGGTTCGACCCCGGCCCCAGCCACCACAAGAAGGCCCCGTCCATCGGACGGGGCCTTCTGCGTTACCCGTTCTCCCTCTCCCGGCGCTCGCCGCGGCGCCACTGCGTGACGCCGACCGCCGCCGCGCCCGCCGCCACCAGCCCGAGCAGCGCCCAGTCCGGAACCGCGTCCGCGAACGACCGGACCCACTGCTCCACCGCGTACGAGTCGTCCACGTCGAGCAGCCCCGGCAGCGCGCTCGCCCCGTCGTACGCGAGGAACAGCGCGCCGAGGGCGATGAAGAACAGCCCCGACAACAGCGAGGTGGTGTGCAGCTCGAAGCGGCCCACCCGGACGGCCCGCCCGCGCAGCCAGCGCCGCCGGCCCAGGTCGAACCGCTCCCACAGCAGCGCCAGCAGGAACAGCGGTACGGCCATCCCCAGCGCGTACACCGCCAGCAGCAGGCCGCCGTAGACCGGGCTGCCGCTGACCGCCGCCACCGTCAGGACGCTGCCGAGGATCGGGCCGGCGCAGAACCCGGCGAGCCCGTAGACCGCACCCAGCGCGTACACCGACACGGCTGTGGTCGGCCGGATCCGCCCCGACAGCTCCGAGATCCGCTTCGAGGCGAAGCCCAGGCCCAGGATCTGCGCGACCCCGAGCGCAATGATCAGCCAGCCGCCGGCCAGGACGAGCCCGTCGCGGTTGCCGTGGAAGAACCGCCCGGCGTACGAGCCGGCCGCGCCCAGCGGTACGAGGGTGCTCGCGAGGCCCGCGTAGAAGATCCCGGTCCGCGCGAGCAGCCGCGAGGTCGAGTCGATCGAGTACGCGAAGAACGCGGGGAGCAGCAGCGCGCTGCACGGGCTGAGCAGCGCGAGCAGCCCGCCCAGCAGCGCGGCCAGGTACCCGATGTCGCCGACGCCGGTCACTTCGCAGCCTGCGGCTCTGCCTGCGCCTTGGCCTTGGCGATCGCCGCGGCGAAGGCGTCGAGCGGCTGGGCGCCCGCGATCGGCTGCCCGTTGACCAGGAAGGACGGGGTGGAGGTGACGCCGATGCGGTAGCCCTCCTCCTGGTCCTTCTGCAGGGCGGCCGCGGCGCCCTCGCCGGCCATGTCCCGCTGGAACCGCTCCAGGTCCGGGACCCCGGCCTCGCGGGCCAGCTCCAGCAGCCGCGCCTGGCCGAAGCCCTTCTCCTTGGCTCCGTCGGCGTAAGCGGCCGCGTGGAACTGCGCGAAGCGGTCCTGCTGCCCGGCGGCCCAGGCGGCCTTGGCGGCGGCCTCGGAGTCGGCGCCGAAGATCGGGAAGTTGCGCCACTCGATGCGCAGGGTGCCGTCCTCGACGTACTTCTTCACCAGTGCGGGCTCGGTGTCGCGGGCGAATTTGCCGCAGTAGCCGCACTTGAAGTCGGAGTACTCGATCAGCACGACGGGGGCGTCCGCCCGGCCTGCGGCCAGCTTGTCGCCGGACTCGCGGCGGGCCAGCTTCGCCAGCTCGGCGTGCACGTCCGAGCCCTTGGGCGCGGCCGCGGCGGAGGAGGAGGTCCGGGCGGGCCTGTCCTCGGGCGCGGTGGCCTGCCAGGACACGATCCCGAGGGTGACGGCGGCGACCGCGACCCCGGCGGAGATCAGCAGCCGCTTGCGCGCGGAAGCGGAGGAAGAAGAGGACGAGGAAGAGGAACGAGAAGGGGAAGAGGACATACGGGTGCTCCAGAGCTACGGGTGGTGAATCGGACCAGCGGCAGGGCCGGTCCTCTACACCCGCATCACGGACAGCTCCACCGGACCCGGTGCCGGCTGGTCCGGCCCCCGTAGGAGCACCCGCACCGGCGGCGCCCGGTCCGCCCAGGCCTGTTCCACCGCGGGCCGCCCCACCGGGGCGTGCGCGTGCTCCCCGGATCCCCGCGGCGGCACGCCCGGGGCCCGCCCGTGATCCCGGGTCCCGGGATCGCACGAGGGCCCCCGCCCGGCGGAGGACACGGCGGCCACGGGGGCCACGGCGTGCGCCGGAGCAACCGTCGCGCCGGATTCCGAAACGGACACCGAAGCGGACACCGGAGCGGACACCGCACCCGAAACCGGAACAGAAGCGGAACCCGGAACCGGAAGCGCCGCCGCAGGCACCGCACACCCCACCAGCACCGCGAGCACGGCAGCGAGCAGCCACCACACACCACGGGCGCGGGACATGGCGGGCCTCTCACTCGGTCAGCGGATCGGTTCAGGCGATCTCGTCCCGAAATGGTACGGGGAGGGTGCACAAATGCGTTCGCCACCCGGCGCCCGCGGGTGAGATCCTCGATCAGGTATGTCTACTTCCTTCGCCGCCCTGCAGACGCTTCTCGGTGAGATCTCCCTCCGTGACGCGCACCGCCTCGGCCGCCGCCTCGAAGGCGCCCGCCGCATCCGAAAGACCGAGGCCAAGCAGGCCGTGCTCGACGAGATCGCCGCGGAGGCCGAGAAGGCCGCCGCGCGACTGGCCGGCCGTGCCTCGCGGATGCCGGAGGTCACGTATCCCGAGAACCTGCCCGTCAGCCAGAAGAAGGACGAGATCGCCGAGGCGATACGCGACCATCAGGTCGTGATCGTCGCCGGTGAGACCGGTTCCGGCAAGACCACGCAGATCCCCAAGATCTGCATGGAGCTGGGCCGCGGCGTCCGGGGCATGATCGGGCACACCCAGCCCCGCCGGATCGCCGCCCGCACGGTCGCGGAGCGGATCGCCGAGGAGCTGAAGTCCGAGATCGGGCAGACCGTCGGCTGGAAGGTCCGGTTCACCGACCAGGTGGACCAGGACGCGACCTTCGTGAAGCTGATGACGGACGGCATCCTGCTCGCCGAGATCCAGACGGACCGCGAGCTGCGCGCGTACGACACGATCATCATCGACGAGGCCCACGAGCGGTCGCTGAACATCGACTTCCTGCTCGGCTACCTGGCCACCCTGCTGCCCAAGCGCCCCGACCTCAAGGTGATCATCACCTCGGCGACCATCGACCCGGAGCGGTTCTCCCGGCATTTCGGCGATGCTCCGATCGTCGAGGTCAGCGGCCGTACGTACCCGGTCGAGGTCCGCTACCGCCCGCTCCTGGAGGAGGAGGGCGAGGACAGCGACCGCGACCAGATCACCGCGATCTGCGAGGCCGTCGACGAGCTCCAGTCCGAGGGTCCCGGCGACGTCCTGGTCTTCCTCTCCGGCGAGCGCGAGATCCGCGACACGGCGGACGCCCTGAACAAGCGGAATCTTCGCTTCACCGAGGTCCTCCCCCTCTACGCCCGCCTCTCGCACGCCGAGCAGCACCGGGTGTTCCAGCAGCACACGGGCCGCAGGATCGTTCTCGCGACGAACGTCGCCGAAACCTCCCTCACCGTCCCCGGCATCAAGTACGTGATCGACCCGGGCACCGCCCGGATCTCCCGCTACAGCCACCGCACCAAGGTCCAGCGGCTGCCCATCGAGCGGATCTCCCAGGCCAGCGCCAACCAGCGCAAGGGCCGCTGCGGCCGTACCAGCGACGGCATCTGCATCCGGCTGTACTCCGAGGACGACTTCAACGCCCGTCCCGAGTTCACGGACGCCGAGATCCTGCGTACGAACCTGGCCTCCGTCATCCTCCAGATGACCGCGGCCGGCCTCGGCGAGATCGAGAAGTTCCCCTTCATCGACCCGCCGGACCACCGCAACATCCGCGACGGCGTCCAGCTGCTCCAGGAGCTCGGCGCGCTGGACCCCGCCGAGAAGGATCCGTCGAGGCGGCTCACCCAGATGGGCCGACAGCTCTCGCAGCTCCCCGTGGACCCGCGCCTGGCCCGCATGGTGGTCGAGGCGGACAAGAACAACTGCGTCCGCGAGGTCATGGTCATCGCGGCGGCCCTGTCCATCCAGGACCCGCGCGAACGGCCCTCGGACAAGCAGACGCAGGCCGACCAGAACCACGCCCGCTTCAAGGACGAGACCAGCGACTTCCTCTCGTTCCTCAACATGTGGCGCTACGTCCGCGAGCAGCAGAAGGAGCGCGGCTCGTCCTCGTTCCGCCGGATGTGCAAGCAGGAGTACCTGAACTTCCTGCGGATCCGCGAGTGGCAGGACATCTACTCGCAGCTGCGTACGGTCGCCAAGGGCATGGGCATCCACGTCAACGAGGGCGACGCCCCCGAGACGAGCGTGCACATCTCGCTGCTGGCCGGCCTGCTCTCGCACATCGGCCTCAAGGACACCGACAAGAACGAGTACCTGGGGGCCCGGTCCGCCAAGTTCGCGATCTTCCCGGGCTCGGCGCTCTTCAAGAAGCAGCCGAAGTTCCTGATGTCCGCGGAGCTGGTGGAGACCTCGCGGCTGTGGGCCCGGGTCAACGCCAAGGTGGAGCCGGAGTGGGTCGAGCCGCTCGCCCAGCACCTGATCAAGCGCACGTACAGCGAGCCGCACTGGGAGAAGGACCAGGCGGCCGTCATGGCGTACGAGAAGGTCACGCTGTACGGCGTGCCGATCGTCGCCCAGCGGAAGATCAACTACGGCCGGATCGACGCCGAGGTCTCGCGCGAGCTGTTCATCCGCAACGCGCTGGTCGAGGGCGACTGGCGCACGCACCACAAGTTCTACGCCGACAACCGCAAGCTCCTCACCGAGGTCGAGGAGCTGGAGAACCGGGCGCGCCGCCGCGACATCGTGGTCGACGACGAGACCCTCTTCGACTTCTACGACCAGCGGATCCCCGACCACGTGGTCTCCGGGGCGCACTTCGACTCCTGGTGGAAGCACAAGCGGCGCGAGGAGCCCGAACTCCTCGACTTCGAGCGCGAGATGCTGCTCACCGAGAAGGCCGCCGGGGTCACCAAGGCCGACTACCCGGACTCCTGGCGCCAGGGGCAGCTCAAGTTCCGGGTGACCTACCAGTTCGAGCCCGGCGCGGACGCGGACGGCGTGACCGTCCACATCCCGCTCCAGGTGCTGAACCAGGTCACCGACGAGGGCTTCGACTGGCAGATCCCGGGCCTGCGGGAAGAGGTCGTCACCGAGCTGATCCGGTCGCTGCCGAAGCCGATCCGCCGGCACTACGTGCCCGCGCCGAACTTCGCGACCCGCTTCCTGGACACGGCCGTACCCCTGCAGGAACCGCTGCCGGTGACGCTGGCGCGCGAGCTCCAGCGGATGGTCGGGGTCCCGGTCACCTCCGAGGACTTCGACCTCAGCCGGATCCCGGACCACCTGAAGATCACGTTCCGGATCGTCGACGAGCGCCGCAAGAACCTCGCCGAGGACAAGGACCTGGAGGCCCTGCGGCTGAAGCTGAAGCCGAAGGCCCGCCAGGCCCTCTCCAAGGCCGCCGCGGCCACCGCCGAGCGCGCGGGCGGGGAGTCGCTGGAGCGCACCGGGCTGACCGACTGGACGATCGGCACGCTGACCAAGGTCTTCGAGACCCGGCGGGCGGGCCAGCCGGTGAAGGCGTACCCGGCGCTGGTGGACGAGGGCACCAGCGTGTCCGTACGGCTCTTCGACACGGAGGCCGAGCAGCAGCAGGCGATGTGGCTGGGCACGCGCCGGCTCATCCTGCTGAACATCCCGGTGAACCCGGCGAAGTTCGCCTCGGACCACCTGACCAACCAGCAGAAGCTGGCCCTGTCCCGCAATCCGCACGGCTCCATCCAGGCGCTGTTCGACGACTGCGCGACCGCCGCGACCGACAAGCTGATCGCCGACCACGGCGGCCCGGCGTGGGACGAGGCGGCCTTCCGCGCCCTCTACGAGGCCGTCCGCGCCGACCTCGTGGACACGACCGTGCGGACGGTGGCCCAGGTGCAGCAGGTGCTGGCCGCCTGGCAGGCCTGTGAGCGCCGTCTGAAGGCCACGAACAGCCTGGCCCTGGTGGCGAACGTGCAGGACGTCAGGACGCAGCTGGCGGCCCTCGTACCGGCCGGCTTCGTGACGCTGACGGGCCTGCGCCGGCTGCCGGACCTGATGCGCTACCTGGTGGCGGTGGACCGGCGGCTCCAGCAGATGCCGACGGGCGCCCAGCGCGACACCACGCGCATGCAGAAGGTGCACGAGATGCAGGACGAGTACGCGTGGCTGCTGGAGCAGCTGCCGAAGGGCCGGCCGGTGCCGTCCGCGGTCACCGACATCCGCTGGATGATCGAGGAACTCCGGGTCAGCTACTTCGCGCACGCGCTCGGGACGGCGTATCCGATCTCCGACAAACGGATCGTGAAGGCGGTGGATGCGGCGGCCCCGGGCCCGGCCCGCTGATCGGGTTCGACTGCACCCCCTGAGCTGGGGTACAGTCTGATTCGCAGCCGCCCAGCGGCCGCAAATCAAGGACCTGTGGAGCAGTTGGTTAGCTCGCCACCCTGTCAAGGTGGAGGTCGCGGGTTCAAGTCCCGTCAGGTTCGCAAGAAGAGCAGGGCCCGCATCCCCAAGGGATGCGGGCCCTGCTGCGTTTGACCCCCCGGGAGCCCCGGGAGCTCCGGGAACCCCGGGAGCCGCGGGAACCCTCTGGAGCCCCGGCACCCCCCTGGACTCCTGCCGGGAAAATCCCCCGTCCGCATGAGGCACTCTGCGACGCACGTCCCCTTACGGGTGCATTGCGGGTTGTACAAGAGTCACTGCCTGTGACGGGAGTCACCACATGAGTTTTTGAGACTCGCACATTTATCGCACCCATACGCGTGCTCGATTTAATATGTGCAATGGCACCCACCCTGCCGGCCCCCCGCGCGCACCCGATTCCACCCCTCCCCGGGCATAAAAAAGGATCGCGCTGGACCCGGCGGAGTCCAGCGCGATCCGACGACAAGGACCTGTTGGGGCAGGTCCAGGCGTTTGAAGCCCTGTGGGTTTCATCGGATTGGGGGACCCGATTCAAGCCCGGTAAAGCGGGGTGCTTGCGCGACCTCAGGCCTCGCTGCGCTGCTGCGGAATTCCCGCGAGCAGTGCGCGAACCTCGGCCTCGCGGTAACGGCGGTGTCCACCCAGGGTGCGGATGGACGTGAGCTTGCCAGCCTTGGCCCAGCGGGTGACCGTCTTCGGGTCCACGCGGAACATCGTGGCAACCTCAGCCGGGGTCAGCAGCGGCTCGGCATCAGGGGTGCGAGCGGTCATGAGCGGCCTCCTCGGGAGAACCGAACCATCTCGGTTCTTTCCTCTAAATTCTGCACCTTGGCCCGCGTTGCCCGAAATGGACACACGCGGGCCGAGTCGGTTATAGGACGAACGGCTTGTCCTCGGCACTACAACTACACCATCCGTCCAGCCTCGACGGCCAAACCGATGGAATTGCCCTCCGAGGTGTTCATCAGCGGCGGAAGCCGATGGACCGCCCCATAACGGACAGTCACCCCACTGTGACGATCAGTCACAGAGCGATCAGGAGTCATCAGGACCCCCCGTAGAGTGCAATGCCGAGCATTCCGCCCAAAGTTGGGTGGAAGGAACCCTCCCCGGACTCCTTGTCCTATTTTGGCACGAGGGTAGGGGAAGGGCGCAAGGGTGTAGATAGTGCGGTCCGTCACGCTTGAGCCAATGGCCCGTATCGGGACGTAGGTCCTGGAACTAAGGCCCGAATGCGTCGCGATCAAGGACTTGAGGGATCGGTCCGGGCGTCAGTTCGCGAACAGTCTCTCCCGGACCTCCCGCCAGCGCTCCGCCAGCTCCGCGTACGCCTCCGCCGCCGCGGCCTCGTCCCCGGCCCGCAGCGCCGCGATCCCCACCGCCACGTCCCGGGCCGAGCGGTCGGTGCGCAGCCGGTCCGCCGGCAGGGCGTGGACCAGCCCCGCGTAGTCCAGCTCGACCATCGAGCGCGGGTGGAACTCCTCCAGCCAGCTGCCGACGTCCACCAGCCCCTCCGCGAGCCCCGCGTACCCCTCGGCGGCCCGCAGGATCCGCAGCGCCCGCGCGAGCCGCCGCCGGGCCTGCACCATCGGCGTCCGGTAGCGCATCCGCTCGCCCGGCAGGTACTCCCGCTCGTCGTCGGCCACCAGTACGAACCAGCGCAGCGGCACCTGCCACACCGCGGTACGGATCCACGGGCGCGCGTCCGGATTCCGCTCGCGCCAGCGCTCGTACTCCTCGGCCGCCCGCCGCCGCGCCCCCGGCGGGAGCGCCGCGTCCAGTACCGGCTGCGGGAACTGGTCGACCAGCTCCTGGAGCGCCAGCCAGCCGCGCAGTCTGGTCCGCCACGGGCAGACCAGCAGCACCCCGTCCACCTCCGCCGTGAAGGCGTCCGCGCTCTCCTGCGCCGGCACCCCGACCACCGGGACCCGGACCAAGTCGGAGAGGGAGCGACGCAGTTCGTCCTGGGCCGTCGCCACCACGCCGCGCCGCGCGTACGAGGCCCAGTGCGTGCGCTCCGGCTCCGCGAAGGCCGCCAGGGGCTCGTAGACGCGCAGGTAGGAGGCGTACGGGACGGTCGGCGCCGAGCGCGCCGCGGGCAGCTTGGGGTCGGGGGATTCGCTCACGCTCTCGTACTCCCCCGCCCCGCCGGGAGCTACTCGCCGGGCCGCCCGCCGACCCCGCGCCGGGCCCGCCCCGGGGGGCTCGTGCACCCCCGGAGTGTTCCGATCTCCGGACAGGTCGCCTACGCGCGGCCCGCAGGTCTTACTCTGCTCCCAGCGCGCCCTCCCCCACCCGCAGGGCGGGCGTCATTCCGCCGCATCTCTTTCCATGGGAGTCACCACCGTGACCGAAATGACCGACGGCGTCCTGCACACCCTGTTCCGCACGGAACAGGGCGGCCACGAGCAAGTCGTGCTGTGCCAGGACCGAGCCTCCGGCCTGAAGGCCGTCATCGCGATCCACTCCACCGCCCTGGGCCCCGCCCTCGGCGGTACGCGCTTCCACGCGTACGCCTCGGACGAGGAAGCCGTCCTCGACGCGCTGAACCTCTCGCGCGGCATGTCGTACAAGAACGCCCTCGCCGGTCTCGACCTCGGCGGCGGCAAGGCCGTCATCATCGGCGACCCCGACGTACTGAAGTCCGAGGAACTGCTGCTGGCGTACGGCCGGTTCGTGGAGTCCCTCGGCGGCCGCTACGTCACGGCCTGCGACGTCGGCACGTACGTGGCGGACATGGACGTCGTGGCCCGCGAGACCCGCTGGGCGACCGGCCGCTCCCCCGAGAACGGCGGCGCCGGGGACTCCTCGGTCCTCACCGCCTTCGGCGTCTTCCAGGGCATGCGGGCCAGCGCCCAGCACCTGTGGGGCGACCCGACCCTGCGCGGCCGCAAGGTCGCCGTGGCGGGCGTCGGCAAGGTCGGCCACCACCTGGTCGAGCACCTGCTGGAGGACGGCGCCGAGGTCGTCATCACGGACGTGCGGGAGGAGTCCGTGCAGCGGATCCTCGACAAGCACCCGGGCAAGGTCACCGCGGTCGCCGACACGGAGGCGCTGATCCGCGTGGAGGGCCTGGACATCTACGCCCCCTGCGCGCTCGGCGGGGCCCTGAACGACCGGACGGTGAACGTCCTGACGGCGAAGGTCGTCTGCGGCGCCGCGAACAACCAGCTCGCCCACCCGGGCGTGGAGAAGGACCTCGCGGACCGCGGGATCCTCTACGCGCCCGACTACGTGGTGAACGCGGGCGGGGTCATCCAGGTCGCCGACGAGCTGCGGGGCTTCGACTTCGACCGCTGCAAGGCGAAGGCCACGAAGATCTTCGACACCACGCTGGAAATATTCGCTCGCGCGAAGGCGGACGGGATCCCGCCGGCCGCGGCGGCCGACCGGATCGCCGAGCAGCGGATGGCGGACGCCCGTGCGGCGAAGGCCGCGAAGGGCTCGTCCCCGGCTGTCGACCCGTCATAACGACCCCTGACGTGCGCCCGCCGGGGTTGCGGCGAGACGGAACTCACTGCACTTCGGCGGGTCGCCCGCCAGGAAAGGGTTAAAATCGCAGCTGACCAGCGAGGACGGGGCGCCTCATTGGTCCTGCACCGGGGCACGTCATGCGGGCGGCGTACCGTATGGCCGCGGAAGCAGGTACCGTTAAACCCCTACGGACGGTCTCTCCACGGAGAGCCCGATCCGAACCATGAACGCGTGTCAGACTCTGGGGCCGTCGAGCCCCGTCACCGAGGGGGTCGAGCCATGGGGCGCGGCCGGGCCAAGGCCAAGCAGACAAAGGTCGCCCGCCAGCTGAAGTACAACAGCGGCGGGACTGACCTCTCGCGTCTGGCCAATGAGCTGGGCGCATCGCCGACGGAACCGCTGCTGCCTGTCAGCGAGCCGGTCGAAGTCGATGACGATCTGGACGACGACGACCCGTACGCCAAGTACGCGGATCTGTACAACAGCGATGACGACGACGAGGACGAAGAGTCCGGCCCGTCGGCACAGCGTCGCGGCGCTTGACGCTCTCCCGCGTCTCTTTCGCGTCTGCACGAGCTATAAACGCAAAAACACTGAACCCGGTCCAGGGCATCGCCCCGGACCGGGTTCAGTGCTGCTCAGCTCGCGTAGGAACCGGTGAGGGTCGCACCCTCGGTACGGTCGCCCCGGTCGAGGATCTCGCCGGCGACCCAGGCGTCCACGCCCCGGTCGGCCAGCGCGGTCAGCGCCACGTCCACCGACTCCTGCGGGACCACGGCCATCATGCCGACGCCCATGTTCAGGGTCTTCTCCAGCTCCAGCTGCTCCACCTGACCGGCCTTGCCGACCAGGTCGAAGATCGCGCCGGGGGCCCAGGTCGTGCGGTCGACCGTGGCGTGCAGGTGGTCCGGGATGACCCGGGCCAGGTTCGCCGCGAGTCCGCCGCCGGTGATGTGCGAGTACGCGTGGACCTCGGCCGTACGGGTGAGAGCCATGCAGTCCAGCGAGTAGATCTTGGTCGGCTCCAGCAGCTCCTCGCCGAGGGTCCGGCCGAGCTCCTCCACGTGCTGGTCGAGCGACATGCCGGCGCGGTCGAAGAGGACGTGCCGGACCAGCGAGTACCCGTTCGAGTGAAGGCCGGACGATGCCATCGCGATGACGGCGTCACCCGTACGGATGCGATCCGCGCCGAGCAGGCGGTCGTACTCGACGACACCGGTTCCGGCGCCCGCCACGTCGAAGTCGTCCGGGCCCAGCAGACCCGGGTGCTCGGCGGTCTCGCCGCCCACCAGGGCGCAGCCGGCGAGGACACAGCCCTCGGCGATGCCCTTCACGATCGCCGCGACACGCTCCGGGTGGACCTTGCCCACGCAGATGTAGTCGGTCATGAAGAGCGGCTCGGCGCCGCAGACGACGATGTCGTCCATGACCATCGCGACGAGGTCGTGGCCGATGGTGTCGTACACGCCCAGTTGGCGGGCGATATCCACCTTCGTGCCGACCCCGTCGGTCGCGGAGGCCAGCAGCGGGCGCTCGTAGCGCTTGAGGGCGGAGGCGTCGAAGAGGCCGGCGAATCCGCCGAGGCCGCCGAGGACCTCGGGGCGCTGCGTCTTCTTCACCCACTCCTTCATGAGCTCGACGGCGCGGTCCCCGGCTTCGATGTCGACGCCCGCGGCTGCGTAGCTGGCACCGGTGGTCTTCTCTGTCATGACAGGAGAGAGCTTTCGTGTCGTTACTGCGGGTGGTGCCGGGCCCTGGGAGAAGCACTCGTAAAGACAGGGCCCGGCGCAGGTGGAGCCGAGGTCGCGGGTCGCGGCGCTACGGGCGCCGGAGCGCGTCGGCGGCGTCGGTGCCGCCGGCCAGCTCGCTCTCCAGGAGCTGCTTGCCCAGGAGCTGCGGGTCGGGCAGCTCCATGGGGTACTCGCCGTCGAAGCAGGCACGGCAGAGGTTGGGCTTCTGGATGGTCGTCGCCTCGATCATCGCGTCGAGCGAGATGTACGAGAGCGAGTCCGCGCCGAGCGACGTGGCGATCTCGTCGACCGTCATGCCGTTGGCGATCAGCTCGGCCCGGGTGGCGAAGTCGATGCCGAAGAAGCACGGCCACTTCACCGGCGGCGAGGAGATCCGGATGTGGACCTCGGCCGCGCCGGCCTCGCGGAGCATCTTGACCAGGGCGCGCTGGGTGTTGCCGCGGACGATCGAGTCGTCGACGACCACCAGGCGCTTGCCCCGGATGACTTCCTTGAGGGGGTTGAGCTTCAGGCGGATGCCCAGCTGGCGGATCGTCTGCGAGGGCTGGATGAAGGTCCGGCCGACGTAGGCGTTCTTGACCAGGCCGGAGCCGTACGGGATCCCGCTGGCCTCGGCGTAGCCGACGGCGGCGGGCGTGCCGGATTCCGGCGTCGGTATCACCAGGTCGGCGTCGACGGGGGCTTCCTTGGCCAGGCGCCGGCCCATCTCGACACGCGAGAGGTAGACGTTCCGGCCGGCGATGTCGGTGTCCGGGCGCGCCAGGTAGACGTACTCGAAGACACAGCCCTTGGGCTTTGCTTCCGCGAAGCGGGAGGTGCGTAGACCGTTCTCGTCGATCGCGATGAGCTCGCCCGGCTCGACCTCGCGGACGAAGCTGGCTCCGCAGATGTCGAGGGCGGCGGTCTCGCTCGCGACCACCCAGCCGCGCTCAAGGCGGCCGAGGACCAGCGGGCGGATGCCCTGCGGGTCACGGGCGGTGTAGAGGGTTCCCTCGTCCATGAACACGAGCGAGAACGCGCCCTTGACCTTCGGGAGGACCTTGGTGGCCGACTCCTCGATGGTCAGGGGCTTGCCGTCGTCGTCCGTCTGGCCGGCCAGCAGGGCGGTGACCAGGTCGGTGTCATTGGTGGCCGCCACCTGGGTGGCACGGCCGTCCTGACGGGGGAGGTCGGCGACCATCTCGGCGAGCTCGGCGGTGTTCACCAGGTTGCCGTTGTGACCCAGGGCAATGGAGCCGTGGGCGGTCGCGCGGAAAGTGGGCTGCGCGTTCTCCCAGACGGAGGCTCCGGTGGTCGAGTAGCGGGCGTGACCGACCGCGATATGACCCTGGAGCGAGCCGAGAGAGGTTTCGTCGAAGACTTGGGAAACTAGGCCCATGTCCTTGAAGACGAGGATCTGGGAACCGTTGCTCACAGCGATTCCCGCGGACTCTTGTCCACGGTGCTGCAGCGCATACAGTCCGAAGTAGGTGAGCTTGGCGACCTCTTCACCCGGAGCCCAGACACCGAAGACGCCGCAAGCGTCCTGGGGGCCCTTTTCGCCGGGGAGCAGGTCGTGGTTGAGTCGTCCATCACCACGAGGCACGCTTCCGAGTGTAGGCGAGATCGACCACTGGTCCGAATTGGGGATGGCCGGGAAATCTCACAGCACAGAGGGTGACTGTACGACTCTGTCTCGCTATTCGGAGCTTTGTTGACATCTACGAAGGTATTCGCACAGGCTCTCGCCCCATGCAGCCTCTCGGTGACCACTCCGTCACCCTCGTCGAGCGCCGCCACGTAGACCTGGTCCGTGTCGCGAGCGCCATCTGTCGCTGTTCTGCGTAGCCACAACTCTCCCTCTTCTTTCTCCCTTTCGCTCCGCCCAGCCCTGCCCTGCCGTGCCGCGCGCCGTCCCGCGCCCGCCCGGGGCAGGGCCGCCGAGCCGTGTCCTGGAGTTCCTGTGTCTTCGTACAACAGCAGTCTGTCCCGCCGGGCGTTCGGAAGTGCCGTCGGAGTGAGCGCGGCGGCCGCCGCGGTGGGGCTCGGGGCCGGCCCGGCCGCCGCCTCCGACGCCGCTGGGACCGGCCCCGAGGAGCGTCCGTTCCAGGCCGCCCGCGGCCGGCGTTCCCGGCGCCCGAACGTCCTGTTCATCCTCGGCGACGACCTGGGCTGGGCCGACCTGTCCTCGTACGGCTCCCCGGACATCAAGACCCCGAACCTGGACCGGCTGGCCCGCCAGGGGGTCCGCTTCACCGATGCCTACTCCGGCTCCGCCACCTGCTCGCCGACCCGGTTCAGCCTGTACACGGGCCGCTACCCGGGCCGGACCGGGGGCGGGCTCGCCGAGCCCATCGCCGACAAGAGCGCCGGCCTGGAGCCCACCCACCCGACGCTGGCCTCACTGCTGCGCGCCTCCGGCTACGCGACCGCGCTCATCGGCAAGTGGCACTGCGGCTACCTGCCCGACTACAGCCCGACCAGGTCGGGCTGGGACGAGTTCTTCGGGAACTTCGGCGGGGCCCTGGAGTACTACTCCAAGCTGGGCCTGGGCGGCGAGTACGACCTCTACGAGGGCGACGCCACCTACAAGGACCTGCGCTACTACACGCGGATCATCACCGAGCGCGCCGCCGAGTACGTCTCCCGCGACCACGGCGGCAAGCCCTGGCTGCTGAACCTCAACTTCACCACCCCGCACTGGCCGTGGATCGCCGACGGGGACACCGAGGCGAGCGCCGAGGTCGAGCGCCGGATCAGGGCGGGCGACGCCCGGGCACTGTGGCACCAGGACGGCGGCTCCGTGGAGAAGTACCGGCAGATGGTGGAGGACCTCGACCGCTCGGTCGGCGAAGTGCTGAAGGCCCTCAAGCGCTCCGGTCAGGAGGACGACACCCTGGTCTTCTTCTCCAGCGACAACGGCGGCGAGCGCTTCTCGTACAACTGGCCGCTCTCCGGCAACAAGGCCTCCCTCCAGGAGGGCGGGATCCGGGTGCCGAACATCGTGCGCTGGCCCGCCCGGATCGACGGAGGCCAGGTCAGCCGGGTCCCGGTCTTCACCCCGGACTGGACGGCGACCCTGCTGGAGCTGGCCGGGACCCGGCCGGACCCGGCCCACCCGCTGGACGGGGTGAGCCTGGCCGGATACCTGCTGCGCGGCGAGAAGACCGCGGAGAGGAACCTGTTCTGGCGGGTGCGCGGGGAGCGGGCCCTGCGTCGCGGGGACTGGAAGTACTACCGCGGCAAGACGGGCAAGGACCAGTTGTTCAACCTGGCCGGGGACATCCGCGAACAGGCCGACAAGGCGGCCCTGGAGCCGGCCCGGCTGGCGGAACTGCGCGCGGCCTGGGAGAAGGTGGACGCGGGGCTGCTGCCGTACCCGGGCTGACCTGCGGGTCCCGGGGGTGGGGTGTCGGGCTTTAGGTGTCGGGCGTCGGGCGGGTCATTCCGCGGCCGAGGCGGCCGTCGCGGTCAGGCCTGTGCCGTCCGGCGCGGTGAGGGTGAGTGTCCCGCCGTTGACGCGCCAGGTGAGCGGGGAGGCGGCGAAGAGCTCGGTCAGCTTCCGCTCGACCTCGCCCACCGGGCCCTCGCAGGCCATCCGGGTCGTGGTCAGCGGCCCGAAGGTGAGCTGGGCGCCGTCACCGGTGGCCTTGGCGCTGAACCGGTTGCAGCCGAGGCTGCCGCTCACGGCCAGGTCGGCGCTGATGGTGAAGACGGCCTTGCCGGCCGCCTCGGCCGGCAAGGAGGCGGCGCTCTGGCCGCTGACCAGGGAGGTCACGGTCCAGGCGGTGGTGGTGAGCGGGGCATCCGGGGCCGGGGGTTCCGAGCTCATCGCGATGGTGCTCCCGTCGTCGGTCTTCAGGGTGAGCCGGTTCGGCTGCCGGTCGACCGTCAGACGGCCGGTCAGGAGCTTGGCGAAGGCCGTCTCGAACTCCGTGTTCTCGCAGGCCATGGCGGTGGTGGAGCCCGGTTTCACGGTGATGGCGCTCGCGCCGTCGTGGGTGACCTCGGCGGTGAATCCGTTGCAGCCGTAGTTGCCGGTGGCCTGGTCGGGCTCCGCCTGCGGGAAGGTGACCCGGGCGACGGAGGGCGCCGTGAGGGTCTTCCCGCCCACGGTCAGGCTCTGCACGAACCAGGTCCCGGCCGAGCCGTGTCCCGGGAGGGTGCCGCGCGTACCGCCGTCACTGCAGGCGGTGGCGGCGGCCAGGGCCAGGAGGGCGACGAGGGCAGCGGGGAGGTGCCGTGGCGTACGCATGCCCCTGGGACGGATCCTGCGCGGGGGCGGTTCCATGCGCAGGCCGTTCCCCTCGGACCGGCTCAGCTCATGACCGGGAGCAGCGCCGACAGGTCGGCCCGCTCGCCACTGGCCCTGACCTGCGCGTCCTCCACGGCCGCGGTCCAGTCCGTACGCCCGGTGGCCAGCCGGATCCAGGTCAGCGGGTCCGTCTCCACCACGTTCGGCGGGGTGCCGCGGGTGTGCCGCGGCCCCTCGATGCACTGGACCACCGCGAACGGCGGGATCCGTACCTCCACCGAGCCGCCCGGGGCCTTCAGCGCGAGGGCGTCGGCGAGCAGCCGGGTACAGGCCGCCAGAGCCTGCCGCTCGATCGGGATGTCCAGGCCGGCGGCCCGGTTGAGGTCGTCGGTGTGCACCACGAGCTCCACGGTCCGGGTGACCAGGAAATCGGCCAGGGTCATGTCCCCGATCCACAGGTCCAGCACCCGGCTGCCCGGGTTCGCGGCCAGTTCCTCGGCCATACGGGCGCCTGCGCGCTCGTACAGCTCGGGCAGCGGGGCGCCCTCCAGGGTCTCCTTGGCCGCCTCGGCGATCTTCCCCGCGAGCGAGGCGGTGGCGAAGGGCCATTCGACGGCCGTCAGCTCCGGTACGGCGGCCGGGGGCCGGGCCAGCCCGGCTGCCAGCGAGTCGGCGATCCACGCGATGTGCGCGGCGAGTTCGGCGACGCTCCAGGCGCCGACCCCGCTGGGCCGCGCGAGCTGCTCGTCGCCCAACTCCCGTACGGCATCGGCCACATGCCCGAACTGCGCGGTGACGGCTGCACGGATCTTCGCGGCGTCGTAGGTACGCGCCCTCTTCTTGGCGGGTGGCATGGCCCGACCCTATCCGCCGGGTCCGACAGCGGACCGGGCTCGCAACGCCCGAGCCCCCGCCCGGAAGGCTCCGGACGGGGGCTCGGGTACGAGCGCGGGCGGGATCAGGCGAGCAGCGCCGGGATCGTCGCCTCGTGAGCGGTACGCAGCTCCGCGAGCGGAATCGCGAACTCGCCCTGGATCTCGATCTCCTCGCCGTCCACCACGCCGATGCGGGTGGCGGGCAGCCCCCGCGCACCGCACATGTCGGTGAAGCGGAGCTCCTCGCTGCGCGGGACGGCCACGATGGCCCGGCCCGCCGACTCGGAGAACAGGAAGGTGAACGCGTCCAGGCCCTCGGGCACCACGATCCGCGCACCGTTGCCGCCGCGCAGGCAGGACTCCGTGAGCGCCTGGATCACGCCGCCGTCGGACAGGTCGTGCGCCGCGTCGACCATGCCGTCGCGGGACGCCGAGATCAGGATCTCGCCGAGCAGCTTCTCGCGGCCCAGGTCCACCTTGGGCGGCATGCCGCCGAGGTGGTCGTGGACGACCTGGGACCAAGCCGAGCCGCCGAACTCCTCGGCCGTGTCGCCGAGCAGGTACAGCAGCTGGCCGGCCTCCGCGAACGCCATCGGCGTACGGCGGTTGACGTCGTCGATCACACCGAGGACCGCCACGACCGGGGTCGGGTGGATCGCGATGTCACCGGTCTGGTTGTACAGCGAGACGTTGCCGCCGGTCACCGGGGTGCCCAGCTCCAGGCAGCCGTCCGCGAGACCGCGGGTGGCCTCGGCGAACTGCCACATGACGCCCGGGTCCTCGGGCGAGCCGAAGTTGAGGCAGTCGGAGATGGCCAGCGGCTTGGCGCCGGTCGCGGCGACGTTGCGGTACGCCTCCGCCAGCGCGAGCTGCGCACCCGTGTAAGGGTCGAGCTTCGCGAAGCGGCCGTTGCCGTCGGTGGCCATGGCGACGCCGAGGTTGGTCTCCTCGTCGATGCGGACCATGCCGGCGTCCTCGGGCTGCGAGAGCACCGTGTTGCCCTGGACGAAGCGGTCGTACTGGTCCGTGACCCAGGACTTCGAGGCCTGGTTCGGGGACGACACCAGCGCCAGGACCTGCGCGCGGAGCTCCTCGGAGGTCTGCGGCCGGGGAAGCTTGCCCGCGTCGTCGGCCTGGAGGGCGTCCTGCCACTCGGGGCGCGCGTACGGGCGGTGGTAGACCGGGCCCTCGTGGGCGACGGTGCCCGGGGGCACGTCCACGATCTGCTCGCCGTGCCAGAAGATCTCCAGGCGCTCGCCGTCGGTCACCTCACCGATGACGGTGGCGATGACGTCCCACTTCTCGCAGATCTCCATGAAGCGGTCCACGTACTGCGGCTCGACGATCGCGCACATGCGCTCCTGCGACTCGCTCATGAGGATTTCCTCGGGCGAGAGCGTCGCGTCGCGCAGCGGGACGGTGTCGAGCTCGACGCGCATGCCGCCGGAACCGGCGGAGGCCAGCTCGGACGTGGCGCAGGAGAGCCCGGCGCCGCCGAGGTCCTGGATGCCCGCGACCAGCTTCTCCTTGAAGATCTCCAGGGTGCACTCGATGAGGAGCTTTTCCTGGAAGGGGTCGCCGACCTGGACGGCGGGGCGCTTGGTGGGCTTGGAGTCGTCGAAGGTCTCCGAGGCCAGTACGGACACGCCGCCGATGCCGTCGCCGCCGGTGCGGGCGCCGTAGAGGATGACCTTGTTGCCGGGGCCGGAGGCCTTGGCGAGGTGGATGTCCTCGTGCTTCATCACGCCGATGCAGCCGGCGTTGACGAGCGGGTTGCCCTGGTAGCAGGCGTCGAAGACGACCTCGCCGCCGATGTTCGGCAGGCCCAGGCAGTTGCCGTAGCCGCCGATGCCCGCGACCACGCCCGGCAGGACGCGCTTGGTGTCGGGGTGGTCGGCCGCGCCGAAGCGCAGCGGGTCGACGACCGCGACCGGGCGGGCGCCCATGGCGAGGATGTCGCGGACGATGCCGCCCACGCCGGTGGCCGCGCCCTGGTAGGGCTCGATGTAGCTCGGGTGGTTGTGCGACTCGACCTTGAAGGTGACCGCGTACCCCTGGCCGACGTCGACGACGCCCGCGTTCTCGCCGATGCCGACGAGCATCGCGTCGTTCTGCGGGACCTTCTCGCCGAACTGCTTCAGGTGGACCTTGCTGCTCTTGTACGAGCAGTGCTCGGACCACATGACCGAGTACATGGCGAGCTCGGCGCCGGTGGGCCGGCGGCCGAGGATCTCCCGGATGCGGGCGTACTCGTCCTCCTTGAGGCCGAGTTCCTTCCAGGGCTGGGAGGCGTCCGGCGTCTCGGTGGCGTTCTTGACGGTGTCGAGGCTCATGCGGAGACCAGCTTCTTCAGGACCGAGGTGAAGAACGGGAGGCCGTCGGTGCGGCCCGTCCCGATCAGCGGCTCGACCGCGTGCTCGGGGTGCGGCATGAGGCCGACCACGTTGCCCGCGGCGTTGGTGATGCCGGCGATGTCGCGGAGCGACCCGTTCGGGTTCACGTCCACGTACCGGAAGGCCACGCGGCCTTCGGCCTCGAGCTCGTCGAGGACGCGCTCGTCGGCCACGTACCGGCCGTCCACGTTCTTGAGCGGTACGGAGATCTCCTGGCCGGCGGTGTAGTCGCCGGTCCACGCGGTCTCCGCGTTCTCCACCCGCAGCTTCTGGTCGCGGCAGATGAAGTGCAGGTGGTTGTTCCGGAGCATCGCCCCCGGCAGCAGGTGGGCCTCGGTGAGGATCTGGAAGCCGTTGCAGATGCCGAGGACCGGCATGCCGGCCTTGGCCTGCTCGATGATGGTCTCCATCACCGGCGAGAACCGGGAGATGGCTCCGGCGCGCAGGTAGTCCCCGTAGGAGAAGCCGCCCGCGAGGACGACCGCGTCGACCTGGTGCAGGTCCTTGTCGCGGTGCCACAGCGAGACGGGCTCGGCCCCCGCGAGGCGGACGGCGCGCAGCGAGTCACGGTCGTCGAGCGTTCCGGGGAACGTGACGACTCCGATGCGAGTGGTCACCGTCAGGCCTCGACCTTCACGGTGAAGTCTTCGATGACGGTGTTGGCGAGGAACGTTTCGGCCATCTTGTGGATGCGGTCGAGGGCGGCCTGGTCGACCGGTCCCTCCACTTCCAGTTCGAAGCGCTTCCCCTGGCGGACGTCGGCGATGCCCTCGAATCCCAGGCGCGGCAGTGCACGCTGCACCGCCTGGCCCTGAGGGTCGAGGATCTCCGGCTTGAGCATGACGTCGACTACGACGCGTGCCACTGGCACTCCCGATGGGTGGTTGGTGCGAAGGCGGTTCCCTCAGCGTACCCGGCCGAAATTTCTACGCGGGTAGATATCTCCGGGCCGCGTTCGGGTGCGCGATCACCCACCCGTTTCGACTTCACCAACGCTTCGCAAAATCCACCGGAAAACCACGCGCTCGGCATTGCGGCGGGACACGCGGAGATAATTAACTGGGCTTCGCAATGCAATGAGAATCAAGGTACAAAGGATTCCACCGGAGCAGCGGCTTTTTTCGCCGTACGACCCGGGACGGAATGATGCATTGCTCCGAAACATCCACACAGGCGACATCACCGCACGTCCAACGGGTGAGCGGCGTCGCACGAAGGGACCGATATCCGTGGCGCAGCGCGTAGTAGTCACGATCTCCGACGACATCGACGGCGGAGAAGCGGCGGAAACGGTCACGTTCGGCCTGGACGGTAAGTCGTACGAGATCGACCTCAATCTGGCGAACGCAAAGAAACTGCGGAAGAGTCTCGCGCCCTTCGTGGCCGCAGGCCGCCGGCAGGCCCGTTCCGGGAAGGCGTACAAGCACACCTCGCTGGCCCCCGACCCGGCGGTCGTCCGCGCCTGGGCCCGGTCCAACAGCCTCGACGTGCCGCCGCGCGGCCGCATCCCGAAGCGGGTGTACGCGGCGTACAACGAGGCCCACTGAGGCCTGCCGGGGCCCGCTAACGGGGCCCGCCGGGGGCCGATTTGCCATCCACCCCCTCCGGTCCGCTAGTGTGTGGATCACGCCGAGGGGCCAGACCGCAGGTCAAAGCCCCGAAGGTCGTGCGGGTGTAGTTCAGTAGCAGAACATCCTCCTTCCAGGGGGAAGGCGCAGTGTGCGATCCCTGTCACCCGCTCTGCAACGCTTTACAGACCACTCCGGTGGATCGGGTAGAGTGATGCACGCATCGCCACGGTATTCATGCCGGAGCAGCATGCGGACGTAGCTCAGTTGGTAGAGCACCACCTTGCCAAGGTGGATGTCGCGCGTTCGAGTCGCGTCGTCCGCTCAGCGAACAAAGGCCCTGATCGATGATCAGGGCCTTTGTCGTATGCGTTTACCGTGGACGTGTGGACGTCGGCTGGTGTCGACCAACGTCATCGGGGGGCTGGGACCGTGTCGAAGCTGACGGGGTGGTGGAGGAACCGCAGCAGTGCGGCCAAGGTCGAGCTCTACACCCGCTGGTCATTGCACTTCTTCATGCTCCTCGAATCCTTCGCGGTGCTCCTCGGCCTCGCCCCCGAGGGCCCCGGCGCCGCCGCCGGCGCCCTGCTCCTGCCCCTGTGCGCACAGATCGCGCTGAGTGGAGTCGTGGCTTCCAGGGCGCTGGACTGGGTAATCGGCCGACGCGAGCGGCCCGTACGCCTGGCGGTGGCCCTCGCCGCGCTGACCGCCGCGCTGGCGGTCGCCGTACTGGTCCTGCGCTCGGTCGGCGCGCTCTCCCACGCGGGCGTCGCCCCCTCCCTCGTGGTCAACACGGTCGCGTTCGCCTCGGGTTCGCTGACGCTGGCCCTGACTCGGGTCCGGCACATGCTCTGCGTGGCCCCGGCCGCGGGCGCCGCGGCGGCGGCCGTGGCCCTGGCGGTGGGACACCCCGCCGGGGAGGCGGCCGGCTACGGGATCGGCGTCCTCCTCACCTGTGGCCTGCTCGTCCTGGCCTGCGGCTTCTCCTCATGGCTGCTGAAGACGGTGTACGAGCTCGACCGGGCCCGGGAGCTCCAGGCGCAGCTCGCCGTCGCCCAGGAGCGGCTGCGCTTCGGACGCGACCTGCACGATGTGATGGGCCGCAATCTCGCGGTGATCGCGCTCAAGAGCGAGCTGGCCGTCCGGCTGGCCCGGCTCGAACGCCCGGAGGCCGTGGACCAGATGATCGAGGTCCAGCGGATCGCGGCCGAGTCCCAGCGCGAGGTGCGCGAGGTCGTACGCGGCTACCGCGAGGCGGATCTCACCGTGGAACTGGAGGGCGCCCGCGGGGTGCTCGGCGCGGCCGGAATGGACTGCCGCGTCGAGGTGGAGGCGGGCGGTGCGCTGCGCCCCGAAGTGCAGTCGGCACTGGGCTGGGTGGTCCGGGAGGCGACCACCAACGTCCTGCGGCACGGGGACGCCCGCAGCTGCGTGATCCGGCTCACGGCACCCGCCGGGGGCGCGCTGACGCTGCTGGTGGAGAACGACGGGGCCCCCGAGGTGCCGGCCGGACCGCCGGGCTCCGGGCTCGCGGGCCTGCGGGAGCGGCTCGCGGCACTGGACGGAACCTTGGAGGCCGGCCCGGTCGACGGCGGCCGGTTCCGGCTGCTGGCCCGGATACCGGACGGACGACTGCGAGGACTGGAGGCGCGGGCATGAGCCCCGTACGCGTACTGCTGGCCGACGACGAGCACCTGATCCGCGGCGCCCTCGCCGCGCTGCTGGCCCTGGAGGACGATCTGCTGGTCGTCGCGGAGGCGGCCTCGGGGCCGGAGGCCCTCGCGATGGCGCGCGCCCACCGGCCGGACGTGGCGGTGCTGGACCTGCAGATGCCGGGCGCGGACGGTGTGAGTGTGGCCACATCGCTGCGGGCCGAACTCCCCCACTGCAAGACCATGATCGTGACGAGCCACGGCCGTCCCGGGCACCTGAAGAGGGCTCTCGCGGCGGGGGTGCGGGCCTTCGCGCCGAAGACAGTGTCGGCGCAGCGGCTGGCCGAGCTGATCCGCACCGTGCACGCCGGAGGCCGTTATGTGGACCCGGAGTTGGCGGCCGACGCGATCAGCGCGGGGGACTCCCCGCTGACCGCGCGCGAGGCCGAGGTGCTGGAACTCGCGGGGGACGGGGCGCCGATCGCGGAGATCGCGGAGCGGGCCTCGCTCTCGCCCGGGACCGTACGGAACTACCTGTCGTCGGCGGCGACGAAGCTGGGCGCCGAGAACCGGCACACGGCAGTGCGTCTCGCACGCGAGCGGGGTTGGGTATAGTAGTTCTCGCGTTACGGCGCACCTGCGGACATAGCTCAGTTGGTAGAGCACCACCTTGCCAAGGTGGATGTCGCGCGTTCGAGTCGCGTTGTCCGCTCCATCGAAGAAGCCCCCGGTCCTGTGACCGGGGGCTTCTTCGTGTCCGGGGCCCTTTCGGGCCCCGGACATCAGAGCTGAGAGCTCGGGCCTCAGGCCTCAGGCCTCAGGCCTCAGGCCCAGGAGAGGCCGGTGAGCCGCTCGTACGCCTCGATGTACTTGGCGCTGGTCTGCTCGGCGACCTCCTGCGGGAGGGCCGGCGGCGGGAGTTCGCCCGTGCGGTCCCAGCCGGAGGCGGGGGAGGTGAGCCAGTTGCGGACGAACTGCTTGTCGAAGGAGGGCTGCGCGCGGCCCGGCTCCCACTGGTCGGCCGGCCAGAAGCGCGAGGAGTCCGGGGTCAGCACCTCGTCGCCGGCGACGAGGGTGCCCTCCTTGTCGAAGCCGAACTCGAACTTGGTGTCGGCCAGGATGATCCCGCGCTCGCGGGCGATGTCCCGGGCCCGGCCGTACACGGCCAGGGTGGTCTGGCGCAGCAGCGCCGCCGTCTCGGCGCCGGTGGTGCGCGCGACCTCCTCGTACGAGACGTTCTCGTCGTGCTCGCCGACCTCGGCCTTGGCGGCCGGCGTGAAGATCGGGGCGGGCAGCTCGGAGCCGTCCACGAGCCCCTCGGGGAGGGCGAGTCCGCAGACCGTACGGGTCTTCTCGTACTCGGCGAGGCCGGAACCGGTGAGGTAGCCGCGGGCCACGCACTCGACCGGGACCATGTCGAGGCTCTTGCAGATCAGCGTGCGGCCGGCCCAGTCGGCGGGGGCGCCCTCGGGCAGGTCCGTGCCGATCACGTGGTTCGGGACGAGGTCCCTCAGCTGGTCGAACCACCAGAGGGAGAGCTGGGTCAGGACGCGGCCCTTCTCCGGGATCTCGGTGGGGAGCACCCAGTCGTACGCGGAGATGCGGTCGCTGGCGACCATGACGAGGTTGCCGTCGCCGTCGCGGTAGAGGTCGCGCACCTTGCCGGTGTGGAGGTGGACGAGGCCGGGCACCTGAACCGGCTCGGGCTTTTCGACGAATCCGGACACGGGGTCTCCCTGTGGTTCTGTACGAGCGCAGCCCCATTCTCCCGCACGGGGGCCGGTGCCCGGTTCCGGGGGTGCGCGGCGGGGTGCCCGGCGGGGCGCCGGCCCGGCTCAGTCCCGTTTGCAGATCCGGTCGAGGAGGTTGGCGGTGGCCCGCTGGACCCGTTCGTCGATGTGGCCGGGGCGGTCGAGGGCCGGGGACCAGGCGAAGGTGCCCGACGCGAAGACCAGGGCGCCGCTCGGGGCCCGGTACAGGGAGGTCTCCTGGTGGCGCTTCGCGCCCTCGCTGTCACGGTACGGGGAGTGCGCGAGCAGGATCCGGTCCTGGTGCTCGGGCAGCTGGGTGCGCGGGAAGTACCGGTCGGCCTCGCCGGCGACCAGGCCGGGGAGTTCGTCGTTCTCGACGGCGCCGGTGGAGTCCCAGAGCCAGTGCGTGGCATTGCGCACGATCAGGGGCGCGGGCTCGGGGACCCGCCCCGCGTACTGGATGCCGAGCAGCTGCTGCTCCGGGCGGTCGACCTCGCGCCAGAGGCTGGGGCGGCCGGGGCCGCGGCGTTTTCGGCAGGTGAGGAGCCGGTCGTCGACCCCTGAGGGGGAGGGGCCCAGCTCGACCTGCCAGTACATGGTGTTGGCGGAGAGGAAGACGAGCGAGGTGCCGTGGTCGCGGGCGCGCTCGACGGTGCGGCGCATGGGGGCCGACCAGTACTCGTCGTGGCCGGGGAAGACCAGGCCGCGGTAGCGGGTGGGGTCGACGCGGCCGGCGTGCAGATCGCGGGTGTCGGCGTAGGCGAGGTCGTAGCCGTAGCGCTCGGCCCAGCGGATGAAGTCGTAGGCGTGGCCCACGTGCAGGGGCAGGCCGGCGCCGGCGTAGGGCCGGTCGAAGGAGACGGTGATGGCCGCGTCCTGCTCGCCGAGCAGCCGGCCCGCTTCGTCCCAGGCGTGGTAGAGGCTCGCGCCGGTGTGCCCGTCCTCGGGGTAGAGGTTGTAGGCCTGCCAGGTGATGTCGGGCAGCAGCAGGAGCAGGTCGGCGGGGTGGTCGTCGCGGACGGTGAAGGGGATGTGCGACCGGTACCCGTCGGCGGTGGTGAGGACGGCGACGTACGCGCCGACGCTCCAGTAGGAGGGGACCTGCAGCCGCCAGGAGAGCCACCAGTGGTGGCAGGAGACGGTGCGGTCGGCGGTGAGGGGGGCCGGCTGGACGATGCCCGAGAGCCGGGGACTGGTGGTGATCTTGGAGGCGCCGTCGCCGCCGTAGTGGCCGATGCGGTAGACGTCGACGGAGAACTGCTGGGGCGGGTCCACGGTGATGTGGAAGTCGATGGCCTCGCCGGGTGCGACGGCCCCGGTGGAGGCGAAGCCCTTGATCTGGCGGTGCACGTCGTCGGCAGTGCGCGGGCCGCCGTTGCCGCGGGCGCGGGGGATCTGGCCGGGGGCGAGCGCCGGGTCCACGTACCAGGGCACGACCTGCCCGGTGTCGTCGAAGTACAGTTCGCTGCCCCGGAACCACGGCAGCGGGCCCTGGCCGAAGGGATCGGACACCGCGTGCGCGAGCGCACCTGATTCCCAACGCCGGATCTGGTCCGTACCACCCATACCGCTCCCCTCCCTCGCTCCCCCGAACGGTCTCTGAACACGCTGACACGGCACGGTTTCAGGACATCGAACCGCTACCGGTCCCAGCACATCACATAACGCACTCATTCCGTCACCGTTCGCCACATCCGGAGGCACGAAGCGCAGGGTCCGCCGGGACGGCCGTGGGCGCGGCTGACGCCGCGCCGGTCCGGTCAGAGCAGGCGGACCGGCTTCTCCGGGCGGACGCCGAGCTCCGCGAGCCAGTCACGCAGGGGCTCCGGGTCCCCGTCCTCCACCAGGCTCAGCACCCGGGGGGCCAGGTCCGCGCGCCGCTCGCCGCCCACCAGGAGGACCGGGCCGTCCAGCCAGTCCAGCCCCGGCGCGGCGTCGGCCGAGTCGACGGCCGCGGCGCACACCATCGCCGTCACGTGGTCGGCGAGCAGGTCCCGCCCGCTGCGGGGCGGCTGGAGCGGGAACAGCGGCACGGCGTCCGCCCCGCGCGCCACCGCGGCGCCCCCGGCGTCAGAACCTGCGCCGGCCCCTGCGGAGCGTTCCTCCCGGGCCAGGTCACCGCTGAGCCGGCCGGCCAGCGCTTCCGCGGCCGCGCACTCCCCGGCGGCGTCCGTGAGGTGGCGCAGCACCCGGTCCAGCGTCGGCCCCGGGCCGGCCGGAACGGCGAGCGCGTCCAGCGCCACATGGAGCCGGGCCGCCTCCGCACGCCATTTGCGGTCCACGACCTCCTCCGGATACGCCGCCCAGTCCACCGGCGACCAGTCCGGACCGGTCTCGGCCGGACCGCCGTGGAACAGCCGGGCGGCGAGCAGCGAAGCCGCCTCGTCGATCACCCCGGGCCGCTCCAGCAGATCGCAGGCGGGCCGCTCGCCGAGCCGCGAGGTGAAGTTCTCGGCCAGCCGGTCCCGCCGGGACAGCTCGGTCAGCGCGGAGACCACCCCGGCGTCGAGGCGTGCCGGCCAGCGGCCCATCCGCCACGCGGGCAGCGCGACCCGGGTCAGCAGCCGGTCCCAGCCCGCGTAGGCGAGGCCGACCTGCTCCTGGGCGACGATGCGCAGCCCGTAGTCCACACCCTGTGCGCGGTCCGAGGCGGCGGCCGCGACCCCGCGCTCCATCTCGGCGGCATCCGCCTGGCACAGCCTCAGCAGCAGCCGGGCCGGCCGGCCGATCCAGCCGAGGCCGGGCCGGCTGCCCACGTCCACCGCGGCGTCGAGGCCGCGCACGAAGCCCCGGGCGTCGGCTATGTCCGGATGCGCGGAAGGACCCGTACCGGCGACGACCGGCGCCAGGACCGCCCGCAGTTCGGCGACCCGCATCCACCACAGGAACGGCGAGCCGATCACCAGCACGGGAGCCGCGCCCGGCTCCGCCTCGCGCCCGCCCGATATGCCGCTGCGCCGGTGCGCCGCATGCGTACGGTCCTCCAGCCAGCTGTCGCAGTCCGGCGTCAGGGCTATCGCCGAGGGCGCCGGCACGTCCATCCGGTCGGCCAGATCCCGCACCATTCGGTACAGGTCGGGCGCGGCGGACTCCGGCAGCGGCACCGTCGGCGTCACGGCCGGGCTCGCCCGCAGCACCACCGCGGCGAACACCCCGCCGACGAGCAGCACCAGTACGGCGACCACGCACACGACGAGCGTCACCGCGGGCCAGGGGTCACCGGCCAGCCGGCCCGTCATCCGGGCGCTCAGCAGCACCACCGCGAGGGCGGCGGGCAGCACCCCGAGGGCCAGTGCCCGGCTGCGCACGCGCAGCACGGCCAGGGCTCTGGAACGCGCGGACGGCGCGCCCCCTTCCACGATCGAACCGGTTCCGGACACGGCCGGACCTCACCCCCTCTGCCCTGCGGCGGTTTTGCTCACTCCCCCACTGTGACACCCGCCACTGACATCGCAATGCCGGTGGGCCAAGTGCCGGAATGCTTGCGCCGCACCCTAGTTGGGGAGCGAGCGGCAGTCAGCCGGACCGGGTGACCATCACCCGATGGAATGGCTTTGGGCAAAGGTGGCTGCGTTCGAACGAGGCCGGATGCAGTCGCGCCCGGACACGCGCGCGGGCCCGGGCGCACCTGGGTGCGCACCGGGCCCGCGGGGCGGAAGTCCCGCCGCTCGGCCTGCTCAGCGGCCTTCGGCCGCCTTGGCGGCGATGTCCGTACGGTGCTGGGAGCCGTCCAGCCGGATCCGCGCGACGGCCTTATACGCCTTCTCGCGGGCCTGTGCCAGATCGGAACCGGTCGCCGTCACCGACAGCACGCGGCCGCCCGCGCTGACGACCGCCTCGCCCTCGCGCCGGGTCCCGGCGTGCAGGACGTACGCGTCGGGACCGTCCTGGGCGGCCACCTCGGCCAGGCCCTCGATCGGGTCCCCGGTGCGCGGGGTCTCCGGGTAGTTGTGGGAGGCGATGACGACCGTGACGGCCGCGTCCGCGCTCCAGCGCAGCGGCGGCTCGGTGTCCAGGGTGCCGTTGGCGGCGTGCAGCAGCACGCCCGCGAGCGGGGTGCGCAGCCGGGCCAGGACCACCTGGGTCTCGGGGTCGCCGAAGCGGGCGTTGAACTCGATGACGCGGACGCCGCGCGAGGTGATCGCGAGGCCGGCGTACAGGAGCCCGGAGAACGGGGTGCCGCGGTGGCGCAGCTCGTCCACGGTCGGCTGGAGGACGGTCTCCATGACCTCGTCGACCAGCTTCGGGTCGGCCCAGGGCAGGGGCGAGTACGCGCCCATGCCGCCGGTGTTGGGGCCCTCGTCGCCGTCGAGCGCGCGCTTGAAGTCCTGCGCGGGCTGGAGGGGCAGCACGGTGACGCCGTCGGTGATGGCGAAGAGGGAGACCTCGGGGCCGTCGAGGTACTCCTCGATGACGACGCGGTCGCAGCCGAGCGCGTGCGCGCGGGCGGCGGCCCGGTCCTCGGTGACCACGACACCCTTGCCGGCGGCGAGGCCGTCGTCCTTGACGACGTACGGGGCGCCGAAGGCGTCGAGGGCCGTGTCCACCTCTTCCGGGGTGGTGCACACGTAGCTGCGGGCGGTCGGGACGTCGGCCGCGGCCATCACGTCCTTGGCGAACGCCTTGGAGCCCTCCAGCCGCGCCGCTTCCCCGGATGGGCCGAAGACGGGGATGCCGGCGGCGCGGACGGCGTCGGAGACGCCTGCGACCAGAGGCGCCTCCGGGCCGACGACGACCAGGTCGGCTTCGAGTTCTGTGGCGAGGCGGGCCACGGCCGCGCCGTCGAGGGCGTCGACCGGGCGCAGCTCCGCCACCTCGGCGATGCCGGCGTTGCCGGGAGCGCAGTACAGCGCGTTGACGTCGGGGTCGAGGGACAGAGAGCGGCACAGGGCATGTTCGCGGGCGCCGCCGCCGATGACGAGGACCTTCACGCCCTGCAGCCTAGCCCGCGTGGCGCGATGCCTTTCGTGCGGCCACCCAATGAGACGGCCCTACTCGTTCGTGTATTCCTCTATGACGGTGGCTCCGAGCTCGCGCACGATGAGGTCGTGTCCGGTCAGGGCGCTGTCGACCAGGTCCGGATCGTCCTCCTCCGGTACGTCGTCCTCGGGCGCGACCGGCGGCGGTGCCTGCCGTACGGGGGGCTGCTGCGCGGAGCCGCCCTGCTGGGCCGGGGGCTGCGGCGGCTGGTACGGCTGCTGCTGGGCGGGGGCCGGGGCGGCGGGCGGCGGGTTGTAGGCGGGGGCGGCCGGGGCGGAGTACGAGGACGGGGCCGAGGCGGCTGCGGGCTGGCCGCCGCCTCCGCCCACCACGGCGTCGATCTTCCAGTTGACCTGGAACTGCTCGGCGAGGACCGCCTTGAGCACGTCCTCGCTGCCGCTGCTCGCGAAGTTGTCGCGGGCTCCGGGGTTGGGGAAGCCCAGCTGGAGCGTCGTCCCGTCGAAGCCGGTGACCTGGGCGTTCTGGCTGAGCAGGATCCAGGTGAAGCGGCGGCGGTTCTTGACGGCCTCCAGGATGCCGGGCCACATCGCCTGGACCTGGCCGGCGCCGGCGGCCATGCCGGGCGAGGGGGCGGCGGCGGGAACGGCGGCGGCCGCAGGGGCCGGGGCGGCCGGAGCCGGGGCGGGGGTGGCCGCAGCGGGCTGGCCCGAACCGGGCGCGGCGGCACTCGGCCAGGCACCGGCGGCGGGTGCGGCGGCAGGGGCGGGGGCGGGGGCGGCCGCAGCGGGAGCAGCCGAAGCGGCGGCAGCGGCTCCGGGCCAGGCACCGGGGGCGGCTCCGCCGCCGGGCTGCGCGGCCCCGGGCCACGCCCCGGGCGCGGCGGCGGGAGCCTGCGCGGGGGCGGGAGCCGGGGCCTGGACCGGAGCCGGAGCAGGAGCCGGAGCCTGAACGGCGGCAGCAGGAGCCGGCGCGGCTGCCGGATCCGGCGCGGTAGCCCGTACGACGCCGGCGGCGGCCCCACCGGGGCCGGCCGGGGCCATGCCGTGGGCCTCGGGCCCGGGCACGTAGCCCATGGCGGGTCCGCCGGCCGGAGCGGCGGCCATGCCCGCGGCACCGGCGCCGGGGGTGAACCCGCTCCGCTCCAGCCGGTCGAGCCGGGCCTGGAAGGACCGCTCGTCGTCGAAGGCGGCGGGCAGCAGCACCCGGGCGCAGATCAGCTCCAGCTGGAGCCGCGGCGAAGTCGCTCCGCGCATCTCGGTGAGCCCGGTGTTGACCAGGTCGGCGGCGCGGCTCAGCTCGGCGGCCCCGAACACCGACGCCTGGGCCTGCATCCGCTCGACGACATCGGCAGGGGCGTCGATGAGCCCCTTCTCCCCGGCGTCGGGCACGGCGGCCAGGATCACCAGGTCCCGCAGCCGCTCCAGCAGGTCGGCGACGAACCGGCGCGGGTCGTTGCCGCCCTCGACCACCCGCTCGACGACCTCGAAGGCGGCCGCCCCGTCTCCGGCGGCGAAGGCGTCGACGACGGAGTCGAGCAGCGATCCGTCGGTGTACCCGAGCAGGGAGGTGGCCATGGCATACGTCACACCGTCCTCACCGGCACCGGCGAGGAGCTGGTCCATGACGGACATGGAGTCACGCACGGATCCGGCGCCGGCCCGCACGACGAGCGGCAGCACGCCGTCCTCGACCTTGGCCCCCTCGCGCCCGCAGACCTCGCCCAGGTATTCGCGCAGCGTCCCGGGCGGCACGAGCCGGAACGGATAGTGGTGCGTCCGGGACCGGATGGTCCCGATGACCTTCTCCGGCTCAGTGGTCGCGAAAATAAATTTCAGATGCTCCGGAGGCTCCTCGACCACCTTCAGCAGGGCGTTGAAGCCCGCCGGGGTGACCATGTGGGCCTCGTCGATGATGTAGATCTTGTAGCGGCTGGAGGCGGGCCCGAAGAAGGCCTTCTCCCGCAGGTCACGGGCGTCGTCCACGCCACCGTGCGAGGCGGCGTCGATCTCGATGACGTCGATCGACCCCGGCCCGTTGCGCGCCAGGTCCTTGCAGGACTGGCACTCGCCGCAGGGCTCGGGAGTGGGACCCTGCTCACAGTTCAGGCACCGCGCCAGGATGCGCGCACTGGTGGTCTTGCCACAGCCTCGCGGCCCACTGAACAGGTACGCGTGATTGACCCGGTTGTTCCGCAGGGCCTGCATCAGGGGGACAGTGACATGCTCCTGCCCGATGACCTCGGCGAACGACTCGGGGCGGTAGCGGCGGTACAACGCAAGGGACGACACGTCTACGAGGTTATCCGGGTCCACCGACAAAGACGCCCCGCCGACGGCCGCGCAGGCCGCCCCGGAACGCAAAGCGCCCCCCACGCACCCGCCAGAGCCCACTTACCCTTGCTGCCTTCCGGCCCTGGGGGAGTTGGGTGAGATAGCGCCACGTGAGGGGCTGGGCCCCACCCTAGCGGATGAAAGCCCCCGGAATCGACCCCGCTCCCGCCCCGGACCCGACCGGCAACCCGCCCAGGTCGCCGCCCGGATCCCCCGCCGGCGATCACGTTCGCGAGCACCCCTCAACGTCTTGTATTGTTTGCGGCGGAGGATTCGCCTAGTGGCCTAGGGCGCACGCTTGGAAAGCGTGTTGGGGGCAACCCCTCACGAGTTCGAATCTCGTATCCTCCGCCAGTGCCTCACCGGGCACTTGAAGGCCCCGACCGGGAAACCGGCCGGGGCCTTCTGCGTTGTCGATCCCGACCCCGCCGCAACAACTGCCGGACCTCGTGCCACGCCCGAATCACCTCGGCGAGCTCCGCAAGAAGTTTCCCGACTTGCACCAGCAGGCACCTCGTAAGCTCTACGGCCACGAGGACCCCTGCCGCGATGGCGGTCCACCGCACCTGGCACCTCCTCGCCCTGTTCATCACCATGCTCGCCACACCAAAGATCGAAGTCAGCAGCTCCCGCGCCGCATTTTGTGATCTTCGGAAGAGCTCCACCGTAGATACCATGCCGGATATACTCGATGGGTCAGTTGATATCACAGGAGGTGTTCGGATGAGTCGAACAGTGATCGACCTTGACGACGAGCTGCTGGCCGACGTGGCGCAGGCGCTCGGGACGAGCACCAAGAAGGAGACGGTCAACACCGCCTTGCGTGAGGTGTTGGAGAACCGCCGGCGCGCGCTCGCGCTCACTCGGCTGCGGGCCGCCGCCGGAGAGGGCGCGTTCGATCTGGGCCTCTTCGAGGACAAGAGGAACTACCGAAGGTGAGCGCGGCGCAGTTCCTGATCGACACCAGCGCACTCGCGCGGTTCCTGCACGGCGACGCCGAACAGTACGGCTGGGATCAGGCGGCTGCGGCTGGCCTCATCGCGACCTGCCCGATCACCGAGCTGGAGTTCTTCTACAGTGCCCGATCTACCGCAGACCGTGCGCGCGGCATCGAGGACATGCGGTTGCTGTTCGGCTGGGTGCCCGTCGACGACCGGGCGTACGACCGCGCCTGGCAGGTCCAGGAGCTACTGACCCAGCGCGGGCAGCACCGCAGTGCGGGCGCGGTCGACCTCGTCGTGGCCGCCACCGCGGAACTGCAGGGGCTGACTCTCCTGCACCGCGACCACGATTTCGAGTGCATCGCGGCTGTCACCGGCCAAGCCATGCAGTGGTACGGCCCGGAGGCCGGCAAGTAAGCCCATGCCTGGTCTCAGTCTCGTGTCCTCCGCCAGTGCCTCACCAGGCACGTTGTCGAAGGGCCCCACCGCTTGCGGTGGGGCCCTTCGACGTTCCCCGTCCCGATTTTTCAGCCGAACGCCCCCGGAAGAGACGGCCTAGAGCCCCCGGCGCGGCGAACGGCGGGCGGCCGGCAGTGCCCGGCCCAGCGCGAGCACGCTCAGGCCGAACATCAGGACGCCCAGCGGTACATGGAGCGACGGTATGTGCGCGATGCCCAGCACCACCTGCACCGAGGCGAGGACCAGGAAGCCGGACGCGTACAGGATGGGGCGGGGAGTTCCGCCGCCCGGGCGCCAGGCCAGGATCGCGGCGAGCACGTACAGCATCGATGCGCCGTACATCACGCGCGCTCCGACGCCGTGCAGTGTCTCGCCGTAGGACGTGGACAGCAGCAGTCCGGCGGTGGCCGCCTGGAAGAAGACGGCCAGGGTCTGCAGGGCGATCGCGACCCGCAGGAAAGTGCGGGTGCGCCGGTCCGCGGCCGTCTGGTCCGCGGTCGTCCGGTCTGCGGTCGTCCGGTCTTCGGTCGTCTGGTCTTCGGTCGTCTGGTTCGCGGTCATCCGGGTGGCCATGGTGCGGTCCCCTCTTCTGCCTCGCGGCGGTGACTCGGTACTGTCTCGACAGTCCGACGACGTGGGCCCGCGAAATGTGAGGCGAACCAGAGGAACAGGGAGCGGTCGCTGCCGTGAGCACCTCCGAGCCGGACCCGCGCGCGATCTTCGGCGAGCGGCGCAGCCTCATCGCCCTCGCCTACCGGCTGCTCGGGTCGCTGACCGAGGCCGAAGACGCCGTACAGGAGGCCTACGCCCGCTGGTACGCGATGTCGCCGCAACAGCAGGAGGCCGTCGAGTCGCCCGGCGCCTGGCTGACGACGGTGGCCGGCCGCATCTGTCTGGATCTGCTCGGCTCCGCGCGGGTCCGCCGCGAGCGCTACGTCGGCGCGTGGATACCGGAGCCGCTGCCCGACCGTACGGAGTGGATCGACGGGCCGGCCGACCCCGCCGACCGGGTCGCCATGGACGAGTCGGTGAACATGGCCTTCCTCGTCGTACTGGAGTCGATGACACCGGCCGAACGCGTGGCGTTCGTCCTGCACGACGTCTTCCGGTACCCCTTCGCCGAGATCGCCGAGATCATCGCCCGGTCACCGGCCGCCTGCCGGCAGCTGGCGACCTCCGGCCGCCGACGCGTTCGGGCCGCACAGGCGCCCGCGACGACCACGACGGCCGGGCAGGCCGGCCTGGTGCGGCGTTTCAAGGGGGCGTGGGAAGCCCGGGACATCAAGGCCCTCGTCGGTCTCCTCGACCCCGACGCCACGATGGTCGCCGACGGCGGCGGACTGGTCGGCGCCGCGCTCCGCCCGGTCGAGGGCGGCGAGCGCATCGCCCAGTACCTGATCCACATGGCCGCCAAGGCTCCCGGGCTGACACTCCTGGAGCGGACGGTCAACGGCCGGCCGGGCCTGGTGGCCCAGTACGCCGGCACCACAGTGACCGTGGCGGCATTCGACCTCGCCGCCGACCGCATCACGCACATCTGGGCGGTCCGCAATCCGGAGAAACTCCGTGCGTGGAACGGCGACCGGGCGGACGGCGCCGCGCTCTGACCGGCGGGACACGGCCTAGCCGATCTGGCCGGCCGCCCACTGCGCCCACTCACGGCGCATGGCGTTGAAGCGCAGGCCGTACTCCAGGGCGATCTTGCCGTGGACCGACAGGGTGTCGTCGCCCCAGTCGATGGATTCGTCGAGCCGGCGCAGGCCCTCGTGCTCCTGCTCGGACAGCTCCGCCAGCTCGGTCAGGTAGCCCCGCGCCTGCTCGGGGGTGAGCACACCGAGGAAGAAGACCCTCAGCAGGATGTCGCTGCGGGTGTTGCGCTGGGGCTTGGTCTCCGTCAGCCAGTGGCGCAGTTCGGCCAGGCCCTCGTCGGTGAGGGTGTACTCCTTGCGCCCGCGCGGGCCTTCCGCCGAGACGCTGATCATTCCGGCGTCGGCGAGCTTGGCCAGCTCTGTGTACATCTGGCTCTGGGTGGCGGGCCAGACATTGGCCAGCGAGGTCTCGAAGCGCTTGAGCAGGTCGTAACCGCTGGCCGGGCGCTCTGACAGAAGTCCGAGGAGGGCGTGTCGAAGGCTCATGCCCCTCACCTTACATTCCAACCTTGACATGTCAGTACTGGAACATCTACTTTCGACATGTCAGAACAGGAACGTCAGCAGCCAAGCCGGGGGTTTCCGATGTCGTACGTACGCACCTTCCTTCCGTGGATCGTCTTCGCGGTGGTTCCGTCCGCCCAGTGGCAGTGGGGCGCGCTCGCCGGTCTCGTGGCGGCCGTCGCGGTGACCGTCGAGCAGCGCTTGGCCGGGGCCGGGTTCGACGCGCTGATCATCGAACTCGGCTCGGCGGTCTTCTTCGCGGCCCTGACGGTCATCGCCTTCACCGACCCGCACTCGGGCGTGCACGACTACTCGGCGGCCCTCTCCTCGGCCACCCTGGCCCTCATCGCCGGGGTTTCGCTGCTCGTGGGCAAGCCGTTCACCCTGGGCATCGCCAAGCGCACCACCCCGCGCGAGGTCTGGGGCCTGCGGCCGTTCATCCGGACCAACGTCGTCATCACCGCCGTGTGGACCGCGGCCTTCGCGGTCACCGCCGGCGCGCTCGCGGCCCTCGCCCACGCCGGCCACGGCCACTCGACGTCCGCCACGCTCGTCCAGGCCGCCGGGTTCGTCGTCCCCATGCTCTTCACCGTCCGCTACGCCGCCGCCGTACAGGCCAAGGCCAAGGCCGCCGGGCAGCTGTAGGGTGCGGGCGTGTCGTCGTACTCCATCGGGCAGGCCGCCGGGCTGCTGGGCGTGAGCGCCGAAACCGTCCGCCGCTGGGCCGACGGGGGGCGGCTGGCCGTGCGCCGCACGGCCGAAGGGGCGCGCTCCTTCGACGGGGTGACGCTCGCCGCCTTCGCCAAGGCGCGGGCCGGTGAGCCGCGGCCGCAGCCGCCGGCGGGCAACGGAACGGCCACCTCCGTACGGAACTCCTTCGTCGGGATCGTCACCGCGGTGCGGCTCGACGACGTGGCCGCCCAGGTGGAGATCCAGTCGGGCCCGCACCGGGTGGTGTCCGTGGTGACGCGGGAGTCGGTCGAGGAGCTCGGGATCGCGGTCGGGGTGTGCGTCACCGCCCGGGTGAAGTCGACCGAGGTGTACGTCGACGTCCCGTGAACCCGGGCCGTGAACCCCGGGCCGTGAACCCGGGCCGTGAACCCCGGGCCGTGAACCCGGGCCGTGAACCCCGGGCCGTGAACCCGGGCCGTGAACCCGGGCCGTGAACCCCGGGCCGTGAACCGCTACGTGCAGCGCAGCGCCGCGTAGAGGTCCAGTTTGTGGTCCAGGCGGGACAGATCCCGGCCCGTCAGGGACTCCACCCGCTCGATCCGGTAGTGCACCGTGTTGACGTGCAGGTGCAGGGCCTCCGCCGTGCGCGTCCAGGAGCAGTTGTTGGCCAGGAACACCTCCAGCGTCTCGCGCAGCATCCCGTCCCCGAGCGCCCCGAGCGTCCGCGCCGCGTAGACCGACCGGACCTCCTGCGGGACCCCCGACAACAGGGCGGACAGGGTGTCCAGTTGTTCCACCGCGCGGACCGGAACGCTCTCGTCCGTCGCCGTCAGGGCGAAGCGGGCCTGGTGCATCGATGCGCGTAGCGCCTCGGCGCCCGAAGCCCGCGCACCCGCGCCGAGCCGGAGATCGGCTTCCGGGCCGCCGCACGCCTGGACCAGCGGCCAGACCGGGCGGAGCCGGCCCGGGACGTCGACCGCCGCGTCCTGGTCCTCGTACAGGACCGCGACCGAGCGCCCCACCGCGTACGGGACGTCCTCCAGGTGGGCCAGCGCCTCGGCCAGGGCGTCGCCGTCCGTCGCCGTGAGCACCCGGTACGGGCCCCCCGCCGGGAGTCCGGCCGCGGCCAGTGCCTCCTCCAGGGCTCCCGGGTCCGTGGCCGGCTCCTCCGCCTCCAGCAGTACGGCCAGCTCCCGGCCGGCGGCGGCGCGCAGCGCGCCGGCGCGCCGGGCCCGGCCGTCGCGGTACTGGGCGAAGACCTCGGCGATCTCGTGGAGGACGCGCGGGGGCGCGGCGTCCGCGTCCGGCACGTGCAGCAGCCAGGCGTCGTACGGGGTGCTCTCGGACTCGATGCGCAGCGAGAGCCCCTCGCGCAGCGCTCCGCCGCCCGCCCGCTGGGCCGGGATCGCGGGCGCGGAGGGGGTACGGGCGACGGTGCGGCCGCTCGCGGTCAGCAGGTAGCAGGCGACCTTGCCCAGGTGCGCGCAGGCCCGGTCCAGCAGTTCGGCGGGTCCGGCGCCGCCTTCGAGGAGGCGGCTGAGCTCGGCGCGCACGTTCTCGGGGAGCGCGAAGAGCCGGGTCGGGCGGCGGCTGAGGTCGCCCCACTGGCGCAGGTAGACCGCCTCGGTGACCGCGCGGAAGCTGGTCTGCGCGGGCACGGCCACGAGCGGCACGCGGTGGGCTCGGCAGGCGGCCACCAGTTCGTCGGGGACCCGGCCGTGGGTCTCCTCGCCGGCGAGGAGGGCGGTGGCCCCGGCCTCGGCGAGGGCGGAGACGAATCGATCCGCCTTCACCAGGTCGCCGTCGGTCCACCACACCAGGCCGCTGAGCACGAGCTCGCCGGGGCCCAGGAAGCGGCGCGGGTCCTCCAGGTCGGTGGCGGTGACCCCGCTGACCTCCTGGCCGAGAAGGGCGTCCTCGCCCCAGAGCAGGGTGAGGCCGAGGTTGTCGGACTGGAGCAGGTCGAGGACGTGCATGCGGGGCTCCTTGCGGTGGGTGGCAGCCCACATTCGCGAGGCGAATACGAGAAACACCATCGTAAATGCAAGGGCAAGACCCCAGTCAGCCTCTTGGTTGATCCTCCAGGACGAACCGGCCGGAGTCCAGCGGTTTCCGTGTTCGGCCACAGTCGTCCCGGGCCCGTCCCCGTTGCTTCACTGACTGGAAACGCTCGGTTCCCCGGGTGTCCCGAGTGGAGGGGGTGGCTCACCTTGGATCTCAACACCGTGCTCGACGTGCGCGACGCACGCCGCCGCGAACCCTGGCGCCCCGGCGACGCCTGGCTCGGCGGCGGCACGTACCTCTTCTCCGAGCCCCAGCCCCACATCCGCCGTCTGATCGACCTCTCGCGCATGGGCTGGCCGCCCCTGTCCTGGCAGCCCGACGGCGACCTCGACATCGCCGCCACCTGCACCATCACCGAGCTGTCCCGGTTCGGCCGCTCCCTGCCGGCGACCACCGCGACCGCCGCACCGCTGATCGAGCAGTGCTGCCGGGCCTTCCTCGCCAGCTTCAAGATCTGGAACATGGCCACCGTCGGCGGGAACCTCTGCAACGGCCTCCCGGCCGGCCCGATCATCTCCCTGGCCGCGGGCCTCGACGCCACCGTCCTCCTCCAGGGCCAGGACGGCGCCACCCGCCGCCTGCCCGTCACCGACTTCATCCGCGGCGCCGGGGTCAAGGACCTGCGCGAGGGCGAGCTGCTGCGCTCCGTCCGCGTCCCGGCCCGCTCGCTGGCCTGCCGCACGGCCTTCCGACAGGCCTCCCTCTACGGGCTCGGCCGCTCCGGCGCCCTCATCATCGGCGCCCGCGACCCCCAGGACGGCTCCTTCGCCCTCACGGTCACCGCCGCCACCACCCGCCCCTTCCGCTTCTGGTTCGCGCTGCCGCCGACCGCCGCCGAGCTGCGCGAGGCGATCGACACCGCCGTCCGGCCGGACGAGTGGTTCGACGACATCCACGGACTGCCCGACTGGCGGCGCCACATGGCCCTGCTCCTGGCCGAGGAGATCCGCCGCGAACTCACGTCGGCGTCGCTGGAGGAGGAGGTTTCCCGATGAGCTACGAGATCGAGATCAACAAGGAGCGCTTCGACACCGAGCCCCGCGCCGGCCAGTGCCTGCGCACGTACCTGCGCGAGCGCGGCTGGTTCGGCGTGAAGAAGGGCTGCGACCAGGGCGACTGCGGCGCCTGCACCGTCCACGTCGACGGCCGGCCCGTGCACAGCTGTCTCTACCCGGCCGTACGCGCCGAGGGCCGCTCCGTCACCACGGTCGAGGGCCTCGCCACGCCGGGCGGCGAACTCCACCCGGCGCAGCAGCAGTTCCTCGACGCCCAGGGCTTCCAGTGCGGGTTCTGCACGGCCGGTTTCCTGATGACCACCGCCGCCCTCCAGGCCGAGCAGGGCACCGACCAGGACGACGGCAAGCTGGAGGACCTCCCGCGCGCCTTCAAGGGCAACATCTGCCGCTGTACGGGCTACCGCGCCATCGAGGACGCCGTACGCGGGGTGAAGCACACCGAAACCCCCGAACAGGGTGAGGCCGTCGGCAGGAGCCTCGGCGCCCCCGCCGGGCCCCTCGTCGTCACCGGAACCGCCCGCTACACCTTCGACGTCGAGGTGCCCGGGCTGCTCCACATGAAGCTGCTGCGCTCCCCGCACCCGCACGCCCGCATCGTCGGCATCGACACCACCGACGCCCTCCAGGTCCCGGGCGTGCACGCCGTCCTCACCCACCACGACGCCCCCGACCGGCTGTACTCGTCCGCCCGCCACGAGCACCCGACCGAGGACCCGATGGACACCCGCGTCCTGGACGACGTGGTCCGCTTCGTCGGCCAGCGCGTGGCGGCCGTCGTCGCCGACAGCGAGCAGGCCGCCGAGGAGGGCTGCCGCCGCGTGGTCGTCACGTACGAGCAGCTCCCGTACGTGATCGACCCGGAGGAGGCGATGCTTCCGGGCGCCCCCGTCATCCACCCCAAGGGCCCCGAGTCGGGGATCTTCCGCGCCGAGAACAACGTGTGCGGCGAGGTCCACAACACCCTCGGCGACATGGAGAAGGGGTACGCGCAGGCGGACGTCGTCTACGAGGAGACCTTCCAGACCCAGCGCGTGCAGCACGCCAGCCTGGAGACGCACGGCAGCGTCGCGTACTTCGAACCCAAGGAGGAGGGCGACGGCGAGCGGATCACCGTCCGCTCCTCCACCCAGGCCCCGTTCCTGACCCGGCGGGCGCTGTGCGCCCTGTACGACCTCGGTGAGGACGAGGTCCGCGTCGTCGCGGGCCGCGTGGGCGGCGGGTTCGGTGGCAAGCAGGAGAT
The DNA here is from genome assembly GCF_044769045.1 of Streptomyces sp. NPDC090741. NCBI lineage: Bacteria > Bacillati > Actinomycetota > Actinomycetes > Kitasatosporales > Streptomycetaceae > Streptomyces > Streptomyces sp. NPDC090741. The sequence goes on along the minus strand of NZ_JBIVXF010000017.1, from coordinate 132,139 downwards.
GCTCACCGAGGACATCGTGGTCCTCGCCGCCCTGAAGCTGCGGCGCCCGGTGAAACTCGAATTCACCCGGGCCGAGCAGTTCTACGGTGCCACCACCCGCCACCCCTTCAAGATCACCATCAAGATCGGCGCCAAGGCCGACGGCACCCTCACCGCGCTGCGCATCCGCGTGCTCTCCAACACCGGCGCCTACGGCAACCACGGCCCGGCGGTCATGTTCCACAGCGTCGGCGAGTCCTTCGCCGTCTACAAGGCGCCGAACAAGGAGGTGGAGGCGTACTCGGTCTACACCAACGGCGTACCGGCGGGCGCCTTCCGCGGCTACGGCCTCGGCCAGGTCCTGTTCGCCCTCGAATCGGTGATGGACGAGCTCGCCATCAAGCTCGGCATGGACCCGCTCGTCCTGCGCGAGAAGAACGTCATCGGCGCCGGCGACCACATGGTGACCCCGATCGGCCACGAGGAGGACCTGTTCATCGCCTCGTACGGGATGAAGCAGTGCATGGACGTCGTGCGCAAGGCCATCGCCGAGGACCGTAGCCACGAGGACGTGCCGGAGGGCTGGCTCACCGGCACCGGATCGGCCGTCGCCATGATCGCGACCGGCCCGCCGGGCGGCCACTTCGCCGACGCCCGGGTCAGCCTGCTCCGCGACGGCACGTACGACATCGCCGTCGGCACGGCGGAGTTCGGCAACGGCACCACCACCGTCCACAAGCAGATCACGGCCGGCGCGCTGAACACGACGGTGGACCGGATCGCGGTCCGCCAGTCCGACACGGACGTGGTCCGCCACGACACCGGCGCGTTCGGCTCGGCCGGCACGGTGGTCGCGGGCAAGGCGGTGATGCTGGCGGCGAACTCGCTCGCGGAGCGGCTCCAGACCTTCGCGGCCCGTCACACGGGCGTGGCCCGCCACCTGTGCAAGCTGTCGGCCGAGTCCTTCGACTGCGCGGGCCGGACCGTCACGCTCAAGGAGCTGTACGAGGCCGCGTACGACAAGGGCAAGCTCGACGAGATGGCCGCGGACGGCCACTGGGGCGGCTCCCCCCGCTCGGTGGCCTTCAACGCGCAGTGGTTCCGCCTCGCCGTGGACCCGGACACGGGAGAGATGAAGATCCTCCGGTCCGTCCACGCGGCCGACGCGGGCAAGGTCATGAACCCGATGCAGTGCCGCGGCCAGGTGGAGGGCGGCGTGGCCCAGGCGCTGGGCGCGACGCTGTTCGAGACCGTACGGGTGGACGAGCGCGGGGAGGTGACCACGGCCGCGTTCCGCCGCTACCGGCTCCCGCAGTACGCGGACGTCCCGCGTACGGAGGTGCACTTCATGGAGACCTCGGACGCGATCGGCCCGCTGGGCGCGAAGTCGATGAGCGAGAGCCCCTTCAACCCGGTGGCCCCGGCGTTCGCGAACGCGCTGCGGGACGCGACCGGGGTGCGGTTCACGGAGATGCCGGTGACACGCGACATCGTCTGGCGGAAGGTGAACCAGAGATTGCAGGACCTGCAAGGGCAGAACACACGATGAAGCCACATCTGCGGGTTGTATCAAGCCATCAACCTTGCAGATGAGGTTCCGGAATGACGGGCCCCGGGCAGAATCTGCACATGGCCAAACTCATGCTGCACGGAGATCTGGACCACCCGGCGACCCTGAGCGTCGCGGACCTGCGGGACTGGGTACAGCACCGGGCCGAGGTCACCTTCGACTGCGCGACGAACGGTCCGCAGCACCATGTGTTCGAAGGCGCGCTGCTGCGCGACGTGGTCGCGGGCGCCGGGCCGTCCTTCGACGCGCGCCGGCGCAAGGACCGCGGCCGCTTCCTGCTGGCGATCAGCGGCGGGGACGGGCACCACACCGTCCTGTCCTGGGCCGAGCTCGACGCGGACTTCGGCGACAGCCCGGTGCTGCTGGCGACCCGCCTCGACGGGGAGGACCTCGACGAGGCGGGCGCGCAGCTGGTGGTTCCGTCGGACCGGTGCGGGGCGCGCTACGTCAGCGCCGTCACGCACGTGTGGTTCGGCTCGCTGTCACCGCCGAACCTCGGCCTGTGAGAGCGGGCTCAGGCGGTCGCGAGCGAGATCTCGGTGGACTTGATCAGCGCGACGACGGAGGATCCGGCGGCCAGGCCGAGCTCCTCGACGGCGTCCTTGGTGATGGCGGCGGTCAGCCCGCCGCCGTTCACGTCCACCTTGACGGAGGCCATGGCACCACCGGTGGCGATGTCGGAGACGGTGCCGGCCAGCTGGTTGCGGATGCTGATGCCCTCGACGGCGCCGGTGGCCAGCGCCACCTCCGTGGCCTTGACGAGCGCCTTGACCGAGGACCCCTCGGCGATGCCGAGGTCCTTGACGGCGTCGGTGGTGATGGCGGCGGTGATGTCCTGCCCGCCTTCCAGACGGACCTTGACCGTGGCCATGGCCTCCCCGGTGGTGACGGCGGTGACGGTACCGGCGATCTGGTTGCGGATGCTCAGGCTCATGGGGTTGCTCGACCTCTTCGGTAGGGACCTCGCACGATCCGGGGGGAACCGCACAAGATCGACCGTAATCACCCCGGCGCCGACCTGCATTCGACCCATCGCATCCGCCAGCCGGAACCACCCGTGCGGCTCGCCTCTGCGGTTTCGTGTGTCAGGCGTGCTGCGGCACCTCGGGCTTCAGCATGCCTCGCAGCGCGTCGCGGAACTCCTGAGTGTCCTCTTCACCGTGTACGGCGACCCCGTGCTGGACGGCCGCCCCCATGACTTCGTCTTCCTCACCCGTGATCGTCAGGGTGCACCCGATCTCGCTGGGGTACTCCCTACAGTCCATGACCTTGCGCATGACGCGCCTCCTGGTATGGCGAAGGTTCACTCCCCACGATCCTCCGAATGCCCCGGGGGCGAAAGTCCTAGCCCTGGCGCGCGTACGAAACGAAGCCGGCCCAGGCCTGCGGCGCAAGCGCGAGCTGGGGCCCGTCGAGGACCTTGGAGTCCCGGACCCGCACGGCTTCGGGACAGGCGGCCACCTCGACGCAGGAGTCGCCCTCGGATCCACTGCTGTAGCTGCTCTTGACCCACGCCACCTCGACGCAGTCGTTGATGTCGCTGCTGCTGCTGTAACTGCTCTTGAACTACCGTCACTGTCCACGCCCATGCGCACCCACCTCCTCAACGCGCCTTACCCGTCACTCACGTTGAGGCAGTCTCGACAGCTTTGGACAAAGTCGTGGACATATGTGCGGGCCGCTCGCGCCACCGGGACGCGCCCGGGCGCGTCCCGGCGCGTCACGACGCTTTTCTTTGAAAGAACCAAGAGAAAGAACTCCTGCCCTGCCCCTCCAGCCTCCCCGGAGCGCCGCTCACTCACACGGGTGAACCGTCCCAACTCGGCTGGATTTCATGCCGGTTGCCTGGCATATGCTCGCCGCGACAACTCCAGACACAGGACGGCCCCCGCCGGGACTCGCAATCCCGACGAGGGCCTGACCACGAGAAGGAACCAGCTTCCCAATGGCTTTCCAGCACTCTAACGCGCCCTCGCGCGGCGCGTACGGCGTTCAACACGCCAACGTCCGGCAGACCCGCAATTTCACGGTCGTCAGCAACGACCTGATCCGGCACCCGCACCTGTCGATGACCGCGCGGGCCCTCGCCTCGTACATCCAGTCGGTGCCCCGTGGCACCCCGGTCGGCATCAAAGCCCTGGCCAAGCAGCTGCCCCTCGGGGAGAAGGCGATCGGCAAGGCGCTGGGCGAGCTGGAGGCGTACGGGTACCTGCGGCGGCTCCAGGAGAAGCTCCCGGACGGGCGGATCGTCACCCGGACGGTGTTCTGCAACGAGCCGAAGGCCGTCACCCGACCCGAGCGAAACCCCGCCCCGGAACCGGAACCTGCCCCGGAGCCCGAACCTGTCCCGGCGCCCGCCCCTGAGCCCGAACCGGCCCCGCCGCCGCAACCCCCGGCGGCCCTCCCGGCGCCCCGCAACCCCGACAACCCGGCCCGCCGACAGCTGGCCGAGGAGCTCCTGGCGGAACTCCGCCGGGTCGATCCCCGCCTGCTCCTCGGCACCCGGGACGTCCAACGCCTCGCGGGCGGCGTCGAGGCCTGGCTGGAGCGCGGCGCCACCCATCAAGCGGTGATCAGCGCCCTGACGGCGAACCTCCCCGACCCGCCCCGCAACCCGGCGGGCCTCATCGCCCACCGCCTGGCAACCCAGCTCCCACCCCTCCTGGCACCCATCCGGCGCGGCCCTGCATTCGTCCCGCCGGACCCCTTCCAGACCTGCGAGAAATGCGACCGCGCCTTCCGCGCCCCAACTCCCGGCACCTGCAAGGGCTGCACCCCCACATGACGGCGTAGGGGCGGGGCCACCCGTCGGGTGACCCCGCCCCGCCCGGAGGCGGCGGCTATGCGTCCGACATCTGCGGCATCTCGCCCGTCGTCTTCGACATGTCGATGACGGCGAACGCGGCGCCCTGCTGGTCCGTCACCGCCGCGAAGCGGCCGAAGGGGCTGTCCATCGGGCCGAAGTGGAGCTTGCCGCCGTGCTTCTTGGCCTTGGCCACGGCCTCGTCGCAGTCCGGGACCGAGAAGTAGACCTGGATGTACGGGGGGATCTCGGGCGGGAACTCGTCGCCCATGCTCATCCGGCCGAGGACCGGGTTCTCGCTGCCGGTGACGCTGAAGATCTTGAAGTCCATCCCGGCCGCCTCCGGGTCGTCGCCGGGCTCCATCTTCTGGGCGGAGTACGGGAAGACCTTCGGGAGGAACCCGTCCGCCTTGGCCGGGTCGCGGGTGAAGACCTCGGCCCAGGCGTACGCGCCCGGCTCGCCGATCTTCTCGAAGCCCTTGTGCTCGCCCGGCTGCCAGACGCCGAAGACCGCGCCGCTCGGCTCCTTGGCGATCGCCATCGTGCCGAACGTGCCGACCTGCATCGGCTCCATCATCAGCTCGCCGCCGGCCGACTTGATCTTCTTGGCGGTGGCCGCCGCGTCGGGCGAGGCGAAGTACAGACACCACTGCGACGGGGCATCTGCGCCCGGCATCGGCGGGACTACGGCCGCCACCGCCTTGCCGTCGGAGTAGGCCTGCGTGTAGTTGCCGTACTCACTGGACGCCTCGCCGAAGGTCCAGCCCAGCACGTCGGAGTAGAAGGTCTTCGCGCCCTCCACGTCCTTGAACATCGCGTCCACCCAGCACGGAGCGCCTTCCGGGAACTCAGCCATGATCGATCGACTCCTGTGTCGTTTCGTCGGTTTTGCGCGGTTCTCACGCTAGGGCCGCGGTGCGGCGACCGCGCGGGGAACGCGGCCACGCGGGAGGCTGGAGCCATGGACATCACGATGCGGCTGGCCCAGCAGCCGGAGGCCGACGAGCTCCTCGGCCGCAGCCCGCTCGCCGCGCTCGTCGGCATGCTGCTCGACCAGCAGGTGCCGATGGAATGGGCGTTCTCGGGCCCGTACACGATCGCCCAGCGGATGGGGGCCGACGATCTGGACGCCCACGCCATCGCCGCCCAGGACCCCGACTCCTTCGCCGCGCTGCTCTCCGAGAAGCCGGCCGTGCACCGCTACCCCGGGTCGATGGCGAAGCGGGTGCAGCAGCTGTGCGCGTACCTGGTGGAGCACTACGACGGGGACGCGGAGGCCATCTGGCGCGACGTGCGGACCGGGGACGAGTTGCTGAAGCGGCTCAAGGAACTGCCCGGGTTCGGCGAGCAGAAGGCCCAGATCTTCCTGGCGCTGCTGGGCAAGCAGCTCGGCGTACGGCCCAAGGGCTGGCGCGAGGCGGCAGGCGGCTACGGCCCGGCGAACGTCTACCGCTCGGCGGCGGACATCACCGGGCCGGAGTCCCTGGCGAAGGTGCGGGCGCACAAACAGGAGATGAAGGCCGCCGCCAAGGCCGCCAAGGCGGAGAAGGGCGGCTAGGCGGCTAGCCCGCTGGCCGGCTAGAGCGAGGCCGGGGCCGGTTCCGGGGACGGGCGCTTGCGGAGCGCCGACGCGTAGACCTCGTCCGCGTCGAGGCGGCGCAGCTCCTCCGAGATCAGCTCGGCCTTGCTGCGGATCTTCAGGGCCACCTTGCGGTCGGGGCTGCCCGGCAGCATCAGCGTGGCCAGCGCCCCGTCGGGGCGGTCCACCGTGATCTCGCCCGCCGCGGTCGCCAACCGGACCCGGGTGATCACGGGCCCGTCCGTGGTGATCCGCTCCACCGGCACCCCGAGCCGGTCGTGCAGCCAGCGCGCCAGCAGCTCGGCGCTCGGGTTGTCGGCCTCGCTCTCCACCGCCGCGCCCGTCACCGGCAGCGGCTTCTGGTCCATCGCGGCGGCCAGCAGCGCCCGCCACGGCGTCAGCCGGGTCCACGCGAGGTCGGTGTCCCCGGGGGCGTACGTGGCGGCCTGCCGGTCCAGTACCGCCACCGGGTCGGCGACGGCCTCCGCGTCCGTGATCCGGCGCTGCGCGAGCGCGCCGAGGGGATCGCGCGCCGGGTCGGCGGGGGCGTCGGCCGGCCACCACACCACCACCGGCGCGTCCGGCACCAGCAGCGGGAGGACCACGGAGCCCGCCTGTTCGGTGAGCGCCCCGTGCAGGCGCAGCAGCACGATCTCCCCGGTCCCGGCGTCCGATCCGACCCGCAGCTCGGCGTCCAGCCGGTTCTGGCGGAGCTTGTGCGAGCCGCGCGAGGTGCGCTTGATCACCACGATGATGCGGCAGGGGTGTTCGCGCGAGGCCTCCGAGGCCGCGCGGACGGCGTCGTACGCGTTCTCCTCGTCGGTGGCGATGACGAGCGTCAGCACCAGGCCCATCGTGGGGCTGCCGATGGCCCGGCGGGCATCGAGCAGGGCCCGGTCGATCTTGCTGGACGTGGTGTCGGTGAGTTCGGTCCGCATGGGGCGAAGTCTGTCAGCGCCGGAGCCTCCGGCGGCACCCCGGCGGCGGATCCGGCCGCCGGAATCCGTCACGTACGCCGGACAGCGGCACGCCGGAGGCGGCCTCGACCCTCACCTGCGCCGCTTCGCCGTCCCGAAGAGCGACCGCGAGATCTCCCGCCCCAACTGGGTCCCGACCGACCGGGCCAGCGAGCGGAACAGCCCGCTCCCCACCACCTGCTGAGCGAGCGACGGATCCGGCTTCGGGGCGCTGCGCGCCGTCTTCGCGGCCTCCTTGGCCTGCTTCTCGGCCGCCGCCCCGGCCGCGGCCGCCTCCGCCGCCGCCTCGGCCGCAGCCTGCTCGGCGCTGATCTTCTCGTACGCCGACTCGCGGTCGACCGGCTCCGCGTACCGCGCATAGAGGAGCGAGGACTTCACCGCCGCGTCGAGGGCGGCCGCGTCGATCGGGCCCATCAGCGACTGCGGGGCGCGCAGCCGGGTGGCCGCCACCGGGGTCGGGGCGCCCTTCTCGCTGAGTACGGTGATCACCGCCTCGCCCGTGCCGAGCTGGGTCAGCAGCTCCTCCAGGTCGTACGGGGAGTTCGGGAAGGTCTTCACGGTGGCCTTCAGCGCCTTCGCGTCGTCCGGGGTGAAGGCGCGCAGCGCGTGCTGCACCCGGTTGCCGAGCTGCGCGAGCACGTCCGCCGGCACGTCCTTGGGGGTCTGCGTCACGAAGAAGACGCCGATGCCCTTAGAGCGGATCAGCCGCACGGTCTGGGTGATGGACTCCAGGAAGGCCTTCGAGGCGCCGTTGAACAGCAGGTGGGCCTCGTCGAAGAAGAAGACGAGCTTCGGCCGCTCCAGGTCCCCGACTTCCGGCAGGTCGCCGTAGAGGTCGGCCAGCAGCCACATCAGGAAGGTGGAGAAGAGCTGCGGCTTGTCCTGGACCGCAGGGAGTTCCAGTACGGAGACCAGCCCGCGCCCGTCGGCCGCCGTCCGCAGGAATTCGCCGGTGTCGAATTCCGGCTCGCCGAAGAACTCGGAGGCGCCCTGCTGCTCGAAGGCGGTCAGGGCGCGCAGGATCACCCCCGCCGTCACCGTGGACAGCCCGCCGATGCCCTTGAGCTCGACTTTCCCCTGGTCGGAGACGAGGAAGGCGACGACCGCCCGCAGGTCCTTGAGGTCGATCAGCTCCAGTCCCTTGGTGTCGGCGTAGTGGAAGATCAGGCCGAGGGACTGCTCCTGGGTCTGGTTGAGCTGGAGCACCTTCGACATGAGCACCGGGCCGAAAGCAGTCACGGTGGCCCGTACCGGAATGCCCGGTCCGATCCCGCCCAGCGAATAGAACTCGCTCGGGAATCCGGTCCCCTCCCACTGCTGGGCGACTTCCTTCGCCCGTTCCCCGACCTTCTCGTTGGCCGTGCCCGGCACCGAGATCCCGGACACGTCCCCCTTGATGTCGGCGAGGAACACCGGGACACCGCCCGCCGACAGCTGCTCGGCGATGAGCTGGAGGGTCTTCGTCTTGCCGGTGCCAGTGGCGCCCGCGACCAGGCCGTGGCGGTTGAGCATCGACAGCGGGATGCGGATCTGCCGCTCGGGCAGACAGGTGCCGTCCCAGAGCAGGGCACCCAGTTCGAGCGCGGGTCCGGTGAAGGCGTACCCGGCGGCGATCTGGTCGGCCGGGGACGCGGGGTCGGTGCTCTCGCTCATACATCACTCCCGAAATAGCCCTACATGTCACTTTTGCACCGGCTTGGCAAGGCTGCGCCCGCAGGCACCGGCCCGGTAGGCTTTCCGTGTGATCTTCAAGCGCATCGGAAACGGGCGGCCGTACCCCGACCACGGCAGGGAAACCACCCGGCAGTGGGCGGATGTCGCCCCGCGCCCGGTCCGGCTCGACCAGTTGGTGACGACCAAGGGGCAGCTGGACCTCGAAACGCTGCTCGCCGAGGACTCGACGTTCTACGGGGACCTCTTCGCCCACGTCGTGAAGTGGCAGGGCGACCTGTACCTGGAGGACGGGCTGCACCGCGCCGTGCGCGCGGCCCTGCAGCAGCGCCAGGTGCTGCACGCGCGCGTCCTCGAAATGGACTACTGAGCCGGGGAACGGCCGGGAACAGCCGGGAACGGCCGGGAACGGCCGGGGGGCAGGCCGGGGATCAGCCGGGACACGCCGTAGACGGACGTGCGAACGGCTCCCGCCGACTCCCGCTCGGGCTCTAACTTGGGCTTCCGGTTCGTCAGAATTGCGCCTTTCGGGTCGGTCTTGCCCTATCAACAGATCATTTGGTGGGCATCGCAGGCGGGCGGTATTACGCTGCGCCCATGAGCATGCTCACTCCCCCCGGCATGGGCGGAAAGTACCGCGTCACGGGAGCGGCCTACCCCCGCATGAGGCGACCGCGGCGACGCCGCAGGATCGTCTTCACCGTGCTCGGAGCAGTCCTCGGTCTCGCCCTGCTCGGCTATGGATCCGTGCAGCTCATGAACGTGTTCCGCGGTGAGGGCGGCAGCGGCAAACACCAGGCCGCCGCGGGCAAGGACTGCGCCACCCCGAAGCCCAGGGCGGGCGCCGCGGCAGCCGCCAGCCCCGCCGCCGCCAAGCCGGCCGTGGCCCTGCCCCAGCCCGGCGAGATCACGGTCAACGTCTACAACGCGACCCCGCGCGCCGGGCTCGCCAAGGCGGTCGGCGACGAGCTGAAGAAGCGCGGCTTCACGGTCGGCAAGGTCGGCAACGCGCCCGCCGACTTCGACAAGAAGGTCCCCGGTACGGGGATACTGCTCGGCTCGCCCAAGACCGACAAGGCGGCCTTCTCCGTACTGGGCACCCAGCTCGAAGGCGATACGCAGCAGACCGACGCCCGCGAGGGCGCGGACATCGACCTGATCCTCGGCGACGCCTTCAAGGAGCTCAGTCCGAAGGAGGCGGCGGACAAGGAGCTGTACCTGCTGGCCAACCCGCAGCCCGCGCCCGCCAAGACCTGCTGAAGCCGAACGCGAAACAGCCGGCCGCCTCGGAAAGAGGCGGCCGGCTGTTCGATGCCGGCGTCAGCGCCGGCGGCGGCTCCTACTCGGCCGAGCCGTACATGCGGTCGCCCGCGTCGCCCAGGCCCGGAACGATGTAGCCGTGCTCGTTGAGCCGCTCGTCCACCGCGGCCGTCACGACCGTCACCGGGGTACCCGCGAGATCGCGCTCCATGACCTCGACGCCCTCGGGCGCGGCCAGCAGCACCACGGCGGTGACGTCGTCGGCCCCGCGCTTGATCAGTTCCTGGATCGCCGCGACGAGCGTGCCGCCGGTGGCGAGCATCGGGTCGACGACGTAGACCTGCCGCCCGGAGAGGTCCTCCGGCATGCGCGTCGCGTACGTGGAGGCCTCCAGGGTCTCCTCGTTGCGGACCATGCCCATGAAGCCCACCTCGGCGGTCGGCAGCAGCCGCATCATGCCGTCCAGCATGCCGAGGCCGGCGCGCAGGATCGGCACGACCAGCGGGCGCGGGTAGGAGAGCTTCACGCCGGTGGTCGGGCCGACGGGCGTGACGATGTCGGCCTGCTCGGTGCGCACGTCGCGGGTGGCCTCGTACGCGAGGAGGGTCACCAGCTCGTCGGCGAGCCGACGGAAGGTGGGGGAGTCGGTGCGCTTGTCGCGCAGGGTGGTCAGTTTGTGCGCCACCAAGGGGTGATCGACGACCTGCAAACGCACAACATCCTCCAAGGCTCAGCTGCCGGGTTTCGACCTGCGACCTGCAAAAACGGCCGCACTTTTTCGCGACCCACGGTCAAAAGGCTACGCGGTGCGCGCACCCCCGTGCGTCCGAACCGGCAGCCGCGCCCGCGGATCCGCCCCGGATCCGCTCCGGCTGCCCTGCGGTTGTGCTGCGGTTGTGCTGCGGTGCCCGGCGGATGTCCTGCGGATGCGACCCGCCCGGGCGCCCAGCACGCTGGACGGATGAGCAACGCACCGGTGGTCGCGGCGGTCGACGGATCCGAGGACAGCCTCAGAGCGCTGGAATGGGCGCGGACCGAGGCGCTCCGGCACGCCGCCGGGCTCGTGGTCGCGCACGTGCTGCCCGACAGCGCCCAGTTGTACGCGGCGCGCCGCTCCTCCCTCGCCGACCCCTCGCAGCCGGAGCAGTACGCCGACCCCGTCGGCGAGCGCGTACGAGACATCCTCGCCGGGGCCGCCGAACTGCCGGCCGAGGTGCGGTACGAGTCGCTGGAGGGCTCCGTGCCGGAGGCCCTGCGGGTGTCGGGGGAGGAGGCCCGGATGCTGGTGATGGGCTCCCGGGGCCACGGCGGCTTCGCGGCCCTGCTGCTCGGCTCGAACAGCCGCGCCGTGGCCTCCTCGGCGGCGTGCCCGGTGGTGGTGGTCCCGCACGCGGCGCGCAGCGCCGGGGCCGATGCCGGTACGGGTGCCCATGCCGGGTCCGGGTCCGGGTCCGGGCCATCCGTGGGGCGGGTGGTGCTCGGCCTGCACGCCGCGGAGACGGCGGACGACGTGGTGGCCTTCGCCTTCGCGGAAGCGGCCGCACGGGGGACCACCGTCCAGGTGGTCTCGGCGTACGCGATCCCGCCGGCGCCGAACATGGTGGTGGACAGCCCCTTCCAGGTGATCCCGCCGGAGGGCCTGGCCGACGACGGGGACGCGGTGCCGGCGGAGCGGGAGATGCTGCGCTCCCAGACGGAGCGGCTGGAGCCGTTCCGGGAGCGGTGGCCGCAGGTGCCGGTGGAGCAGGCGGCGGTCCCGGGCGACGCGGCGGAGCGGCTGGTGACGGCCTCCCGGTCGGCGGCCCTGGTGGTGGTGGGCCGCCACCACCCGCGGCGCAGCGTCGGGTCCCTGATGATCGGCTCGGTGGCCCACGCGGTGCTCCACCACGCGCACGGCCCGGTGGCGGTGGTCCCGACGCTGTCGGACGACGCGTAGCAACCCTTCTGAGCTGCGAAGGGGTGGCATCAATCGCCCCATCCGGGGGAAGGTGGGGTGCGGGGGGTCTGCTTCGCGCCGGCGGAGGAGGACGACCGGACCAGCCGGGGTGGTGGCGGATGCCCGACACGCAGCCGAGCCGAGAGAACGACGCGCCGCAGCAGCCGGAGACGGCGGCGCAGCGCAGAGCGCGCCGCGCGCAGTTCCTGCGCGACCTGATGGAGGCGCAGGCCCTGCGCGACCGCGTCCAGCCCCGCCGCGCCCGCGCGGCCCGCATGCGCCAGCAGATGCGCATGCGCACGTTCCGCTGGTGACCGCCCGCAGCCCGACACCGTCCGGCACCCCTCGGCCCCCGGCACCCCCCGGCACCCCCGGCACCCCCTCGGCGCGCAGGCACCGGACGGCGCCGCGCCGAGGAGCCGGCCGGGATCCCGTGCGTGCCGCGAGGCCGCCGCAGCGCGCCGCGGCAGCCCCCGTACAACCCGCTGAGCGCACGGCGCGGAACGACGCAAGCGCCGAAGACCTCTCGCAAAGCCGCGCTTTCTGCCACGATGCCGATTGGGCGGGGTACGAAACGGCGAGCAGGACAGCCGTTCCAACCCTCCCCACCTCCGGCCGGGGGGACCTCCAACCGGCACGCCTATGACCAGTGGGAGAGTCACGGTGTATTTCGCCGCACTGCTCGCGCGCACCGAAGACGGGTGGGAAGCGAGCGACATGGAACTCGACGACGTCGAGTCCCTCAGTGATCTGATCGATCTCGCCCGTGCCGCCGCTGTCGACGACGACACGGTGGTCGCCCTCATCGAGCAGGAGGACGCCTGGTTCGGCGTCGTCCGCGTGGACGGCGAGGAGGACCCGCGGTACTACGTATCGAACGCCTCCGCGGCCTCCCGCAGCTCCTACGGCTCGATGCTGACCGACGAGCTGCTGGGCAGCGACGAGGAGGACGACGAACTCGACGAACTGGACCTGGACGGCACCGAGGACGGCGAGGAGGACACGATCGCCGCGTTCACCGATGCCGACGACGAGGACGAGGAGGACTCGCCCGGCGCTGAACCGGTACCCGCCGGCCCGCTCGGCGACCCCCGGCTGCTGGACGACCTCGGCGTCAGCAACAAACAACTGATGACCCTCGACGGGGACGCCCTCTCGGAGATCGCCGAGTCCCTCGGCGCCACCGAGGTGCTGGAGGCCGTCCGCTAGTGATCACCACGCACCACCCCTCGCACGGCCCCGATCCCGTACGGGACCCGTGGCGGGACTCCATGCGCCTGGCGCTCCAGGAGGCCGCCCGGGCGGTGCCGGCCGGCGACGTGCCGGTCGGCGCCGTCGTGCTGGGCCCGGACGGGGAGCTCCTCGCCACCGGGTACAACGAGCGCGAGGCCACCAACGACCCCACGGCGCACGCCGAGGTGCTGGCGCTGCGCCGGGCGGCCGCCCGGCTCGGGGAATGGCGGCTTCCGGGGTGCACCCTCGTGGTGACCCTGGAGCCGTGCGTGATGTGCGCGGGCGCGCTCGTGCAGTCGCGGGTGGCCCGGGTCGTCTACGGCGCCGACGACGAGAAGGCGGGTGCCGCGGGGTCGCTCTGGGACCTCGTACGGGACCGCAGGCTCAACCACCGCCCGGAGGTGATCCGCGGCGTGCTCGCGCAGGAGTGCGCGCGGCAGCTGACGGACTTCTTCCGCGACCGCTGAGGGACCCCTGGGGCACTCCTCAGGGGCCGATTTCATTTGATGCGGGACCTTAGGCTAGGATCCATCTCGGTAGTGTGTCCGAGTGGCCGAAGGAGCTCGCCTCGAAAGCGAGTATGGGGCAACCCATCGGGGGTTCAAATCCCTCCACTACCGCTTCGTTCGAGAGCCCCGCCCCGCAAGGGACGGGGCTCTCGGCGTTTTCCCGGCTCGCCCGGGTCATGTCCGTACGCATCCCGACGCGTCTTTACGGATGACGTCCGCGTGACCGGTGCCCCGTTCGGCCGTTGTCACGGCATGACCAAGACCCAGCGCATGCTCGCCGCCTTCGCCCTCGCGGGGGCCGCCGCGGGCCTCGCCGCTCCCGCCGCCTCCGCCGCCCCCATGGCTCCGATCACCCTCCCGGACCTGCCGCAGGCGGCCCCGGGCATGCCGCAGGGGGCCACGCCCGGTTCCGTCCAGGAGATCGGCGGGAAGCTCAACGAGCTGGACAAGCTCGGCCGGCTGACGGAGCTGCCGAACGACCTGGCACCCGTGATCGCCCCCGCGGAGCCGGTCCTGGGCCTGCTCGGCGCCATCCAGTAGCCGAAGAAGGCCCCGACCGGGGTCGGGGCCTTCGACGTACGGGCGGGGGAAGTGGCATCGGGGGGACAAGCCACTTCCCCCGACGAGGACGGAACCTGCCAGTCCGAACCGCAGTCAGGGGGAAGCTTGCGGCTCGGACCCCGCAGTGAGGCCCTGTCCCTCACCCACCGATTTCCTGCCAGAACCGGTGGGCTCGTCTTCAATACTGCTCCACCCCCGCCCTCCCGCGCTGCGGCAAAGGACCCGGACCGCCGGGCCATTGGTCCATAAAGGCCTGGTGAGTGTCCGAAGACAAACGGATAGACTCACCGGACTTTGCAGGACCGGTTGGGGAGGCCGACACCGCTCGTGGACACCAAGAAGATGATCATGGGTGGGCTCGTCGTGTTCGTGCTCTTCGTGATCATCACCCAGCCGGTCAAAGCGGCCGACATCGTCAAAATAGGCTTCCAGGGGATATCGGACGCGGCCCACGGCATCGGCGCGTTCATGACCGAATTGGTTCGCTGAACCCGTACGCTGACGCGGCCTTCCGAACGACCGGCCCCCCACTCCGACGGGTGGGGGGCTTTCGCGTCCCCGCGTCCCGCAATACCCTCACCCAAAACACCCCATTATGCCCAACTTGCCCTCAACACGGCGATATACGGTGCTTGCACACAGTGCACATGTCTTGTGATGCTATGACCGCTTTTGACGGATGAGTTGACATGAAGGGGTGGCGTGACCGTGCCGGCCAGTACTGCGCCTCAGGTGCCACCCCAGCAGGAGCCCCCCGAGGAGCCTCCAGCGCCCCCGAGACCGCAGAGCCGGGGCGCGGACACCCGGGCCCTCACCCAGGTCCTGTTCGGGCAGCTGAAGGGCCTTCAGCCGGGTACGGGCGAGCACCACCGGGTGCGCGGGGCCCTCATCGAGGCGAACCTTCCGCTCGTCCGGTACGCGGCCGCCCGCTTCCGCAGCCGCAACGAGCCGATGGAGGACGTGGTCCAGGTCGGCACGATCGGCCTCATCAACGCGATCGACCGGTTCGACCCGGACCGCGGGGTGCAGTTCCCGACGTTCGCCATGCCGACCGTCGTGGGCGAGATCAAGCGGTATTTCCGCGACAACGTCCGCACCGTCCACGTGCCGCGCCGGCTCCACGAGCTGTGGGTCCAGGTGAACGCGGCGACCGAGGACCTCACCACCCTGCACGGGCGCACGCCCACCACGCCCGAGATCGCCGAGCGGCTGCGGATCACCGAGGACGAGGTGCTGTCCTGCATCGAGGCCGGCCGCAGCTACCACGCCACCTCGCTGGAGGCCGCCCAGGAGGGCGACGGGCTGCCGGGGCTGCTGGACCGCCTCGGCTACGAGGACCCGGAGCTGGCCGGGGTCGAGCACCGCGACCTCGTCCGCCACCTCCTCGTACAGCTGCCCGAGCGTGAACAAAGGATCCTGCTCCTGCGGTACTACAACAATCTGACGCAGTCCCAGATCAGCGCGGAGCTCGGCGTGTCCCAGATGCACGTCTCGCGACTGCTCGCCCGCAGCTTCGCCCGGCTCCGATCCGCAAACAGGATCGAGGCATAGCTGGAACGGGTGGAGCCCGCTCCGCCGTTTCCCCACAGAACGGGCTCATTCCGCTCTGTCGCTGGAGATATATGTCGACTTGGCGCTACAGCGTGTTGCCGACATGTGACATTCTGCTGGAACCGCGTTTGCCGCAGCCCCGCCTCCGGTATTCAGGTGGAGGCTGCGTTCCTCCGACGGGCGCGCCGTACGCGACCGTCCGCGACCTCAAGGGGGTGGCATGTCCGTAGACCAGGGCAGCTCCAAGGTGCTCACGCTCGAAAAGAGCGCAGCGCCGGCAGCACTTGCAGCGCCTGTTGCGCCTGCAGCGCCTGTCCGCTCGGAAGCCATCGACACCCGCACCCTCTCCCGCTCCCTCTTCCAGCGACTTGCCGCCCTGGACGCGGACAGCCCCGAACGGGCGTACGTACGCGACACCCTGATCGAGCTGAACCTGCCCCTGGTGCGGTACGCGGCGGCCCGTTTCCGCAGCCGCAACGAGCCGATGGAGGACATCGTCCAGGTCGGCACGATCGGCCTGATCAAGGCGATCGACCGGTTCGACTGCGAACGCGGCGTGGAGTTCCCGACGTTCGCGATGCCGACCGTCGTGGGCGAGATCAAACGATTCTTTAGGGACACCTCCTGGTCCGTGCGCGTCCCGCGCCGCCTCCAGGAGCTGCGCCTCGCCCTCACCAAGGCCAGCGACGAGCTCGCCCAGAAGCTCGACCGCTCCCCGACGGTGCCGGAACTGGCCGCCGTACTCGGGGTGTCGGAGGAGGACGTCGTCGACGGCCTCGCCGTGGGCAACGCGTACACCGCCTCCTCGCTCGACTCGCCCTCTCCCGAGGACGAGGGCGGCGAGGGCTCGCTCGCGGACCGGCTCGGGTACGAGGACACCGCGCTGGAGGGCGTCGAGTACCGCGAGTCGCTGAAGCCGCTGCTCGCCAAACTCCCGCCCCGGGAACGGCAGATCATCATGCTGCGGTTCTTCGCGAACATGACGCAGTCGCAGATCGGCGAGGAGGTCGGCATCTCCCAGATGCACGTCTCCCGGCTGCTGACGCGCACGCTGGCACAGCTGCGGGTGGGCCTGATCGGCGAGTAGCCGCACGCAAAAGGGTTCCCACCTGACGCAGGGTCAGTAAAACTACGGCGATGCGAGTGGACCGCCGAACGCTCACCCTCATCGCCCTGTGCTGCTCTCTGGCCGCCGCATGCCTGACGGGATGCGGCGGCCCGGCACGTGACGGCTACGCAGCCGCGGGCGCCGTGGCCCCGGGCCCGGAACGCCGGGCGGGCGACAACGTGGCGCCGCAGTCACCGGTGGAGCTCCAACAGCTGAGTGACGGCTCCCCTCCCTCGACGAGGAGTACGCCGCCCGGTACCCCGGACCCGAGGAGCCCTGCGGCCTCCGCCCAGGGCGGATCCCCAAGCTCCCCGCCCGGGACCGCACAGCCGCCCCAGCCCCCGCCGGCGCAGGCCCCGCCCACCCCACGACCCCCCGCACCCGGCCCCGGGACGACACCGGGGACGACACCCGGGACGACGGCCCCGGGCACGCCGGCGAGCCTGACCCTGAGCCCGCCGACGCGCACCCCGGCGGCGGACCGCTGGTGCGAGAAGGTCACGGTGGCGTTCACCAACACGGGAACGAAACCAGCCACGTCCGGCACGGTCACGTTCTCGACGCACATCATCGGCGCGCTGGGCATCGACTGGGCCACGATCACCACGACCCAGCCCCTCCCCGCCCCCATTCCCGGGGGCGCGGCGAAGACGCAGACCTACACGGTCTGCGTCGAGTCCTGGCGAGTCCCCCTGGGCATGCACACGGAAACCCAGAAGGCCACGGCGACCTGGACGTAAGGGCCCGAAGCCCCTACAGGGCCAGCCAGGCCACCACCCCGATCAGTACCAGGGCGGCGATACCGACCCCCAGCCACAGCCCGGTCTTCGACCCCGAGCCCTGCGCGGCCTGCCGCCGCCGAGACCCGGGAGCCACCGGCCCCGGCCCGGCCGGCGCGGCCTCTTCGACGAAAGCCCGGAACATCTGAGTGCTGCCCGCGGGGTCGTAGTTGCCCTCGGGTCCCTGTGAGTTGTGGTTCGCAGCCATGCCTCAGGACCCTAGCGGGTTTTCCGATTCCTTTACCGCCCCCACCCCCCTATTCATTTGCCTGTAGCAACCAATCGCTTCTATGGTTGCCCTAAGCAACAACATGAGGAGGGGAGGGAGCCCCATGACCGCCGAAGCCCAGACGCTGCAAGCGTCACCCGCATCACCTGCGACACCTGCACCACCGGCGCCGTACGCGGCGCACACCCCCACCAGCCGCTACGAAGAACTGGCCCGCCAGCTCACCGGCATCGGCGCCGTCAAGCGCGACCTGGCCCGCCGGCTCCCCCCGGACTGCCCGCCCGGCTCCGCCGCCGTCCTCACCCTGCTCGACCGCCACGGCGAAATGCGGCTCAGCCGCCTCGCCGACCTCATGGCCATCGACATCTCGGTGACCAGCCGCCACGTGGCCCACGTCGCCGACCGCGGGTGGATCACCCGCGACATCGACCCCGGCGACGGCCGCTGCCGCATCCTGCGGCTCACCCCGGCCGGCCACGCCCTCCTCGCCGAGCTCGGCGCCCGCTACACCGACGCGCTGGAAAAGGCCCTGGCCGACTGGTCCCCGCACGACATCGACGTACTCAACACCTTGCTCACCCGGCTCCGATCGAGCTTCTAGACAAAGGAACCACATGGCGACCACCGCACCCACCGGTGTGCAGGGAGGCAGCCGGTCGGAGACCACGTCCGACCCCGCGTCCACCCCCGGCTCCGGCTCCCCCGCCCCCATGACCCACCCGCAGATCATGAAGGCGCTGTCCGGGCTGATGCTCGGCATGTTCGTGGCGATCCTGTCGTCCACGATCGTCTCCAACGCCCTGCCCCAGATCATCAGCGACCTCGGCGGCACGCAGTCCTCGTACACCTGGGTCGTCACGGCCGCCCTGCTGTCGATGACCGCCGCGACCCCGCTCTGGGGCAAGCTGTCCGACCTCTTCAGCAAGAAGCTGCTGGTCCAGATATCCCTGGTGATCTACGTCCTCGGCTCGGTGGTCGCGGGCCTGTCCCAGAACACCGGCATGCTGATCGCCTGCCGCGTCGTCCAGGGCATCGGCGTCGGCGGCCTCTCCGCCCTCGCCCAGATCGTGATGGCCGCGATGATCTCGCCGCGCGAGCGCGGCCGGTACAGCGGCTACCTCGGCGCGGTCTTCGCCGTCGCCACCGTCGGCGGCCCGCTGCTCGGCGGCGTCATCACCGACACCTCGTGGCTCGGCTGGCGCTGGTGCTTCTACGTCGGCGTGCCGTTCGCGATCATCGCCCTGATCGTCCTCCAGCGGACCCTGCACCTCCCGGTCGTCCGCCGCGACGTCAAGGTCGACTGGCTCGGCGCGTTCCTGATCAGCGGGGCCGTTTCCCTGATCCTGATCTGGGTCACGCAGGCCGGCGCCTCGTACGACTGGATCTCCTGGACCACCGCGGCGATGACCGGCGGCGCCCTCGTACTCGGCCTGCTCTTCATCCTCGTCGAGTCCAAGGCGAGCGACCCGATCATCCCGCTGCGCCTGTTCCGCAACAAGACCATCACCCTCGCCTCGGCCGCCTCGATGTTCGTCGGCATCGCGATGTTCTCGGGCACGGTGTTTTTCAGCCAGTTCTTCCAGTTGGCCCGCAACGAGTCCCCCACGATGTCCGGAATCCTCACGATTCCGATGATCGGCGGGCTCTTCGTCTCCTCCACGGTTTCCGGTCAGGTGATCACCAAGACCGGCAAGTGGAAGGCCTGGCTCGTCTCCGGCGGCGTCCTCCTGAGCGCCGGCCTCGGACTGCTGGGCACCCTGCGGTACGACACCCCGTACTGGCACATCGCGATCTACATGGCGCTGACCGGCCTCGGTCTCGGCATGATGATGCAGAACCTCGTCCTCGCCACGCAGAACCAGGTGGCCCCCGAGGACCTGGGCTCGGCCAGCTCGGTCGTCACCTTCTTCCGCTCGCTCGGCGGCGCCATGGGCGTCTCGGCGCTCGGCGCGGTCATGGCCAACCGGGTCACCCACTACGTCAAGGACGGGCTGGCCGCACTCGGCCCGAAGGCGGCGGCGATGGGCCACGGCGGCACCGCCGGCGGCGGGATCCCCGACCTCGACAAGCTGCCCGCGCCGTTCCGCACGGTCGTCGAGTCCGCGTACGGGCACGGCGTCGGTGACGTCTTCCTCTACGCGGCGCCGTTCGCGCTGCTCGCGCTCGTCCTGGTGGTGTTCATCAAGGAGGTCGCGCTGAAGTCCAAGCCGGCCGCCCACGCCCCGACGGCGTCGGCATCCGTGGCGACGGCCCCGGCCGAATAGCGACGCTTCAGCGGAATAGCGACACCGAGCGGTACCCGCAGACCCCCGTCGGGCTGCCCCTCCCCCGGGAGCGGCTCCCGGTGGGGGTTTTCTACGCCCCCGGCCGGGCCGGCCGGGCGGCGGCCTGCACCTCGATGCCCGCGATCAGGACGTCGAGTGCGAGGACGAAGTCCCCGTCGGGCGCCCGCCGGGCGGCGCCCCCGCAGCCGTGCAGGAACTGCGACACCGCCAGGTGCGCGCCGGTCCGGCCGCCACCCGCCAGACCCGTGGCATCGAGCACCCTCTGCAGGGCGGAGTCGAAGGCCCGCGCGTGCGGGCCGATGTTCGGGTACGCGGCGGTCAGCGGCGCCACCCACGGGTGCTCCGCCAGCAGCCGCCGGTAGCCGCAGGCCAGCGACCGCAGCCGGCCGGCCCAGCCCTCGTGCACCGGGGCGACCTGAGCGACCGGCCCGGCCGGGGCGGTGCGGGACAGCGGGAGCTCGCCCAGGGCCCGGTCCAAGGCGAGTTCGAGCAGATCGTGCTTGGTGTCGACGTACCAGTACAGGGACATCGCGGTGACCCCGAGCCCGGCCGCGAGCCGCCGCATCGAGAACCGGGCCAGCCCTTCGGCGTCGAGCAGCCGGACGGTGGCTCCGGTGATCCGGTCCCGGTCGAGGCCGGAGGGCGCCTCACTGCGGCGCCTGGCGGGTGCGGTGTGCCCGGGGGCCAGCCACACGCTGGTCCGGGTATCGCCGGGATCGGCCGCGGTCACCATGGAGGCACCCTCCTCACAACAGCTGGATCAGCCCGGAATGCCCGGTCCGCCCACTTGATGCTAGAGGGTGCCTCTCGCGTTTCGGCAGGTTCAGGACGGGGCGGACGTGCCGTTCAGGGGGGCGGTCAGGTCGTAGAGGGTGGCGCCACCGACCGTCGTGGACCGGTAGTTGGCCTGGATCCAGCTCGTGATGGCGCTGCTGGTGCCGCCGCCCGGGCCACCGCCCTGGCCGCCGCGCCCGGCCTGCCCGGCCTGCCCGGCCTGCCCGGCCTGCCCCTCGCCGCCGGCGCGGGCGCCCTCGCCGATGAAGTAGTGGATCTTGCCGGAGCGCACGTACTCCTGGAACCGGGCCAGCGTCGGGGACGGGTCGCTGCCGTTGAACCCGCCGAGCGGCATGACCGGCTCGCCCGAGGCCAGCTGGTAGCTCGCCGCGTTCTGCGCGCCGACGGCGGCTGCCGCCCAGGTGTACTTCCCCGCGTCCTCGCGCAGGGCCGCCGTGGCCTCCTTACTGGCCTTCGTACCGCCCAGCAGGCCACCGAAGCCGCCGCCACCGGGGCCGCCCGCGGAGTTCTCCGTCCCGCGTGCACCGCGCCCACCGACGGCCCCCTGGCCGCCGGGGAAGCCCTGACCGCCCGGGAAGCCCTGGCCGCCGGGGAACTGCCGGGGCCCGCCCTGCTGACCGCCGCCCTGCTGCCCCTGCTGCGGGCCGCCCTGTTGCGCACCCTGCGGGGCCATGCCCGGCGGGAGTTCACCGCCGCCGAAGCGCATGCCCATGCCCATTCCGCCCCGGCCGCCCGAGACCGCGGGTCCGGCCGTCACGATCGACCCGCCGCGCGTGGAGTCCACCGTCGTCAGGCAGTACGCGAGCGGACCGGCCAGCGCGGCCGCCAGCCCGAGCCCCGCCGCGCCCAGCGCGAACCGGCGGCCGAGCCGGGCGCCGAGCAGCAGCCCGGCGGCCGCGAGGAGGCCGGCCACGAGGACGGTCCAGCGCAGCCACGGCAGGTATCCGGTGGAGCGGCCGAGCAGTACGTACGACCACCACGCGGTCAGGGCGAGGGTTCCGGACAGGGTGAGCGCGGCGGTCTTGCTGCCCCGCTCCTCCCACAGCATGGCCGCGCCCATGCCGACCAGCGCGGCCACGAACGGCGCCAGCGCCACGGTGTAGTACTCGTGGAAGATGCCCTGCATGTAGCTGAAGACGAGCGCCGTGATCAGCAGGGCGCCGCCCCACACCAGGAACGCCGCCCGGGCCATGCCCTCCAGGGAGTCGGCGGCCCGGCTGGCCCGCCAGGTGATCACGAGTCCGGCGACGAGCATGACGAGGGCCGCCGGAAGCAGCCAGGAGATCTGTCCGCCGATGTTGGCCGAGAACAACCGGTCGATGCCGGTCTCTCCCCAGCCCCCGCCCCCTCCGCCACCACCGGGGCGGGCACCGCCGCCGACGCTGCCGGTCTCGTTGCCGCTGATCCGGCCGAGGCCGTTGTAGCCGAGGGTGAGCTCCAGGAAGGAGTTGTTCTGCGAGCCGCCGATGTACGGGCGGGAGGACGCGGGCCAGAGTTCCACGATCGCCACCCACCAGCCGCCGGCCACGACCATGGCGGCTCCGGCGAGCAGCAGTTGACCGAGTCGGCGGCGCAGCCGGGCCGGCGCGCAGACCGCGTACACGAGGGCGAGCGGCGGCAGGATGACGAAGGCCTGGAGGGTCTTGGTCAGGAAGGCGAGGCCGACCGCGACGCCCGCCCAGACGAGCCACTTGGTGTGGGCGCCGTCGAGGGCGCGCAGGACGCAGTAGACGGTGACGGTCAGCAGCAGGGTGAGCAGCGCGTCCGGGTTGTTGAAGCGGAACATCAGCGCGGCGACCGGGGTGAGCGCGAAGACCGTGCCGCTGAGCAGTGCGGCCGCGGGCCCGAACTGGCGGCGCACGGCGGCGTAGAGCACGGCGGTGGTGCCGACGCCCATCAGGGCCTGCGGGACGAGGATCTGCCAGCCGCCGAGCCCGAACAGCCGGACGGACAGGGCCATGGGCCACAGGGCGGCCGGGGGCTTGTCGACGGTGATGGAGTTCCCGGCGTCGGAGGAGCCGAAGAAGAAGGCCTTCCAGCTCTCGCTGCCCGCCTGGACCGCGGCGGAGTAGAAGGAGTTGGCGTAGCCGTTGGCTCCCAGGTTCCACAGCAGCAGGACGGCGGTGGCCAGCAGGAGCGCCACGTACGCGGGCCGCTCCCAGCCGGGGCGCCCTGCGGTCGCGGTACCGGTGGTGGCACTCGGCGCGGGCTGCGCGGTCGGGACGGTCGGGGCCCGTTCGGGGAACGGGGAGTCCATGGATGGTACGGCGGTGGTCATCGGTTGTCGTCCTTCGCGGGAGTGGCTCGCCGCTCGGGGAAGACCCAGGCGCGGAAGAGCAGGAACCTCAGCACGGTCGCGGCGAGGTTGGCCGTGATCAGTACGGCCAGTTCGGTGCTGTGGGAGGGATCGGCGGTGGCGGCGCCGAGGGCGGCGAGCGATCCGCTGGTCAGGGCCAGTCCGACTCCGAACACGACGAGGCCCTGGGCCTGGTGGCGCACGGCCCGGTCGCGGCCGCGGACCCCGAAGGTGAGCCGGCGGTTGGCGGCCGTGTTGGCGACGGCGGAGACCAGCAGGGCGCCGGCGTTGGCGAGCTGCGGTCCGGCGCCGAGCCGGAAGAGGGAGTACAGGGCGAGGTAGGCGAGCGTGGACAGCACCCCGATGACGCAGAAGCCGAGGAGCTGGCGGGCCAGCCCGCGCGGCACTCCGGGCAGGGCGCTGCGGTCGCGCGGGTCGTCGCCGAAGGGGCGGGCGAGCCGGTCGAGCGGCAGTGCGCCGACGGCCAGGGCCCGGCCCACCCGCCACATGCCCTTGAGGTCCTCGGTGGCGGTGCTGACGATGTGGACGGTGGAGTCAGGGTCGTCCACCCAGTCCACCGGCACCTCGTGGATCCGCAGCCCGGCCCGTTCGGCGAGCACCAGCAGCTCGGTGTCGAAGAACCAGCCCGAGTCCTCCACCAGCGGCAGCAGCCGCTCCGCGACCTCCCGCCGGATGGCCTTGAACCCGCACTGGGCATCGCTGAAGCGGGCGGCGAGGGAGGAGCGCAGGAGCAGGTTGTAGGCGCGGGAGACGAACTCCCGCTTGGCACCGCGCACCACGCGCGAGGAGCGGGCGAGGCGCGTGCCGATGGCGAGGTCGGAGTGCCCGGAGATGAGCGGGGCGACCAGCGGCAGCAGCGCGTTGAGGTCGGTGGACAGGTCCACGTCCATGTACGCGAGGACGGGCGCCTCGGAGCGGGACCAGACGGTCCGCAGGGCGCGGCCGCGGCCCTTCTCCTCCAGCCGGGTGCTGCGTACGCCGTCGACGGCGGCGGCGAGGGCGGCCGCGACCTCGGGGGTGCGGTCGGTGCTCGCGTTGTCGGCGATCGTGATGCGGAACGGGTACGGGAACGTACGGGTGAGGTGGTCGTGGAGCCGGCGCACGCACGGGCCGAGGTCCTTCTCCTCGTTGAAGACCGGGATCACCACGTCGAGTACGGGCTCGCCGGGCACGGGCGCGAGGTGCGCCCGTGCCGGAAGGGCGCCGGAGGAGGTGTCGGTTCGCATGTACCGACCCTCTCCGGCCGGGCTGTCACCGCTGTGTGGTGAGCCTGTGCCCCGTCTGTGAGTGCCCCGTCTGTGAGTCCGTCGGCGGGTCCGCCCGTGAGTCCCTCCGGGGGGCCGACCGGGGGCCCGTCTTCGGGGTCTGGTCCGGGGCGAGCGGAAGCAGGACCTCGAAGCGGGTGCGCCCCGGCTCGCTCCGTACGTCCACCTGGCCGCCGTGCGCCGTCACGACGGCCTCGACGATGGCCAGCCCCAGGCCGGTGGAGCCCGCGGCCCGGGAGCGGGACGCGTCGCCGCGGGCGAACCGTTCGAAGACGTGGGGGAGCAGGGCGGGCGGGATACCGGGCCCGTCGTCCTCGATCCGCAGCCGGACGGCGGATGTTTCACGTGAAACATGGGCGGTCACGGTGGTGCCGGGCGGGGTGTGCGTGCGGGCGTTGGCGAGCAGGTTGACCAGGACCTGCTGGATCCGGGCCGGGTCGGCGCGGATCGGCGCGGGCTCGTCGGGCAGCTCAAGGCGCCAGTGGTGCTCGGGTCCGGCGGCCCGGGCATCGCTGACGGCGTCGACGACGAGCGGGGCGAGGTCGGTGTCGGCCGAGCTGAGCGGGCGGCCGGCGTCGAGCCGGGCGAGCAGCAGCAGGTCCTCGACGAGTCCGGTCATCCGGGTCGCCTCGGACTCGATGCGGCCCAGGGCGTGCCGGGTGTCGGGACCGGGCTCCTCCCGTCCCCGGCGGGTCAGTTCGGCGTACCCGCGGATGGAGGCGAGGGGAGTGCGCAGTTCGTGGCTGGCGTCCGCGACGAACTGCCGGACCCGGGTCTCGCTCTGCTGGCGGGCCGTGAGGGCGGAGGAGACGTGCCCCAGCATCCGGTTGAGGGCGGCGCCGACCTGGCCCACCTCGGTACGGGGGTCGGCCTCGGCCTCCGGGACCCGCTCGTGGAGGGCGGGTTCGCCGCTGTGCAGGGGGAGTTCGGAGACGCGGGTCGCGGTGGCCGCCACCCGGCGCAGCGGGCGCAGGGCGACCCCGACCAGGGCCTGTCCGGCGAGGGAGGCCGCGATCAGTCCGGCGAGGGTGACGAAGACCTCCACGGCGATCAGCGTGCTCACGGTGGAGTCGACCTCGGCGAGCGGGAAGCCGAGGACGAGGCTCCCGTCCGGAGCGGTGAGCACCCGGTACGCACCGAGGTCCGACAGGTCCAGATCCACGGGGCCGGGCATGCGGTGTGCGGCGGCCTTGCCGGCGGCTCGGGCCAGGGCCGCGGTCTGGGCCTCGGTCAGGCGCTGGATGTGGTCGTACCCGGGCCCGCCGATGGCGGCGCTGCGTGCCGTGCTGGCGACCGTGCCGTCGGCGAGGAGCCGGATCCCGGCGGCGCCCAGCGGGGACCCGGGGGCCAGGACGAACTTGTCGTCCTTCTCGCGGATCGCCTTCTCCCCGAGGGGCTTGCGGGTGCCCATCTCGACGGAGACCCTCAGCTGGTCGTCGAGCTTGTCGACCAGGTACGAGCGTAGCGCGAGGGTGGTGACGGCTCCGATGGCCGTGCCCACCACGGCGATCAGCGCCACCGCCGAGACGACGAGCCGGGCCCGCAGGGACCAGGTGCGGACCGGGCGCAAGAGGCGGGGCGGGCGGAAGGCGCGAACCGGCCGGGGCAGGCGGAAGGCCACTACTCGGCCGGCTTGATCAGGTAGCCGGCGCCGCGCCGGGTGTGGATCATCGACGGGAGGCCGGGGCCGCTCTCCAGCTTGCGCCGCAGGTAGGAGATGTACAGCTCGACGACGTTGGCCTGGCCGCCGAAGTCGTACGACCACACCCGGTCCAGGATCTGCACCTTGCTCAGCACGCGCCGCGGGTTGCGCATCAGGTAGCGCAGCAGCTCGAACTCCGTGGCGGTCAGGTGGATCTCCCGGCCGCCCCGGGACACCTCGTGGCTGTCCTCGTCGAGCCGCAGATCGCCGACGGCCAGGACGGATCCCCCGCGGGCGGCCTGCGCCGCGCCCGAGCGGCGGACCAGTCCGCGCAGCCGGGCCACGACCTCCTCCAGGCTGAACGGCTTGGTGACGTAGTCGTCGCCGCCCGCCGTCAGGCCCGCGATGCGGTCCTCGACGGAGTCCTTGGCGGTCAGGAAGAGCACCGGGAGCTGCGGAATCTCCCGGCGCAGCTGTCCGAGGACGGCGAGTCCGTCCATGTCGGGCAGCATGATGTCGAGGACCACGACGTCCGGCCGGAACTCCCGCGCGGCCCGGACCGCGCCGGCCCCGTCGCCCGCGCTGCGGACTTCGCAGCCCTCGTAGCGCAGGGCCATGGAGAGCAGCTCCGAGAGCGAGGCCTCGTCGTCGACGACGAGGACCCGGCAGGGGCCGCCGTCGGGCCGGACGAGGGCCGTCGGGTTGCTGGTGGACGTGGACGCATGGGAGGTGGTCGTCGCAGTCATGCGACCACGCTGGCCGCGGCCTCTGAGAGCGTTCTTGTCCCTACCTGTGAATTCCCTGAGAAACCCCGGCGCCGCCCGGCGGCCCCTCAGACCAGGCGGAACAGCCGGGCTCCGTTGTCGTGGCAGACCGCGCGCAGCCAGTCGTCGCCGAGGCCGAGCCGTTCCAGGGCCTCCAGCTGGTGCTCGTACGGGTAGGGAATGTTCGGGAAATCGGTGCCGAGCAGGATCCGGTCGCCGAGGTCCACGAGCCGCCCGCGCTCTGCCTGCGGGAAGCCGCGGAACCGCTCGGAGAAGTCGGTGAAGGCCATGGTGGTGTCGAGGCGCACCGCGGCGTACCGGTCGGCGAGGTCCAGGAAGTCGGCGTACTCGGGCATGCCCATGTGCGCGACGATCAAGGGCAGCCGGGGGTGGCGGGCCAGCAGTCGGGCGACCGGCTCGGGGCCCGTGTGCTTGGCCGGGACCGGCCCCGACCCGCAGTGGATCACTGTCGGGATGCCCGCCTCGGAGAGCAGCCCCCAGACCGGGTCGAGCCGCTCGTCGTTCGGGTCGTACCCGCCGACCTGGAGGTGCGCCTTGAAGACCCGGGCCCCGGCCTCGACGGCCTGCCGTACGTAGGCCTCGGCCCCGTCCTCGGGGAAGAAGGTCGCGGTGTGCAGGCAGTCGGGGGTACGGGCGGCGAAGTCGGCGGACCAGGAGTTGAGCCAGGCGGCCATCGCCGGCTTGTGCGGGTAGAGCATGGACGTGAAGGCCCGGACCCCGAACTCCCGCAGGAGCGCCACCCGCTGCTCCTCCTCGTGCCGGTAGGTGATGGGCCACTCGACGCCGTTCAGCGGTCCGAACGCGTCGAAGTAGTCCCACACCTTCGCCAGGACCCGCTCGGGCATGAAGTGCGTGTGGACGTCCACCAGTCCGGGCAGCCCGAGCCGCTCCCGGAAGGCGCGGACCGCGTCAGCCGTTGCGGGCAAAGCCGTGGCTCCGCTCGACGGTCGCGACGTGCAGGGTGTAGCTCTCGTACCAGTCGGCGCGGCCCTTCTTCATGGCCGCCTGGTGCTCCAGGTCCTGCCGCCACTCGGTGAGGGACTCGTGGTCGCGGAAATAGGCGACGGTGATGCCGAGGCCGCCGGGGGTGCGGGCGGACTCGTAGCCGAGGAAGCCCGGGTTCGCGGTCACGATCTCGTTCATCCGGTCGAGGACTTCCGGGTATCCGGTGTCGTCAGGGGTGCGGACATTGCTGAAAACCGCCATCACGTAGGGCGGTTCGAAAGCGGGTACGGGCTGGATGCTCATGTCCACCACCCTCGGCGGCGGGCCCCCGGCATGTCCACCGGAAAGGGGCCCGGGAGCCCAAAGGGATCCAAGTTTTGACCTTGGTCAGAACAGCCCGTCCTGCCCGCCGGGGGCGGCGAGCGGCGGCAGTTCGGCGACGGGCACGGCGGTCGTGTCGTCCGCGGCGGGGGCGGTGAGCTCCCAGCCGGCGAGCAGCCGGGTGTCCACCACGAGCCCGTCCTCGAAGTGCAGATCGGGACCGGCCGCGCCGGCGAGCCGGCCCACGACGGCCCCGCCGGGGACCATCGCGGTGACCACCCGCGCGGGGGCGGGCAGCCCGTCCAGCCCGAACGGCCCGGCGTGATCGGCGGTTTCGCACTCCAGCCGCTCCAGCGACTCCGGCCACCCCGGCAGGGCCGCGGCCCGGGCGTGCAGCTCGGCGACCTCCCGGGCCCGGTCGGCCGCCGCCGGCAGGTGGCCCCTTACGGCGCGCTTGCGGGCGTACGCGATCCGGTCCGGCACCCCGAGGGCGGCCCGCAGCAGCTCCTCGGTGCGGCGGGTGGCCATCAGCGGCCCCCGCCCCAGCCAGGTCCAGGTCACCGCCCCCTGCTCCAGCAGCCGGGCCGGGCCGCGCTCCTCGGCGGTGATGCCGACCTTGACCATCTCGGGCCCGAACCAGGCCAGGTAGACGCGATAGGTGCGCGGATCGGCGGCGTTGGTGTCGGCGGCCACCGAGAACGACCGGTCCAGGCGGGCGCATTCGGGACACTGGGCGTTCGCGGCCCGGCCGGGCACGGTCGCGCCCGTGGGGCACGGCGTCCGCTTCCCGGCCCGCCGCACTCCGAGGCAGTGCCGCTCCCCGCGGGCCGCGAACGCCAGCCGTTGCCCGTACGCGAGCGGGCTGCTGCGCTCACCGCGCCCCTCGGCGCACCACCCGATGGAGGGGAGGCCGTCATGCCACCGGATCCCGGTGCACCGCCAGGTCACAGCGGGAGGGGCCGCTCGAAGAAGGTCTCCAGCACGACGGTCGCGTGCGTACCGCTGACGCCGTCGATGGCGTAGAGGCGGCGCAGGACGTCCTGGAGCTGCCCGGTCGTGGCCGTGCGCACCTTCACCAGGACCGAGGCGCTCCCCGCGATGATGTGCGCCTCCTGGATCTCGGCGATCGCCTCGAAGGCCGCCTTCGAATCCCCCATCCAGGCGTTGGAGTCGACCATCACGTACGCGAGTACCCCGCTCCCGACGGCCGCGGGATCCACCTCGACCGTGGTGCGCCGGATGACCCCGCGCTCGCGCAGCTTGCGTACGCGCTCGTGGGTGGCCCCGGCCGACAGCCCCACGGCGGCGCCGAGGGCGGCGTACGACTGGCCCGCGTCCTGCTGCAAGCGCAGGACGAGCGCCCGGTCGATGTCGTCCACGCGATCTTCCTCCCACATCCCCTGGAATCCCTTGCGCTGACGGTACAGGATCCTGCAATGTCACCAGAAGGCCGAACTGTATTCGGCACATGACCCAACAGGGGGAAGAATGTCATCCATAGCCGACCTCGGCCTGTACGAGATCCTGGACGAACGATTCCGCACCGGCCGCTGCGCCAACGGCGACATGCGGCTCGAACGGCTCTACGACGACTGCCGCTGGGCGGAGGGCCCGCTGTACCTGCCGGCCTGGCGGCAGCTCGTGTGGAGCGACATCCCCAACGACCGGATGCTGCGCTGGGACGAGGCGACCGGCGCGGTCTCCGTCTTCCGGTCCCCGGCCGGCCACCCGAACGGCAACACCCTGGACCGCGAAGGCCGCCTGATCACCTGCGAGCAGGGCAACCGGCGTGTCACCCGCACCGAACCGGACGGCACCCTCACCGTCATCGCCGACCGCTTCGACGGCAAGCGGCTCAACAGCCCGAACGACGCGGTGGTGCGCTCGGACGGCTCGATCTGGTTCTCCGACCCGGACTTCGGCATCACCAGCGACTACGAGGGCCTGCGCGCACCGAGCGAGATCGGCGCCTGCAACCTCTACCGCGCCGACCCGGCGACCGGCGAGGTGCGCCTCGCGGCGAACGGGTTCCTCGGCCCGAACGGCGTGGTCTTCTCCCCGGACGGGGGCGAGCTGTACGCGGCGGACACCCGCGCAGGCCACATCCGCGCATTCGAAGTGGCCGCGGACGGCACCCTCACGTCCGACCGCGTCTTCACGCAGTGCCCCGGCGTGGACAACATCCGCTTCGACGACGAGGGCCGCCTGTGGGCGGCGGCGATGGAGAACGGCGTGCACTGCTACGCCCCGGACGGCACCCTGATCGGGCGCATCCGCGTCCCCGAACCGGTCTCGAACATCGCCTTCGGCGGCCCGAAGAACAACCGCCTCTTCATCACCGCCACCACGTCCCTCTACGCCCTGACCCTCTCGGTCACGGGCCTCCCCCGCGTCCTGTGACCCGGCTACCGGGCGACGAACTGCGTCAGGATGGCCTGCACCTCATAGATGTCCACGCCCTTGGTGAACGTCTTCTCGATCGGCGCCGCGCTCCCCGAGAGCCAGATCTTGAGCTCGGCGTCGAGATCGAAATGCCCGGCGGTCTCCACGGAGAAGTGCGTGATGCTCCGGTACGGGATGGAGTGGTACTCCACCTTCTTCCCCGTGAGCCCCTGCTTGTCGACGAGCACGAGCCGCCGGTCGGTGAACAGGATCGTGTCGCGTATCAACAGGTACGCGGCGTGCACCTGCTCCCCCTGCCCGAGCAGCCGCGCGTAGTCCCGCTGCGCCGACATCGGATCAACCGTGTGCGCGTTCCCGAACAGCCCCATGACAGTCCCCCTCTCGCGGCCCGACCCGTTCCGAACCGTCTCCGAGGACCGTATCCACCCCCGGGCCACCGCTCATCCCCCACAGGACCGACCCCCACCCCGGAACAACCCCGAGACCCCCCTCCCCACCAAGAAGGACCCGGACAACGCAAGAGGCCCCCCGGTGAACCGGGGGGCCTCTTCGGCTGTGCACTCGGCAGGATTCGAACCTGCAACCTTCTGATCCGTAGTCAGATGCTCTATCCGTTAAGCTACGAGTGCTTGGGCTTCCCGGGGTTTTGCGCCCCGTTGGCCTTGCGAGAACAACAATACATGGACCTCGGCGGGACGCGAAATCCATTAGCCAAACCAGGCCTGACCTGCGAAAACGCTCCAGATGAAGATCATCCGGATGGGTTCGTACCGCTGTCGGGGCAGGGTTGGCGCGGAGGTCGGCATGGCCGGAAGGCGTCAAAGCAAGACCCCGGAACGCACCGAAGCCC
The DNA here is from genome assembly GCF_044769045.1 of Streptomyces sp. NPDC090741. Classification (NCBI taxonomy): domain Bacteria; kingdom Bacillati; phylum Actinomycetota; class Actinomycetes; order Kitasatosporales; family Streptomycetaceae; genus Streptomyces; species Streptomyces sp. NPDC090741. Next base: position 100,786 of record NZ_JBIVXF010000017.1, on the reverse strand, counting down.
CGGTCCGTCAGGACCGGGGCTTCGGCAGGTGCGGAGGCGGAGGGATTTGAACCCTCGATGGGCTTTAAGACCCAAACCGCATTAGCAGTGCGGCGCCATAGACCGGACTAGGCGACGCCTCCAGCACACCCCCGCGTACGAAGGTGCGTGCAGATGATGACACAGCCACCGGGCCGCTCACCAATCCGCTCCCACGGTACAAGGACAGCCGCCACCAGAGCAAAGCCTTAAGCCTCCCGGCACGCACCTTCCCGCGCACGCGTCCGTACGCCCGCCCGTACGCAACGTCGGCGGGCGCGTCTCGTTGGTCAGCCGTACGACGTACGGACGACCTGGAGTGCCCCATGCTGCGTCTCGCCGCTTTCGCCGTCACCTCCGTCCTGGCCGCCTCGGCGGCCACGGCCGCCGGGCCGCTGCCCCCGCTGCCACCGCTGGGCCGGCTGCTGGCCCCGCCCGACCGCCTCACCATCGCCGTGTCCGCCACCGGCAACCCCCGGGCGAACGGCGAGTACCTGCTGGAGTGCAACCCCGTCGGCGGGAACCACCCCGAGGCCGAGCAGGCCTGCGACCGGCTCGACGTCCTCGCCAAGCAGGACAAAGACCCCTTCGCCCCCGCCGCCAAACGGCAGATCTGCACCATGCAGGACGGGGGCCCGGCCACCGCGCACATCACCGGAACATGGCAAGGCCACAAGGTGGACGCGACGTTCCGGCGGACCAACGGATGCGAGATCACCCGCTGGAACAACCTGGAACCTGTGCTTCCGGGTGGGCGCTCCTGACCTGGGAGGATGCGAAGGATGCACGGTATCCACCGAACATCCGCCACCTCAGGACGGGGCCGTGCCCTTAGACTCCTCCCGTGACATGCCGGTAGTTGTGGTCAGGGAGGAAGCTCGTCGTGAGCAGCAGGCCATCCCGAGGCGCTGCTCGCCTCGCAGCAATACTCGACGCTCTTCCGGACGCGCTGTTGCTCGTCAACGCCAACGGCACGGTCGTCAACGCGAATTCGATCGCCCTCGAGGTCATGGAGAGCCCCGGCACCGGGCTCGTCGGCCGCGGCGTGCTGGACCTCCTCCCCGAGTTCGACTCCAAGCTGATCCCCGGCTCCATGCGCCGGCCCGGCGAGGACGAGGGCGGCCGGGCCAAGCCCAAGCGGATGGTCGCGCGCCGCACCGACGGCACCGAGTTCCCCGTCGAGGTCACCGCGGCCCACCTCGACGGCCGCGACGCCTACCGCGAGCCGCAGCCCGCGTACACGGGCGACGAGCTGCTGATGCTCGTCGTACGCGACCTCTCCGAGACGGTGGACACCGAGGTCGAGCTGGCCCGCTCGCAGCGGCAGACCGAGATGATCCTGCGGGCCGCCGCCGAGGGCGTCGTCGGCACGGACACCGACGGCCGGGTCGTCCTCGTCAACCCGGCCGCCGCCCAGATCCTCGGATACCGCGCCACCGACCTCGGTAACCGGGAGCTGCACGGGCTGATCCAGCACTCGCGCGCCGACGGCTCGCCGTTCCCCTTCGAGGAGTCCCCGCTCGCCGACACCCTGCGCAGCGGCCGCAAGCACCGGGTGCGCGGCCAGGTGCTGTGGAACAAGGCCGGGCAGCCCGTCTCCGTCGACCTGACCACCTCGCCCGTACGGGACGGGGAGCTGCTCGTCGGCGCCGTCATGACCTTCACCGACCGGCGGGCCTACGACGCCCTGGCCGCTCGGCACGCCCAGTTGCTTGCCGTCCTCGGCGAGTCCCTGCGCGGGCCCCTGGAAGAGCTGCGCGGGGAGCTGGCCACACTGGCCGCCGACGACGCGGGGCAGCTGTGGCCCGAGGCCAACCAGCTGCTGCACCACCTGGCCGCCGGATACTCCCGGATGACCGCGCTGGTCGACAACGTGCTCGGCTTCCAGCGGCTCGACGCCGGCACCGAGAAGCTCAAGAAGAAGAAGGTCCTGATCAACGGGGTCGTCGCGGCCGGCATCGACGGCGCCGTCGAGCTGATCGGCCCGGGCCGCGTGCAGTTCGCCGTCCACGCGCCGACCATCGAGGCCGAGGTGGACGCCGAGCGGATCGCGGGCGCCCTCGCGCACCTGGTCGCGGACGTCGCCGGGGTGGACGCCACCGGCAAGACCCGCCAGGGCAGCGGGTACAGCGACTCGACGATCGTCGTGGCCGCCGCGCAGCGGGGCGAGGTCGTACGGATCGAGGTGCGCGGACCGTACGAGGGCGGCAACCCGGTGCACGAGCCGATCGTGCGGGGCGTCGTGGCCGCGCACGGGGGTGTGCTGCAGACGGTGGAGGTGCCGGGCGCGCCCGGCGGTGCGTACGTACTGGAGCTGCCGCTGGGCGCGGGAGCCGGAACGGTGACGCTGCCGGAGCCGAAGCCCGAGCCCGAGCCCGCGAAGGAGCCGGCAGCCGCCGAGGGCGCGGGCAAGGGCCCCGCCGGTCGGCGGGCCCGGCGCGGGGTGGACGCGTTCCTGGAGGACGCGGCCGAGGAGGCGAAGGAGAACGGCGCCGCCGAGGGCGGGAGCGCGCTGGCGCTGCCTTCCGGGCGGCGGCGGGCGGGCGAGGCCGGTGCCGTCGACGCCGCGGCTCCCGAGCTCGCGCAGTCCCCGGTGAACCCGGCGGGCCTGGGCACCGGGCGCCGTCGCGGCCGCGACGGCGACGGCAGCGGAACGGACAGCGGCGAGGGCGGCCCCGGCCGGCCCGTGCCCCCGCAGGGAACCGCCATGCCCGCGCTCCCGCCGGTGCCGCAGGGGCCCCCCGGATCCGGCCGCGGTCCCGGCGTGGCCCCGGTGCCGCCGGGCGCGCCGGTGCCGCCGGGCTCCCCGGTGCCGCAGGGCGCGCCGGTGCCGCCCGTACCGCCGGTTCCGGTGACCGAGCATCCCGCCGGGCGGCGGCGTGCGCTGGGTGCGGCCGCCGCGCCGCAACCCGGCGGTCCCGTGCCCGCGACGGGCCTCGGCCCGGCTCCTGCCGCCGCCCCGCAGGCACCCGTACGGCCCATCGCCCCCGAGGGCGGCTTCGCGCTGCCCGCCGGCCCGACCCCGGCCCCGGCCCGGACAGCGGCTCCCGCGCCGGCGCCGGCTGCGGCCACCGCGCAGAGCCCCGCCATGGCCGGTCCGGTCCCCGCTCCCGGTGAGGCCGAGGGCGACGCCCCGGCCGGGCGGCGCGGGCGCCGGGTCCTGGGTGCGCCCGCTGCCGAGCCCGCGGACCCCGACGCGCAGCCGGCCGCGGCCGCCGAGGAGCCCGTACCGCCGACCGGTCGGCGGCGTGCGCTGCCCGCCACTCCGGCCTGGCCGGTCCCGGCGGCCCGAACCGCTCCCGAGGACGAGGAGGCCGCCGACCCGGTGGCCGTGCCCGGGGCCCGGCAGCCCCAGGACGCCCCGGCGGAGGCCGCACAGCCGATCAGCGTGCGCGCCCTCGGCACGCTCGGCCAGGGCATCTCGGTCGACTCCGCAAGCACCAACGGCGCGGGCGGTACGGGCGGCTCCGGCCGCCGTCGCCGGCTCGCCGAGCCCGCGCCCCAGGGACGGGCGTTCGCGATAGGAGCCCCCGAGGCGGGCGCCGACGAGGGCCCCGAGCCGCTGGACGGGCCCGGGGGCGCCGTCGAGGTCGTCAACCGGCCCGTACCGCTGCCCGTGGACGACGAGCTGCCTCCGGAGCCCCTGGACAACCCGCGCCGCCTGCTCGTGTGGCCGGCGCCCGATGTACAGACCCAGCAGGCGCTCAGCGACCGCGGCTACCGCCCTGTGATCGTGCACTCCCGCGAGGAGGTGGACGCGCAGATCGCCGCGTTCCCCGCCGCGCTGTTCGTGGACCCGCTGACGGGGCCGATCACCCGGACCGCCCTGCAGTCCCTGCGCCAGGCCGCGGTGGCCGCCGAGGTCCCCGTACTGGTCACGGCCGGGCTGGGGCACGCCACGCGCGAGGCGGCGTACGGGGCCGACCCGGCGGTCCTCCTCAAGGCGCTCGCGCCGCGCGACAGCGAGCAGCACCCTTCCCGGGTGCTGCTGATCGAGGAGCACGACGAGATCGCGACGGCGCTGACGGCCGCCCTCGAACGGCGCGGCCTCCAGGTCGCGCGGGCGGGCGCGGACACCGACGCGGTGGAGCTGGCGACGCGGATGCGGCCCAACCTGGTGGTCATGGACCTCATGCAGGTCAGGCGCCGGCGGGCCGGGATCGTGGACTGGCTGCGCGCCAACGGGCAGCTCAACCGGACCCCGCTGGTGGTCTACACGGCCACGGGGATCGACCCGGCCGAACTGCCGCGGCTGGCCTCCGGGGAGAGCGTGCTCTTCCTCGCCGAGCGGGCCACCACGGCGGACGTCCAGGGCCGCATCGTGGATCTGCTCGCCAAGATCGGCACGAACTAGTCATCCTGGCCCGATGGCCATCATCGACACGAGCGAGCAGACCGTCCCCGCCGACAACGGGGAGGTGAACCTGCTCATAGCCCGGCAGGTGGAGCCCGGCCACGAGGAGGCGTTCGAGGCCTGGGCCCACGGCATCCTGGAGACGGCCGCGGCCTTCCCCGGGCATCTGGGGTACGGGCTGTTCCGTCCGGCGGCGGACGGCGGGCCGTGGTTCCTGGTCCATCGCTTCCGGGACCACGAGGCCTTCCAGCGGTGGCAGGACTCCGCCGAGCGGGCCCAGTGGTTCTCCAACTGCCTGGGCCACCACCACACCGAGATAGCCCGGCGCGAACTGCACGGCATGGAGACCTGGTTCGCCAAGCCGGGTACGACCCGGCCCGCGCCGCCGCGCTGGAAGATGGCGATCAGCTCGGGGCTGGCCATCTTCCCGATCTCGCTCGTCGGCAACGCGGTGCTCGGGCCGTACCTGGTGAACTTGCACTTCGTCCTGCGGACGGCCGCCTTCGCCGTCGTCTTCAGCACGCTGATGACCTACCTGGCGATGCCGGCCGTCAGCAGGCTGCTGCGGCCCTGGCTGACGAAGGCCGGCCAGCGCTGAGCTTCAGCCCAGCTTGGTGACGTCCAGCTCGCCGTCCGCGTACTGCTTCCGTATGACCTTCTTGTCGAACTTGCCGACGCTGGTCTTCGGGACGGCCGCGACGGTCGTCCAGCGCTCGGGCAACTGCCACTTGGCGATGGACTGGCCGAGGAAGACGCGCAGCCCGTCGTAGTCCACGGTCGCGCCCTCCTTGAGGACGACGGTGGCCAGCGGGCGCTCGCCCCACTTCTCGTCCGGGACGGCGACGACCGCCGCCTCGGCGATCTCGGGATGCGCCATCAGCGCGTTCTCCAGCTCCACGCTGGAGATCCACTCGCCGCCGGACTTGATGACGTCCTTGGCCCGGTCGGTCAGCGTGAGGAACCCGTCGGGGCTGATCACACCGACGTCTCCGGTCTTGAGCCAGCCGTCCGCGCTGAACTTGTCCTCGGGGCGCAGCGGTTCGCCGGCGGCTCCGCCGTAGTAGGAGCCCGCGATCCAGGTGCCGCGGACTTCGAGCTCGCCCGCCGACTCGCCGTCCCAGGGCAGGATGTCGCCCCCGGGGCCCACCAGGCGCGGCTCGACGCCCGCCGGGAAGCGGCCCTGGGTGATCCGGTACGGCCACTGCTCCTCGGCGCTCAGGCCGGCCGGCGGGTGCGCCATGGTGCCCAGCGGGGAGGTCTCGGTCATGCCCCAGGCGTGGCAGAGGCGGACGCCGAGCTTGTCGTAGGCCTCCATCAGGGCGGGCGGACAGGCCGCGCCGCCGATGGTGACCTGCTTCATCGAGGTCAGGTCGCGCGGGTTGGCGGTGACCTCGGCGAGCAGGCCCTGCCAGATGGTGGGGACGGCCGCGGCGTGCGTGGGCTTCTCCCGCTCGATCATCTCGGCGAGCGGGGCGGGCTGGAGGAACCGGTCCGGCATCAGCATGTTGATGCCCGTCATGAACACCGCGTGCGGCAGGCCCCAGGCGTTGACGTGGAACTGCGGGACCACGACGAGGGTGGTGTCGCGGTCGGTCAGGCCCATCGACTCGGCCATGTTGACCTGCATGGAGTGCAGGTAGATCGAGCGGTGGGAGTAGACGACGCCCTTGGGGTCGCCGGTGGTGCCGGAGGTGTAGCACATGGCGGCGGCCTGGCGCTCGTCCAGCTCCGGCCAGTCGTACGAGGTCGCGCGGTCCGCGATCAGCTCCTCGTAGTCGTGGACGCGGAAGCCGCGCTCCTGCGCGAGGGCTTCGAGGCCGGAGCGGTCACCGATGCCGGAGACGACCACGTGCTCGACGGTCGGCAGGTGCGGCAGCAGCGGGACCAGCAGCGGCAGCAGGGTCCCGTTCACCAGCACGACCCGGTCGACCGCGTGGTTGACGATGAAGACCAGCTGCTCGGGAGGCAGGCGCAGGTTGAGGGTGTGGAGTACGGAACCCATGGAGGGGATCGCGAAGTACGCCTCGACGTGCTCCGCGTTGTTCCACATCAGGGTCGCCACCCGGTCGTCCTGCTGGACGCCCAGTTCGTCGCGCAGGGCGTTGGCGAGGCGGGTGGCGCGGGTACCGATCTCGGCGAAGCTGCGACGGTGCGGCTCGGCCTCCCCGGTCCAGGTCGTGACCTGGGATTTCCCGTGGATCGTCATCCCGTGCTGGAGTATGCGGGTGACGAGGAGCGGTACGTCCTGCATGGTGCTCAGCAAAGCGTCCTCCCGGTGAGCGCTGCGGCGCTGCGGCGGCTACGGATGCTGCCGATTCTGCGCACGTACCGGTCGGCATGTCACTACCCGGGGGTACAAACACGGCAACCAATCGCCGACGTTTCACGTGAAACACCGATGTTTCACGTGAAACATGGGCCGGTTCAGCGGACCGGGGTGAGCTCCGGGTCCTCGCGGAGCTTGACCAGAGCGCGCGAGACGGCGCTCTTGACCGTGCCGATCGAGACTCCGAGCAGTTCGGCGGTCTGCGCCTCGCTCAGATCCTCGTAGTAGCGCAGGACGACCATCGCGCGCTGCCGGTCGGGAAGCCGGGTCACCGCTCGCCACATCGCGTCGCGCAGCGCCTGCGCCTCGGCGGGGTCGGATGCGGGCGTCTCCTCGGGTTCCGGGAGCTCGTCGCAGGCGAACTCGTCGACCTTGCGCTTGCGCCACTGGGAGGTACGGGTGTTGACCAGGGCCCGCCGGACGTAGCCGTCGAGGGCGCGGTGGTCCTCGATGCGGTCCCACGCGACGTACGTCTTGGCAAGGGCCGTCTGGAGCAGGTCCTCGGCATCGCACGGGTTGGCGGTGAGCGAGCGCGCGGTGCGCATCAGGACCGAGCCGCGGGTCCGGACGTACGCCGAGAACGACGGGTACGGCGTCGGGTTCGAGGCGAGCGTGCACACAGGCGTGGTCATGGCTCCACGCTAGAAGCGCGGTCCGGACCTGGGATCGGCCGCAAGTGCCGAAGCTGGATCCATCTCAGGTTGTAGGGGTGGGGCCTGCCCCACCTCCTGAAGGTGGAGGAGGGGCAGGCCGCGGGTCCTGGCCGAGGGCCGGCCGGGGACCGGCGCGCGGCTCCGGGCTCAGCCGTCGGCGCCGAGGATCAGACCGGACGTCGGTACCCCGGTTCCGGCCGTGACCAGGGCACGGGCGGCGCCCGCCACCTGGTTCACGGAGGTGCCGCGCAGCTGGCGGACCGCCTCGGCGATGCCGTTCATGCCGTGCAGGTACGCCTCCCCGAGCTGGCCGCCGTGGGTGTTGAGCGGCAGCGCGTCCGCGGCCACGAAGTCGGCGGCCTCGCCGGGCTTGCAGAAGCCGAACTCCTCGAGCTGCATCAGGACGAACGGGGTGAAGTGGTCGTAGAGGATGCCGACGTCGATGTCCGAGGGCCGCAGCCCGCTGGTCCGCCACAGCTGCCGGGCGACCACGTCCATCTCCGGCAGCCCGGTGAGGTCGTCGCGGTAGAAGGAGGTCATGGCCTCCTGACGGCGGCCGGCGCCCTGCGCGGCTGCGGTGATCACGGCGGGCGCGTGGCGCAGGTCCCGGGCGCGCTCGGTGCTGGTGACGATCAGCGCCTGGCCGCCGTCCGTCTCCTGGCAGCAGTCCAGCAGCCGCAGCGGTTCGACGATCCAGCGCGAGGCGGCGTGGTCGGCGAGGGTGATGGGCTTGCCGTGGAAGTACGCGGCGGGGTTGTTCGCCGCGTGCCGGCGGTCGGTGACCGCGACATGGCCGAAGGCCTCGGGGGTCAGGTTGTAGGTGTGCAGATAGCGCTGGGCGGTCATGGCCACCCAGGAGGCCGGAGTCAGCAGCCCCCAGGGCAGCGACCAGCCGAGCGCCGCGCCCTCCGCCGAGGGCTCGCGCTGCTGCACGCCGGAACCGAAGCGGCGGCCGGAGCGCTCGTTGAAGGCGCGGTAGCAGACCACCACCTCCGCGACCCCGGTGGCGACGGCGAGGGCGGCCTGCTGGACGGTGGCGCAGGCCGCGCCGCCGCCGTAGTGGATGCGGGAGAAGAAGGAGAGGTCCCCGATGCCGGCCGCCTGGGCCACGGTGATCTCGGGGCTGGTGTCCATCGTGAACGTGACCATGCCGTCGACGTCGGCGGGGGTCAGCCCGGCGTCGTCGAGGGCGGCGTGCACGGCCTCGACGGCGAGCCGCAGCTCGCTGCGGCCGGAGTCCTTGGAGAACTCGGTCGCGCCGATGCCGGCGATGGCGGCGCGCCCGCCGAGCGTGTCGCGGTGCCGGACGCTCATGCCGCCACCTCCGCTGTGACCGTGACCGTGACCGCGACCGTGCCGGTGACGTGGTGGCCGATGCCGTTGGCGCCGACGACCCGGATCTCCACCCGGTCCCCGTCGACGGCGACCACGGTGCCGGTCAGGACCATGGTGTCCCCGGGGTAGTTGGGGGCGCCGAGCCGGATGGCCACCTTGCGCAGGACGGCGCCCGGCCCGAGGCGGTCGGTGATGTACCGGCCGACCAGGCCGTTGGTGGTCAGGATGTTCATGAAGATGTCCGGGGAGCCCTTCTCGCGCGCGAGCGAGGCGTCGTGGTGGACGTCCTGGTAGTCGCGCGAGGCGATCGCACCCGCGACGATCAGCGTGCGCGTCACCGGTATCTCCAGCGGCGCCAGTGTGTCGCCGACGTTCATGCGTCGTCCCCCTCGGGTGCTGCGTGGTCGGACAGGAGCGCGCCCAGCTCGGCCAGCAGCTCGCTGCCGCAGCCCAGGTACGCGTCCAGCTGGCGCCCCCAGAGGAAGTGCCGGTGGACGGGATGGTCCAGGTCGGCGCCCATCCCGCCGTGCAGGTGCTGGCCGGCGTGCACGACCCGCTTGCCCGCCTCCGAGGCCCACCAGGCCGCGGTCAGGGCGTGCTCGCGCGCCGGAAGTCCCTCGTCGATCCTCCAGGCCGCCTCGTACGCGGTGACCCGGATCGCCTCGGTGTCCATGTACGCGTCGGCCGCGCGCAGCATGACCCCCTGGTTCGTGGAGAGCGGCCGGCCGAACTGCTCGCGGGTGGAGGTGTACTCGACCGCACGGGCCAGGGAGCCCGCGCAGACCCCCGCCTGGAGCCCGGCGAAGGCGGTACGGGCGGTGGCCAGGACCTCTTCGTAGGCCCGGCCGTCCCCGAGCCGTTCGGCCTCGGTCCCGGCCAGGGTGAGCCGCCCCGCCGACCAGGGGGCGGTGGTCTCCACCTCGGGCGTTCCGACGCCGGGTGCGTCCGTCCGTACGAGCCACAGGGTCCGGTCGGCGTCCGGGACGAGCACGTGGGTGGCATCGCGCAGCCAGGGCACGACGGGGGCGGTCCCGGTCAGCCGGCCGTCCGGCGAGGCAGTGATGCGGCCGCGGGCCGGGAAGGCGCCGGTGGCGACCGCCTCTCCCGAGCCCAGGGCGGGCAGCAGCCGGGCGCGCTGCTCGGCGCTGCCGTGCGCGGCGACGGGCAGGATCCCGTACGCGCAGGTGGCGGCGTACGGGACCTGCGCGGTGGTGCGGCCCTGCTCCTCCAGCAGCAGCACCAGGCCGAGCAGGCCGACGTCCTCCACGGCGGCGGTCAGTCCGGCGGCGGTGAGGGCCTTCCACAGCTCGGCGTCGCTGCCGGTGCCGGCCGCAGCGAGGCGTTCGTGGGTGGCGAGATCGCGGAAGATCCGGGCGGCGAGCCCGGCCGCGGCGGCCTGCTCCTCGGTGGGGTGGAAGTCCATCAGCCCTCGCTCCCTCGGAAGACCGGCAGTTCCAGGTCCTCGTCGACGCGCAGGAACTCCAGGTGCACGGGCATCCCGATGCGGACCTTGTCGTACGGGACGCCGGTGATGTTGCTGACCATCCGGACGCCCTCGGCGAGTTCGACGAGGGCGACCGCGTAGGGCCCCACCGCGGCAGCGGCATGTTCATGCGCGGTGAAGGCGGGGAAGGGCGGGTGGTGCATGACGACGTAGCTGAACACCGTGCCGGCGCCGCAGGCCTCGACGGTGTCCCAGTCCAGGCTCGCGCAGCCGTTGCAGCCGGGCAGCCAGGGGAAACGGAGGATCCCGCAGGCTGTGCAGCGCTGGATCAGCAGCTTGTGGTCCGCGACCCCGTCCCAGAAGCCCTGGTTGTCGCGGTTGACCACCGGGCGGGGGCGCCGGGCCGCGGGCTTCTTCTCGCGCGGGGCGGCGGGCGCGTACTTGAGGATCCGGAAGCGGTGGGTCCCGGCGAGTTCGCCGTCCGCGCGGACGTCCATGCGGGTGGTCACGAAGTGGCCGGTGCCCAGCTTGGTCGTCTTGCGCGGGGAGACGGACTCGATGACGGCGTCGTAGGTGACCGTGTCGCCGGGGCGCAGCGGTCGCAGGTACTCCTGCTCGCAGTCGGTGGCCACGACGGAGGTGCAGCCCGCGCCGTCGAGCAGGGCGAGGAGCTCGTCGTAGGCGGAGGAGCGGTCGCCGTGCCCGGAGAGCCCGCCCATCGTCCAGGCCTGGAGCATGGTGGGCGGGGCGATGGCGTCCGGGCCGGTGTAGGCGGGGTTGGCATCGCCCATCGCCTCACACCAGTGGCGGATCATCGGCTGGTTGACGGGGTCCTTGCCCTGGCCCGCGGTGGCGGCGGACCGCCCTTCGAAGGACGTGAGCAGTGCGTGGAACCGGGCGGCCTCCTCGGTGCCCGCGCCGGTGCCCGCTCCCGCGTCCGTACCCACTGCCTGCTCCGGCGTGGCGGTCATCGCTTCCTTCCCTTCATGCCGAGCCGCATCATGGCGACGATCTCCCGCTGGACCTCGCTGACCCCGCCGCCGAAGGTGTTGATCTGCGCGGCCCGGTTCATCCGCTCCAGCTCGCCGCCGGCGAACGCCGCGGACCCCCGTACGAGCGCCTCCTCGCCCACCACCTCCTGGCACATCCGGTACACCTCGACGGTGGACTCGGTGCCGAGGAACTTCACCCCGCTGGCGTCGCCGGGGGCCAGGGTGCCGGCGCCCACGTCCTGGACGAGGCGCCAGTTGAGGAGGCGTACGGCGGCCAGCCGGGCGTGGGCCTCGGCGAGCCGGGACTGCACCCACGGCCGGTCGGCGGGGCGCTCACCGGTGACCGGATCGGGGGTACGGGCGTGGCGCAGCGCGCTCGTGCAGAAGTCCTCGGCCTGCATGCCGATGGCGGCGAGGGCCACGCGCTCGTGGTTGAGCTGGTTGGTGATCAGCCCCCAGCCGCCGTGCTCGGGGCCGACGAGGTTCCCGGCGGGCACGCGGAGCCCGTCGTAGTACGTCGACGTGGTCGTGAGGCCGCCGACCGTGTCGATCGGGGTCCACGCGAAGCCGGGGGCGTCGGTGGGCACCAGGATGATCGAGATGCCCTTGTGCTTGGGGGCATCGGGATCGGTGCGGCAGGCGAGCCAGATCCAGTCGGCGTTCTGGGCGTTGGAGGTGAAGATCTTCTGCCCGTCGACGAGCCAATCGGCTCCGTCGCGTACGGCGCGGGTGCGCAGCGAGGCCAGGTCGGTGCCTGCCTCGGGCTCCGAGTAGCCGATGGCGAAGACGATCTCGCCGCTGAGGATCCGGGGGAGGAAGTAGTCCCTCTGCTCCGCGGTCCCGTACTTCATCAGGGTCGGGCCGACGGTGTTGAGGGTGACCATGGAGACGGGGGCGCCGGCCCGGTAGGCCTCGTCGAAGAACACGAACTGCTCGTCGGGGCCGCGCCCTTGGCCGCCGTACTCGACGGGCCAGCCGAGGCCGAGCAGTCCGTCGGCGCCGATGCGGCGCAGCAGTGCGCGTTGGCCGGTGGGGTCCTCGGGGGGGCCGTCCGGCAGCAGATCGTGGAAGTACTCCCGCAGTTCGGCACGGAGCCGCAACTGGCCTTCGGTCGGGGCGAGGTGCACGGCGCTGGCCTCCCGGCATCACATCATCGAGTGAACCTGACTGTCCGTCAGATTCACTGTGGATGTCAAGGTCGGGAGAGTCCGGGAGGGGCTGTGCACGGATGCGCGAGGGCGCCTGTGCCACCGGACCCCAGCCGGTCCGGTGGCACAGGCGCCCTCAAGACTCGAAGGACTCGGAGAGCGTCTACCGCCAGGGGTGGAAGTCGACCGCGACGTTGCCCTGCTGGATCGCGGTGAAGGCCGAGCCGTTGACCTGCGCGGTGTTGTTCTGGTTGGACGCACCGGAGCCGGTGGCCACCTGCTGGGAAGTCGACGAATTACCACTGTTGTTCCCGCCGACGCCGCTGCCGATGATGCTGGCGACGCTCGCATTCGATCCGTCGTTCGCGAAGGAGCCGTTGTCGGCCGAGGCCACACCACCGAAGAGGGAAACGGCGAGGGGGAGAGCGGCGACGGCGGCGATGACGCGGGCGGTACGGATGCTTGCCATGTCTGAATCCTCCAGAAATGCGAAGTGGGAATTACTCCAAGGCAGTTGGCCGACCGCCTCGGTCGTTGCGTGGTGACGACGTCGCGAGACCAGAGTTGCCCACCGAATCCCCGGCGAACCATCCCGGAGTCCACGATTCCCCCGCAAGTATGAGCAACATCGGATAAACCTCATTCGCACCCCAACGCCGCTGGTCAGCGCGCCGGAGGCCGCCGAAACCACCGCCAGATCTGAGCTGAAACGTTCCTTCAAACTCATGTGCGCCGGACATGCCGAAAAGGGCCGCTCCGTCCGGGAACCCCACCGTCTCCCGGGCCTGCGGCCCTGCAATGCCAGGCTTCACGCCCCCTGCGCGCCCCCGGCGCCCGCCGGGGCCATCCCACCGTGCCCCGCTCCGGGGGCACATCTCCGGCGCGATCCGCGGCCGCGACCTGCCGACCGGGCTCCAGCGCCTGCTGCTGCCGTTACTGCTCTCTACCGCCTACTGCCTACCCCCTACTGCGCGAAGCGCACGACGCCGTACGGGCGCTACGCGACCAGGTCGAGCTCTTCGCGGCCGACTGCGGCGGTGTTCCCGGCCAAGGACGCGGCGGCGGTGGTCGAGCGGCGGACGGACGGGGCCTTGCCGTGCGCCTCGGCGCGGATCCGCTGCTTGATGGTCGGCGGGAGCGAACCGCCCCGCATCATCGCCCGCCAGCTCCGCCGGCCCGCCGGCCGGGCCGTCCGGCGTACGGCTACGGCCGCACGGCGGGAGGGAGCGGGAACGGAGGCGGTGGAGGCGGCGGCCGGCGCGGCCTTGGCGCCGAACCCGAGGGAGGCGAGGAGCGCGACGACGACGGCGACGACAGCGGTCCAGATCGACGTGACGGTAATGCGGTGAGCCATGACGAGGTCCTTCGTTTCGCGATGTTCCGACGGGCGGATCTGCATACATTCGTCATGATGTGGTCGCAACCGCAGCGCCCCCACCACCCGCGCCGATCTTCCGACAAACACCACTCAAAGGGCCTAGCGAGCGTCTTGTGCCTACCGTGGCGGGATGGACACCACCCTGGAGCTCGCGCCCTGGGCAGAAGGCGACTTCTGGCTGCTGCTGCGCAAGAACGAGCCCGTCATGACCGAACATCTCGGCGGCCCGGAGACCGACGCCAAGCTCAAGGACCGCCATCAGCGGTATCTGGCGCTCAGCGCCCGCGAGCCGGCGGCCGGACGGGTGTTCCGGATCGTCGCCGAGGGCGAGAGCGTGGGCACGATCGCCTTCTGGGAGCGCGTATGGAAGGACGAGGAGGTCTACGAGACCGGTTGGGGCATCCTCCCCGAGTTCCAGGGCCGCGGCCTCGCCGCCAAGGCGGCCCGCGCGGTCATCGCCCACGCGGCCGCGCACGGCACGCGCCGCCACCTGCACGCCTTCCCGTCCGTCGAACACGGGGCATCCAACGCCGTCTGCCGCGCGGCCGGCTTCGTACTGCTCGGCGAGACCCGCTTCGAGTACCCGCCCGGCCAGTGGCACACGAGCAACGACTGGCGGGCTGTGCTGCCGGGGTGAAACGGGCCGTATGACGAAGGGGCGCCCCTGGTGAGGGGCGCCCCATCTGATCAGCGCGTTCGCTGAGCTGGCGGTGGGTGTGGGATTTGAACCCACGGTGACATCGCTGCCACGACGGTTTTCAAGACCGTTCCCTTAGGCCGCTCGGGCAACCCACCTGGCCGGTACAGAGTACCGGCAGGTGGGGGGCGGCTGGGTCAGGAATTCTGGGCCTTGTCGTAGGCCGCTTTCGCCTCGTTGCCGAAGTACGGGCCGAACATCCGGTTCGGCAGGAACGTGTAGCCGAAGCTGTTCACCGAGACCTGGGTGCCCAGGCCCGTGGCCTCGTTGAAGTCCTGGAACCAGGGGCCACCGCTGGAGCCGCCGGTCATGTTGCAGCCCAGGCCGTGGTCCTTGGTCAGCAGGAAGTCCTTGCCGGTGTTCCCGCTGCAGTAGACCAGCTTGGTGCCGTCGTACGGGGCGGCCGCCGGGAACCCGAAGGAGTACATCTTCTTGTTGTAGCCGCCGTTGAACAGGATCCCCTGGGCTCCGACGACCTGGCTGAGCTTCTGGCCGTTCAGCGGGGCCACGACGGCGAGGCCGACGTCCATGTTCATGTCCTCGCTGGCGGCCCACTGGTCCGTCGCGAAGGTCTTGGTGGCCGACCACTGCCCGTAGGGCGCGTTCCCGTTCTCGTACGCGGGTACGAAGATCCAGTTGGTGTGCCAGGCACCCTGGTACTTCACGCAGTGACCGGCGGTGATGACCGTGCTGCCGTTGGCGCTGGTGATCGAGTCGCCGGAGCAGGATGCCGTGCGGTCGCCGAAGGTGAAGAAGACCCGGCCCGAGGTCTTGACCACCGCCCCGCCGCCCGTCCACGCTCCGCCCGCCTGCGGGAACGACGTCGGGGAGGCCACTGCGGCGGATACCGCCGTCGGGGCGACCACCGTGGGCCTGCCGGCGGCCACGGCCGGCGCCCGCCCGGTCCCCGGCGCCGCCGTCACGTCCAGCGGGGTGGCGCCGCGCATCCGTTCGGCGGTCCAGAAACCCTGGGTGTGCTGCTGCTCGAACGAGGCCGGGGAGTCGGCTGCGGCCGAAGGGGCGGCCGCCGTCAGCGCGCCCGCGATCAGGGCGCCCGCCGCCATGAGGACCGATGCTGCCGTGCGATGACGATTCACGCAGGACTCCTTCTGCCGTGCCCGGTCCCGTCGGAACGGGCAGGGTGGGGGTGAAGAGCTGTCGGTGCGGATCGGCCGCAGGGTCGCACGTGCGGCACGAGAAGTCAGGAGACGGTCAGAACGTTCGGTCGGTTCCGGCCAGGAATTGGCCAACTCCCTTCGACGGACCGCGGGAGTCCGCCTGCTGACGTCATACCGTCAGCAGCACGCCCGCGTACGAGACCCCGGCCACCACCAGCCAGGCCCCGAGCCCCAGCACCGCGGCCCGGCCGCCGGTCCGGGCCAGCCGGGGAAGGTCCACCGCGCTGCCCAGCCCGAACAGGGCTGCTGCCAGCAGCAGTTCCTGCGCCGTGTGTGCCCAGTCGAGAGCCGCGTCGGGCAGCACCCCGGTGGCGCGCAGCCCGGCCGCCGCCAGGAACCCGGCCACGAACAGCGGGACCGGCGCCGGGCGGCGTCCCGAGGGCATGCGTACGCCCTGCCGCCGCGCCCGTACGGAGAAGGCCACTGCGGCCACCAGCGGAGCCAGCAGGGCCACCCGCATCAGCTTGACCAGGACGGCCTCGCCGAGCGCGCCCGGGCCTGCGGTCTGGGCGGTGGCCACTACCTGGCCGACGTCGTGGACGCTCGCGCCGACCCAGCGCCCGAAGGCCGGGTCCGAGAGCCCCAACGGGCCCTGGAGGAGCGGAAGGACCGCGATGGCCAGTGTCCCGCACAGGGTCACCAGCGCCACCGAGGCGGCCACGTCCTCCTCGTCGCTGCCCGACACCTGGCTCACCGCGCCGATGGCCGAGGCCCCGCAGATCGAGTACCCGGTGGCGATCAGCAGTGGCTGGTCGCCCGGGAGCCCGAGCCGGCGGCCCAGCCAGAGGGTGCCGAAGAAGGTGGCGGCGACCACCGCGGCCACCATCGCCACCGTGGCCCAGCCCAGCCGGAGCACCTGGTCCAGACCCAGGCCGAGGCCCAGGAGGACGATGCCGATCCGCATCAGCCGCCGACCCGCCAGCGAGAGGCCCGGGCGGGCTGTTCCGCGTACGACCTCGCGTATGCCCGGGAGGTGGGCCACCGCGATGCCGAGCACCACCGACGCGGTCAGCATGGGTACCGCGGGCACCAGCCGGTGCACGCCCCACGCCACCAGCACTCCGGCCGCCGCCATCGCCAACCCTGGCCAGGACGAGGATGTTTCACGTGAAACATGCCCGGCACCCTCGGTGTCCGCCCCGCGTACAGGGCGGTTCAGCAGCGCCATCAGTCTGTGGGAAGCGTGTAGACGCGGCGGACGCTGCTGCCCAGGCGGATGACATCGGCTCCGTAGACGTGAACGGATATCGCCGTGGTGCGACAGGAGTTGTAGACCTTGTGGATATCGCCGGGAGGGGCGAATCCGCAGACATCACCCTGGCCGTTGACCACGTGCTCGGTCGCCACCAGCCGGGCGCAGGTGTCTCCCGTCGCGGGGGCCAGCCGGTAGCGGAGCTCGCTCTCCTCGCCCTCGTGCACCCCGGCCACGCACCAGGAGACGTGGTCGTGGATGGCGGTCTCCTGGCCGGGCATCCACACCAGCGCGACCACCGAGAAGCTGCCGTCCGGCTCGGCGTGCAGGACGTGCTGCCGGTACCGGTCGGGGTCCCCCTCGCGCTGCTCGGGAGTGAGCAGGTCGGGCGCGCCCAGGTGCGGGGCGACGCGCTCGCCGACGAGGTAGGCGGTCAGGTCCGGGGCCAGGCCCCGGTCCACGACCGTACGGATCTCACTGACGAGGGCGGCCATCCTCGCGGTCGTACGGGCCGGCGTGGTGGTGGTCATATGAGCAGCGTCGAACAGCCCACCCATCACGTCCAACGACAGTTCTCACCTGAAATCCCAAGCACTGCTTATGGGTTCGGGGAAGAGACCGCCCGGCGGTCAGCAGCCGACGCGGTTCGAAGCCACCTGCCTGAGCGCGTTGAGGACCACGGAGGTCGCCGGGATGCGCAGATGGTCGCGGTAGACGTACGCGGCGATGTGCCGGCGGGCGGCGGGCTGGAGCGGCCGCCCGCACACCTTGCTCAGGGAGAGGGAGGGCAGCACGAGCGCGGGCATCATCGCCACGCCGAGCCCTTGTCCGACCATGCTCTGCACGACCAGGTTGTCGTCCGTGGCAAATCGGATGTCGGGCACGAAGCCCAGCTCGGCGCACTCGTGCAGCAGGTTCGCCCGGCAGCGCGGACAGCCGGCGATCCACCGCTCCTCCGCGAGGTCCGCCAGGTGCACGGCCCGCCGCCGGGCCAGCGGGTGCCCGGTCGGGAGCAGCACGGTCAGCTGGTCCTCCAGGAGCCGGACCTCGGTGACCTCCTCCGGGACCTCCTCGTGGAGCCCGGGATAGGTGAAGGCCAGGGTGATGTCGCACTCCCCGCGCTCCAGCCGGCGCAGCGACTCCGGGGGCTCCCCCTCCAACAGCTCGACCTGGATGCCCGGATGATCCTTGGCCAGGTCACTCAGAGCCTCGGGGACCAGGGTGACGTTGGCGCTGGGGAAGCCGCAGAGCCGGACCCGCCCGGTGCGCAGGCGGGCGTACGCCTTGAGCTGCGCCTCGGCGGCGGAGAGACTGCCGAGGATGGACTCGGCGTGCCGGGCCATGGACTCGCCGGCCTCGGTGAGCTGCATCTTGCGGCCGACCCGGGTGAAGAGCGGGGTGCCGACGGCGCGTTCGAGCGCCTTCATCTGCTGGGTGATCGCAGGCTGGGTGTACCCCAGAGCACGGGCGGCCGCCGAGTAGGACCCGGAGGCGACCACCTCGTGGAAAGTGCGTATGTGCCGCGAATCGAACACATGGGAAGCATAAGCGGACGTTGGGAGGGGCCGTAGGCGTATTCGCGCCCACGGCCCCTCTCCATCAAGCCAGCGGTCCCGGTCCCTCGCGTACCGGGGCAGCCGTCGGCCGTCGTTTGGCCGTCGTTACTTGTCGCCGACCCGCGAGCCGAGGGTGATGTCGACGGTGTTCGGCTTGCCGTCGCGCAGGTAGGTCAGCTTCACCACGTCGCCCGGCTTGTGGGTCCAGATCTCGCTGATGAGGGTCGGGCCGCTGTCGATCGGCTTGTCTCCGAACCGGGTGATGACATCGCCGGGCTTGAGGCCCGCCTTGCCGGCCGGACCGTTGGGGTCGACCAGGTCGTTGGCGGGCGCGCCCTGCTCGGAGATCTTGGCGCCGTCGGTCTTGGACTGGAGGTCCACGGAGACGGAGATGATCGGGTAGACCGGCTTGCCGGTCTTGATCAGCGATTCGGCGACGTTCTTCGCCTGGTTGACCGGGATGGCGAAACCGAGGCCGATGGACCCGGCCTGGCCACCGCCGAAGCCGCCGTTGCCGGCCGACTGGATGGCGGAGTTGATGCCGATGACCGCGCCGCGCCCGTCGAGCAGCGGGCCGCCGGAGTTGCCGGGGTTGATCGAGGCGTCCGTCTGGAGCGCGCTCATGTACGAGTTCTTGCCGCCGGAGCCGTCGCCGGAGGCCACCGGGCGGTTCTTGGCGCTGACGATGCCCGTGGTGACCGTGTTGGACAGGCCGAAGGGGGCGCCGATCGCGATGGTCGAGTCGCCGACCGCGACCTTGTCGGAGTCGCCGAGCGGCAGCGGCTTGAGGCCGGACGGCGGGTTCTTCAGCTTGAGCACGGCCACGTCGTAGCCCTGGGCCCGGCCGATGACCTCGGCCTCGTACTTCTTGCCGTCGGAGAAGGTCGCGGACAGCTTGCCGCCGTTCGCGGCGGAGGCCACCACGTGGTTGTTGGTGAGGATGTGGCCCTGCTGGTCGTAGACGAAGCCGGTGCCGGTGCCGCCCTCGCCGTCGCCGGCCGAGGCCTCGATGGTGACGACGCTGGGCAGCGCGCCCGCGGCCAGACCCGCGATCGAGCCGGTCTCCCGCTTGAGGTCCTTGGGGGTGTTGCCCGCGGCGACCGTGGTCGAGCCGACGCCGTTCTCACTGCGCTCGGCGGCCCAGAAGCCGATGCCTCCGCCGACGCCGCCCGCGAGGAGGGCCGCCACGAGCACGGCGGCGATCATGCCGCCCTTGCCCTTCGGCTTGGCGGGCGGGAAGCCGTCTGCGGTCGGGGGCGCGCCCCAGGTTCCGCCGTCGTGGCCGCCGCCCGAGCCGTACGCCGGGACCACCGGAGGCGGGGGCGGCCAGCCCTCGGCGCCGTGAGCGGCCGGGGCCGAGGCCTGCGGCGCGGGAGCCTGGGCGTAGCCCGGGGCCGGTGCGGGGGCCGGGGTGGGCGGGATCTGCTGGGTCGGCTCCGTGCCGGATGCGGGCGTCGGCGGGAGCTGCTGGGTGACCGGCTCCGCCGCCGGGGCCACCGGGGCCTCCGCGGCCGGTGCGGGTGCAGGCGTCTCGGGGGCAGGAGCGGCCACCGGGGGTGCGGACGGGGCCGCGGGGGGCGTCGGGGCCGCGGTGCCCTCGTTCTCGGTGCTCACAGCGCTCTTCTCCTCGTCACACACGGCTTCAGAAAAACTGGCGATTCGGTCCGACTGAACGTTCGACGTGCCGCACAAGTTCCTGGGAAAAGCCTTCCCCATGACCCGTCAGAGCACTGTAAGCCGGACCTGTGCGTCCTCCTCATTCTTTATGTCCGGCATTCCGGGCGCATCCGCACGGCGGAGCCCGACATCCGGGGCCTTCTCGGTGGCACCATGACCCGGTGACCCACGCACTGCCGCCCATCCAGGTCGTCGCCCACCGCGGTGCCTCGGAGGATGCCCCCGAGCACACCCTGGCCGCCTACCGCAAGGCCATCGAGTACGGCGCCGACGCCCTCGAATGCGATGTCCGGCTCACCGCCGACGGCCATCTGGTGCTGGTCCACGACCGCCGGGTCAACCGCACCTCCAACGGCCGCGGCGCCGTCTCCGCCCTCGAACTGGCCGACCTCGCCGCGCTCGACTTCGGCTCCTGGAAGGACCGAGAGGAGTCCCCGGACTGGGACGCCGACCCCGAGCGCACCTCCGTGCTCACCCTGGAGCGGCTGCTGGAGCTGGTCTCGGACGCCGGCCGGCCGGTGCAGCTCGCCATCGAGACGAAGCATCCGACCCGCTGGGCCGGACAGGTGGAGGAGCGCCTCCTCTTCCTCCTCAAGCGGTTCGGGCTGGACGCGCCGCCCCCCGAGGGTCCGCACCCGGTCCGCGTCATGAGCTTCTCCGCGCGCTCCCTGCACCGGGTGCGGGCGTCCGCGCCGACGATCCCGACCGTGTACCTGATGCAGTTCATCTCGCCCCGGATGCGCGACGGGCGACTGCCGGCCGGGGTGCGGATCGCGGGTCCCGGGATGCGCATCGTGCGCAACCACCCCGGTTTCATCCGCAAGCTCCAGAGCGCGGGCCACTCCGTACACGTATGGACCGTGAACGAACCGGAAGACGTTCAGCTCTGCGCTGATCTGGGCGTGGAAGCAATCATCACGAACAGGCCGCGACAAGTTCTGTCACAGCTCGGGCGCTGACGTCCCCTTTTGCCCACCCGTCCCGCACGTCGCATGCGTGACAGGGTGTGCACCGGCGCATCCGCTCCGCAATCGCCCGACATGAATGCGTCAGAGGCCTCCGCCCGGTCGGTTTCCGGTCCAGGCCATTGGGGCATCCAGACCATGGCGTGGGGCTAAGGAGGTTCCGGGGGTGGCGTTGGTGGTGGCACAGGAGGTGCCCACGTCTTCGCGCATGGACGTATGCCATGGTCCTGCGGGCGTGGGCGAGGCGAGACGCCGCATGCGTGAGCAATTGCGTATGAGCGGGGTGTCCGAATCGGTCGTGGACGACGCCGTACTGATCCTTTCCGAACTGCTCAGCAACGCCTGCCGGCACGGCAGACCACTGGGCGCCGGAGAGATCGGGGACGGGGAGATACGCGCCGCGTGGCGCATCGACAAGGCGGGGCGGCTGACGGTCGAGGTCACGGACGGGGGCGGTCCCACCCGCCCGGTTCCGGCCACGCCCTCGGTCACCGCGCGCGGCGGCCGGGGGCTGAACATCATCAGCGCCCTCGCCCAGGACTGGGGTGTCCGGGACGGTGCGGCAGGCGAGGTCACCGTATGGGTGACGGTTGCGTGCGGGGCCCGGCACGAGGATTTCGCTACGCGCGTTGCGCCCCCGGCGATCGACTTCAGCACGGCCTTCGACGACCTTCATCCGTGACCGGATCCCCGACCCGGATCCCCAACCCGGATCCCGATCACGACCCGGATCCCTGACCCGGATCCCCGACCGCAACACAGGCCACCAGAACGAGCGGCCGCCGGGAGCGCACGCCGACCGTGCTCCCGGCCGCACCCTCCCGGTTGCGGCGGTACGAACGGCTAGGCTCGCGCCCAGACACAACGCCGTACCGCCGCAACCGGGAGACACCCACGATGGCCAAGAAGCGCCCCGCAGCGAAGACTGCAAAGCCGCAGCTCAACAACGGGGAGATCCCGGTGGTGGGCGCACGCGAGCCCTGCCCCTGCGGATCCGGGCGCCGTTACAAGGCCTGCCACGGCGCAGCCGCCGCACACGCCGTCACCGAGCACGTGGCGCGCCCCTTCGAGGGCCTGCCCGGCGAGTGCGACTGGGTGGCGCTGCGCGAGCTCGTGCCCGCGGCGACCATCCCGCTCACGCTCAAGGGCGGCCTGCCCGAGGGCGTCCCGTCCGTCACGCTGGTGACCGTACTGCCGATGGCCTGGCCGGCGCTGCGCCGCGAGGACGGCTCCGTCCTACTCGGCCTCCAGAACGACTCGACCACCGGGGACCTCGCCCGGGACATGGCCGACACCCTGGAGCGCGCGCTCGTCGCCGAACCGGGTACCCCGGTCGCTGCCCGGCGCGTTCCCGCCGAGGGTCCGCGACTTCAGGATCTCTTGGACACGGACGGCGTTTTCGAGCCGGTTGTGCACAGCGGCTTCGAATTCTGGATTCCGGATGCGGAGAGCGCCCAGAACGCCTCCCCGGAGATCGCCGCCTCCCTCGAGCGGGCCAACGCCGCCGCCATCCCCACCGTCAAGCTGGCCGGCGTGGACGCGGCCTACTGGTGCGAGACCCCGGACAAGAACCACCTGCGCTGGGTCATGCCGCACCCCGAGGAGAAGCTGCTCGACGCCCTCGCACGGCTGCACGCCGCAGGCACCTCCTCGCTCGGCGAAGGCACCCGACTGGTCGGTTCGTTCCGGGCGCACGGTCTGATGGTCCCCGTCTGGGACCTGCCCACCGGAGTGACCGCCGACGACGTGGAGAAGCCCGCGGCGGAGTTCGCGGAGCGGCTGGCCACGGCCCTGGCCGCGGACGCCCCGCTGAGCGCGGAGGAGCGCCGGGCGCGCGGCGGGCTGACCAACCGCCAGGTCACGCTCAGCTGACCGCCGAGCACCCGCAGGACCGGTGACTGGGGTCACAACTCCCGCTAATCGCCTGCAAATCGCTGTCTGAATATCAGAGATCGAATTTGCGAACAGGCGATCTCTTGTTACCGTTCTTGTAGCCCGGTCGCTGGTGCATCCCCCGTCGCCAGCGACCGGGCCCTTCCATTTCCGCCGTCGCTCAACCGTCGGCCGGTGCCGGTGAGTTGCTCCCGGACCTCAGCAGCAGCCGGCCTTCATCATCCGGAACTGCAAACTCCGCAACTGCCGAGTAGGCGTCCGGCGCCCCCGCAGAGTCCTCACGCGGCGTTTCGCACAGCCCCGGCTCGTCGCCGGCCCCGAGCGCGCAGCGGATCTGCACCGTGCGCCCTGCGGGCCCCATCACCGTCAGAACGGCGTCCAGTGCGCGCCCGCTGGTGTTGCGGTAGTAGCTGCGGCCCCAGGTCCGGCCATCGCCCACCAGGACGCAGGTCTGCGCCTCCAGGCCTTGCGGGGAAGAGAGTTCGGGGCCGCAGCGGGAATCCGTACGGGGCTGCTCGGACGGGCCGGGCTGCGGCTGCTGCGCGTGCGGCTGCCCCGGATGCCCCGGCTGCGGCTCCCCGGCCCGCGGCGGCTCGGCCTGCCGCGCGGGTCCGGCGGCAGGTTTCGGCGTACGCGATCCGCCCTCCGGATCGGTCAGTCCGAGCGAGGAGAGCAGCCCACCGCCTTTTCCGTCGTCCTGACCGACGAAATCCGGTCCGGCGATCGCTCCTGCCAGCGGGAGCGACAAGATGATCAGCACACCGGCGCTGATACCGATCAAGCGGAGATTCATTCGGCGAAGATAGCGATCCCGGAATGGGGCGCGGAGATCCCCGCGCCCAATTCCCTTGGAAACTCGTCGCGCTGACACCCGTACGAGTGATCGGCGGGTGCCCGGAGCACCGGATCAGTACGCGAGTCGGCTGCCGCCGCCGGAGGCCCCGCTGCTCGCCTCGACCAGCGCGTGCACGACGGCCTCGACCTCGGGCAGCCACAGGCCGCCGGCGTCCGCGGGGTCGCGCTCCCACCGCACCTGCCCGCCGCCGGAGGCGGGGGAGGGCGGGAGCAACAGATAGCCGCCCTCGCCGTGGAAGCGCAGCGCGGAGGGCACATGGTCCTTGGCGTACAGGAGTTCGCCGAGCCGCTCCAGCGAGTAGGGCGCGACCAGCAGCGCCCAACGGGTGGGCGTGGCCACGATCGGACCGAGCCGCATCCCCTGCGCGTCCAGCCGTACGACGGCCCGCGCGGCCGCGTTGGCCGGCAGGCTCACGGCACAGGGCGCGAACCCACCGGTGGCCAGCAGTACGGGAGCGGTGGGCCGGTTGGTCCACCACCAGGACACCATCCGGGGGTCGGTGGTGGCCGCGAGCAGCCCGGGGTCGAAGGGATGCGCGCCCGGAACGACGCAGTCGGGGTCGGGGCAGGCGCACCGGTTGCTGTCGGCGCCGGAACGGCCGACGCCGGGCAGCACCGGCCACTGCCAGTCGGTGGCGCAGGTGAGCGCCGCGTCGAGGAGGGCCTGATCACCGCTCTGCCCGGGGGCGGAGCGAAGGGTTTTCAAGCGATTGCGGAGCCGCTGGAGACGCCTTCCGAGGATCTCGCGCATGAGCGCTCGTTCCTTTCCGTTGAACGCCGAGGGCCACATCACACCATGTAACCGGTGTTTCACCACACGTACACGTTTCGCGTCACTGTCCGCCTTGAAGCAGGTTCACACGGTTCGTGCAGTTTTCTTACGGGTCCATGAAACGTCCGGCGGGGGCGGAACGCGACCCGCGCCGATGCCGAGACCGGCTGCCGCCGCTAAGGACGACGGGCCGAGCCGGGCGGTTCCCGGCGACCGCCGGGCTGCGCCAACTCTCCCCGGGCACCACCGATTAGGTACCCGGAGCCACTCCGGCGCCCGACCAGTCGATCGCAAAAACCGTCCGCTTCCAGCTTTTTCCAGCCAAGTTCTAGCCTTGGCTGGACAGTGAGTTGCCGTCTCACGGACACCAGGATTCCCACCTGGGCAATGCTGGACATCGATCCTCGTGTGCGTGTAGATGTGGATTCATTGATGGCGGCGCAGCACGATCTGGGGGTTTGCGATGCTATATGGCGAATCGCACCAGGTGGAAAGGCGGACGCCATGAGCGCCCCGCATCTGCCGAAAGTGGCTGGAATCGATCCAGCAGTTACCGCGGTCCCGCAGACTGCGGCGCCCACGCCCGCCCGAACCGCCCCCGCACCGGCTGCGGCAGCGGTACCCGGACCGAGCACGCTGATCCAGGACCGGCTGGCGGGTATGGTCTCCGACCTGACCACCCTCCACGAGCTCACCGAGCGCCTCGCGCGCGCCAGTGATCTCGACTCCTCCCTCCAGGAGTTCCTGCGCGCCGGAGCCGCCCTCGTCGGCGCCCGCCGCGGCCTGATCGTCCTGGAGCCCTCCGACGGCCTCGGCCCGACGACCACGATCGGCCTCGGCCTGGGCCGCGCGGACCTCGGGCACATCGAGACCATCCCGCGCGCCGCGACCTCGTACGGCCGGATCCTCGACGGACTCCCCGACGCCCGGGGCGGCTCCGAGGTGCTCCCCGAACCCGAACCCGACGCCGCCCCCGGCTCGGGCGGGTGCGGCACCCCGGTCGACCCCCGCCACCGCGAGGTCGCCGCCCGGCTCGGCTACGCCGCGAGCTACGCGCTGCCGCTGACCGCCGAGGCCACCGGCCGACTCGGCGCGGCCGTCTGGCTCTACGACGAGCAGGCCGAGCCGAGCGAACGCCAGCGCGATCTCGCGGGGCTCTACGTCCGGCACGCCGCCGAGCACCTGGCCCGGATGCTGGAGGTGGAACGGTCCCGCAGCCGCCTGGCCACGGTCGCCGAGGAACTGCTGCCCAGCCGGCTCCCCCGGATCCCCGGGGTCCAGCTCGCGGCCCGCCACCACACCGGACCGCTCGGCGGCGGCGACTGGTACGACGCGCTGCCGCTGCCCGAGGGCGCCCTGGGGCTGGCCGTCGGCTCCGTCACGGGCGCGGGGCCCAGTGCCGTCGCCGCGATGGGACGGCTGCGGGCATCGCTGCGCGCGTACGCCGTCATGGAGGGGGAGGACCCCGTGGCGGTCCTGTCCGACCTGGAACTGCTGCTGCGTCTGACCGAACCCGCGCGCTGCGCGACGGCGCTCTTCGCGTACTGCGAACCCGCCGGGACCCCGCACTCGGGCAGCCGGGGGAGGAAGATCATCCTGGCCGGGGCCGGGCACGCCCCGCCGCTGCTCATCGGCGAGCACCGCACGGAGTACGTGGAGACCACGCTCTCCGCGCCGCTCGGGATGCTGTCGTGCTGGGAGGCGCCGAGCGTGGAGATCGAACCCGCACCTGGAGAAACGGTGCTGCTGTACACCGACGGGCTGCTGCGGCGGACCGGCGACCCCATGGACCGGGCCTACGCACGGCTGCACGCCGCCGCCGCGGGGGTGCCCCGGAGCATTCGGGACGACCCGGCGGCCATCTGTGACCACATCCTGCGGACGGTGCTGCCCTCGGACGATCCCGCGGTCGCGCCGGCCGGCCGGGCCCCCGTCCCGGCGGCTTCCGCCGCGTCCGCCACCACCGCCGCGATGGCCGCCACGGAGGACGGAGTGGAGGACATCGTCCTGCTCGCTGCCCGTTTTGACTGATTCATCACACCCGCCGCCGGGCGTCTTCCCCTCACACATACGATGGATGCGGTCCGTACCCGGTCCTGTAGTAGCTGTCGTACGTGTCGTAGCTGAGGAGAAGACGTGGCTGACGAGCTCACCCCGGAGACCCCGGAAGAAGAGCAGCCCCAGAAGAAGCACAAGCAGCGCAAGAACGGGCTGTACCCGGGCGTCAGCGACGAACTCGCGGAGAACATGCGCACGGGCTGGGCCGACACCGAGCTGCACGGGCTGGAGCCGATCGCCCAGGCCGAGCACACCGCCGCCCGCCGCGCCGCGCTGTCCGCGCGCTTCCCCGGCGAGCGCCTGGTCGTGCCCGCGGGCCGCCTCAAGACGCGCTCGAACGACACCGAGTACCCCTTCCGCGCCTCGACCGAGTACGCGTACCTGACCGGCGACCAGACCGAGAACGGCGTGCTGGTCCTCGAGCCCACGGGCGGGACCGGCCACACCGCCACCATCTACCTGCTGCCCCGCTCCGACCGCGAGAACGGCGAGTTCTGGCTGTCCGGCCAGGGCGAGCTGTGGGTCGGCCGCCGCCACTCCCTCGCCGAGGCCGAGCAGCTGCTGGGCATCCCGGCCCGGGACGTGCGCAAGCTCGCCGATGAGCTGGCCGAGGCCGAGGGCCCGGTCCGGGGCGTCCGCGGCCACGACTCCCTCATCGAGACGGCCCTGACCGACAAGGTCACCAAGGAACGCGACGAGGAGCTTCGCGTCTACCTCTCCGAGGCCCGCGCCGTGAAGGACGAGTTCGAGATCGGCGAGCTCCAGAAGGCCGTCGACTCCACCGTCCGCGGCTTCGAGGACGTCGTGAAGGTCCTGGACAAGGCCGAGGCCACGTCCGAGCGCTACATCGAGGGCACCTTCTTCCTGCGCGCCCGCGTCGAGGGCAACGACGTCGGCTACGGCTCCATCTGCGCCGCCGGCCCGCACGCCTGCACCCTGCACTGGGTCCGTAACGACGGCGACGTCCGCTCGGGCGACCTGCTGCTGCTCGACGCCGGTGTGGAGACCCACTCCCTCTACACCGCCGACGTCACCCGCACGCTGCCGGTCAACGGCACGTACACCGACGTCCAGCGCAAGATCTACGACGCGGTGTACGAGTCCCAGGAAGCCGGCATCGCCGCCGTCAAGCCGGGTGCCAAGTTCCGCGACTTCCACGACGCCTCGCAGCACGTGCTCGCCGAGAAGCTCGTGGAGTGGGGCCTGCTGGAGGGCCCGGTCGAGCGCGTCCTGGAGCTCGGCCTGCAGCGCCGCTGGACCCTGCACGGCACCGGCCACATGCTCGGCATGGACGTCCACGACTGCGCCGCCGCGCGCACCGAGGCGTACGTCGACGGCACGCTGGAGCCGGGCGTGTGCCTCACCGTCGAGCCCGGTCTGTACTTCCAGGCCGACGATCTGAGCGTGCCCGAGGAGTACCGGGGCATCGGCGTCCGGATCGAGGACGACATCCTGGTCACCGAGGACGGCAACCGGAACCTGTCGGCCGGGCTGCCCCGTGCGTCGGCCGATGTCGAGGCGTGGATGGCGCGCCTCAAGGCCTGACGCCCTGCCGGTCCTTCGGCCGGCTTCCGGCCGGCTTCCGGCCGGACCTGAGTTCGCCTCCGATGGGCGGGATCTCGTACGCGAGTCCCGTCCATCGGCGCATCCGGGAGCCCTTCCGCCGCTACGACACCTTCAGCAGCGCTCCCTCACGCCATTTCAGGATCTTGTCGAAGCTGACCACCGCGCCATGGCCCGGCCGGTTGCGGAATCTGACGTGGTCGGCGAGCTCCGCGATCAGCCACAGGCCCCGGCCGTGCTCGCTCTCCGAGGGTTCGGAGGGGCCGGCCGGCGGGGGTCTGTGCCCCGAGACCGTGGCCGCCGGGAAACCCGGGCCCGAATCGGTCACCTCGATGCGGCAGCAGTCCCCGTCCAGGTACGCCGTGACGCGGTACGCCGCGCACGCCTCCGTGACGGATTCCGCTCCGGCACCGGCTTCGGCCGCCGGGCCGCCGTGCTCCACCGCATTCGCGCAGGCCTCGCTCAGTGCCACCGAGAGATCGAAGGAGATGTCCGGATCCACCCCCGCGGTCTCCATCGTCCCCAGCAGCAATCGCCTGGCGAGCGGCACGCTCGCGGCTTCGCGCCTCAAGTGGAGAGACCACCAGATGCTCATACGGTTACGTATTGCCGCCCGCGGCGGGGCGTAAGCCCCAGGCGGCCGCCGCAGCCCTCATTCGGCCGATGCGGCACTCCGAAGCAGCGGTGTATGCGGCGGCGTACGGGCCTCCGCCCGGGCCGGGACGCCCGAGGTGAAGCCCTCGTACAGGGGCACTCGCGACCTTCCGGACCTGCCGTATGGACGGTGTGAGGGCAGTGCGATGATGGCCCGGCCATGACTGTCCCCCACGCGACGCCCGCCGGAGCCGGACTCCGGCTGATCCGGGCCGCGGTGTTCACCGCGGTCTGCGTCGTGCTGTCCGCGGCCGGGCACGCCCTGGCGTCCTGCGCCGCGGTGCCCTGGTGGGCCCTCGTCATCGCCTTTCTCGCCGTGTTCGCGGTCGCCGCCCCGCTGGCGGGCCGCCGGCGCTCGCTGCCCGGCATCGCCGCCGGGCTCGCCTTCGGACAGCTCGGACTGCACGCGGTGTTCGGCCTCGGCCAGCACAGCGCCGCCGCGGCCCAGGCACCCGTCCCCGCGGACACCTCGCTCGCGGCGCTCGCCGCCCGGCTGGTCTGCGGGGGCAACTCCGTCCCGCTCAGCCCGGCCGACGCCCGGCAGATTCTGGAGACCGCCGGACTGGATCCGACCGCCATGGCCGCCCAGGCCGCGGCGCAGGGAGCGGCACCGGTCCATGCCGGCCACGCGCACCTCGCGCAGGCCGCCGCGGCGCCCGCCACCGGCCTGTTCAGCACCGGCATGCTCGTCGGGCACCTGCTGGCCGCGCTGGCCGCGGGCTGGCTGCTGGGGCGCGGCGACGCCGCCCTGTTCCGGCTCGTCGAGCTGTCCCGCAGCTCCGCCGAAGCCGATCCCGTACGTCCGCTGCGCGCCGCGCTGGCCTTCGTACGGGCCCTCGGCTCCGGGCTCGCGGGCACGCCGGGCGTTGCCCCGCGGGTCGTCCGTACCGCTGCCGAACCCTCCACGCACACCGGCCGGGACGCACTCCAGCACACGGTGATCAGGCGCGGGCCGCCCCGCACGGCGCTCGCCCTCGCAGCCTGACGCGGCACCCCCTCCCCGGAGCACCCGGCGGAAGCACCGGTGCCGCGAACTCCGCGCGCACCCGTGCACGGAGCCACCGTCACCCCTGCCTCTGTGGAGTGTTTCCGCCATGAAGACCTCTCGCGTCTCCTTCGCCGCCGCCGTTGCCGCCGGCGCCGTCCTCGTCCTGTCCGGCACCGCCTTCGCGCACGTCGGCGTGCAGCCCATCGGCGAAGCCGCCAAGGGTGGTTACGCGACGCTCAACTTCAAGGTTCCGAACGAGCGCGACAACGCCTCGACCACGCAGCTGGAAGTCAACTTCCCCGTCGACCAGCCGCTGACGTCCGTCATGCCGCAGGAGATTCCCGGCTGGACCTCCAACGTTGAGAAGACCAAGCTCGACAAGCCGCTGACCGTGCACGGCAAGCAGGTCAACGAGGTCGTCACCAAGGTGACCTGGAGCGGCGGCAAGATCGAGCCCGGCAAGTTCC
This sequence comes from Streptomyces sp. NPDC090741, assembly GCF_044769045.1. Lineage (NCBI taxonomy): Bacteria > Bacillati > Actinomycetota > Actinomycetes > Kitasatosporales > Streptomycetaceae > Streptomyces > Streptomyces sp. NPDC090741. The sequence goes on along the minus strand of NZ_JBIVXF010000017.1, from coordinate 70,623 downwards.
AGCAGTTCCCGGTCTCCGTCGGCAAGCTGCCCGACAACGCCGACCAGATGGTCTTCAAGGCGATCCAGACGTACGACAACAACGAGGTCGTCCGCTGGATCGAGGAGACCAAGGCGGGCGCGGCGGAGCCGCAGAACCCGGCTCCCGTCCTGAAGCTGACCGCGGCCAAGGCCGCCGACGACCACCACGACGACAAGAACGCCGCCGCTGCGAAGGACGACAAGGGCCACGACGAGGCCGCCAAGAGCACCTCGGACACGACCGCGCGGGCCCTCGGCATCGCGGGCATCGTCATCGGCCTCGGCGGTGTCGCCTTCGGTGTCGCCTCGCGTCGCCGCGCCTCCTGACCCGGAGCGGCCCCAGGCCGTATCCCCTTGTCCAGAACGCGCGCAGCCGGCCCTCCTTCGAGGCCGGCCCGCCCGCACCGCATCCCCGATCCCAGGGACATCTCTCCATGCGCACCACTCGCGTGACGATCGCCGCCCTCGTGGCGGCGGCCGCGCTCACCCTCACCGCCTGCGGCGGTGAGGGCGCCAAGACCGACGCGGTCACCTCGCTCACCGGCCAGTCCAAGGCCGGCAAGGCCACGGTCCTCGACCGCCCCTTCGACAAGCCGGAGCTGGTCCTGACGGACACCACCGGCAAGCCGTGGAACCTGCGCGAGCAGACCAAGGGCAAGCCGACGCTCATCTACTTCGGCTACACCAACTGCCCCGACGTGTGCCCCCTGACGATGAGCAACATCGCCGTCGCCAAGAAGGCACTGCCGAAGGCCGACCAGGACAAGCTCCAGGTCGTGTTCGTCACCACCGACCCCGAACGGGACACCCCCGACTCCCTCGGCGCGTGGCTCAAGGCCCAGGACCCGTCCTTCACCGGACTGACCGGGGACTTCGCCACCATCCAGGCCGCCGCGCGCAAGCTCGGCATCGGTATCGAGGCACCGACGAAGCTGGCCGACGGCAAGGTCGTCTCCATGCACGGTGCCCAGGTCATCGCGTTCTCGCCCAAGACAGACGAGGGATACCTCCTCTACGGCGAAGGCACCACCGTCGACGACTACGCCAAGGACCTGCCGAAGATCGCCAAGGGAGAGACCCCGTGAACGCCCGCACCACCCGTACCCTCGCCGCCGCCCTCTCCCTGACGGCAGCGCTCGCCATATCCGGCTGCTCCTCGGACTCCGATGCCAAGGCCGGCGCGGACAAGCCGAAGATGGCGGTCAGCGGCGCCTTCATGCCGGAGCCCGTGAACGACAAGATGGCCGGCGCGTTCATGGTCATCAAGAACGAGTCCAAGACGGCCGACAAGCTCACGGCCGTCACCAGCCCCATCTCCGACGATCTTCAGATCCACGAGGCCAAGGACCAGAAGATGCAGCAGGTCGCGGCCATGGACGTGCCTGCCAACGGTGAGCTCCGGCTGGAACGCGGCGGCAGCCACGTCATGCTCATGGGGCTGAAGAGCACGCCGAAGGTCGGCGACAAGGTCACCGTCGAGCTGCGCTTCGAGAAGGCCGACCCGGTCAAGGTCGAGCTGGACGTCAAGGAGCGGACGTACAACGCCCAGAACACCAGCGCCCACTGACGGACCGAGGTACTGACACGCCATGACGGCCATCGCCCCCTCCCCGGCCCGCGTCCGGGCCACGGCACTCCTGCCGCGGCTCGCGCTGGTCCTCGCAGCCCTGCTGGCGGCCCTGTTCACCGCGGCCGGCCCGGCCTCGGCACACGCCGCACTCACCGCGAGCGACCCCAAGGACGGGGCGGTGGTCGCCACGGCCCCCGCCCAGGTCACCCTCTCCTTCTCGGAGCAGGTAGCCATGGGCGACGACTCCATCCGCGTCATGGACCCGCAGGGCAGGCGGGTGGACACCGGCGAGCTGCGCGACATGTGCAGCGGAACCACCATCCGCTACGGCACCGCGCTGCACTCCGGGCTGCCGGACGGCACCTACACGGTCGCCTGGCAGGCCGTCTCCGCCGACAGCCACCCCGTCTCCGGGGCCTTCACCTTCTCCATCGGCGCCCCCTCGGCGACCAGCGTGGCCCTGCCCACCGCTCAGGCGGGCGGCGGACCGGTCGGCATCGCGTACGACATCGCGCGCTATGCCACCTACGCCGGTTTCACCGTCCTCGTCGGCGGCGCGGCCTTCATCCTGCTGTGCTGGCGGCGCGGCGCGGCGCAGCGCCCGCTGCAGAAGCTCATCGTGCGCGCGTGGGTCACGCTCACCGCCGCCACTCTCGTGATGCTGGTGCTCCGCACCCCGTACACGGGGTCCGGGAAGTTCGCCGACGCGCTGGACCTCGACGGTCTGAAGGCGGTCCTGGAGACCAAGACCGGTGCCTCACTCGTCTCCCGGCTGCTGCTCCTCGGCGCCGCCGCGCTGTTCATCGCCGTGCTGTTCGGCGCCTACGCCCGCAGGGCCGCCGAGGCCGGGGAAACGGACAAGCGCAAGGGCAAGGAGAAGGACCGCAGCGCGGAGAAGGACGGCGGGGCGGACAAGGAGGCCAACGACCTGCTCTTCGGCCTCGGCATCGGCGGTACCGTCGTGGCCGGCGGCATCGCCGCCACCTGGGCTCTGTCCGAGCACGCCTCGACCGGCATCCAGCCCGGTATCGCCATGCCCGCCGACATCCTGCACCTGCTGGCCGTCGCCGCCTGGCTCGGCGGACTCACCGCGCTGCTCGTCGCCCTCCACAAGGTTCCCGGCATCGAGCGCGAGGCGGTCCGGCGGTTCTCGCGGGTGGCGTTCGTCAGCGTCCTGGTCCTCGCCGTCACCGGCGTCTACCAGTCCTGGCGCCAGATCGGCAGCTGGTCGGCCCTCACCGGTACCAGCTACGGACAGCTCCTGCTGCTGAAGGTCGGGCTCGTCGCCGTCCTCGTCGCCGTCGCCTACGTCTCCCGCTCGTGGACGGCACGGCTCACCGATGCCGCCGCCGGGAAGCCCGCCAAGATCGCCCGGCAACGCGATGTTTCACGTGAAACATCGCCGGCCTCCGTAACCGTCCCCGCGGACCCCAAGCGGGCCGCCCAGCTCGCCCGGCAGCGAGCCGCCCGGGAGAGCGCCCGTGAGAAGCAGGTCCGCGACGCCGATCCGGCCCGGGCGGGGCTGCGGCGCTCCGTCCTCGCCGAGGCCGGGGTCGCCATCGCCCTGCTCGCCGTGACCACCGTCCTCACCAGCACCGAACCCGGCCGGACCGCCGAGCAGGCGAGCGGGCGGGACTCCGCGTCCACCGCCGTCCCGAACCGGGCCATCAAGATCACCTTGCCGTTCGACACCGGCGGCCAGAACGGCAAGGGATCGGTCCGAATCGAGTTCGACCCGGGCCGGGTCGGCGCCAACTCGCTCCACGTCTGGGTCGACGACCCCCAGGGGCAGCCTCTCGACATCCCCGAGATCAAGGTCGCCTTCACCCTCCCCGCCAAGGACATCGGCCCCCTGCCGCTCCTTCCGGAGCGCGCGGCCCCCGGACACTGGAGCGCGTCCGGCGTCCAGCTGCCGCTGGCCGGGGAATGGCGGCTCGACGTGACCGTCCGTACCTCCGACATCGACCAGACGACCGTGCAGAAGAACGTGAAGATCGGCTGACCAGCGTGACCGAGAGCAACCCCGACATCGAGATCTCCCGGCGCCGACTGCTGGGCACCGTCGGCGCCGCGGGCGCCGCCGGGCTCGCGCTCGGCGCCACCGGCGGTGCCCTCGTGCACTCCGCATTCGACGACTCCCCGGCGGGCGCCTCCGGGTCCGCCGGGGGCCTCTCCTCCCTCGGCGCCACCCACGTCGCCTTCCAGGGCGAGCACCAGGCCGGCATCACCACCCCGCTCCAGGCCAAGGGCCACGTCCTCGCCTTCGACCTGGCTCCGGGGGCGGGCCGCAAGGAGGCAGCCGCCCTGATGCGGCGCTGGTCCGACACCGCCCGCCTGCTGATGGCGGGCCAGCCCGCCTCGAGCGAGGACTCCGGCATCGCCCTCGACGCCGGGCCGTCCTCCCTCACCATCACCTTCGGCTTCGGCCACTCCTTCTTCGAGCGCACCGCCCTCGCCGCCCGCCGCCCCACCGCACTCGACCCGCTGCCCGACTTCTCCGCCGACCGGCTCGACGCCCAACGCAGCAACGGTGACCTGTGGGTCCAGATCGGCGCCGACGACGGGCTCGTCGCCTTCCACGCCCTGCGCGCCCTCCAGAAGGAGGCCGGGGAGGCTGCCCGGGTCCGCTGGCAGATGAACGGCTTCAACCGGTCCCCCGGCGCCACCGCCGCACCGATGACCGCCCGCAACCTCATGGGCCAGATCGACGGCACCGGCAACCCGAAGCCCGCGCAGCCCGACTTCGACAAGCGGATCTTCGTCCCCGCCGCCGGCCCCGGGCCCGCCGAGCACGCCTGGATGGGTGGGGGCTCGTACGCCGTCGTACGGCGCATCCGGATGCTCCTCGACGACTGGGACAAGCAGTCCCTGGCCCAGCAGGAGCAGGTCATAGGCCGTACGAAGGCCACCGGCGCGCCCCTCACCGGCGGCACCGAGACCACCAAGATGGCCCTCGACAAGATCGGCCCCGACGGCAAGCCCGTCATCCCGTCCAACGCGCACGCCCGGATCTCCGCCCCCGAGCAGAACGGCGGGGCGGCCATGCTCCGGCGCCCGTTCTCCTTCCACGACGGGATCGCCGCCGACGGCACCCCGGACGCGGGGCTCCTCTTCATCTGCTGGCAGGCCGATCCGCTGCGCGGCTTCGTCCCCGTCCAGCGCAAGCTGGACCGGGGGGACGCCCTGTCGGCGTTCATCCGGCACGAGTCCAGCGGGCTGTACGCGGTCCCGCCCGGCCCCCGTGACGGGGAGTACGTGGGGCAGCGGCTGCTCGAAGGATGAACAGCAACCCGGCGGTCGGGGACCCGGCATTAGGCTGATCACATGTCGGCCACCCGCTTCACCTATCTCGGTCCCGAGGGCACCTTCACCGAAGCCGCCCTCCGCACACTGCCGGAAGCCGCGACCCGGGAGCTCGTCCCGATGGTGTCGGTCCCGGCCGCCCTGGACGCCGTACGCAACGGGGAGGCCGCGGCCGCCCTGGTGCCGATCGAGAACTCGGTGGAGGGCGGGGTCACCTCCACCCTGGACGAGCTGGCCTCCGGCGAACCGCTGATGATCTATCGCGAGGTGCTGCTGCCCATCGCGTTCGCGCTGCTGGTGCGGCCCGGGACCAAGCTGTCGGACGTCAAGACCGTCACCGGGCACCCGGTCGCCCAGCCCCAGGTGCGCAACTGGCTGCGGGCGAACCTGCCCGACGCGGTGTGGGAGTCGGCCGCCTCCAACGCCGACGGGGCCCGGCTGGTCCAGGAGGGCCGCTTCGACGCCGCCTTCGCGGGCGAGTTCGCGGCCGCCACGTACGGGCTCGTCCCGCTGGTCACCGAGATCCACGACGCGGAGAACGCCGAGACCCGGTTCGTGCTCGTCGGGCGGCCCGCCCGGCCGGCCGCGCCGACCGGCGCCGACAAGACCTCCGTCGTGCTCTGGCTCGGCGACGACCACCCCGGTGCGCTGCTGGAGCTGCTCCAGGAGTTCGCCGTCCGCGGCGTCAACCTGATGCTGATCCAGTCCCGGCCCACGGGCGAAGGCATCGGCAACTACTGCTTCGCGGTCGACGCCGAGGGCCACGTCTCCGACCGCCGGGTCAGCGAGGCGCTCATGGGGCTCAAGCGCACCTGCCCCCAGATCCGCTTCCTCGGCTCCTATCCCCGCGCCGGTGTCGCTCAGGGTGACGTGCGCGCTCCCCGGCCCGGAACCTCCGACGGTGACTTCATGGCCGCTTCCGACTGGCTGACGCGCTGCCTCGACGGCCGGACGTAGCTCTTCGCCCACTGTCCACAGAGTTATCCACAGGCGGGGAGGGGACCTGTGGACTAGTCGACATCATGACGCGACAAGGTCGACAAATCGGTCGGGGTGCCTAGGTTTCGCGCTGGGGAGCGGAAGGTGAACGGCGTCACCCCCGCATCGCCGATCAACTCTTTGGAGCGAGCCATTCCCACCCGAATGAGTGTGTGAGGGTGGTTTGAACCCTGAATCGCCTCGACGGGCCGCGGGTGGGGATTGATCTATTTCCGTGTCCACAGATCCGGCGCACAGCCTGTGGACAAGTCCCCGCGGTGGACAATTCCTGTGGACAAGGAAGACCTTCCCGCCCTGCTCAGGGGCTGCCCGGATACCGCGCTTGTGCCCCTTTTCAGGGAATGGGCCGCTTTTATTGACCACCCCGGAAGGGTCACTTCCAGCCAGCGGGTTCCGAGTTTTCCATTCTCCACAATTGGTACATAGCGACACGCAGCGTGATATCGGTGTGAGCCCAGGAAGCCCAGCCCGGTAGCCTGGAGGGGTGATTGACCTCCGGCTGCTCCGTGAAGACCCTGACCGTGTCCGTGCCTCGCAGCGCGCCCGTGGAGAGGACGTCGACCTCGTCGACGCGCTGCTCTCCGCCGACGAGCGTCGCAGGTCCTCCGGCATGCGCTTCGACGAACTGCGCAATGAGCAGAAGTCGCTCGGCAAGCTCATTCCCAAGGCCTCTCCGGAGGAGCGGGCAGAGCTGCTGAAGAAGGCCGAACAGCTCAAGACGGACGTCAAGGCCGCCGAGGCCGAGCAGAACGAGGCCGACGAGGCCGCCAAGCGGCTGCTGCTCCAGCTGGGCAACATCGTCCACGAGGACGTCCCGGTCGGCGGCGAGGAGGACTTCACCGTCCTCGAGACGCACGGCACGATCCGCGACTTCGGCGCCGAGGGCTTCGAGCCCAAGGACCACCTGGAGCTCGGCGAGTCGCTGGGCGCCATCGACGTCGAGCGCGGCGCCAAGGTGTCGGGCTCGCGCTTCTACTACCTGACCGGTGTCGGCGCCCTGCTGGAGCTCGCCCTGGTCAACGCGGCGATCGCCCAGGCCACCGAGGCCGGCTTCATCCCCATGCTCACCCCGGCGCTGGTCCGCCCGCGCGCCATGGAGGGAACCGGCTTCCTCGGCCAGGCCGCGGAGAACGTGTACCACCTGGAGAAGGACGACTACTACCTGGTCGGCACCTCCGAGGTCCCGCTCGCCGCGTACCACATGGACGAGATCATCGACGCCGACAAGCTGCCGCTGCGGTACGCCGGCTTCTCGCCGTGCTTCCGCCGCGAGGCCGGTACGTACGGCAAGGACACCCGCGGCATCTTCCGCGTCCACCAGTTCGACAAGGTCGAGATGTTCTCGTACGTCGCGCCGGAGGACGCCGAGGCCGAGCACCAGCGCCTCCTGGAGTGGGAGAAGCAGTGGCTGACCAGCCTGGAGCTGCCCTTCCAGGTGATCGATGTCGCCACCGGTGACCTGGGCTCCTCCGCCTCGCGCAAGTTCGACTGCGAGGCGTGGATCCCGACGCAGGGCAAGTACCGCGAGCTGACCTCGGCCTCGAACTGCAACGGCTTCCAGGCCCGCCGCCTGTCGATCCGCTACCGCGACGGCAAGAAGACCGCTCCGCTCTCGACGCTGAACGGCACGCTGTGCGCCGTACCGCGCACGATCGTGGCGATCCTGGAGAACCACCAGCAGGCCGACGGTTCCGTGCGCGTGCCGGTGGCGCTCCGCCCGTACCTGGGCGGCCGCGAGGTCCTGGAGCCGATCGCCAAGTGAGCCCGGCCCCGTTCCCGTACAAGCTCGTCGCGACCGATCTCGACGGCACGCTGCTGCGTGGCGACGACACCGTCTCGGAACGCACCCGTGAAGCGCTCGCCGCGGCCACCGCAGCGGGCGCGGCGCACATCATCGTCACCGGCCGGGCCGTGCCCTGGACCCGGGGCGTGCTGGACGATCTCGGCTACAAGGGGATCGCGGTGTGCGGGCAGGGCGCGCAGCTCTACGACGCGGGGGCGCACCGGCTGCTGACCTCGGTGACGCTGGACCGGCAGCTGGCCGGTCTGGCGCTGTCGAAGCTCGAGGCCGAGGTGGGTCCGCTGGCGCTCGCGGCCAGCCGGGACGGGGTGGACGGCGACGTGCTGTTCGGCCCCGGCTACCAGGTGCAGGAGGGCCTGCCGGCCCTCTACCTGGCGGACACCGCGGAGGTGTGGACGGCTCCGCTGAACAAGCTGTACATCCAGCACCCGGAGCTCGGCGACGACGCGCTGGTCAAGGTGGCCCGGGAGACCGTGGGCTCCCTGGTCGACATCGTCATGGCCGGTCCGGGGATAGTGGAGATCCTGCCGCTCGGGCTGACGAAGGCCACCGGCCTGTCGCTGGCCGCGCGCCGGCTGGGTGTGAAGGCGGCGGAGACGATCGCCTTCGGCGACATGCCCAACGACATCCCGATGTTCGGCTGGGCGGCGCACGGGGTGGCCATGGCCAATGCCCACGCGGAGCTCAAGGCGGTGGCCGACGAGGTGACGACTTCCAACGAGGAGGACGGCATCGCGGTGGTGCTGGAGCGACTGCTGGGCGCCGCCTGACGGCCCGCCCGGGAAACGGGGAAGGTCCGGAACAGCCCGCGCCGTGAGGCGCGCTCGAAGTGGCTGCTCCGGACCTTTTTGTTGCTCCCCGCACGACTCACTCTGCCCGGGGCGCAGGTCCCGTACCAGTCAATTTCCGCGGATCAGCCGTGGCCGGCCCGGTGCTCTGTTTCACGTGAAACATGCCTGGGGTGCGGGTGGCGGGTGAGCGGCCAGGCGAGCAGGCCGACGGAGAGCGAGATGGCGTGCCCGAGGTCGGTGAAGGTGCCTCCGGTGAGGAGCGGCAGCCCGAAGAAGGCGACGACACCGGCGAGGTAGAGCCAGCGCAGCGGGTTCGGGAGCCGGTACGTGAGGACCCCGATCGAGGCCGCGAGGCCGTAGCTGACGCCGACGTCGACGACGTGGACCATGCTGTGCGGGGCCCGGTGGTCCTGAATGGCCATCAGGACCATCTTCTGGCTGACCAGGGTGGCCGTGATGTGGGCGGTCGCGACGATGGCGAGCCAGCGCAGGGTGCCGAGCCAGCGTTCCACGGGCGCGTGGAAGAGCTCGAAGAGGACGGCGTACAGGGCGAGCGAGGCCGGGTTCTCGATCCAGAAGGCGCTGGAGAGCAGGGCCCGCACGGGGTGCCGGGTGAGTTCGTGGATGTTGCTGCTGTGACGGTGAAGCAGGACGTGTTCGAGGTGGTCGGGCGCGATCACGACGATGATGCTCGTGACGGCGAGGAGCAGCAGCCATATGTGCGTACCCGGCGAGGAGCGTATCCAGGACCGTACGGGCCTGGACGGCTCGGGCTCGGGGTGCTCGACCATGCCCCGATTTTGCCCCGTACGGCGGTGCCCCGCCCGGCCTGTGGGCCGGGCGGGGCACCGGGCGTGAAGCCGGTACGGCGGGGGTCTACTCCTCGCCCGCCAGGGTGAGGCGGCGCAGCTTCTGGCCGGCGTAGACGGTGGCGCCCACGGTGACCACGCAGAGCAGGATCACCGCGGTGGGCAGGCCGACGGTGGCGTCGACGTAGCCTTCGCCGGCGACCTTCTCGGCGAGGGCCAGGGCCCACTGCTGGACGCTGAGGGTCTTCGCGCCGGAGACCAGGCTGCCGAAGAGCGACTCCCAGATCAGGGCGTAGACCAGGCCGAAGACGACCGCGTGCCGGCTGACGGTGCCCAGCAGCAGGAACAGGGCGCTGTAGGCGATCGAGGCGACGAGGGCGGCGACGGTGTACGCGACGGCGATCTGCTGGCCGTTGCCGTTGAGGATGAACCCGGCGATCAGGGTCGGGACGGCGGAGAAGGCCATCGTGACGCCGATCGCGACGATCAGCTTGGTCATGATGATCGTCGGGCGCTTCACCGGCTTGGAGAGCAGGTAGACGATCGAGCCGTCGTCGATCTCGGGGCCGATGGCACCGGTACCGGCGATGACGCCGATCAGCGGAACCATGGTGGCGAGGGCGAAGCCGCCCAGCAGGTCCGCGGCGACCTTGTCGTCCAGGCCGGTGAAGGCGCGGACGGCGATGGAGATGACGATCAGCAGGACGGGCAGCCCGCAGAGGATCAGAGCGCGGCGGCGGCCGAGCAGCGCGCGGTAGGTGAGCCGGGCGACGGTGGGGTTGTACATGGGTGCCAGCTCCTTCAGGCCGCGACGAGGTAGGAGAAGACCGACTCGAGGGACTCGTCGGAAGGCGAGACCGTCAGCAGCCGGATGCCGTGCGCACGGGCGACCTGTGGCAACAGCTCGGTGAAGCGGCCGAAGTCGACGGCCTGGATGCGCAGGGCGCCTTCCTTGAGGTCGACCTCGATGCCCGCGGTGGAGGGGTCGGCGATCAGGGCCGCGGCGAGGGCCCGGTCGTCGGAGGAGCGGACCACGTAGCGGTGCGGGCGGTCCGTCATCAGGCGGCGGATCTTGCGGAAGTCGCCGGAGGCGGCGTGCCGTCCGGCGACGACCACCTCGATGTGGGAGGCGAGCTGTTCGACCTCCTCCAGGATGTGGGAGGAGAAGAGCACGGTGCGGCCGTCGTCGCCCATGCGCCGCAGCAGTTCCATGAGCTGCATGCGTTGGCGCGGGTCCATGCCGTTGAACGGCTCGTCGAGGAGCAGCACGGACGGGTCGTGGACGAGGGCCGAGGCCATCTTCACGCGCTGCCGCATGCCCTTGGAGTACGTGGAGATCTTGCGGTCCTGGGCGTATTCCATCTCGACGGTGGCGAGCGCCCGCTGGGCGGCCGCGTCGTCGAGGCCGTGGAGCTCGGCGTTGGCGACGACGAACTCCCGGCCGGTGAGGAAGTCGTACATGGCCTCGCGCTCCGGCACGACGCCGATCTGCTTGTAGACCTGCTCGTTCTGCCAGATCGGCGCGCCGTCGAGGGTGACGGTACCCGTGGAGGGGGCGAGGAAGCCGCCCATCATGTTGATGAGGGTGGACTTCCCCGCGCCGTTGGGTCCCAGGAGTCCGGTGACGCCGGGGCCGACGTGCATGGTCACGTCGTTGACGGCGACGACGTTCCCGAACCAGCGGGAGGTGTGGTCGATGTCGATGGTGGTCACAGCCCGGCCTTCCGGTAGCGGGCCATCAGGGCGGCGTAGGAGCCGGCGATGAGGGCGAGGACGACGAGCAGGTAGACGAAGCCGACGCCGGCCGAGGGGCCGTCTCCGCCGGGGAACGCGGAGGTGGCACCGAGGAAGGCCGTCTGCACGCCGTCGATCAGGGTGATCGGGGAGAACAGGCCCATCCACTCGATGGCACCGGTCGAACCGGTGTTGTACGCGATGCCCTGGACGGCGGTCACCGCGCCGTAGGGGATCAGGAGCAGGGCGATGATGGCGGCGACGCCGAAGCCGCGGCGCGGGGTGAGCGCGGCCATGATCAGGCCGAGGCCGGCGAACAGCACAGAGAGCAGCAGCACGGAGACCAGTCCCTGGGCGAACCCCTTGGTCTGGTCCGCGAAGTCGAATTTGGCCAGCAGCGAGCCGATCCACATGATCAGCAGCGGGGTGGCGGTGAGGATGAACAGCGCCGAGGCCATCGCCGCGAACTTGGCGAGGACGTAGTCGACGCGCTCGATGGGCCGCGAGAAGTACAGCGGCACGGTCTTGAAGCGCAGGTCACGGGAGACCGACTGCGGTGCCTGCGAGGCGAGAAAGAGGCCGATGATCACCTGGGTGGTCAGGGCGTACGTCGTGTACTTGATCGGCAGGCTGGTGGAGCCGGGCACCGCGATGGCGACCGCGACGATGATCAGCGCGGGGACGCACATCACCGCGAAGAGGAGCATCGGGAGGACCTTGGACTTGGCGGACCTGCCGAGTCCGTAGGCGCCGCGCAGGGACTGCGAGAACAGCGACTTGCGGGCGTAGGCGCGGCCGAGCCGGGCTCCCTCATAGGACCGGTAGCCGATGTTGTGGATCTGGGTCGAGGTGTCAGGCGCCATCGGAACCGGCTCCCTTCCGGACGAGCTGCTGCTGGTCGTTGTCGCGGAAGACCTCCGCGATGTGGTGGCGGCGCTGCTCCATGCGGACCAGGCCGAGGCCGAGGTCGGCGACGGTGTCGCGCACGATGTCGTAGGTCTGCTCTCCGGTGGCTTCCAGAAGCAGGATGTGGCCGGCTCCGGGCAGGCCCTGCTCCTCGCCCGCGTACAGGGTCAGGCCTGCGTCGGCGAGCGCCTTGCGCAGGGCGGCGGTGCCGTCCGGGTGGGTGTCGGTGTCGGTGACCTCGACCGCGAGGGTCGTGGTGATCTGGGTGAAGTCGCTGGTGGAGCTGGAGCGCAGCAGCTTGCCGCCGTCCACGACCACGACGTGGTCGCAGGTCCGCTCCAGCTCGCCGAGGAGGTGGGAGGTGACCAGGACGGAGATGCCGAAGTCGGTGTAGACCCGGCGGATCAGGCCGAGCATCTCGTCGCGGCCGACGGGGTCGAGGCCGTTGGTGGGCTCGTCGAGCAGGACCAGCTGGGGGTCGTGGACGAGCGCCTGGGCCAGCTTGACCCGCTGCTTCATGCCCGTGGAGTAGCCGCCGATGGGGCGGTAGCGCTCCTCGTACAGGCCCACGTGGCGCAGGGTGTCGGCGGTCCGCTCGCGGGCGGCGGTCGGCGGGAGCCCGGACATGCGCGCCATGTGCACGACGAACTCGGTGGCCGAGACGTCGGGCGGCAGGCAGTCGTGCTCGGGCATGTAGCCGACGCGTTCGCGGATGGCGCTGCCATGGGTGGCGACATCGAGTCCGAGCACGGCGGCGCGGCCCTCGGTGGCGGGGGACAGTCCAAGCAGGATCTTGATCAGCGTGGACTTGCCGGCTCCGTTGGCACCCACGAGGCCGGTCACTCCGGGCCCGATGTCCAGGGAGAGCCGGTCGATTGCGGTCACTCGGGGGTACCGCTTGCTCAGGCTTTCGGTCGCGATGACAGTCACGGCTTCGACGTTAGTGGCGCGGACCGCGCCGATCGTCAGACCTGGAGCGTCATCCCGTCTCCGCCTTCAGGACTACACACCCTGACGAAAGGCTGATGCGGACCGGTCGAAGAGGCCCGGCGAAGCGGACCGTACGCGGTGGATCGGACAAGTTGTCCACAGGTCCGTGCACGACCCTTGACGTGATCTCCGGTCATTGTCACATTCATCAGTGTCAAGTTACGGGCGCGTAGCGCGTACGGCTCTACGGACGGACGGCTGTCATGGCTGCGGACACCAGGCAACGCACCGCGCAACTCTCGCCGGACCTGCGCGGGTTCAGGGAAGTGCAACGCCTCTCGTACGAGTGCGCGGAGACCGTCGCGGCGCAGCTGCGCCCGGGGGTGACCGAGCGCGAGGCGGCGCGGATGCAGCGCGAATGGCTGCGCGAGCGCGGGGTGCGGGACTGGTTCCACCTGCCGTTCGCGTGGTTCGGGGACCGCACCGCCTTCGCGAACTTCAAGATCCCGCTCCAGTTCTTCCCGACGAACCGGAAGCTGGAGCCGGGGATGCCGTTCATCCTCGACATGGCGCCCGTGTACAAGGGGTACGCGGCCGACATCGGATACTCGGGCAGCCTCGGGCTGAACCCCGTACAGGACCGGCTCATGTCCGATCTGCGGGTGCACCGCGAGCTGATCCTGGAGCAGGTCCGCGAGCGCCGCCCGCTGCGCGAGATCTACGAGAACGTCGAGCGGCTGATGATCCGCCAGGGGTATGCCAACCGGCACCGCGCCTACCCCTTCGGCGTGATCGCCCACAAGATAGACCGGGTCAGGGAGCGGCGCTGGTCCCCGACCGTCTTCGGGTTCGGGACGCAGTCCCTCAAGGGGCTGGCCTCCGACGCCCTGCACGGACACCGCGAGGGCTGGTCCCCGCTGTGGAGCCCGTACCGCTTCTCCGACCACCCGCCGCAGCCCGGGCTGTGGGCGGTGGAACCGCACCTGGGGTTCCGGGGCACCGGCGCGAAGTTCGAGGAGATCCTCGTCGTCACCGACTCACGGGATCCCGGGGAGAGCGCGTTCTGGCTGGACGACGATCTGCCGCACGTGCGGCGCTGGGCCGAGGAGAAGGCAGCATGAGCGGCATGAGCGGGAGCAAGGGGCCGGGGCTCACGGGGGCGCGCGAGCGCCGGGTGAGCACCGGCGGCATCGAGCTGTGCGTCGTCGAGCTCGGCGAGGCGGACCGGCCGACCGTGGTGCTCGTGCACGGGTACCCGGACAGCAAGGAGGTCTGGTCGGATGTCGCGGAGCGGCTCGCGTCCCGCTTCCACGTGGTGCTCTACGACGTACGCGGCCACGGACGCTCCACGGCGCCGGTGCCCCTGCGCGGCGGCTTCACCCTGGAGAAGCTGACCGACGACTTCCTGGCGGTGGCCGACGCGGTCAGCCCGGACCGCCCGGTGCACCTGGTCGGCCACGACTGGGGCTCCGTACAGGGCTGGGAGTTCGCGACGGTCGCCCGTACGGAGGGCCGGATCGCCTCCTTCACCTCGGTGTCGGGCCCCTCCCTGGACCACTTCGGGCACTGGATCAAGAAGCGGATGACCCGGCCCACCCCGCGCCGGGCCGCGCAGCTACTCGGCCAGGGCGCCAAGTCCTGGTACGTGTACATGCTGCACACCCCCGTCCTGCCGGAGCTCGCCTGGCGCGGGCCGCTCGGCAAGCGGTGGCCGCGGATGCTGGAGCGCGTGGAGAAGGTCCCGGCAGGCTCCTACCCGACGGCCTCGCTGCCCTCGGACGCCGCGCACGGAGCCTGGCTCTACCGCGACAACGTACGGCCCCGGCTGCGCCGGCCGCGCGCCGACGCGTACGCGCACGTACCCGTCCAGCTGATCACCCCGACCGGGGACGCCTTCCTCTCCGAGCGGCTCTACGACGACCTGGAGCGGTGGGCCCCCGACCTGGTGCGGCGCACCCTGCCCGCCAAGCACTGGGTGCCTCGGACCCGGCCCGACCAGCTGGCCGCGTGGATCACGGAATTCGTCACCGCCCGGGAGGAGCCCGCCACCCGGGCGCCGGAGCAGAAGGCTCCGGGCAAGTACGCCGATCGGTTCGGCGGCCAGCTGGTACTGGTCACCGGCGCCGCCAGCGGCATCGGCCGGGCCACCGCGTTCGCGTTCGCCGAGGCCGGGGCCCGGGTGGTGTGCGTGGACCGGGACGCCGAGGGCGCGGCCCGCACCGCCGACATGGCACGGCTCGTCGGAGCCCCCGAGGCCTGGGGCGAGTGCGTCGACGTCAGCGACGAGCAGGCCATGGAGAAGCTCGCGGCGAAGACCGCCGCCGAGTACGGCATCGTGGACGTCCTGGTCAACAACGCCGGGATCGGCCTGTCCGGGCCCTTCCTGGAGACCACTTCGGAGGACTGGAAGAAGGTCCTCGACGTCAACCTGTGGGGTGTCATCCACGGCTGCCGGATCTTCGGCAAGCAGATGGCCGAGCGCGGCCAGGGCGGGCACATCGTCAACACCGCCTCCGCCGCCGCCTACCTGCCGTCCAAGACGCTGCCCGCGTACAGCACCTCGAAGGCCGCGGTCCTGATGCTGAGCGAGTGCCTGCGCGCCGAGCTCGCCTCGCAGTCGATCGGGGTCTCCGCGATCTGCCCCGGCATCGTCAACACCAACATCACCGCCACCTCGCGCTTCGCCGGGGTGGACGCGGCGGAGGAGAAGCGGCGCCAGGAGCGCTCCTCGCGGCTGTACGGACTGCGCAACTTCCCTCCGGAGAAGGTCGCCGAGGCGATCGTGCGGGCCGTGGTCCGCAACGAGGCCGTGGTGCCGGTGACCCCGGAGTCCAAGGGCGCGCTGTGGATGTCCCGGTTCGCGCCGGGCGCCCTGCGGCGGCTCGCGAAACTGGAGCCCCGGCTGTGAGCGCGAGCCCCGCACGGCCATATCCCGCTTCTTCCGGCGGTCGTACCATCCCTCGCAGGAGGGCTCGCTGCGCAGGGCGGTCGAGTACCTTGCGGCTTCGCCTGCCGCCCGGGCCGCGGCGGCCGCGGTCGGCCGAGCCGCCATGTCGTAGGGAGCCGGGATTGTCAGAACAGGCGGTGGCCGAGTACCGGATCGAGGATCTCGCGCACCACAGCGGGGCGACGGTGCGCACGATCAGGGCGTACCAGGACCGTGGGCTGCTGCCGAAGCCTGAGCGGCGCGGTCGCTCCAACGTCTACCGGGACACCCATCTGGCGCGGCTGCGCCAGATCGCCGATCTGCTGGACCGCGGCTACACCCTGGCCTCCATCAAGGAACTGCTGGAGGCCTGGGACGCCGGCCGCGGGCTCGGCGGGGTGCTCGGGCTCGTCGCCGAGGTACACGGCCCGTGGACCGACGAGGAGGCCGCCCGGATCAGCCGGGCCGAGCTGAACGAGCGGTTCGGCGGACGTCCCGACGACGACGCCGTGGGCGAGGCGTGCGAGCTGGGGGTGCTGGAGGCGATCCCGGGGCGCCCGGACGAGTTCCTGGTGCCCTCCCCGCAGGAGCTGACCGTGGCCGCCGAGCTGTACGCGGCCGGGGTGCCGCTGTCGGCGATCACCGGGCACCTGCGGGAGCTGCGCGGGCAGGTGGAGCACATCGCCTCGCGGTTCCTGGAGTTCACCACCGAGCACGTCTTCGCCCGCTACCTCGGAGAGGTCCCGCCGACGGACGCGGACGCGGCGGAGGCGGCGACGATGGTACGGAGACTGCGCCCCCTGGCCCAGCAGACGGTGGACGCCGAGCTGGCGCGGGCGATGCGGCTGTTCGCCACCCGGCACCTGCAGCGCCACCTGGGGGCGGCCGGAGCCCCGCAGTCCTCGGGACCCGCGCCGGTGGCCCTGCCGGCGGAGACCGTACGGGCGGTGCAGGATCTGGTCGGCGCCGAGCACGTGGGGGAGTTCGTCCGGGCCGCGACGGAGCGGGAGCTCCAGGCCCGGACGATGAACGAGCTGGCCCGCCGGGGCGGCGGGTAACGGCCGCCGGCACCCGGTCAGTAGTCCACAGGGCGGATCACTCGTTTGCCCTCAAATCCGACCCAACCAGCTGTGGACAAGTCGGTGTTGCCTGTGGGCAACTCTGTGGACGGCCCTGTGGGCGGCGCTGTGGAAGCCTGTGCGGGCAGCTCAACCGATGGTCTCGTACGCGGGGTTCACAGGGCTGGTGCTGCCGAAGGTGCCGGTGGGGCCGGCGACTCTGACGGGGCCGGCCGGCACCTCCTGCGCACCGCGCCGGGTGCTCCCGTACAGGAGTGCGGCGAGGGCCAGGCCCAGCACGCCGCCGACCACCTGCGCCGCGACGAATCCGGGCAGCGACTGCGGGGCGATCCCGGTGAAGGAGTCGCTGAAGGCGCGCCCGATGGTGCCCGCCGGGTTGGCGAAGGAGCCGGACGAGGTGAACCAGATCGCGGAGGCGATGTACGCGGCGACCGCGGCCGGGATCAGCTTCGGACGCCCGATGCGCTCCAGGCCCTGGATGACGAGGACGAGCCCGGCGGTGGCGACGATCTCGCCGACGAGCAGGTGGCCGCCGCCGCGGACCTGCGTGGAGAAGGTCCCGGGGGTGCGGCCGAACATCACCTCGGCGAGGACGGCCCCGCCGATGGCGCCGGCGGTCTGGGCGGCAGCGTAGACGAGGGCCTCCCGGCCGCCGAGCCCCTCGCCCCCGGTCCGGCGCGCCCACCAGGAGGTGAGGGTGACGACCGGGTTGAGGTGGGCTCCGGACAGCGGCCCCAGGAGGGTGATGATCAGGCCGAGGCCGATGGCCGAGGCCAGCGAGTTGGCGACGAGGGCGACGCCGGTGTCACGGCTGAGGTCGGCGGCTTGGATACCGGAACCGATCACGACCACGAGAAGGCCGGCGGTGCCGACGAACTCGGCGACCGCACGGCGCGGCAGGGAAGCGTGGATTGTCATGGGTTCTCCCCTCGGGCAGCAGTACAGCGGAAAATGTATTCCGTATCTTGGAAACGCGATAGAGGGTCTACCACCGTGCCGCGGTCCGGCGGAGCGCCGATAAATCCCTGCTCGACCCCTGCACGACCGGGCAAGCTGGGCTCATGGACGACAGACGCACCGTGAAGGTGTCCAAATACGTCTCGAAACATCTGCGGCATCAGCCGGAACGCATCGGACTGCTGCTCGATCCCCAGGGCTGGGTGGAGATCGACGATCTTCTCCGCGCGGCCGCCGCCCACCGCTTCCCCATCAGCCGCGCCGAGCTCGACCACGTCGTCGCGGCCAACGACAAGCAGCGGTTCGCCCTCGATGGCACCCGCATCCGCGCCAACCAGGGCCACACCGTTCCCGTGGACCTGGACCTGCCGGAGGCCGAACCGCCCGCGTACCTCTACCACGGCACCGTGGCCGCCGCCCTGGACGCGATCCGCGCCGAGGGCCTGCGCCCCATGGCCCGCCACCACGTCCACCTGTCCCCCGACCGGGAGACCGCCACCCGCGTGGGCGCACGGCGCGGCCGGCCGGTCGTGCTCGCCGTGGACGCGGGGGCGATGCGCGCGGCCGGGCACGTCTTCCGGGTCAGCGCCAACGGGGTGTGGCTGGCGGACGCCGTACCGCCGCAGTTCCTGCGCTTCTCCTAGCGCGGGAATTCACGACGAGATTGTCAGATCATCCCCCTACTCTGTTCCTCATTCCGATCCGTGAGGGGGGTACCTCGCGATCGCCGAACCATCCATGCGAGCACGCGAGGTGACGCCCCATGACGTCCACATCCCCTTCCTCCACCCACTCCGACCCTTCCGCCAACAGCTTCCAAGTCGATCTGCGCGGCCTGGTCGACCTGCTCTCCCACCACCTCTACTCCAGCCCGCGCGTCTACGTCCGCGAGCTGCTGCAGAACGCGGTGGACGCCGTCACCGCCCGCCAGGCACTCGACCCGCAGGCAGAGATCCGCATCCGCCTGTCGGCGTCCGCGGGCCGGGTGACCATCGAGGACAGCGGCATCGGCCTGACCGCCGCCGAGGCCCACTCCCTCCTCGCCACCATCGGCCGCAGCTCCAAGCGCGGCGGTGACCACGGCCTCGAGACCACCCGCCGGGAGTTCCTCGGCCAGTTCGGCATCGGCCTGCTCGCCTGCTTCGTCGTGGCCCGCCAGATCCGCGTCATCACCCGTTCCGCCCGCGACCCCCAGGCCGCGCCCGTCGAATGGCTGGCCACGGACGACGGCTCGTACACCGTCCGCGAACTGCCCGACGAGGCCCGCCGGGAGCCCGGCACCACGGTCATCCTGCAGGCCCGCCCGGGAGCCGAGGAGTGGACCGTCCCGGCCAAGGTCGAGCAGCTGGCCCGTGACTACGGCTCCCTGCTCCCGTACGACATCACCTTCACCGAAGGCGAGGGCCAGGGCGGCCAGGGCGGCGAAGGCGGCGAGCCGCGGGGCATCACCGACCGGCCCGCCGTGTGGGACCGCCCCTTCCCCACCCCCGCCGCGCGCCGCGTCGCGCTCGCCGGCCACTGCGCGCAGCTCTTCGGCTTCACCCCGCTCGACAGCATCGACCTCGACCTGCCCGTCGCCGGGGTGCGCGGAGTGGCGTACGTCCTGCCCGAGCCGACCAGCCCCGCCCACCGGGCCGGACACCGCGTCCACCTCAAGGGCATGCTGCTCACGGACCACGCCGACAACCTGCTGCCGGACTGGGCGTTCTTCGTCCGCGCGGTCATCGACACGGACACGCTGCGGCCCACCGCTTCCCGCGAGAACCTGTACGACGACGAGACCCTGTCCGCGGTACGCGAGGCCCTCGGCGCCCGGGTCCGGGCCTGGCTCGCCGAGCTCGCCGCGAGTGAACCGGAGCGCTTGGCCGCCTTCCTGAGCGTCCACCACCTCGGGGTGAAGTCCCTGGCCCGGCACGACGCCGAACTGCTCGGCCTGATGCTGCCCTGGCTGCCGTTCGAGACGAGCGAGGGCTCGATGAGCCTCCAGGAGTTCACGGCCGCCCACAGTGAGATCCACTTCACGCGCACCGTGGAGGAGTTCCGCCAGATCGCCCCGATCGCGGCGGCCCACGGCCTCGGCGTCATCAACGCCGGATACACGTACGACGCCGACCTGCTCGCCCTGCTGCCCACCGTGCGACCGGACCTCAAGGTCGCGGAACTGGACGCCGGAGCCGTAACCGAGCGGCTCGACCCGGTCCCGACCTCCGCCGAACTGGCCCTCGCGCCCTTCCTGTCCACGGCGCGCACCCGGCTGGAGGCACAGGGCTGCGACGTCGTGCTGCGTGCCTTCCAGCCCGTGTCCGTCCCCGCGCTCTACCTCGACGACCGCCAGGCCCGCCAGGAGCGCGACCGTACGGCGGCGCTGGACAGCGCCGACTCCCTGTGGAGCGGAATCCTCGGCGCCCTGCGCGGCTCCGCGCCGCGCGCCCGCCTGGTGCTCAACCACAACAACCCGCTGATCCGCCGGATCTCGGCCCTGCCCGACGAGGCACTGACCGGCACGGCCGTCGAATCGCTGTACGGGCAGGCACTGCTGATGTCCCAGCGGCCGCTGCGCCCCGCCGACTCCACGCTGCTCAACCGGGCCTTCCTCGGGCTCCTGGAATGGGCGACCCACTCCACCGACTCCCCGGAGGGACAGAAGTGACCATGCTGACGCGCGAGGAGATCGAGCAGGGCCTGTCCGAGAACAGGAACTCCCCGAACGGAGCCGCACGCAACGCGCACGCCGAGGTGCTCGTGGGTGCGGCGGAGGCGATCGGTGACGCGGCCCTGTTCCGCACGGCCCTGGACAACTTGATCAACGCCTATCTCTGGAGTGCCGAGTCCTCCAAGATGCTGGTGCCCTTCGCCCGGCTGCTCCAGGAGTACGACAAGGACCCCGGCGCCTTCGGCCGGTGGGACGCCCATTCCCTGTTCTGGCAGTTCAAGTGGGTGGCCACGGCCATCAGCGACTCCCCCGAGATCCCGCTGGAGTCCGCCGTCGGCTGGCTGGACGAGATGGAGCGCCGCTACCGGATCGCCGGCTACAGCGAGCGGCCGGTCCGCGAGTCAGAGCTGTGGCTCGCCGACGCGATCGGCCAGGACGACCGGGCCGAGCGGGCCCACCAGGCCTGGCTGGCCGCCGACCGCGACGACATGAGCGACTGCCACGCCTGCGAGCTCAACGGCCAGGGCGCGTACGCCGTGCTGCGCGGGGACGACGCCAGGGCCCTGGAGCTCTGGCAACCCGTTCTGGCGGGCGAGCGGACCTGCGCCGAGGAACCCCACCGGCTGCTCGCCACCTCGCTGCTGCCGCTGCTGCGCCTGGGCCGTTTCGACGAGGCCCGTTCGCACCACGTACGCGGCTACCGCATGGCCCGCGGCAACGAGAGCCTGCTGCCCTCCATCGCCAAGCACATCGAGTTCTGTGCCCTGAGCGGCAACGAGTCGCGCGGCCTGGAGATCCTCGCCGAGCACGCCGCCCACATGAGTCCGCTGGTCAACGTCGACGACCAGATGGCATTCCACGGCGGCATCCTCGTGCTGCTGCGCAGGCTGACGGAGCTGGGCCACGGCCAGAGCCCGGCCGTCCCGTACGACGGTGTCCCGCACACGGTCTCCGAGCTGTACGAGGTGCTGCGCGCGAGCTCGCTCCAGATCGCCCGGCGCTTCGACGCCCGCAACGGCACCACCCGGGTCTCCGACCGCTTCCTCGCCCGGATCGGGCGGGAGCCGCTGGTCGGCGTACTGCCGCTGGGGGTGCGCAGCACGGCGCTGCCGCAGCCGGCCGCCGCTGTGGACGCCCCTGCGGCCGCGACCGTGCCGGCGCCGCCCGCGGCCGATTTCGAGGAGTTGGTGGAGCGGGCCCGGCAGGCCCGGGAACAGCGGCATCCGGCCGCGGACGCGCTCTGGGCCGAGGTCGGCGTACGGGTGGACGCGCGCCCGGAGGACGGGGTGGACCCGCTGCTCGCCGCCGACGTGGCCGACCAGCGGGCCCTGACTGCGGCCCGCGGCGGGGCCGGGAACGCGGCGGAGCTGCTGGAGGCGGTCCGCGACCGCTACCGCGCGCTCGGCCAGGCCGAGCGCGCGGCGCTGGCGGAGCTGCGGCTGGCGAGCGCGGCCGCGCAGTCCGGGGCCGAGCCGCAGCGGATCCGGGAGCTGCTGGCGGTGGCCCTGAAGGCCGCCGAGGCGCTGGACGCGGAGGAGCCGCTGCGCGGGCGCCGGATCGCGCTGGCGGAGCTGTCGTCGATCCGCGTGGAGTCGTACCTGCGCTCGCTGGAGGCCGGCCCCGAGCACGAGCACCTCCACGAGCCCGGCCAGGACCACGGGCACGGCGAGCTGGCGGCCGAACTCGGCGCCTTCGTCGCCGCGTACGCACAGGATCTGCCCGATCTGGCGGCCGAGGCCGAGGAGATGCTGGGCCGCGTCGCGCTGTCGCAGGGCGAGCCCGAGCGGGCCCTGCCGCTGCTGGCCTCGTCCGCGTCGCGGGCGGTGTCGGCGGGCCTGCCCTGGCAGGCGGTGGACGCGTTGGTGCTGCGGGCCGGTGTGCTGATGTCGGTGGAGCGGCCCGAGGAGGCCGAGGAGGCGGCGCGTTCCGCGTTGGAGCACTCCGCGGAGGTGACGGAGGCCGAGACGCAGGGCGTCGTACGGCTCACTTTCGCGGACATCCTGCTGCGCCGGGCCGACGCGGCGGCGGAAGCGGCCGAGCACGCCCTCACCGCGGCGCACTGGTTCGACCAGGCGGGTCTGACCGCCGACGGCGGGGCGCAGGCCCGGCTGGTGCTGGCCCGGGCGTACGCGCGGGAGGGCCGGCACGCCGACGCGGCGGAGGTGTTGCAGTCGACGCTGCCCGATCTGCTGGAGCACGGCGAGGGACAGGCCGTCTCCGTACGGGAGTTCCTCGGCGATCTGCTGCGACAGCTGAACGACTCCCGGGCGGCGGCGGAGCAGTACCTGCTGGCGGCGGAAGTGGCCAAGGGCTGGGAGGACCCCCGCCCGCAGGCCGCCCTGGCACAGGCGGCGGCGGAACAGCTGTCCACCGCGCGCCTGGACCAGGAGGCACTCGCCGCGTACGAGCGGTCCCTGGAGCTGTTCCGGATGGCGGGGGATGCACCGATCGCCGAAGTGCGGATCCTGCGCTCCCTGGCCTGGATGGCGCCGCGCGGGGACACCAGTGCGGCGGCGTGGGCGCGGGCACGGGACCTGATGGACCAGGCCGCCGGGGTTCTGGAGACCGCGCTGGCCGAGAACGCGGAGACGGGCGAGGGTCAGGCCGTCCCGCAGCTGCGGGCCGAGCTCGCCCAGACCTGGCTGCAGCTGGCGCAGGTGCTCGACCGGCGGGTCACCTCGCACGAGCAGGCAGCGGACGAGGACGGCGGGGACGACGAGGACGGCGACGAGGACGGCGGGGAGGGTCAGGGCTCCCGCCGAGCCGAGGTGGACACCGAGGCACTGCGGCTGGAGGAGATCGAACTGACTGCGCGGGCCGGCGACCTGTACGCGGAACTGGGTCCGGACCATCTGGGGGACCGGCTCCAGTGCGTGCAGTACGCCGCCTGGACCGAGGAGGAGATCGGTCGCGCCGAGGCGGGAGCCGCTCGGCTCTCGGTACTGATCGAGGAACTCCGGGCCATGCCCGAGGGGGTCCCGGAGGATCTGCTGGAGCGCGCCCAGTCCGCCCTCGACAGCCTGCGGTCCTGAGTGCGATGCCCCCGTCGCCCGGCGGCGACGGGGGCATCCTCCGTTTCAGCTGTCCAGCTGGGCCAGGCCCTCGGTGGCGATCTGTTCGAAGACGTTCTCGTCGGCCGCGAACTCGGAGTCCGGGATCGGCGCGTGGATCACGATCTCGGTGATGCCGAGCGCCTGGTGACGGCCGGCGAAGTCGACGAACGCGTCGACGGAGTCGAGCATCGTGTTGCGGTCCGGGGTGAAGCCGGTCAGCAGGATCTTCGCCATCAGCTCGGACGCGCGGCCGATCTCCGCGCACACCTTGTCGAGCCGGGCCAGCTGGCCGCGGATGGCCTCCACCGACTGCTCGGGGGTGCCCTCTTCGAAGAGCTTCGGATCGCCGGTGGTCACCCAGGCCTGGCCGTGGGCGGCGGCGAGCTTCATGCCCCGCGGGCCGTTCCCGGCGACGGCGAAGGGCAGCCGCGGCTGCTGCACACAGCCGGGGAGGTTGCGGGCCTCGTCGGCGGAGTAAAAGGTGCCGCGTTCGCTGACCGCGGCCTCGGTGAGCAGCCGGTCCAGCAGCGGTACGAACTCCGCGAAGCGGTCCGCACGCTCACGCGGGGTCCAGGGGTCCTGTCCCAGGGCGGAGGCATCGAACCCGTTGCCGCCGGCGCCGACGCCGAGGGTGAAACGGCCGCCGGAGATGTCGTCCAGCGACATCAGCTCCTTGGCCAGCGTCACCGGGTGCCGGAAGTTCGGCGAGGTGACGAGCGTGCCCAGACGCATCTTCTCGGTGGCGGCAGCCGCCGCGGTCAGGGTCGGGATCGCGCCAAACCACGGCCGGTCGCGGAAGGACCGCCAGGTCAGGTGGTCGTAGGTGTATGCGGTGTGGAATCCGAGCCGCTCGGCTCGCACCCACTGGTCACGGCCGCCCTCACGCCACGGGCGTACCGGGAGGATCACAGTGCTCAGACGCAGACTCATGCGTTCGAGACTACGGCCCCGCTCATGTTTCACGTGAAACATCGCCCGCCCCCGGCTCACCGTGAGCACCCGCCCGCCGGCAGCGGGGGGAGAAACATCGCCATCCGGCGCAGGAGCCCGGCCCACTCTGGTCGGCTGTCGCAAGGCCATGGGTGAAGATGGATCCGTGACCTCGGCTCCCCAGCGCCCGGACGGGCCAACCCCCACTCCCCGGCTCATCGCCACCGACCTCGACGGCACCCTGCTGCGCGACGACAAATCCGTCTCGCTCCGCACGGTCGCCGCGCTCGCCGCTGCCGAGGAGGCCGGGGTCGAGGTCTTCTTCGTGACCGGCCGCCCGGCCCGCTGGATGGACGTGGTCGCTGACCACGTCCACGGCCACGGCCTGGCGATCTGCGCGAACGGGGCCGCGGTGGTCGATCTCCACGCGGGCCGGGAGTTCGTGCAGGTCCGCGCGCTGCCTCGGGCCACGGCGCTGACGGTCGTGGCGACGCTGCGCGCCGCCGCACCGGGCACCTCCTTCGCGGTCGAGATGACCACCGGCATCAACTACGAGCCGCTGTACCCGCCCTTCTTCCAGGACCCGGGTGCCCATGTGGCCACCGCCGAGAAGCTGCTGGAGGAGGAGGCGGACGACACCTCCGCTCCCGTCCTCAAGCTCCTCGCGCACCATGCCGAGCTCGCCCCGGACGAGTTCCTGGCGCTCGCCCGCTCGGCCGCCGGCGCCCACGCGTCGATCACCCGCTCCAGCCCGACCGCTCTGCTGGAGATCAGCGGACCGGGGGTCTCCAAAGCCAGCACCCTGGAGCTGTGCTGCGCCGAGCGCGGTATCTCACCGGCCGAGGTCGTCGCCTTCGGGGACATGCCGAACGACGTGGAGATGCTCCGCTGGGCGGGCACCTCGTACGCGATGGGCAACGCCCACCCGGACGTGATCGCGGCCGCCTCCGGCCGTACGGTCGCCAACAACGAGGACGGCGTTGCCGTGGTCATCGAGCGCATCCTCGCGGATCGCGCCGCGCAGCAGCGCTAGGACGAGCGCTAGGACGAGCCCGGGACGTCAGAGCGGGGCCTCCCACACCAGGGTGGTCCCGGTGCCGTCCTCCCCGATGCCGGTGCCGTACGAGCTCGACCCTCCCAGCGACTCGGCCCGCCGGCGCAGATTCCGCAGCCCGCTGCGCCGGCCGCCCTCGGGGATGCCCACGCCGTCGTCGGCGACCTCCAGCCGCACCCCGGGCCTCCCGTCGGCCAGCGTGCCGGTGCAGTCCACGACCACCTCGATCCGGGACGCCTCCGCGTGCCGGAAGGCGTTCGACAGGGCCTCGCGCAGCGCCGCGATCAGGTTCTTGCCCACCAGTTCGCCGACCACCGTGTCGATCGGCCCGAGGAACCGGTGCGCCGGCTTGAAGCCCAACGGCACCGCGGCCATGTTGATCTCCCGCAGGACCCGCGTGCGCAGCCCCGACGGAGCCTCGGCCGGTCCCTGCTGGAGCGCGAAGATCGCGGTGCGGATCTCCTGGATCGTCACGTCCAGCTCGTCCACGGCCTTTCCGACTCCGTCGACGACCTCGGGGACGACGGAGCGCCGCTGGGCTCCCTCCAGCATCAACCCGGTGGCGAACAGCCGCTGGATGACCAGGTCGTGCAGGTCCCGGGCGATCCGGTCACGGTCCTCGAACACCGCGAGCCGCTCCCGGTCGCGCTGCGCCTCGGCCATCATCAGCGCCAGCGCCGCCTGGGAGGCGAACTGGGTGGCCAGTGTCCGCTCGGCCTCGCTGAACGGCCTCTTGCCACGCGCCCGCGGGGTGACCAGCGCGCCTAGCACCCGCCCGCCGCTGTGCAGCGGCAACATCATGCAGGGCCCGTACTGGCTGGTCAGCCGACTGATCATGCGGGGGTCGCTGGCAGCGTCCTCCACGAAGACCGGCTCGCCTTCGAGCAGCTTCGCCACCACCGGGCTCTCGGCAGGGATCACCAGACCGAGCGAGGTGGCCGCGCTCTCGGCGGAGACGGCGACGATCTCCATGCCGCCCTCCTCGGCCGGCAGCATCACGATTCCGGCGGCGGAATCCGCCAGGTGGCGGGCCTGCTCGGCCACCACCGAAAGGGCGTCGTCCGCGTCCCCGCCCGACAGCAGGGCGGTCGTGACGGCCACCGAGCCGTCGATCCACCGCTCCCGCTGGGTGGCGGCCTCGTACAGCCGGGCGTTGCCGATGGCGATGCCCGCCTCGGTGGCCAGGACCCGGACCATGTGGACGTCGTAGTCGTTGAACCGGCCGCCGCCGTTCTTCTCGGCGAGGTACAGATTGCCGAAGATCTCCCCCTGCACCCGGATCGGGACGCCGAGGAAGGTCTTCATGGGCGGGTGGTGCGGCGGGAACCCGGCCGAGCGCGGGTCCTTCGTGAGATCGGCGAGCTGCACGGTGTCGGGATGGGAGATCAGCGCGCCGAGCAGGCCCCGCTTCCCGTCCGGCCGGTGCCCGATCTTCCGGGCCGTCTCGGCGTCGATGCCGAAGGTGACGAAGTCCGACAGGCCGCGGCCCTCGGTGTCGACCACCCCGATCGCCGCGTACCGGGCGTTCGCGAGCTCGGCCGCCGTCTCGCAGATGCGGTCGAGGGTGGAGTGCAGTTCGAGGCCGGTGCCCACGGAGCGCATGGCCTCCAGCAGTTGTGGCACCCGGGCAGTGAGCTCGGTGGAGAGGCCCTGCAGACTCCGGGTGGCCTGGGTGGCTGCCTCCAGCGGGTCCGGTGTTCCGGGGGGTGACTCCGGCGGTTCCTGCGACTCCTGCACTGACATGCCCTTGAGACTAGTTAGTCCCTTTTACCGGGGAAAGTCGGCCAGGGCACGGTCGGCCGACCGCTCCCGCTCCAGCAGGTTGCGCAGCGGACCCTCGGCTGCGGCCAGCTCGGCGTACGTGCCGCGCTGTACGACCACTCCGCGCTCCAGTACGAGCACTTCGTCGACCGCTTCCAGGCCGGCCAGCCGGTGCGTGATCAGCACGGTGGTGCGGCCCTCGGTCGCGGCGAGCAGATCCGCCGTCAGGGCGTCCGCGGTGGCCAGGTCCAAGTGCTCGGCCGGCTCGTCGAGCACGAGGACGGGGAAGTCGGCGAGCAGCGCCCTGGCCAGGGCCAGCCGCTGGCGCTGGCCTCCGGAGATCCGCTCGCCGTGCTCGCCGACCAGGGTGTCCAGTCCGTCCGGGAGGCCCTCGGCCCACTCCAGCAGCCGGGCCGCCGCCAGGGCCTCCCGCAGCTGCTCCTCGCTCGCCCCGGTCCGGGCCAGCCGCAGGTTCTCCCGTACCGAGCTGTCGAAGAGGTGCGCGTCCTGCGCGCACAGGCCCACCATCCGGCGTACCTCGTCGCTGTCGAGCGTGCGCGCGTCGGTGCCGCCCAGGATGTACGTACCTTCGTGCGGGTCCAGGAACCGCAGCAGGACCTGCGCCAGCGAGGTCTTGCCCGCACCCGAGGAGCCGACGACGGCGATCCGCCGGCCGGCCTCCAGGGTGAGGTCCAGCCCGCGCAGCGCGTCCTGCTCCTGCCCGGGATGCCGGGCGGCGAGTCCGGTCAGCCGCAGCGGGAACGGGGAGGCCGGTACCGCGGCCGGCCGCTCCGGCTCGGCGACCGGGACGGGAGCGTCGATGACCTCGTAGATCCGCTCGGCGCTGCGGCGCACCCGCTGCCGGTACTGGACGGCCTGCGGAAGCCCGTTGACCGCCTCGAAGGCGGCGAGCGGGGTCAGCACGGCCACGGCCATGGCCACCCCGGACAGCCGCCCCTCGTGCACGGCGTCGGCGGCCAGGGCCGCGGCGACCACCACGGTCAGCCCGCACACGAGGGCGGTCAGCCCGCTCCCGAGCCCGGTGGCGGCGGCCCCACGCGCGGAGATGCCGGTCAGCGTCCGGTCGCTCTCCTTCGCGGCGCCCTTCCGCCCTGCCAGCGCGCCGGCGACGGTCAGCTCGGCGGTCCCGGTCAGCAGATCGGCGACCCGGGTGGCGAGTTCTCCCCGGGCCGGCGCCAGCCGCCGCTCCGCACGCCGGGCGCAGGCTCCGCTGACCAGCGGCACCCCGACCCCGGCCGCGAGCAGCCCGACGGCGAGTGCCGCTCCCGCCCCGGGCAGCAGCCAGGCGGTGAAGGCGACCGAGCCGGTGCCGACGAGTACCGCGGTGCCGACCGGCAGCAGCCAGCGCAGCCAGTAGTCCTGGAGGGAGTCGGCGTCGGCCACCAGGCGGGCCAGCAGGTCTCCGCGCCGCTGCTCGCGCAGCCCGGCGGGCGCGATCCGCTCCAGCCGGCGGAACACCGACACCCGCAGGTCGGCGAGCATCCGCAGCACGGCGTCGTGGGAGACGAGCCGCTCCGCGTACCGGAAGACGGCCCGCCCGATCCCGAAGGTCCGGGTCGCCGTGACGGCCACCATCAGGTAGAGCACGGGCGGCTGCTGCGAAGCCCGCGAGATGAGCCATCCGGAGACGGCCATCAGCCCGACGCTGCACCCGACGGCCAATGCCCCGAGCAGCAGGCCGAGCCGGAACCGCCCCTGCCACGCCTTGGCCACCGCCCGTACCCGCCGGAGCGGATCGCCCCCGCCCGAGTCGGCGCCGCCGGTCCTGGCCACCCTCTCGGGGGCGCTGCCGAGGATCCACTCCCCGGGGTCGGAGGGCCCGTTGTGCTCCCCGGCGAGGCCGTTGGAGGCCTCAGCCGTGGTCCTCCCGGGCCGGACGGCGGACGGAGTCGGCAGGACCCCCGCCTCGCCCAGCCGCACCACCCGGTCGGCCACGGCCAGCAGCGCCGGCCGGTGGACGACCAGCAGCACGGTCCGGCCCGCCGCGAGGCGTCGTACGGCGTCGACCACGGCCGCCTCGGTCTCGCCGTCGAGAGCGGCGGTCGGCTCGTCCAGCAACAGCACCGGCCGGTCCGCGAGGAACGCCCGCGCCAGTGCCAGCCGCTGGCGCTGTCCGGCGGACAGCCCGACCCCGCCTTCACCCAGCTCCGTGTCGACACCGCGCGGCAGCGCGGCCACGAACTCCCACGCCCCGGCGTCCTTCAGTGCCTCGGCCACCGCGTCCGCAGACGCGTCCGGCCGTGCCAGGCGTACGTTCTGCGCGATCGTCCCGGCGAACAGGTGCGGCCGCTGCGGCACCCACGCGATCCGCTCCCGCCACTGTTCGAGCGACAGCGAGGCGAGGTCCACGCCCCCGATCCGCACCCGACCCGCGGTCGGCTCGACGAAGCCCAGCAGTACCTGGAGCAGCGTGGACTTGCCCGCCCCGCTCGGTCCGGTGAGCGCGACGCACTCCCCGGGTCCGACCGCCAGCGAGACCGGTCCGGGCGAGTCCTCGCCCCGGCCCTCGTAGCGGACCGCGACCCCGTCGAACTCGATCCGCAGCCCCGCGGCCGGCACCGGGGCCACGCCGCCGGAAGCCGCAACAGGGGTCTGGAGCACCTCGAAGATCTCTTCCGCCGCCGCCAGCCCCTCGGCCGCCGCGTGGTACTGCGCCCCGACCTGGCGCAGCGGCAGATACGCCTCGGGCGCCAGGATCAGGATGACCAGCCCGGTGTACAGGTCGAGCTCCCCGTGGACCAGCCGCATGCCGATGGTCACGGCGACCAGCGCCACCGACAGCGTGGCCAGCAGCTCCAGCGCGAAGGAGGACAGGAAGGCGATGCGCAGCGTCCGCACCGTCGCCTGCCGGTAGTCGTCGGTAATCTTGCGGATCGACTCGGCCTGGGCCTTGGCCCGGCCGAAGACCTTCAGCGTCGGCAGCCCGGCCACCACGTCCAGGAAGTGCCCCGACAGCCGGGACAGCAGCCGCCACTGGCGGTCCATCCGGGACTGGGTGGCCATGCCGATCAGCACCATGAACAGCGGAATGAGCGGCAGCGTGACCACGATGATGGCCGCCGACACCCAGTCCTCGGTGACGATCCGGGCGAGGACCGCCACCGGGACGACGACCGCGAGCCCCAGCTGGGGCAGGTAGCGGGAGAAGTAGTCGTCGAGGGCGTCCACGCCCCGGGTGGCCAGCGCCACCAGCGACCCGGTCTGCTGCCCGCTCAGCCAGCCGGGTCCCAGATCCGCGGCCCGGTCCAGCAGCCGGCCCCGCAGCTGCGATTTGACCGCCGCACTGGCCCGGTGGGCCGCCAGCTCCGTGAGCCAGGCGAGCAGACCGCGCCCCAGCGCGACCGCCGCGAGCAGCAGCAGCGGCGTCCGCAGCGCCTCCCCGTCCAGCCCCTGTTCGAAGGCGCCGACCACGATCTCGGCGATCAGCATCGCCTGACCGACGACCAGCCCTGCCCCGGCAAGTCCCAGGGCCACCACGGCCGCCAGGAAGAGGCGGGTTGAGCGGGCGTACCGAAGCAGGCGCGGGTCGATCGGTTTCACGTGAAACATCCCCCAGAGCAGGGTCAGGAAGCAGGGTCAGGGATCAGTGCGCATCGACGATGTGCTGCGTACCGATCCGCTTGCGGAACACCCAGTACGTCCAGCCCTGGTAGAGCAGGACGAGCGGCGTGGCCACTCCCGCGCACCAGGTCATGATCTTCAGGGTGTACGGGCTGGACGAGGCATTGGTGACCGTGAGGTTCCAGGCCTCGTCCAGCGAGGACGGCATCACGTTCGGGAAGAGCGTCAGGAAGAGCATCGCGACCGCGGCCGCGATGGTGATCCCGGACAGGGCGAACGACCAGCCCTCGCGGCCCGCCAGGTTGAAGCCCAGGGCCCCGAGCAGTGCGAGGACCGCGACGGCCATGGCGATCAGGCTCTTGCCGTCACCGCGCGAGACCTGGGTCCAGATCAGGAAGACGAGGGCCAGCACGGCGGTGAGCACGCCCAGTCGCGTCGCCAGCGTGCGCGAGCGCTCCCGGATGTCCCCGACCGTCTTGAGCGAGGTGAACACCGTTCCGTGGAAGGTGAAGAGGGTGAGGGTGACGAGTCCGCCGAGCAGGGAGTAGCCGTTGAGCAGGTCGAAGAGGCTGCCGACGTACTCCATGTGCTCGTCGATCTTCACTCCGCGCACGATGTTGGCGAAGGCCACGCCCCACAGGAACGCGGGGATCAGCGAGGTCCAGAAGATGGCGTGTTCCCAGTTGGTCTGCCACCGCTCCTCGTCCCGCTTGTGCCGGTACTCGAAGGCGACACCGCGGATGATCAGGCAGACGAGGATGACCAGGAGCGGCAGGTAGAACCCGGAGAAGAGGGTCGCGTACCACTCGGGGAAGGCGGCGAAGGTGGCACCGCCCGCGGTGAGCAGCCAGACCTCGTTGCCGTCCCACACGGGCCCGATCGTGTTGATCAGGACCCGCCTCTCGGTGCGGTTGCGGGCGAGCAGCTTGGTCAGGACGCCGACTCCGAAGTCGAAGCCCTCCAGGAAGAAGTAGCCGGTCCACAGGACGGCGATGAGCACGAACCAGACGTCATGGAGTTGCATGGTGCGGTCCCCTCAGCCTCAGTACGAGAAGGCCATCGGCCGGTCGGGGTTCTTGTCGTCCCCGCCGATCTTGGTGGGCGGGTTCAGGTCGGCTTCGGTCAGCTCGGGCGGACCGAGCTTCACGTACTTCACCAGCAGCCGGACTTCGATCACCGCGAGGACGGCGTACAGGAGCGTGAAGCCGATCATCGAGGTGAGCACCTCGCCCTGGGACACGTGGGGCGAGACCGCGTCGCGGGTGCGCAGGACTCCGTAGACCACCCAGGGCTGACGGCCCATCTCGGTGAAGATCCAGCCCCAGGAGTTGGCGATGAGCGGGAAGCCCATGGTCCAGA
Organism: Streptomyces sp. NPDC090741; assembly: GCF_044769045.1. Classification (NCBI taxonomy): domain Bacteria; kingdom Bacillati; phylum Actinomycetota; class Actinomycetes; order Kitasatosporales; family Streptomycetaceae; genus Streptomyces; species Streptomyces sp. NPDC090741. The sequence goes on along the minus strand of NZ_JBIVXF010000017.1, from coordinate 38,406 downwards.
GGGCGACGATCCAGTACCAGGTGGTGAACCGGGGGCTCAGCGCCTTCTTGAAGAGGACCAGGTGCGGGACCTCGTCCTCGCCGGTGCGCAGCCCCGGAGGCAGCATGAACTTCTTCCGGGTGAGCCAGAGCCCCAGTACGCCGACGCCGAGGGAGGCCATGCCGAAGCCGATCATCCAGCGGAAGCCCCAGTAGGCGACCGGGATGTTGGGCCGGTAGTCGCCGGGCCCGAACTTCTCCTGTTCGGCCTTGTTGACGTCGTTGATGCCGGGGACGAAGGAGGTGAAGTCGTCGTTGGCCAGGAAGGACAGCAGGCCCGGGATCTCTATCGCGACCTTGTTGTGGCCCTTTTCGACGTCTCCGTAGGCGAAGACGGAGAAGGGCGCGGGCGCCTCGCCGTCCCAGAGCGCCTCCGCGGCGGCCATCTTCATCGGCTGCTGCTTGAACATCACCTTGCCGAGCAGGTCACCGCTGATGGCGGTGCCCATGCCGGCGATGATCAGCGTGATCAGGCCGAGCCGCAGCGAGGTCCGCATCACGGGGATGTGCTTCTTGCGGGCCAGGTGGAAGGCGGAGATGCCGACCATGAAGGCGCCGCCGACCAGGAAGGCCGCCGTGATGGTGTGGAAGAACTGGCTCAGCGCGGTGTTCTGCGTGAGGACCAGCCAGAAATCGGTGAGCTCGGCCCGGCCCCGCTCCTCGTTGATCCGGTAGCCGACCGGGTGCTGCATCCAGGAATTGGCCGCGAGGATGAAGTACGCGGAGAGGATGGTGCCGATCGAGACCATCCAGATGCAAGCCAGATGGATCTTCTTCGGCAGCTTGTCCCAGCCGAAGATCCACAGGCCGATGAAGGTCGACTCGAAGAAGAAGGCGATGAGCGCCTCGAAGGCCAGCGGCGCCCCGAAGATGTCACCGACGAAGCGCGAGTAGTCGGACCAGTTCATGCCGAACTGGAACTCCTGCACGATGCCTGTGACGACACCCATGGCGATATTGATCAAGAAGAGCTTGCCCCAGAACTTGGTGGCCCTGAGGTACTTCTCATTCCCCGAACGCACCCAGGCGGTCTGAAGGCCTGCCGTGAGCGCGGCGAGCGAGATCGTCAGTGGGACGAAGAGGAAGTGGTAGACGGTGGTGATGCCGAACTGCCATCGCGCCAACGTCTCTGGCGCCAAAGCTACGTCCACGTCGTCGTCTCCTTCGGTGCGCCGTGGTCACTGCCGCAGTTTGCCTGGCGTGCCCTACCCAATACGGGATGAAGCAGGACACGCTTGTGAACGCGTTCACATTCACAAGCATTATGTCGTACCAGCTTCGGCGCGTTTCAGGCGGGGGTCCCCCTAGCCAATACATTCAACAGATTGTTGAATGCCGCTCATGAGGATTCGTATCTCCTGGCCCGCGGGCCAGCTCACGGCAACCCTTGACGAGACCCCGACCAGCAAGGCGCTGGCCGAGGCCCTTCCGATCTCCGCCTCCGCCAACACCTGGGGCGAGGAGGTCTACTTCGACACCGGCGTCTCCGCGGCGCTGGAACACGACGCCCGGCAGGTCGTCGACCCGGGCACGGTCGCGTTCTGGACCGAGGGCGACGCACTCGCGCTGCCCTACGGCCCCACGCCCATCTCGCGCGGAGGCGAGAGCCGCCTGGCGAGCCCGTGCAATGTGCTCGGCTCGTTCGACGGCGACCCCCGCCTGCTGTCCACCGTCCGCGACGGCGACCCGATCCGCGTGGAACTCGCGTAGCCGCTCAGAGCCCGCGCAGTCCCCGGGGGCTACATCTCCTTGAAGAAGGCCTCCGCCGTGTGCAGGAAGATGTCGTTCGCCTCGGGCTCACCGATCGTGACCCGCAGGCCCTCGCCCGCGAAGGGCCGGACCACCACACCGGCCTTCTCGCAGGCCGCCGCGAACTCGGCGGTCCGCTCCCCCAGCCGCATCCACACGAAGTTCGCCTGCGTGTCCGGCACCACGGTCCAGCCCTGGCCGAGCAGCGTCTTGTGGACCCGGGCGCGCTCGCCCACCAGCGCCCCGACCCGGCCCATCAGCTCGTCCTCGGCGCGCAGCGAGGCGACCGCCGCATCCTGGGCAAGCTGGCTGACACCGAAGGGCACCGCCGTCTTGCGCAGCGCCGCCGCCACCGGCTCGTGCGCCACCGCGAAGCCCACCCGCAGGCCGGCCAGCCCGTACGCCTTGGAGAACGTACGCAGCACGCAGACGTTCGGGCGGCTGCGGTAGAGCTCGATGCCGTCCGGCACCTCGGTGTCGCGGACGAACTCGCGGTACGCCTCGTCCAGCACCACCAGGATGTCCGAGGGGACCCGGTCCAGGAACCGCTCCAGCTCGGCGCGGCGGACCGCGGTGCCGGTGGGGTTGTTGGGGTTGCAGACGAAGATCAGCCGGGTCCGCTCGGTGATCGCGTCGAACATCGCGTCGAGGTCGTGCACGTCCCCGTCGGTCAGCGGCACCTGAACGGACTTCGCACCCGAGATCTGCGTGATGATCGGGTAGGCCTCGAAGGACCGCCAGGCGTAGATGACCTCGTCGCCGGGGCCTGCCGTCGACTGGATCAGCGACTGGGCCACACCAACGGAGCCCGTGCCGGTGGCGATGTGCTCGACCGGCACCCCGAACCGCTCGGCGAGCTCGTTCACCAGGCCCGTGCAGGCCATGTCGGGGTAGCGGTTGAACTGTCCGGCCGCCGCGATCGCGGTCTCCAGCACCCCGGACAGCGGCGGGTACGGGTTCTCGTTCGAGGACAGCTTGTACGCGACGGGTCCGCCCGCAGCAGCGGGCTTCCCGGGCTTGTAGGTGGGAATGCCGTCCAGCTCGGCGCGCAGCTTCGGGCTCTTCTCGCTCACCGCAGGTCCTCCTCGACCGTCCCGTACGACGTCGCCGTCGACTCAATACTGCTCACCTTATGAGGATTCCGCTCTCCCGAAAATGGGCGGCGCCAGGATTGCGGGGGAGCGCACGCATATATGCGTGCGCCGGTGGCCCACGCCGTGGCGCGCATCCCTCGTACAGGTGAGTTGAGACCGTCCCGAGACCACACCGCTTTGGCATGCCCGTAGCCGCCGACAAACGCCCTGCTCACTCTCTGCGCTCAAACGCCTTCATTTCCAAGGTCATTGGGGGTGGCGAACCATGCAGAATCGTGCCTGTCAACGCGTGCATATGCACCCGGACCACCCACCCCGCCGAGCCCTACTATCGGCTCGCCATGACAGCAGCAGGGAAGCATCAGGTGAGCCGGACCGAGACCACCCGGCGGGCCGCCGGCCGACAGAGCCGGGCCGGCATCAGGGACGTGGCCGCCGCGGCGGGCGTCTCGATCACGACCGTCTCCGACGCGCTCAATGGCAAGGGACGGCTGCCGGACGCCACCCGCCGCCACGTTCGCGAGGTCGCCGATCGGCTGGGCTACCGCCCCTCCGCCGCGGCCCGAACCCTCCGCACCGGCAAGTCGGGCCTCATCGGCCTGACCGTGACCACGTACGGGGATGAACCTTTCACCTTCACCGAATTCGCGTACTTCGCCGAGATGGCCAGGGCCGCCACCTCCGCCGCGCTCGCCCGCGGCTACGCCCTCGTCATCCTCCCCGCCACCTCCCGACACGACGTGTGGTCCAACGTGGCCCTCGACGGCACCGTCGTCATCGACCCCTCCGACCACGATCCCGTCGTCAGCGAACTGGTCCGCCAAGGCCTCCCCGTCGTCTCCGACGGCCGCCCGGCCGGCTCCCTCCCCGTCACCGCCTGGGTCGACAACGACCACGAGGCCGCCGTACTCAACCTGCTCGACCACCTCGCCGCCGCCGGCGCCCGCCGGATCGGGCTGCTGACGGGCACGACCACGGACACCTACACCCGGCTGTCCACCACCGCCTACCTCAACTGGTGCGAGCGCGTCGGCCAGGACCCTGTCTACGAGTCCTACCCCGCCCACGACCCGTGCGCGGGCGCCGTCGCCGCGGACCGGCTGCTCGCCCGGCCGGACCGGCCCGATGCCGTCTACGGGCTCTTCGACCCCAATGGGACCGATCTGCTGGCCGCCGCCCGGCGCTACGGCCTGCGCGTCCCCGAGGACCTGCTGCTCGTCTGCTGCAGCGAGTCCACCGTGTACGCCAACACCGAACCGCCCATCACCACCCTCTCCCTCAAACCGCGCCGCATCGGCACCGCCGTCGTACAGCTGCTGATCGACGCCATCGAGGGGGTCGACACCGGCCGCCCGGTCGAACAGGTGGTCCCGACCGAGCTGATCGTCCGTACCTCCTCGCAGCGCAGGCAGCCCCGTACGACCATCAGCCCGCCCCGTTCACCGGCCAAGGACTGACCGCCGCAGTGCGATACCGGCGGGGCCGACGGCCCCGCCGGGGATTTTCGCAACACCCATTTCAGGCGAAAGCGGCAGGAACTGTTGGTTCCGCCCAGGATTCACCACCCCTGGTGCGTCACAGAGCGCGAGCCGCATTCCTATGATGGGCGCACGACATCACGGACCCTCCGCCCAGGAGGCCAGGAAGGTCCGCAGGTGTACGGCAGCGCGACGGTGGTGGAGGGGTCGATGACTCAGGGGGCCGGTCAGGGACCCGCGATGCGGACGGAGACGCTGCGGGACTTCCGAGTTCCGGTCACCGAGCCCGTCCCGTACGGAGTGCCCGGCGCGCTTCCCGAAGAGGCCCCGGTGTACGGCGAGTACCCCGCGTACTACGGGGAGGGCGCGCCGGTGCCCCCTCACCCGCCCGTGCCCCCACAGCCCTCCGTACCCCCGCAGCCGCCCATGGGCCAGGACCCCGCCGGCGGACCGGCCCCGGCCGACGGGGACGATCTCGACGAGGGCTACACCCCCACCCACCGCGATCTGCCGATCATCGGCCGCGGCGGACCGGGCGACACCGTCCAGGTCCAGTACGTTCCCCAGGAGTCCCCGGCCGCGGGCCCCGGGCCGCTGTACGTGGTCGGCGACGTGCACGGCTATCTGGACGAGCTCGTCCACGAACTCCAGGCCCAGGGGCTCATCGACGCCGACCGCCGCTGGTCGGCCGGCAACGCCCGCCTCTGGTTCCTCGGCGACTTCACCGACCGCGGCCCCGACGGCATCGGCGTGATCGACCTCGTCATGCGGCTGTCCGCCGAGGCCGCCGCCGCGGGCGGCTACTGCAAGGCCCTCATGGGCAACCACGAGCTGCTGCTCATCGGCGCCAAGCGGTTCGGCGACACCCCCGTCGCCTCGGGCGCGGGAACCGCCACCTTCCAGGCCGCCTGGCTCCTCAACGGCGGCCAGCGCACCGACATGGAGCGCCTGGAGGACGTGCACCTGCAGTGGATGCAGCGGCTGGACGCTGCCGTGCTGGAGGACGGGCACCTGCTGCTGCACTCCGACACCACCGCGTACCTCGACTACGGCGACTCCATCGAGGACGTCAACGACACCATCCACGAGCTGCTCAACCGCAACGACGCCGACATCACCTGGGACCTGTTCCGCAAGTTCACCAAGCGGTTCGCCTTCCGCGACGAGGAGACCGGCCCCCAGGCCGTACGCGAACTCCTCGACACCTACGGCGGCGGCCGCGTCGTGCACGGACACAGCCCGATCCCGTACCTGCTGGGCGAGGTGGGCACCGAGGACGGCGACGAGTCGCGCGGACCGGAGGCCGTGAACGGCCCGCACGTGTACGCGGAGGGACTCGCCATCGCCATGGACGGCGGGGTCACGATGGCGGGCAAACTGCTGGTCGTGCAACTCCCGTTGAACGACTGAGGGTTATCAGAACGGGGGTAATTTCAGGAAACCCCCTGTCACGGCGTGGCATGGGCGCTCTACCATCGCCCTATCCGTAGCAGGCTCTCCTCCGTTTGTGCCGGCGCCCGGGTCTACGCGGGCAAACCGGTCCCTACGGAGCATCGGGGGATGCACATGAACAGCGCTCCGCACCTGCTGACCGAAGACCGACCCGAGTTCGATCGGCTCCTCGACGAGGCGCTGCGCACCGCGCACGAACGGCCCGAGCTCGCCACCCTCGGCGAACGCCTGAACGCCGAACAACTGCGCACGATGGCCCTCGGGGCCATCGTGCTGCTGACGGCCGCGGCCGCGGCCGAGTACGACCACTACGTGAAACTCCGCGGAGAGCGGCGCGACGAAGTCCTGTCCACCCCCGGTTCGGCCGGGGACCAGGAGGCCGGGCAGCAGGGCGAGGACGGCGCGGGCGTCAGTGCCGTGGTCGCGGTACTGGCACCGGTCCTGGCGGGCACCGCCATGCTGATCTTCCTGCTCGTGGGCTACGTCCTGAAGGCGGTCGAACCCGAACCGTCCTTCGCCAACACGATGCTGACGGCAGGTTGGCTGTTCGGCGCGCTGACCGTGGTCTCGCTGCTGTTCGCGGTGATCGGACTGCTGGTGACGGCCGTCCGCAACCGGGCGACCGAGGTGGTGGCCGAGGGCGAGTCCGACGCGATACCCGACGAGGTCGCACGCGCCCGCGAGGCCTGGCGGCGTGCCCTGCTGGAGCGGGGCATCCTGCCGTTCCTGCGCGACGCGCTGGCCGATCCGAGCGCGGCTCCGGCGGGGCCGGCGTATCCGGCCCCGCACACGCCGAAGGCCGGGCGCATCCCCAACCTGGGATACACCCGGCCCGACTTCACCAGCCCGGGGTCCCCCTCACAGGGCCCCCGCCCCGGCTACACCCCGCCGGACTTCACCAGCCCGGACTTCAGCAGCCCGGACGGCGGCACGCAGTAGCGCCGCGGCCCGCAGTGGGCCGTCCGTCCTTGTTTCACGTGAAACATCGCGTCACGCCGGGACACTGCCCTGGGAAGCCCCCTCATCCTCCCCAGAGCAGCGCCGGCCGCCACGGGCGGGTCAGTCGGCCAGCGGGAGGTACACCCGGTTGCCGCTCGCCGCGAACTCGGCGGACTTCTCCGCCATGCCCGCCTCGATCTCATCGGCCTTCAGGTCGCCGCCGTGCTCACGGCGGATGTCCTGGGAGATCTTCATCGAGCAGAACTTCGGACCGCACATGGAGCAGAAGTGCGCGGTCTTGGCCGGCTCGGCCGGGAGCGTCTCGTCGTGGAACTCACGGGCCGTGTCCGGGTCGAGGGCCAGGTTGAACTGGTCCTCCCAGCGGAACTCGAACCGCGCGTCCGACAGGGCGTCGTCCCACTCCTGGGCGCCCGGGTGACCCTTGGCCAGGTCCGCCGCGTGCGCAGCGATCTTGTACGTGATGACGCCGGTCTTCACGTCGTCGCGGTTGGGCAGGCCCAGGTGCTCCTTCGGCGTGACGTAGCAGAGCATCGCGGTGCCCCACCAGGCGATCATCGCGGCGCCGATGCCGGAGGTGATGTGGTCGTACGCCGGGGCGACGTCCGTGGTCAGCGGGCCGAGCGTGTAGAACGGCGCCTCCTCGCAGATCTCCTGCTGGAGGTCGATGTTCTCCTTGATCTTGTGCATCGGGACGTGGCCCGGGCCCTCGATCATGGTCTGCACGTTGTGCCGCTTGGCGATCGTGTTCAGCTCGCCCAGCGTCTTCAGCTCCGCGAACTGCGCGGCGTCATTGGCGTCCGCGATGGAGCCGGGACGCAGGCCGTCGCCCAGCGAGTACGTGACGTCGTACGTCGCGAGGATCTCGCAGAGCTCCTCGAAGTTCGTGTAGAGGAAGTTCTCCTTGTGGTGCGCCAGGCACCACGCGGCCATGATCGAGCCGCCACGGGAGACGATGCCGGTCTTGCGGCGGGCGGTCAGCGGCACGTACGGCAGCAGCACGCCGGCGTGGACCGTCATGTAGTCGACGCCCTGCTCGGCCTGCTCGATGACCGTGTCCTTGTAGATCTCCCAGGTCAGGTCCTCGGCGCGGCCGTCGACCTTCTCCAGCGCCTGGTACAGCGGCACGGTGCCGATCGGGACCGGGGAGTTGCGCAGCACCCACTCGCGTGTGGTGTGGATGTTGCGGCCGGTCGAGAGGTCCATGACCGTGTCGGCGCCCCACTTGGTCGCCCAGGTCATCTTGTCGACCTCCTCCTCGATGGAGGAGGTGACGGCGGAGTTGCCGATGTTGGCGTTGACCTTCACCAGGAACCGCTTGCCGATGATCATCGGCTCGATCTCCGGGTGGTTCACGTTCACGGGAAGCACCGCTCGACCGGCGGCGATCTCCTCGCGGACGACCTCGGGGGAGACGTTCTCGCGGATCGCGACGTACTCCATCTCCGGGGTGATCTCACCGCGGCGGGCGTACGCGAGCTGCGTGACGGCTGCGCCGCCACGGCCTCGGCGGGGCTGGCGCGGGCGGCCCGGGAAGACCGCGTCGAGGTTCTTGAGGCCACCGCGCGGCGAGGTGTGCTTGATGCCGTCGTCCTCGGGGCGCACGGGTCGGCCCGCGTACTCCTCGGTGTCGCCGCGGCCGATGATCCAGTTCTCGCGCAGCGGCGGCAGGCCGCGCCGTACGTCGGTCTCGATCTGCGGGTCGGTGTACGGCCCGGACGTGTCGTAGAGCGTCACGTCCTTGCCGTTGGTGAGGTGGACCTGGCGGACCGGCACCCGGATGTCGGGGCGGGAGCCCGCCACGTAGCCCTTGTGCCAGCCCGGCTGGCGCTCGGTGCGGCCGTCGCCGTCCTGGCTGACGGCAGGCGTGCGTGCGTCATGAATGGTCATGAGACCTGATCTCCCTACGCCGGCATTACCCGGTAACAGGTTCGGCGGTCGACGCAGCCTCTTCCCGTACGCATGTGTGCTGCGTACGGTGATCAGCGCCCTCTCAGCCCGGTGCTCCGAGCTCCCGCGTTGTGCAAAGGTGCCCCCACGCTAGCGTCATCTGTGGCGTGCTGAACAGTGGGCCCCCTCAACTCTTGCGATGATCTGCCGGTGACGTCCTCGCCGCAGCCTCCCACCGAGCCCACCAAGCCCACGGGTCACACCGACCACGCACACGTGGGCCACGAGCATGCCCAGATCCCGGACCAGGGCCACTCCCACGGGCATTCCCACGGCCACGGACCGGCGGCCCCCGTCTCGAAGCACCTGCGCAAGGTCATCGCGGCGGTCCTGATCCCCTTCGCCGTCGCCGTCTTCGTCGGCATGGTGGTGCTCTGGCCGGGCGGCGCGCCCGCCCACGAGCGCTCCGGGGTGGGCTTCGACCGGCAGACCCAGCAGGGCATCGTCACCGAGCTCGAGCAGGTCGACTGCAAATCCGTGAACGCCTCGCAGGTGCCGACCACCGGCAGCGTCTCCACCCCGGAGGGGCGCGAGGCCAAGGCCGCGCAGACCGGCGAGTGCAAGAAGGCCACCATCGAGGTCACCACCGGACCCGACAAGGGCCGCACCTTCTTCGAGATCGTCCAGCCGGGCGCACCACGGCAGTTGGAGGACGGCCAGGAGGTGGTCGTCGCGTACGCGCCGGACGCGCCGCGGGATCTCCAGTACTCCGTGGTCGACGTGAACCGCAAACTGCCCCTGGCGGTGCTGGCTGCGTTCTTCGCGGTGGCGGTGGTCGTCGTCGGGCGGATGCGGGGCCTGTTCGCTCTGATCGCGCTGGTCGTCAGCTTCGGCGTGCTGACCCTCTTCATCCTCCCGGCGATCCTGCAGGGCTCGAACCCGCTGGTCGTCGCGGTCGTCGGGGCCAGCGCGATCATGCTCATCGCGCTCTACATGTGCCACGGCCTGAGCGCCCGTACCTCCGTCGCCGTTCTGGGCACGCTCGTCTCGCTGCTGCTGATCGGGCTGCTGGGCTCGGTGTTCGTCGACTGGGCGTTCCTCAGCGGGAACACCGACGACAACACCGGTCTGATCCACGGGCTCTACCCGGAGATCGACATGAGCGGCCTGCTGCTCGCGGGCATCATCATCGGATCCCTGGGTGTGCTGGACGACGTGACGGTCACCCAGACCTCGGCGGTCTGGGAACTCCACCAGGCCGACCCGTCGATGGGATCCCGCTCCTTGTACCGTGCGGCCATCCGGATCGGCCGCGACCACATCGCATCCGTGGTGAACACGCTGGTCCTGGCCTACGCGGGCGCGGCGCTGCCCCTGCTCCTGCTGTTCTCGATCGCGAACAGCAGCATGGGTTCGGTGGCCAACAGCGAGCTGGTCGCGGAGGAGATCGTACGGACCCTCGTCGGGTCGATCGGCCTGGTGGCCTCGGTTCCGGTGACCACGGCGCTGGCCGCGCTGGTGGTCTCCGCCGACCGGCCGGGATCCCCGGCCGGAGCGGCGGCTTCGGGGCCGGTCCGCGGCGGCCGGGGGCGGCGGCGCAAGCGCTGAGAGACCCGGGTGGCTCGGGGGCCCGGGGCGACTCGGCGCGTACGGCCCGCTCGGCTCGTACGGTCGGTCCGCTCGGCTCGTACGGCCGGCCCGCTCAGCCCGCGTTCTGCTCGTTCTGCTGGGGCTCGGCCAGGATCCGGTCCAGCGCCTCGTCGAGGTTCTCCTCGAAGTCGCCGAGGTTCCGCTCCTGACCGAGCGGAACAAGCCGGTCGGTACGGTCGAGGAACGCGACGAGCGGCGCCGCGCCGGCGCGGAACAGGGCCCGGTCACAGCCGACCTGGAGCCGGATGTGGACGTCGGACAGGTCCTCGGGATCGGTGGGGGCGATGTGCACATCGCCGTCGCCGCACGGCTTGTTGATGCCGTCGAGGAGTAGCTCCCGCCCGAACGCCCAGGTCACGGGGGCGTCTCCGGGAAGGTGGAACGTCAGGCGCACTGCGTAGGGGTCACGGGTGTCGTACCGGAGTTCCACCGGGATCCGGAAGGAGAGCTCCTCGGAAACGAGGAAGCTCATCATGACCTCTGCCTGTACCGACTCGCGCATGGACTACCCCGCTGTAGTGGAAGTGGCCAGGAATGAACCCCCAGGGCCCTCTTGACAAGGGTGGTGGAAGCTCATGCAGATCACAAGGAGTGAGTTTTCAGATACTGATAGAGAACGAGAGGGTGCTCAACAGCGCGCCTACTTCACTCCGTAGTCGATCGACCACATACAGCAACCGTTCCTCCTGGTGCAAAGGGAGGGAAATCGCCATTGTTGCGGCGGTATCGCCCGCGGTGATGGGGATGGCTGCACAGACCGTGCCCAGCGCGTACTCCTGACGCTCCGTAACCGGCTCCATGCGTCCGAGGGAGCCGATGCGGTGTTCGAGGGCGCTCTGGTCCCGGACGGTGTACCGGGTGACGGCCTCGACCGGGTGCCGCTCGTAATAGTCCCTGCGCGTCTTCTCGTCGAGCTGGGCCAGCAGGCACTGTCCGATGGCGTGCGCATGGCCGGTCGCGCGGAAATCGGCCCACTCCTCGACGGCGGGGCTGGCCGGGGTGTCCGAGACGCCCACGAGCTCGATCTCACCCTCACGGAACACCGCGAAGTAGACGGGGGCCCCGACTGCGTCGCGGAAATGCGCGAGGGAGTCGACGATCATGCTGCGACGTTTCTGCTGCAGCCCGCCACCCGCCAGCCGCCCGGCGGCGGCGCCGAGCACGAACACGCCGCTCTCGCGCCGCAGATATCCCTCATGGGTGAGGGTACGCAGCAGGTGGTACGCGGTGGGGAGCGGGAGCCCGGCCTCGCGCGCCAGTTGTTTCGCCGGGGCTCCCTCGCTATGGGAACCCACTGCTTCGAGCAGCCTCAACGCGCGCTGCACCGAACCGATCAGCGTCGGCACACCGGCATTGTGAACCGAAGACAAAGCTCACCCCCAGGCGTGGCGGCGGGCCTGGGGAGGGCCCGCCCTGCGGGGGCCGCCCCCGCACGCGCCGCGGCTCCTGGGGGTCGCACTCGGCTGACACACTTGAGAAAACCGCAGGTCAGGGCGGCACCGCCGGCGTCCGATGCCCAGGGAACGGCACAGATTGCCACTCTATCCGCCGATTCCCGCGGTGTGGGCGGTTTGCCGCCTCACGTTCCCCCGCCCGGGTTAATCCCCGGGATTGACCCGGGGCCCGGGGACCTACCAGTCGCGGGAGGAAGACTTGGTACCGCTGCCGGTGAACTTCTTCACGATGAAGACCAGGCCGCCTACGAGGGCCGCGAAGAGCAGCAGCTTGAAGACGAACGAGATCAGGGCACCGAGGATGCTGGTGATGACGCCACCGAAGACGAAGAGCACCAGAAGCGGGATCGCGACCCACTTAACCCACCAGGGCATGCCTGCGAATGTCTCTCGGATCCCGTCCATGTCCTCAACCTCTTCCTGAGCCGTGACTTCCTGCTCTCGATGCTAGGAGGCCGCCCAACCTCCCGGGGGCCCGCGAGCCCCCGGACTCCCCTGATCCGCCCCCTAGGGGAATCGGGGCGGCCGACCCTGGGACGGGCATCTGCCGGCTAGGCCTCCGGAGGGGAGAACACCACCAGGACCCGCAGGTCCTCGGTGATGTGGTGGAACTTGTGCACCACCCCGGCGGGGACGTAGACGACGCTGCCGCGCGCCACCGTCGTCGTCTCCTCCCCGACCGTGATCGAAGCTCGGCCGCTCACCACGAAGTACACCTCGTCCTGGCGGTGCGGCTGCTGCGGGTCGCTCTGGCCGGCGTCGAGCGCGTACAACCCGACCGACATGTTCCGTTCGCGCAGGAACTGCAGATAGGCGCCGTCGTTCGCGAGCCGCTCCGCCTCGAGCTCGTCCAGCCGGAAGGCCTTCATCGTCGTTGTGCCCCTTGTTCTCTCGCGTTCCCTGGCATCCGCTGATCTGCTGATGTCCCACCGGGATCTTCTCTGCCACGATCAGACACATGACGAATTTCGTAGTCAAGACGCTCGCGAACGCGGCAGCCCTGGCCGTCGCCATCTGGCTGCTCGCCGGCATAACGCTCGACGACCACAGCTCCCTGGGCCGCAGGGCCCTCGCACTGATCCTGGTCGCACTGGTCTTCGGCCTGGTCAACATCATCGTCAAGCCCGTGGTGAAGTTCTTCTCGCTGCCGCTGTTCATCCTCACCCTCGGGCTGTTCACCCTCGTCGTGAACGCCCTGATGCTGATGCTGACTTCGTGGCTGGCCGGGAAGCTCGACCTCAGCTTCCACGTCGACGGCTTCTGGACGGCCCTGCTCGGCGGCCTGATCATCTCCGTCGTCTCCTGGGCCGTGAACATGGCCCTGCCCGACAAGAACTGAGCGGACCGCCATGTACCGCGTGTGCTTCGTCTGCACGGGCAACATCTGCCGCTCCCCCATGGCCGAATCCGTCTTCCGCGCCCGCGTCGCCGAGGCCGGTCTCGACGCCCTGGTCGAGGTGGACAGCGCCGGCACCGGCGGCTGGCACGAGGGGGACGGCGCCGATCCGCGCACCGTCACCGTCCTGGAGGCCGCCGGGTACGAGCAGAGTCACCGGGCCCGGCAGTTCCGGGCCTCCTGGTTCGCCGGCCTCGATCTCGTCATCGCGCTCGACGCCGGGCACCTGCGGGACCTGCGGGCGCTCGCACCCACCCCCGAGGACGCCGCCAAGGTTCGGCTGCTGCGTTCCTACGACCCGGCGGCGACGGCCGCGGAGGCCGATGTACCGGATCCCTACTACGGCTCCCTCGACGGATTCGAGCAGTGCCTGGAACTCGTCGAGGCGGCGAGCGCGGGCCTGTTGGACGCCGTACGCGAGGCAGTGAAGGAGCACACCGCATGACCGACCACGCCGACGAGCCCACGGCGGCCGGAGCAGGAGCAGGAATGGGGTCCGGAGCCGCCGCGGCGGACGGGATCGGCGACGGCACCCGGGCCGTGCGCGCCGGGCTGCCCGAACCCGTCAAGAACGAGCCGCCCCTGCCCGGCCCCGTCTTCGCCGCCCACTTCCACCTCCCCGGCGACGTGGCGGGCCCGTACACCTACGGCCGCGACACCAACCCCACCTGGACCCTGCTGGAGCGGGCCATCGGGGAACTCGAAGCGCCCGGCCAGGACGGCGTCGACACCGCCCTGTTCGCCTCCGGCATGGCCGCCGTCTCCGCCGTCCTGCTCTCCCAGGCCCGCACCGGCGACACCGTCGTCCTGCCCGACGACGGCTACCAGGCCCTGCCACTGGTCCGCGAGCAGCTGGAGGCGTACGGGATCCACGTCCGCACCGCCCCGACCGCCGACGAGGCGCAGCTCGCCGTCCTCGACGGGGCCAGGCTGCTGTGGATCGAGACCCCCTCCAACCCCGGGCTCGACGTGTGCGACATCCGCCGCCTGGTCGAGGCCGCTCATGCGGGCGGCACCCTCGTCGCCGTCGACAACACCCTCGCCACCCCGCTCGGCCAGCGGCCCCTGGAACTCGGCGCGGACTTCTCCGTCGCCAGCGGCACCAAGGGCCTCACCGGCCACGGCGACCTCCTGCTCGGCTACGTCGTCTGTCGCGACCCGGGGCTCGCCGCCGCCGTCCGGCGCTGGCGCAAGATCGTCGGCGCGATCCCGGGCCCGATGGAGGCCTGGCTGGCCCACCGCTCCCTGGCCACCATCCAGCTGCGCGCCCAGCGCCAGTGGGCCAACGCACGGGCCGTCGCCGAGGCGCTGGCCGACCGTACGGACGTCACCGGGCTGCGCTATCCCGGGCTGCCCGCGGACCCGTCGCACAGGACGGCCGCCCGGCAGATGCGGGGCTTCGGCTCCGTCGTCTCGTTCACCCTGCCGGACCGAGCGCACGCCGAACGGTTCATGGCCGCCCTGCACCTGGTCGAGGACGCCACCAGCTTCGGCGGCGTACGGTCCACCGCGGAGCGGCGCGGACGGTGGGGTGGCGACCCCGTGCCGGAGGGATTCATCCGTCTGTCCGCCGGGGCCGAGGACACCGATGACCTGGTCGCGGACGTGCTGCGGGCCCTCGACGCGGCGGGCACGGCCGTCTGAGCAGCCGGAACAAGGACGGTCCGAGCCTCCCCCCTAGTGGCTCGGACCGCCCCGGGTTCCGCGCGAAGAACCACGCGCACAAGGCTAGTTGACCCAACGTCAGAGTCCAATCACGGTAACGACAGGGGCCTATCGGCATATTTATAGTTGAAGGCCCCCACCGAGAGGGGCCTTCATGGACCTGGCCCTGTTGCGCACCTTCGTCGCAGTCCACCGGGCGGGCTCGTTCACCCGGGCCGCCGCGCTCCTCGGGCTGTCGCAGCCCGCCGTCACCTCGCAGATCCGCACCCTCGAACGCCAGCTGGGCAGACCGCTGTTCCACCGCAGGGCCCGCGGGGTGACCCCCACCGCCGTCGGTGACGAACTCGCCCACAAGGCCGCCCCGCACCTCGACGCCCTGCTGCGGATAGCCGAGGCGGAACGCGAAGCCGCCGGCGCGTTACGCACCCTGCACCTCGCCGGTCCGCCCGAGTTCCTGTGCGTGCGCGTCCTGCCCGCCCTCGCACCGCTCGTCGGCCAGGGCCATACCCTGCGCACCGTGTTCCAGGCCGGAGCCGAGGAGGCCCTCGACGGGCTCGCCGCCGGCCACCACGACCTCGTCGTGACCACCGCCCGCCCGCGCGGCGGGCTCTTCAGCGCGACCGCCCTGTGCGACGAGGAGCACGTCCTGGTCGCCGCGCCCTACTGGGCCGCCCTCGTCGATCCGGACCGGCTGCGCGAGGCAGGCCCCGCCGCCCTCGACGGCATTCCGCTCGTCGAAGTCCACGAGACGCTGCCGCTCGTCGCCCGCTACTGGGCCGCGGTCTTCGAGACCCGGCCCGGCACCCGGCCCGAGGCCGCCACCGTCGTCGCCCCCGACCTTCGAGCCGTACTGGAGTGCGTCCGGGCCGGAGCCGGACTTGCCGTCCTGCCTCGGTATCTGTGCCAGGACGCCCTCGACCGCGGACAGATCGTCGCCCTGCTGGAGCCGCCCGTACCGCCGCTGCGCACCTGGTTCCTCGTCGTACGGACCGGCAGTCTCGCCCTCGCCCACCTCTCCCGTGCACACGACCGGCTGCTGCGCGCCGCCGCCCACTGGTGAGCCTCCGCTTCCGGTGTGCGGCGCGTTTCGCCGACACGCGTTTCAGACACCGCAGTCTGGGCCACTCTTCTCCCATGACCGAACGTCCCGTGGTCAAACGCACCGCCCGCGCGATCCTGCTCGACGGTGGCGACCTGATCCTCATCAAGCGCACCAAGCCCGGCGTCGATCCGTACTGGCTCACCCCCGGCGGGGGAGTGGAGCCCTCGGACGCCACTGTCGTCGACGCCCTCCACAGAGAGCTCCACGAGGAACTCGGCGCGAAGATCACCGATGTGGTGCCCTGCTTCGTCGACACCGTCGAGCACATCGCCGACGGTGGGGTGACCGGAGTGAAGGTGCAGCACTTCTTCGTCTGCCACCTCGAGTCCATGGACCCCAGCCAGCGGCACGGCCCCGAAGTCGACGAGCCCGCCGGCGAGTACGAGATCGTCCGCGTGCCCTTCAGCCGGGTCGGCATCGCCGCCGTGCATCTCGTCCCGCTGTCCCTGCGCCACTACCTCGACGGCAACATCGAGGGCGTACGCGCCATGCACGCACCCGACCTGGGCTGATCCCGGCCCGGTCTTCGGTCTGTTCGGCCCGGGTCGCTTCGGCCCGGGCCCCGGCAGGTCGCCCTGGTCTCAGCCCGCCGCGCCCACCAGCTCCTCCACCGCGTCGAAGCGGATCCGGTCTCCTGGTATGCCGATCCGCTTGAGCTCGCTCACCCCGCTGCGGATCATCGCGGGCGGCCCCGAGACGAACGCGTCGTACGAGCTCCACGGCCCGTGTTCGCCGATCGCCTGGGGCAGCTGGCCCGCGAGTCCCTCTCCGACCACCGGGCGCACCGACAGCCAGGGATGCGAGCGCTGCAACCCCAGCAGGGTGTCCTTGTCGTAGAGGTCACCGTCGCTGCGCGCCCCGAAGAACACCTCCACCGGGCGGCGCTCGCCGTGCACCGCCACGTCTTCGATCAGCGCCTTGATCGGGGCGATGCCGGTCCCGCCGCCCAGACACAGCATCCCGTTGTCGGTGCTGTGGTCCACCACCATCGACCCGGCCGGCGGCCCGAGCCGCAGCACGTCGCCGGGCCGGGCGTGCCGCACCAGCGCGTTGGATACCCAGCCCGCCGGAACGGCCTTGACGTGGAAGGACAGCAACCCGTCGGCGCGCGGCGCCGAGGCGAACGAGTAGTGCCGCCACACCCGGGGCCACCACGGGGTCTCCAGGCTCGTGTACTGGCCCGCGAGGAAGGGGTACGGCTGGTCGGGGCGGACCGTCAGCACCGCGATGTCCGGGGTGCGCAGATCATGCGAGACCAGCTCCGCGTGCCACCAGGCGGGGCTCTTCACCTCGTCCTCCGCCGAGGCGTCGATCATGATCTGCGACATCACGGTGTACGCCCGCACCCACGCGGCCTGCGTCTCCGGCCCCCAGGTCTGCTGCGCGTACCGGGACAGCGCGCCGATGAGGGCCTCGCCCACCACCGGGTAGTGCCCGGCCATCGTCCCGTACTTCCGGTGCCCGGTACCCAGCCGGCGCAGATACGGGACGAGCACCTCCGGGTCGTCGATGTGCTCGGCGGCGGTCAGCAGAGCCTTCAGCAGCCGGTCTCGCTGTGCGTCCATGGCGGCCGGGAACATGCCCCGCACCTCCGGGTGCCTGGTGAACACCAGGGCGTAGAAGTACGAGGTCACCCTGTCGGCGATGGGTGCGATCTCCTCAAGGGTGCGGCGGATGAGCACCGCGTCCGGGGAGGGCTCGACCGCACCGCCCCCGGACGGTATCCGGGCCGTCCGTCTGGCCGATCTGGTGGGCGGAGCGTCCATGCGGTGCCTCGCTTCGAACATCTCGGTCGGTAAGCACGCCACGGCCTTCGAATCCGTGGTTCCGGGCCTCAGAGCCTGCCAGCCGCCCCAACCTACTCGCGGGAAAACCCGGAAAGTCCGCGTTTCGAACCCGCTTTCCTCTTAAGATGCTTGGACTTCCGGGCGTGCCGCCCCGACGAGCTGATACGCCTCTCGCAGGTCCCGGCCCTCGTAGACGTATGTCGCCCGCTCCGCCAGATACGGCCGTGCGTTGACCGCGACGGACACCGAAACGGCGTCGAAGAGCACCGCGTCGGTCGCCGAGTCCCCGTACGCGACACAGTCGGCCCGGCTCACCCCGAACTGCGCGCAGAGCCGGTCCGCCACCGTGACCTTTCCCTCGGGCGTCATGATCCCGGCCGCCTCCACGGGCCTGGTGAAAGGCACCTCCGGGAAGAGCGAACCGTGTGCGGCATGAGCGCCCCACTCCAGCAGCAGCTCCACGAAGAACGACGGCGACAACGAGACCACCGCGCAGTAGTCCCCACGCTCCCTGATCTCCCGCCACACCTCGCGGATACCCACCAGCCACGGGGCTCCGTCGAACGCCGCCCGGACGTGCCCGGGCGTCAGCTCCGCCCACAGCGCATGCGCCGCCACCGAGAACTCGTGCGGCCCCATCTCCTGCGCGCCGAACGCCCGCTCCAGCTTGGCGATCTCCGCGCTCAGGCCGAGCTGTCGGGAGATCTCGACCGGCGCCGCCGAGCCGTACATCAGCGTCCCGTCGAGATCGAAGAGGTGAAGGAGGGTCATGGCAGACGAGGCTAGCCCGTTCATTTCGCCGAGGGCACCTCCCGGCGGGGCGAAGCAGATGCAGATGCAGCGAATGTTTCACGTGAAACATCGCCCGGTCCCACCAAGCCACCCCGTCACGGAAGCCCCGGGGAGAGGCTTCGCGATGTTTCACGTGAAACATCGACCCCAAATCCTCTGGACGCCCCCCGGCTGATGATCCAGTCTGGGCCCGTGACACCACCACACCTCACCGACCTGCCGATCCGTGCGCTGACCGTGGATGATCTCCGCAGCTGCGCCGACCTTTCCGAAGACCGCGGGTGGCCGCGCGAGGACCACAAGTGGGGGCTGCTTCTCGCCGCGGGCAGCGGCTACGGCATCGATGCACCCGATGGACACGGGCTCGCGGCCGCCTGCGTCGTCACCTCGTACGGGCACACCCACGCCGGCCCGGAGCTCGCCGCCATCGGGATGGTCCTCGTCGCCGAGCGCTATGCCCGTCGCGGCCTGGGTCGCCGGCTGATGAAGTACGTCTGCGACGACCTGCTCAAGGGCGTCCCGCTCACCCTCCACGCCACTCCCTACGGCCGCCCCCTCTACGAGGAGCTCGGCTTCGACACCACCGGCCGCGCGGAGATGCTCCGGGGTACCTTCCGCCGAGGACCGTCGGACCCGGCGCCTGAGGCGGGCGCCGTGGCGGTCCGGCCGGCGACCGGCGAGGACATCCCGCGGATCGTCCGGCTGGACACCGAGGTCTTCGGCACGGACCGGACACACATGATCACTCGGCTTCCCGCCTTCGCGGACCGGCTGCTGGTCGCCGAGGACGGCCGGGGCGAGCTCGTCGGGTATGCCGCGATCTGGCCCAACATGGAGACCCATGTGATCGGGCCGCTGATCGCCCGCGACACGGCCGGCGCCCAGGCACTCGTCACCGCACTCGCCGCCGCCACCGACCGGCCGCTACGGACCGACATCGACGTACGTCACGAGGAGCTCCTCGCCTGGCTCAAGGACCGTGGCCTCGGCTCCGTGGCGTTCAACGCCGTCATGACCCGCGACATCCCGGGACTGCCCGGCGACTGGACGCGACGCTGGGCCCCGCTCACCGTGGCAGCGGGCTGAGAGCGGCGGGCCGAGAAAGGAACCTCTCCATGACCGATCCCGACGAGCCGGCGATCCGCCCCGCCACCGAGGAGGACCTGCCCGCCATCGTCGCCATGCTGGCGGACGACCCGCTCGGCGCCACTCGCGAGTCGCCCGACGATCTGACGCCGTACATCACTGCGTTCAAGCGCCTGGCCGACGACCCCCACCAGCAGGTGGTCGTCGCGGTCCGCGACGGACGCGTCGTGGGCACCCTCCAGCTCACCATCGTCCCCGGGCTGTCCCGCAAGGGAGCCACCCGCTCGATCATCGAAGGCGTGCGGGTCCACGCCGACGAGCGCGGCAGCGGCCTGGGGACCCGGTTCATCCAATGGGCCATAGAAGAGTCCCGCCGTGAGAACTGCCGACTCGTGCAACTCACCTCGGACGTGACCCGCACCGATGCCCACCGCTTCTACGAGCGGCTCGGGTTCACCGCGTCCCACGTCGGGTTCAAGCTCTCCCTCTGATCGCCCGCACGGTAGGCCGGGCCGCTGTCGGCGGCCCGGCCTACGATCGGGAGGATGAGCCCCAGCCTCCCCCTCGTCACCACCGCCGAGCGCCGCCACCGGCTCGGGCGCAGACATCGCCTGGCTCCCTCGGTACATGCCGCCACGGTGGCCGAGGCCGCGAACGCCGTCGTCGCCCTGCACGCCACCGACGCCGCGACCCTGTTCCTCTCGGCCCGCGCCCGGCTCGCGGAAGGCGGCCCCGCCGCCGTCGAGCAGGCGCTCTACGAGGACGTCTCTCTCGTCCGGCTGCTCAGCATGCGCAGAACCCTCTTCGCCGTCTCCGGCGAACTCGCCCCGTACGTGGACTCCTCCACAGCCCGGGGCATCGCCGTCAAGGAGCGGCGCACCCTGCTCAAGCACCTCGACGAGGACGGCCAGGGCCTCGACGCCGACTGGCTGGCCGGGGCCGAGGCCGCCGCGCTCCACGCCCTCGACGCCCATGGCCCCTGCACCGGCAGCCAGCTCTCCGCTGCCGTGCCCGCACTACGCCGGAAGATCACCGTCGGCCGGGGGAAGAAGTACGAGGCCGAGACCGGCGTCGCCACCCGTGTGATCCGGCTCCTGGCCGCCGACGGCCGGATCCGCCGTGACCGGCCGCGCGGATCGTGGACCTCCAGCCAGTTCCGCTGGGTGCACACCGAGCCCTGGCCCGCCGTACCGCCGGCCGAGGCCCGCGCCGAGATCGCCCGCCGCTGGCTGCACGCCTACGGACCGGCCACGGAGGCGGACCTCAAGTGGTGGACGGGCTGGACCCTCACCGACGTCCGCAAGGCCCTCGCCGCCGTCGGCCCCGACCACGTCCGCCTCGACGACGGCAGAACCGCCCTGGTCAGCCCCGGCGACACCGCGCCCGAACCCGCCCCGGAACCCTGGACCGCACTGCTGCCCGGCCTGGACCCCAGCGCAATGGGCTGGGCCGACCGGGGTTTCCACCTCGACCCCGCCCACCGGCCCGCACTCTTCGACTACGCCGGCAACATCGGCCCCACGGTGTGGTGGAACGGTGAGATCGTCGGCGGCTGGGCCCAGCGCGCGGACGGCGAAATCGTCTGGCGCCTGCTGGGCGACCCCGGCCCCGTCGCCGAGGAGGCCGTCGCAGCCGAGGCCGCCCGCCTCGCCCGCTGGGTGGGCGACGCCCGGATCACTCCGCGTTTCCGCACTCCGCTGGAACGCGAACTCGTGGCCTGAGCCTGCCGGCCCGGCCTGATCCGAGAGACACGGTCTAGCCGATGCCCCGCCAGCCCTGCGGGTCCACCCCGCCGGGCACCGGGGCCTGTGCGTCGTACGGCTCCCTCGTGAACACGAACGAGCCCAGGTCGAGATGGCTCACCGAGCCGTCCTCGCGCCGGACCGCCCGCAGGGTTTCCCCCGCGTAGTAGCCGGAGAGTCCGGTCCAGCTGCCGTCTGGCTCCGCCCGGAACCGGGCCGCCCTGCCCGTCGCACCCACCGGCGCGAGCTCCAGCGACCCGTCCGCCTTCAGCCGCAGCACCTGCGCCGACGTACCCCAGTACCAGGGGCCGCACAGTTCCAGGGCGACCGGATCGGCCTCCCTGAACGGCCGCCACGGCTGCGGGAACGGCGGCTCCGCGTCCGCGACGATCGCCACCAGCTCCGCGGCCACCGTCGCGGCGGGCAGCCCCGACGTGCAGTTCGCCAGCACCACGGCCGCCACATCGTCCGCCTCGCTCAGCCACAGCGCCGCGACGAACCCCGGCAGCGAACCGCTGTGGCCCGCGAGCCTGCGCCCACCGGTTTCCGTCAGCTGCATGCCGAGCCCGTAGCCGGGCTCGGCGAGACCGGGCTCCGGCGGCGCGGCCGGCGTCCGCATCTCCCGTACCGACTCCGCGCTCAGAACCCGCTCGTCACCCCGGGCGAGGAACACCGCGAACCGCGCCAAGTCTCGTGTGGTGGACCACAGTTGTCCGGCAGCGGCCATCAGCCCCAGGTTCTCCAGCGGCTCGGGCATCATCACGTCGGCCCATGGATGCACCGCCCAGCCGCCCGCGTGCGGGGCCTGCGGCTGCGCCGTCGTACGGTCCAGACCCAGCGGCTCCAGCACCTCGGCCCGGAGCACCTCGTCCCACGGCTTTGCGCGTACGGCCTCGACGAGCGAACCCAGCAGCGTGTAGCCCGGGTTGGAGTAGTGGTGGCGCCGGCCGGGCCGGAAGCGGAAGGGCTCCTCACCGAGCACGTCCGCGAGCTCGGGCCGCAGCGCCGCGGGCGAGCGCTCCCACCACTCGCCCGGCGTCTCCGCCGCCAACCCGCCGGTGTGGGCCAGCAACTGGGCGATCGTCACCTCTCCGGCGCCCGTCCCCGGCAGGTGCTTCTCCAGCGGGTCCTCCAGGCGCAGCAGGCCCTCGTCCCGTAGGCGCATCACCAGAACCGCCGTGAAGGTCTTGCTGATCGACCCGATCCGGTACTGCACGTTCCCGTCGGGTCCGTGCCCCTCGACGGAGGTCCGGGAGCCCTCCCAGACCATCTCGCCGCCGCGGGCCACGGCCGCCACCACCGACGGCGCCCGCCCCTCGCTCTGCGCGACGGCGATCCGGTGCCTCAGCGCACGCCGGGTCGCGGGGAGCAGATCCAGGTCTTCAGATACGGCATCCATGATCGGATGCTACGTGTTGGCCATGTCCACGAACCGCGAATAATGGCCCTGGAAGGCGACCGTGATCGTCGCCGTGGGGCCGTTACGGTGCTTCGCCACGATCAGGTCCGCTTCACCCGCGCGGGGCGACTCCTTCTCGTAGGCGTCCTCGCGGTGGAGCAGGATGACCATGTCGGCGTCCTGCTCGATCGAGCCCGACTCACGCAGGTCGGAGACCATCGGCTTCTTGTCGGTGCGCTGCTCGGGACCACGGTTCAGCTGGGACAGCGCGATCACCGGCACCTCGAGCTCCTTGGCCAGCAGCTTGAGGTTTCGGGACATGTCCGAGACTTCCTGCTGGCGGCTCTCGGGGCGGCGCGAGCCGCCCGACTGCATGAGCTGGAGGTAGTCGATGACCACGAGCGAGAGGTCGTTGCGCTGCTTGAGGCGCCGGCACTTCGCCCGGATCTCCATCATCGACAGGTTCGGGGAGTCGTCGATGTAGAGCGGGGCGGCGGAGACGTCCGGCATCCGGCGGGCCAGCCGGGTCCAGTCGTCGTCCGTCATGGTGCCGGAGCGCATGTGGTGCAGGGCGACCCGGGCCTCCGCCGACAGGAGGCGCATCGCGATCTCGTTGCGCCCCATTTCGAGGGAGAAGATCACGCTGGGCAGGTTGCTCTTGATGGAGCAGGCCCGGGCGAAGTCGAGCGCGAGCGTGGACTTACCCATGGCGGGGCGGGCCGCGATGACGATCATCTGGCCCGGGTGCAGGCCGTTGGTCAGCGAGTCGAGATCCGTGAAACCGGTCGGGACGCCCGACATCTGGCCGCTACGCGAGCCGATGGCCTCGATCTCGTCGAGCGCGCCCTCCATGATGTCGCCCAGCGGCAGGTAGTCCTCGGAGGTCCGCTGCTCGGTGACGGCGTAGATCTCGGCCTGGGCGCTGTTGACGATCTCGTCGACGTCGCCGTCCGCCGCGTATCCCATCTGCGTGATCTTCGTACCGGCGGCGACCAGGCGGCGCAGCACCGCCCGCTCGTGGACGATCTCCGCGTAGTACTCGGCGTTCGCCGCGGTCGGCACCGACTGGACGAGCGTGTGCAGGTAGGAGGCACCGCCGACCTTGCTGATCTCGCCCCGGCGGGTCAGCTCGGCGCCGACGGTGATCGGGTCGGCCGGCTCGCCCTTGGCGTACAGGTCGAGGATCGCCTGGTAGATCGTCTCGTGCGAGGGCCGGTAGAAGTCGTGGCCCTTGATGACCTCGACGACGTCCGCGATCGCGTCCTTGGACAGCAGCATGCCGCCGAGCACCGACTGCTCGGCGTCGAGGTCCTGCGGCGGGACCCGCTCGAAGCCGCCGCCACCGCCGTCCCAGGAGCCGCCCTCGCGGCCCCGCTCGTGCTGTTCGTCCCCGCGGCCCCGGCTGTCGCTGTTACGGCGCGGACGGGCGGGCAGACGGTCACCCGGACCGCTGTCGGCCCAGGGGTCGTCCATGGGCTCGGGCATACTCACCGGGCCGCCTCCTCCCGTCCGCAACGCGGACATCGCCGTGCCACTCTTTCTACGACACGGCTCTGACATGTGGGGCACCCGAATCCGCCGTCGGCGAGTCGGGCAACGCACAACGGTAGGGCCGAGAGCGACGTCAGCCAATCTTGTTATCCACAGGCTGTGTGGATGAGATGTGGATGACCGACCCAATGCTGTGGGTAAGTCACCGGAAGCTGTGCACGGACCGGGGGACGGCGCTGTGGACAAAATCACCTGCCCTACCTCACCACCCCTCCTGACCTGCGATTTCTTCCACCACGGGCTGTGGGGGAGAAATTTCTTGGCCCCAGTTTCGAGAACGCCTCCAACGGGGTGCCGAGAACGTGTGAACCAACTCATCGGTAAGGATCCAAATACCGTTGCATCCATTACCTGTGGAAGATTAGATTGAGCGCATGACACAGGCCCTCGCCCCGCTGAAGGCTGCCCCGAGACGGCACGACCGCGAGATACTCGCGCTCGCCGTCCCGGCTTTCGGCGCGCTCGTCGCCGAACCCCTGTTCGTGATGGCCGACAGCGCCATCGTGGGGCACCTCGGCACTCCCCAGCTGGCCGGCCTCGGCATCGCCGCGGCCCTGCTCACCACCGCCGTCAGCGTCTTCGTCTTCCTCGCCTACGCCACCACCGCGGCCGTCTCCCGACGGGTCGGCGCGGGAGACCTCCGGGCAGCCATCCGGCAGGGCACGGACGGCATCTGGCTCGCCCTCCTGATCGGCGCCGCCGTCGTCGCCGTCCTGCTGCCGACGGCGCCCTGGCTGGTCTCCCTCTTCGGAGCCTCCGACACCGTCGCCCCGTACGCGGTCACCTATCTGCGGATCTCCGCCCTGGGCATCCCGGCCATGTTGATGGTGCTCGGCGCCACCGGTGTCATCCGCGGCCTCCAGGACACCCGTACACCGCTCTATGTCGCCATCGGAGGCTTCGCCCTCAACGGAGGCCTGAACGCCGCCCTCGTGTACGGCGCCGGCTTCGGCATCGCCGGTTCCGCCTGGGGCACGGTGATCGCCCAATGCGCCATGGCCGGCGCCTACCTCTTCGTGGTCGTCCGCGGAGCCCGTACGCACGGCGCCTCCCTGCGCCCCGACCCCGCGGGCATCCGCGCCTGCGCCCAGGCCGGTGTACCGCTGCTGGTGCGCACGCTGTCCCTGCGCGCCGTCCTGATGATCGCGACCGCCGTGGCCGCGCGACTCGGCGACGCCGACATCGCGGCCCACCAGATACTGCTCTCCCTCTGGAGCCTGCTCGCCTTCGCCCTCGACGCGATCGCCATCGCCGGGCAGGCCATCATCGGCCGCTACCTGGGCGCCGGCGACACCGAAGGGGCCAAGGCCGTCTGCCGCCGCATGGTCCAGTGGGGGATCGCCTCCGGCATCGTCCTCGGCGCACTGGTGGTCGCGGCCCGCCCGCTGTTCATCCCGCTCTTCACCGGCGATCCCGTGGTCAAGGACGCCCTGCTGCCGGCCCTGCTGGTCGTGGCCGTCTCCCAGCCCGTGTGCGGCATCGTCTTCGTGCTCGACGGGGTCCTGATGGGCGCGGGCGACGGCCGCTACCTGGCCTGGGCCATGCTCCTGACGCTCGCCGTGTTCACCCCGGCCGCCCTGCTCGTCCCCACCCTCGGCGGGGGTCTCACCGCGCTCTGGTGGGCCATGACGCTGATGATGCTGGTCCGGATGGCCACCCTCCAGCTGCGTGCCCGCTCCGGCCGCTGGCTGATCGCGGGGGCGACCCGCTGACTGCGGGCCAATGTTTCACGTGAAACATGCGAGGAAACGTCCGATGTTTCACTGGCGGCCTCCCCAGCGGTAGCTGGGGGAGAAACATCGAGCGGCGATCCCCGGGAACGACGAAGGGCCGCACCCCCACAGGGGTGCGGCCCTTCGCTCGCAGCACTTAGGCGGCGACGACCTCGACGCCCACGTTCGCAGAGACCTCGGCGTGCAGACGCACGGAGACCTGGTACGAACCGAGGGTCTTGATCGGGGCAGCCAGCTCGACGCGGCGCTTGTCGACCTTCGGACCACCGGAAGCCTCGATCGCCGTGGCGATGTCGGCCGGGGTCACGGAGCCGAAGAGACGGCCGGCGTCACCCGAGCGGGTGGCCAGACGGACCTTCGTGCCCTCGAGCTTGGCCTTGACCTCGTTGGCCTGCTCGATGGTCGCGATCTCGTGGATCTTGCGGGCGCGGCGGATCTGCGCCACGTCCTTCTCGCCACCCTTGGTCCAGCGGATCGCGAAACCACGCGGGACCAGGTAGTTGCGAGCGTAACCGTCCTTGACGTCGACGACCTCGCCGGCGGTGCCGAGGCCAGAGACCTCGTGGGTCAGGATGATCTTCATTAGTCGGTCACCCTTTCCTTATCGCGCGGTGGACGTGTAGGGCAGCAGCGCCATCTCACGGCTGTTCTTCACGGCCGTGGCGACGTCACGCTGGTGCTGCGTGCAGTTGCCGGTAACGCGGCGGGCACGGATCTTGCCACGGTCGGAAATGAACTTCCGCAGCATGTTCGTGTCCTTGTAGTCCACGTACACGGTCTTGTCCTTGCAGAATGCGCAGACCTTCTTCTTAGGCTTGCGCACAGGCGGCTTCGCCATTGTGTCTCTCCTGTGTGATCAAGAAGTGGGGATGCGAGCTTCCCTAGAAGGGAGGCTCGTCCGAGTAGCCACCGTTGGAGCCGCCGGAGCTTCCGGAGCTTCCGCCCCAGCCGCCCCCGCCGCCCTGCTGCTGCTGGCCGCCGGCCGGCGCGCTGGACGCCCACGGGTCGTCGGAGGGAGCTCCGCCGCCCTGCGGGGCGCCGCCGCTGGGGGTTCCGCCCCAGCCACTGCCGCCGCCGCCCTGCTGCTGGCCGCCACCGCCGTATCCACCCTGGCCACCGCGACCGGTGGTCTTGGCGACCTTGGCCGTGGCGTTCTTCAGGCTGGGGCCGACTTCCTCGACGTCCAGCTCGTAGACCGTGCGCTTGACACCCTCACGGTCCTCGTACGACCGCTGCCTCAGCCGGCCCTGCACGATGACGCGCATGCCTCGCTGAAGGGACTCGGCGACGTTCTCGGCCGCCTGCCGCCACACCGAGCAGGTCAGGAACAGGCTCTCGCCGTCCTTCCACTCATTGGTCTGACGGTCGAAGGTGCGGGGGGTGGACGCGACACGGAACTTCGCGACCGCCGCACCCGAGGGGGTGAAGCGCAGCTCGGGGTCGTCGACGAGATTGCCGACGACCGTGATGACGGTCTCGCCTGCCATGGATGAACCTCTCGGCGGGGATTGCTGCTGGGCTGCTGTGCTACTCGGTCCCGATTACCGCTGAACCGAAGTTCAGTGGGTCTCGGGGCGAAGGACCTTGGTCCGGAGAACCGACTCGTTCAGGTTCATCTGTCGGTCAAGCTCCTTGACGACCGCAGGCTCGGCCTGAAGGTCGATGACCGAGTAGATGCCCTCGGGCTTCTTCTTGATCTCGTAAGCGAGACGACGACGGCCCCAGGTGTCGACCTTCTCGACCTTTCCGTTGCCCTCACGGACGACAGAAAGGAAGTTCTCGATCAGCGGGGAGACAGCGCGCTCCTCGAGATCGGGGTCGAGGATGACCATCACTTCGTAGTGACGCATGTGGAACCCACCTCCTTTGGACTCAGCGGCCACGGTCGTTCCGTGGCAGGAGGGTCGTGATGCGTGCGCACGGCGTCTGTGAGCAGACACCGCGCAGCTGTACAGACTACCTGCTCGACTCCTTCCGGTTGAAATCCGGCGGGAGGAGGCCACACTCTGTATTCATCGGGTGTGCTCGGTGCTATGCCCCCGGCCCCTGCCGGAGGCGCCCGTGCACCGCTCTGCTTCAGCCAGGAGGTGCCTTCCGATGGCACAGGCAACGCGATCCCAGTCCTCCATCTCCCTCTTCGCGACCGATGGCAAGCCCCATCCGCTGCAGGACACCCTCATGGTGGCCACGGTGGTGCTCGGCGCCGTGGCGTTCGTCACGGGGTTCTTCGACAATCTGCACCTGCTCAGCTCGTGGACCGGGCTCGTCGGCATCCTGACCGGCGCGTACGGACAGTTCATCTCGGAGACGACACGCGAGCGCTTCGCACTGATCATCGGGCTTGGCGCCTCGGCCGTGGGCTTCTACCTCGGCATGGCGCACGGCGGTCTCTTCGGCGGCTGGGCGGGCTGACCGGGGCACCTCGGCGACAGGGCGCCGGCCACACACCGGCCCGGGCCCGGCCCGTCCCCCAGATGGGTGGCGCCCTTGTCGCAGTAGGCTTCGCGCCATAGCCAGCGAAGCCGCCGGAGGAGACGCCCCGCATGAGCCTGTCCCTGAGGACCATCAGCCGAGAGCAGCATCTGGGATACCTCCAGAGCCTGCCCTCGGCTAGCCACTGCCAGGTCCCGGCGTGGGCCGACGTGAAGAACGAGTGGCGTTCCGAGAACCTCGGTTGGTTCGACCAGAACGACGAACTGGTCGGTGCCGCCCTCGTGTTGTACCGGCAGCTGCCCAAGGTGAAGCGGTACCTCGCGTACCTTCCCGAGGGCCCGGTCATCAACTGGTACGCCCCGAACCTGGAGGAGTGGCTCCAGCCGATGCTGGCCCACCTCAAGCGCCAGGGCGCCTTCACCGTGAAGATGGGTCCGCCCGTCGTCATCCGCCGCTGGAACTCCGCCGCCATCAAGGCCGGAATCCAGGACCCGGAGGTCAAGCGCCTGCGGGACGTGGAGGCCTCGCACATCGAGCCCCGCGCCTTCGAGGTGTCCGACAAGCTGCGCCGCATGGGCTGGCAGCAGGGCGAGGACGGCGGCGCCGGCTTCGGCGACGTGCAGCCGCGCTACGTCTTCCAGGTGCCGCTCGCCAACCGCTCGCTGGACGACGTCCTCAAGGGCTTCAACCAGCTGTGGCGCCGCAACATCAAGAAGGCCGAGAAGGCCGGCGTCGAGGTCGTCCAGGGCGGCTACGAGGACCTGCCGGTCTGGCAGGAGCTGTACGAGATCACGGCCGAGCGCGACAAGTTCCGCCCGCGCCCGCTCAGCTACTTCCAGCGCCAGTGGACGGCCCTCAACTCCGAGGACCCGAACCGGATGAGGCTGTACATCGCGAAGCACGAGGGGGAGCCGCTGGCTGCCGCCACGATGCTCACCGTCGGCCAGCACGTCTGGTACTCGTACGGCGCCTCCGCCAACCACAAGCGCGAGGTGCGGCCCTCGAACGCGATGCAGTGGCGCATGCTGCGCGATTCGTACGCGCTCGGTGCGAGCGTCTACGACCTGCGCGGCATCAGCGACACGCTGGACGAGAACGACCACCTGTTCGGCCTGATCCAGTTCAAGGTCGGCACCGGCGGCGAAGCCGTCGAGTACGTCGGCGAGTGGGACTTCCCGCTCAACAAGATGCTGCACAAGGCTCTCGACATCTACATGTCGCGCCGCTGACCCGCTGCCGCATCCCCCACACACCGCACCGCTGCACAGGCAGCTTTTTCGAGAGAGGCTCCGGACGGGCATGGCGCTCACGCTCTACGTCGACACCGCGCGCTGGCGTGCGCACCAGAAGCAGATCCAGGACCAGTTCCCCGGGATGATCCCGGTCTGCAAGGGCAACGGCTACGGCTTCGGCCACGAGCGGCTGTGCGAGGAGGCGACCCGGCTGGGCGCCGACGTACTGGCCGTCGGGACCACGTACGAGGCCGCCAGCATCAAGGACCACTTCGGCGGCGACCTGCTCGTCCTCACCCCGTTCCGGCGGGGCGAGGAGCCGGTGCCGCTGCCGGACCGGGTGATCCGCTCGGTGTCCTCGCTGGACGGGGTCCGCGGCCTGGTCGGCGCCCGCGTGGTCATCGAGTGCATGAGTTCGATGCGCCGCCACGGCATCTCCGAGCAGGACCTGGGCCAGCTGCACGCGGCGATCGAGGACGTACGCCTGGAGGGCTTCGCCCTGCACCTGCCGCTGGACCGCCCGGACGGCTCGGACGCCGTCGAGGAGGTCATCGGCTGGATGGACCGGCTGCGCGCGGCCCGGCTGCCGCTGCACACCATGTTCGTCAGCCACCTGCGGGCCGAGGAGCTGGCCCGGCTCCAGCAGCAGTTCCCGCAGACCCGCTTCCGGGCGCGGATCGGCACCCGGCTGTGGCTGGGCGACCACGAGGCGACCGAGTACCGCGGCGCCGTCCTGGACGTCACGCGCGTCGCCAAGGGCGACCGGTTCGGCTACCGCCAGCAGAAGGCCGCCTCCGACGGCTGGCTGGTCGTCGTCGCGGGCGGCACCTCGCACGGGGTCGGCCTGGAGGCCCCCAAGGCCCTGCACGGGGTGATGCCGCGTGCCAAGGGCGTGGCCCGGGCCGGTCTGGCGACCGTGAACCGGAACCTGTCGCCGTTCGTGTGGGCGGGCAAGCAGCGCTGGTTCGCGGAGCCCCCGCACATGCAGGTGTCGATCCTGTTCGTGCCGTCGGACGCCCCCGAGCCGAAGGTCGGCGACGAGCTGGTGGCGCACCTGCGCCACACCACCACGCAGTTCGACCGGGTGCTCGACGCCTGACCGGTCAGTCCTTGCGGGCCATGCCCCACTCCACCCGCTGTCCCTCCGAGGGCGCCGCGTCCTGCGGCGCCCTCGCTGCGTCCGAGAGCACGAACACGTCCTCGGCCCCGTCCAGGACGCCGCCGGACGGGTCGTCCGATCCGTCGCGGCGTACGACGTCCCGCTCGGGCAGCAGGATGTCGCGGACGACGACGGCGCAGAGGTAGAGGGTCGCCAGCAGGTGGGCGGCGATCGCCAGCTGGTAGCCCTCCACGGGCAGGCCCTGGTGCTTGTCCCCGCTGGTCGTGTAGGCGAGGTACAGCCAGATCCCGAAGAAGTACACGACCTCGCCGGCCTGCCAGATCAGGAAGTCCCGCCAGCGCGGGCGGGCCAGCGCCGCGAGCGGGATGAGCCACAGCACGTACTGCGGCGAGTAGACCTTGTTGGCCAGGATGAAGGCCGCCACGACCAGGAAGGCCAGCTGCGCGAAGCGGGGGCGGCGGGGGGCGGTCAGCGTCAGCGCGCCGATCCCCGCGCACAGCAGCAGCGTCACGCCCGTCGCGTACGTGTTGGCGTCGTGCAGGGGGTTCCCGGAGCGCTGGGAGATCAGCAGCCACACGGAGCCGAAGTCGATCGGGCGTTCCTGGCTGAACGTGTAGAACTTCTTCCAGCCGTCCCAGGCGTAGATCATGACGGGCAGGTTCACCACGAGCCAGGAGACGGCCGCGCCGAGGGCGGCGGAACCGAACGCCCGCCACTTCCCGGCACGCCAGCACAGCACGAACAGCACGCCGAGCAGCAGGACGGGATAGAGCTTGGCTGCGGTGGCCAGGCCGATGAGGACGCCGAAGAGCAGGGTGCGGCCGCGGGACCACATGAGCATCCCCGCGGCGGTCAGGGCGATGGCCAGCAGGTCCCAGTTGATCGTCGCGGTGAGCGCGAAGGCGGGCGCGAGGGCGAAGAGCAGCGCGTCCCAGGGCCGGCGGCGGTGGGTGCGCACGACGCAGACGGCGATGACCGCGGTGCAGGCCATCAGCATCCCGGCGTTGACCATCCAGTACATCTGTTCGCGATGCTGCATCGAGCCGCTGCCGGGGGTCAGCCAGGAGGCGACCTCCATGAAGAGGCCGGTGAGGACCGGGTACTCCAGGTACTCCATGTCGCCGGGAAGGCGGTCGAAGTAGGGCGTGAGCCCGTCGGCGAAGCCGCGTACGGAGAACAGGTGCGGGATGTCGGAGTAGCAGGCGTGCGTGTACTGGGAGCCGGCTCCCCGGAACCACGCCCAGTCGTAGCAGGGCAGCTTCTGCACCATGCCGAGCGCGAACATCCCGAGGGCCACGAGCACCACGACGCGGACCGGGGTCAGCCAGTGGCCGCCCAGCCGGGCGTAGCGGCCCATCGGGCCGCCGAGGAACTCACTGCCCGCCGCGGCGACCTCGTCCTGCTGGGTGGGCAGTACGGGCCGGTCCTCGTGCACCTTCGTCATGCGCTCATCCTGCCGTACGGGGCCGGACATGCGGGAGGGCCGCCGCACGGTGTGCGACGGCCCTCGTCGGAGCAGGGGGAGGCGGGTCAGCCGGAGGTTCCCATCGAGGTCCCCCAGCTGGTGCCGCCGGGGCGGCCCGGTTTGCCCGATGGCGTCCCCGACGGTGAACCGCTGGGTCCGCCGGTTCCGCCGGGGCCCCCGTTGGTGTTGCCGCTGTTGGTGCCGCCGCTGGTGTCCGGGATGCAGTACAGCTCCCACGGCTTGCAGGTCGGCTTGCCGCCCTTCGACGGGGAGGGGGAGACCGGGGGAGAGGAGCTCGCCGAGGGGGAGGGCATCGACGGGGAGGGCGACGGTGAGAAGGACGGAGACGGCGAAGGGGCACCGGAGGCGTCCGCGGTGACGCCGATCTTCTCGGCCTCCGGGAAGTCCTTGACCGGGGCGCCCTTGAGGGCTTCCTTCATGTACTCGGTCCAGATCGCGGCCGGGATGTCGCCACCGTGGATGGAGTCGACGCCGCCCACGCCGTTCATGGAGATCAGCTTCTTGTCCGCCGAGTTCGGGTCGGTGCGGAACAGGGCGACCGAGGTGGACAGCTCCGGGGTGTAGCCGACGAACCAGGCCGACTTGTTCTGGTCGGTGGTTCCGGTCTTGCCGGCGGCGGGCCGGGTGAAGCCGAGCTTCCTGACCTTGGTGCCGGTGCCGTTGTCGACGACGTTCTCCAGCACCTTGGTGACGTTGTCGGCGATGGAGTCGTCCATCGCCCGCTGCTCCTTGGGAGCCCCGAAGCCGGGCAGCTCCTTGCCATCCTTCTCGACGCTGGTCACGGAGAACGGATCGTGGTGGGTGCCGGAGGCGGCGAAGGTGGCGTACGAGTCGGCCATGCGGATGGCGCTCGGGGTCGAGGTGCCGAGGGCGAACGAGGCGTCGTTGTGCGGGTTCATCGAGTCCTTGAGGATGCCCGTGGCCTCGGCCACCTCCCGGACCTTGTTGTGGCCGACGTCGAAGACGAGCTGCGCGAACGGCACGTTGATGGACTTCTCCATCGCCTCGTTGAGGGTCACGTAGCCGTAGGGGTAGGTGCTCTCGTTCTTCTGCTTGAACGGCTTGCCCGAGGCGTCCCGCAGCGGCTTGCCGTCGCGGTTGTTGATGACGGTCAGGTCGTTCGCGTTGTACTTGCTGTCGGCCGAGATGCCCTGGCTGTGCGAGTTCTGGGTGCCGTACTGCATCGCGGCCGCCAGGACGTACGGCTTCCAGGTCGAGCCGACCGGGACACCGAGCGTGTCGGCGTTGTTGCTGAAGTACTTCTTGTCCATGCCCGGGCCGCCGTACAGGGCCACGATCGCCCCGCTCTTCACGTCCACCGAGGCGGCCCCGAACTGGACGAAGGTGTCGTACTCGGGCCGGGCCTTCTCGTCCAGGAAGTTGTTGCGGGTGTCCTCGACGGCCTTGACCAGGGCGTCCACCCTGGGCTTCTGGAAGGTGGTCCTGATCTGGTAGCCGCCGCGGGCCATCTCCTCGGCCGTGAGGCCGGTGACCTTCATCACGTACTTCTTGGCCGTGTCGACGAGGTAGCCGGTCTGTCCGGACAGGCTGCGGGCCTGTTCAGAGTCGACGATCTTCGGGAACTCCGTGAACTGGTCCCGGTCGGCCTTCTGCATCCGGCCGACCGCGACCTCGCGGTCCAGGACCCAGGCCCAGCGCTCCTTGGCCCGCTCGGTGTTCTTCTCGGGGGTGGCCGCGGTACCGACGCCGCCGTCCGGGTTGTAGAGGTTGGGACCCTTGAGTACGGAGGCCAGGAAGGCGCTCTCGGACGGTGTGAGGTCCTTGCAGTCCTTGCCGAAGTAGGCCCGCGCGGCCGCCTGGATGCCGTAGGCGTCACGGCCGTAGTAGGCGGTGTTGAGGTAGCCGGCGAGGATCGTGTCCTTCTCCTCGGACACACCCAGCTTTATCGAGATGAAGAGCTCGGTGACCTTCCGCTTCAGCGTCTGGTCGGAGTCCAGGTACGTGTTCTTCACGTACTGCTGGGTGATGGTCGAGCCACCCTGGGTGGAGCCGCCCTTGGCCATGTTCCACACGGCGCGGGCGATGCCCATCGGGTCGACGCCCTTGTCCGTCTCGAAGGACTCGTTCTCCGCGGAGATCACCGCGTTCTGCATCGACTTGGGGATCTTGTCGATGGGCACGATCTGGCGGTTCATCGAGCCGCCGGTGGCCACCATCTGAGTGTTGTCCGCCCAGAGGAAGACGTTGTTCTGGGCCTGGGCCGCCTTGTTCGGGTCGGGGGTGTTCACCGAGGCGATGCCGATGCCGGCACCCGCCGTGACGACGGCGAAGAAGCCGAGGGCCGTGCCGCAGACCAGTTTCCAGGACGGTACGAACCGCTGCCAGCCGTCCTTGTCGGAGCGCGGGTAGTTGATCAGCCGCTTGTCCGGGCGGCCCGCGCCGCGGCCCGTGCCGGCGCCGGCGGCGCCGCGGCCGCGCCCCCCGGATCCGCGGGAGGCGGCCCGGCGTGCGCCGGCACGGCCGCTGTGGCCGGGCGGCTCTGCGTACGGTCCGCTGGGCGACGCGGTGGGGACGTCGCGTGCGGGCCCGGCACCCCGGCCAGGGCGCTGCTGGGCGGCCCGACGGGCCGCGGAACGTCCGCCCCCCTCGGGCTGCGGCGGTTTGCGGCGGTGCTCGCTCATCGAACGACTACTCCTCGGGCAGGCGAGTGGCCTGGAAGCGGCAGGTGAATTCCGGTTCCCCCGTTGTCATGGCCCACAGACTACGCACGCTCAAAACCCGAACAGTGCCGAAGTTCACCCCAAATCAGGCAACTCGCCTGGTACGAATTGGTGATGTGATGCCGGTCACCACGTCACCCCTTGTCGCCGAAGACGGCCCGTTCTATCGTCTGGATGTATCGAGCCGATACATCAGCTCGGTATAAAACTCAGGGGCGAGGGAGAGGCAGGCGGATGAGCAGGCGCTCAGGCATCCTCGAGTTCGCCGTCCTCGGCCTGCTTCGCGAATCCCCCATGCACGGGTACGAGCTCCGCAAGCGGCTCAACACCTCACTTGGGGTGTTCCGGGCGTTCAGCTACGGCACGCTCTATCCCTGCCTCAAGACGTTGGTCGCCAACGGCTGGTTGATCGAGGAACCGGGCAACGCCCCGGAAGACGCTCTCGCCACTTCACTCGCAGGGCGCCGCGCCAAGATCGTCTACCGGTTGACGGCAGCGGGTAAGGACCACTTCGAGGAGCTCCTGTCCCACACGGGCCCGGACGCCTGGGAGGACGAGTCCTTCGCCGCGCGCTTCGCCTTCTTCGGTCAGACCGAGCGGGAAGTGCGCATGCGGGTCCTTGAGGGCCGCCGCAGCCGGCTGGAGGAGCGCCTGGAGAAGATGCGCGCCTCACTCGCCCGTACGCGGGAGCGCCTCGACGACTACACGCTTGAGCTGCAGCGGCACGGCATGGAGTCCGTGGAGCGCGAAGTGCGCTGGCTGAACGAGCTCATCGAGAGTGAGCGGGCGGGACGGGATCAGAGACGACCCGGTCCGCCCGACGAAACTGCAAAGTGAGGCCTGCATCTCGCAGGCCTCGTCCGAGAACAAACAGGGAGCAACCGGAATGGGTTCGGTTCGCGTAGCCATCGTCGGCGTGGGCAACTGCGCCGCCTCGCTGGTGCAGGGCGTCGAGTACTACAAGGACGCCGACCCGGCGGCCAAGGTCCCCGGTCTGATGCACGTCCAGTTCGGCGACTACCACGTGGGCGACGTCGAGTTCGTCGCCGCGTTCGACGTCGACGCGAAGAAGGTCGGCCTCGACCTTTCGGACGCCATCGGCGCCAGCGAGAACAACACCATCAAGATCTGCGACGTCCCCAACGCGGGCGTGACCGTGCAGCGCGGCCACACCCTGGACGGCCTGGGCAAGTACTACCGCATGACGATCGAGGAGTCCGCCGAGGCCCCGGTCGACGTGGTCCAGATCCTCAAGGACCGCGAGGTCGACGTTCTGGTCTGCTACCTGCCCGTCGGCTCCGAGGCCGCGGCGAAGTTCTACGCCCAGTGCGCCATCGACGCCAAGGTCGCCTTCGTCAACGCCCTCCCGGTCTTCATCGCCGGCACCAAGGAGTGGGCCGACAAGTTCACCGAGGCCGGTGTCCCGATCGTCGGCGACGACATCAAGTCGCAGGTCGGCGCCACCATCACGCACCGCGTGATGGCGAAGCTGTTCGAGGACCGCGGTGTCCGACTCGAGCGCACCATGCAGCTCAACGTCGGCGGCAACATGGACTTCAAGAACATGCTGGAGCGCGACCGCCTGGAGTCGAAGAAGATCTCCAAGACGCAGGCCGTCACCTCGCAGATCCCCGACCGTGAGCTCGGCGAGAAGAACGTCCACATCGGCCCGTCCGACTACGTGGCGTGGCTCGACGACCGCAAGTGGGCCTACGTCCGCCTCGAAGGCCGCGCCTTCGGCGACGTCCCCCTGAACCTCGAGTACAAGCTCGAGGTGTGGGACTCCCCGAACTCCGCCGGTGTCATCATCGACGCCGTGCGCGCAGCGAAGATCGCCAAGGACCGCGGCATCGGTGGCCCGATCCTGTCGGCTTCGAGCTACTTCATGAAGTCCCCGCCGGTGCAGTACTTCGACGACGAGGCCCTGGCCAACGTCGAGAAGTTCATCAAGGGCGAGGTCGAGCGCTAAGTCGGACCCCACGGGTCTTCGGACACCTGGTCTTCGGCTGTTCTTCCGCGGAGGGTCCCCGGGCAATGTGCCCGGGGACCCTCCGCGTATGTGACCCTTGCCCTCATGCCTGTCGTACGTGATCTGCGCGTACTCCTGCGCCTGAGGGACTTCCGCAACCTGCTCGCCGTACGGCTGCTCTCCCAGGCCGCCGACGGCGTCTACCAGGTGGCGCTCGCCACGTACGTGGTGTTCTCCCCCGAGAAGCAGACCTCGCCCGCGGCCATCGCCTCGGCCATGGCGGTCCTGCTGCTGCCCTACTCGGTGATCGGCCCCTTCGCCGGGGTGCTGCTCGACCGCTGGCGCCGCCGCCAGGTCTTCCTCTACGGCAACCTCCTGCGGGCGCTCCTGGCCTGCGTCACCGGCGTGCTGATCGTCGCGCACGTCCCCGACTGGCTCTTCTACGCCTCGGCCCTGTCGGTCACCGCCGTCAACCGCTTCGTCCTGGCCGGGCTCGCCGCCTCCCTGCCCCGCGTCGTCGCCCCCGCCCAGCTGGTGACCGCCAACTCGCTCTCCCCCACGGCCGGGACGCTCGCGGCCGTCGCCGGCGGGGGGCTCGCCTTCCTCGTCCGGCTGCTGGCCTCCGACTCCAACGCCCTGGTCGTGCTGCTCGGCGCCGGGCTCTACCTGTGCGCGGCCCTGGTCTCGCTGCGCCTGGCCGTGGGCCTGCTCGGCCCGGACCACCCCGCCGGACGGGTCCACCCCTCGGTCGTCCAGGGGATAGCCCTGACCGTCCGGGGCATGGTCGAAGGGCTGCGGCACCTGGCCTCCCGGCGGGAGGCGGCCCAGACGCTCACCGCCATGACCCTGATGCGCTTCTGCTACGGGGCCCTGTTCGTGATGCTGCTCATGCTCTGCCGGTACTCCTGGTCGGACAGCGAGTCCGCCGGCCTCGCCCTGCTGGGCATCGCGGTCGGCGTCTCCGGGGCCGGGTTCTTCGCGGCCGCCGTCGTCACCCCCTGGCTGGTGGGCCGGCTGGGCACCCGCGGCTGGATCACGGCCTGCTCCGCCGGGGCGGCGGTCCTGGTGCCCCCGCTCGGCCTGTTCTTCACGCCCGGTCCGATGCTGGTCGCGGCCTTCCTGCTGGGCCTCGCCACCCAGGGCGCCAAGATCTCCACCGACACGGCCATCCAGTCCCATGTGGACGACGACTTCCGCGGCCGGGTGTTCTCCGTCTACGACGTGCTCTTCAACATCGCGTTCGTGGGTGCGGCCGCCGTGGCCGCCCTGATGCTCCCCCCGGACGGGCACTCCGTCACGCTGATCGTGAGCGTGTCCGTCCTCTACGCGTTGACCGCGCTCTACCTGATGCGGCGGGGCGCGCAATCGTGACGCGTCAGACACCTCGGAAGCGTCGGGCGGGGGGGGGGTTGGTGGGGAAGAACTAAGAACCGGCCCCCGCGGCTTCCACGGCCCCGCCCCCCCAAAAAA